>NZ_JNXR01000015.1:0-564597 GCF_000725475.1 Streptomyces durhamensis
CACCACCCCCCAGGTCATCCGTTCGACAGGGGGGAACAGTCATGCCGGGCCCGGAGGCCAGCGGTCCTCTTGCAGGACCGCGGAAAACATAACGGGGGGACGGGCGGGAAGGGGCTTGGGGTGGCGCCAGTGGCGGGGGGCCGGCCTGCGGGGCGCGAGGCTTGAGACGGAACCGCTGGCGGGGGGCGGCCCGGGACGCCATCACGGGCGGACGCTGGGCGGAGCGTTGTGAGGACCGGGGCGGCGAGCGTAGCCACTGGCGGAGCCGGACCAAGCCACACGGGGGCGGAGCGGAAGCCCTGTTGCGCGGCCGGTCGAGCCCTGTCATTCGCCAGGGCCGGTCAGACCCTCGGCGGAGGGGCCGGGCGCAGCCCATGGCACGGGGCGGGCGAAGGCTCCGGAGCCCCGGAAGGGGGCGGTGGCGGAGTGTTGTCGGGGGTGGGGGCGGGGTGGTCAGGCTGTGCTCACCCGGACCTCCCCGCCCTTCGGGTCGACTCGGTCGTGCCAGTGTGCGCTGAGGGTGAGCGTGCGGTTCGGCAGTGCGGTGCCGAGTACCGGCCGCTCATGGTGCAGGAGGCGGCCGTCCTGGTGGATCCGCAGGACCGGGCGGGTGAGCGGGGCGCCGGTGCGCAGGACGTAACGGGCGGGCGGCCCGGTGGGGGTGACGCGGTTCGGGGCGATCCAGCGCAGCGGCTCCTCGACGACGAGCGGGACGCCGGGGTCCGGCCAGGGGGCTCCCGCCAGGAAGTCCAGCACCGCGCCGGCGGCCCTGGCCCCCTCACCGGCCGCCGCACCGGCGCGTTCGACGGCGTGCAGGACGTTCCCGGCGGCGAAGACCCCGGTCCGGGAGGTGTGCAGGGTGCCGTCGACGGCGGGGCCGCGGGTGCCGGGGTCCAGGGCGAGGGCGCCGCGCCGGGCGAGTTCGTGATCGGGTACGAAGTCGCCGGTGAAGACGACGGTGTCGCAGGCCAGCAGGGTCGTACGGCCGTCGCGGTGCCGGACGCGGACGCCGGACAGGCGGCCGTGGCCGAGGAGTTCGGCGACCGTGGTCCCCGTCAGCAGCGGGATGCCGTGGCGCAGCCGGGCGGTCTGGGCGCGGGCCCGTCCGGTCTGGGCCCGCGGGTGCTCGGTCAGCAGGGCGACCACCTCGGCGCCGGCCGCGCGCACGGTGGCGGCCGCCGCGTACGAGACGTCCTCGGCGCCGACGACGACCGCGCGGGTGCCGACGCGCTGCCCGTAGAGATGGACCGCCTGCTGGAGTTCACCGGTGGTGTAGACGCCGGCGGGGCGGGTGCCGGGCACCAGCCGGGCGGCGCGCGGGCGCTCCCGGGCACCGGTGGCCAGGACGACGACCCGTGCCTCGACGGTCTCGGGGCCGCCGGGACCGACGACGTGGAGCGCCGGGCCGGTACCGGAGCCGGTGGCGGGGGGCACCCGGCCGGTACCGGAGCCGGCGAGGGGCACGCTCGTGGACGCGCACGGGCCGGTTGCGGCGGCGGTCTGCTCCGGCGGGCCGCTGGTCGGCGTGGGGGACGCCTCGGCTGCGGCCTCCTCCGGAACGCCCGCCCCGGACTCCCCTGCCACCGCCGGATCCGCGGCCCCCGGCCCCGGACCGAAGAGACCCACCGCCCCGGGCGCCCCGGGCCCTGCCCAGTCCAGGGCCGTCACGCCGGTCCGGACCACCGCGCCCGCGCGGGCGGCGGCCTCCGCGAGCAGGCGGGCGTACCCCGGACCGGTCAGCGGACGCGTCCACGTGCCGAAGCCGCCGTGTACGCAGTGCCGTGGGACTCCCCCCGGCTCGGCCTCCCGATCCAGCACCTCCACGTGCCCGGCACCGGCGGCGGCCAGCCGTGCGGCGGCGGCGAGTCCGGCGGGGCCGGCACCGACGACGAGGACGTCGACCCGGCGCGGGCTCGTCATGGCCGCCCCTTTCCCCACGGCCCCCGGCCGGCCGGACCGGCCTCCGCGAGACCCTGTTCCAGCAGGTCCCGTACGGCCGCGCCGCAGTAGAACCCCTGGCACCGGCCCGCCCCGGCGCGGGTGCGTCGGCGCAGGGCCTCCAGGGTGCGGGGCGGGATCGGAGCGGCGAGGGCGTCGCGGATCTCTCCCCGGGAGACGCGCTCGCAGTGGCAGACGAGGGCGCCGTACTCGGGGTCGGCGGCGATGAGGTCGGGCCGTTGGCAGGGGCGCGGGAGGACCTCGCCGAGGTCGGGCATGGTCACCGGGTCCGGCTCGCGCACCGGGCCGAGGTCGAGGCCCGTGCCGGCCAGCAGGCCGGTGACGTGGGCGGCGATGGCCATCGACGCGGTCAGGCCGGTGGAGCGGATGCCGCCGACGGTGACGTACCCCTGCTCGGGGTGAGCGGTGATCCGGTAGTCCTCCTGCCCGGTGGCCGCGCGCAGCCCGGCGTAGACGGCGGTGACCTCCTCGTCGAGGAGGTCGGGCAGGATACGGCGGCCCTTGTCCCGCAGTCCGGCGAGGCCCTCGGCGGTGGAGCCCGTGGCCCGCTTGTCGTCGAGGTCCTCGGCGGTGGGCCCGAGCAGCACGTTGCCGTGGACGGTGGGCGCGACCAGGACACCCTTGCCGAACGCGGTCGGCACGGGCAGGAGGATGTGCCGGACGAGCGGGCGGGCGAGCCTGTCGTACACCAGGAGCTGGCCGCGGCGCGGGGTGACGGTGAAGTCCTCGTGGCCGAGCAGCCGGTCGACGGTGTCGGCGTGCAGTCCGGCCGCGTTGACCAGCCGGCGGGCGCGCAGGGTTCCCCGGGACGTGGCCAGGTGGTGGCCGGCCTGCCAAGTCGCCCGTGCGACCGCGGTGTTCAGGTGCAGGTCCACTCCGGCGCGGACCGCCTGGGTGGCGTAGGCCAGGGTCGTCGTCCAGGGGCAGACGATGCTCTCGCCGGGCACGTGCAGGGCGCCGAGGGCTCCGGGTCCCAGGCGGGGTTCGCGGGCGTACACCTCGCCGGAGCCGAGCAAGGACGTCTCGCCGTAGCCGTTGCGCTCGGCCTTCCCGGCCAGCCGGGGCAGGGCGGCCAGCTGTTCCTCGTCCCAGGCGACCAGCAGGGCGCCGACGCGTTCGACGGGGATGCCGGTCTCGGTGGCGTAGGCGCCCAGCCGGTGGTGGCCCTCGCGGACCAGCCGGGCCTCCAGGGTCCCCGGGACGGCGTCGAAACCGGTGTGCAGGATCGCCGTGTTCGCCTTGGACGTGCCCTGGCCGACGTCGTCCTGGGCCTCCACCAGGGCGACGCTCAGCCGGGGCCGGCGGGCGAGTTCACGGGCGAGGGCGCAGCCGACGACTCCGGCGCCGACGATCACGACGTCGTACGTCCGACCGGGCAGCGGGCCTTCCCGGGTGACGGTCATGAGCCGAGCAGCGCGGCCACGGCGGTACGGAAGCGGTCGCGGCGTTCGGCGGCCTGGTCGGCGGTGACGCGGGGTTCGTACACGGCGGCGGGCTTCCAGTCGGGCAGTGCCTGTTCGACGGTGAGGGTACGGTCCGCGCCGAGGCGGGCGAGGGCGGCCGCGCCGAGTGCGGTCGCGTCGGGCAGCGCGGACACCTCGACAGGGCGTTGCAGCAGGTCGGCCTGGGTCTGCAGGAGCAGCGCCGAGCGGGTCAGGCCGCCGTCGACACGGAGCGTGTCCAGCGGGGCGCCGAGGTCGGCGGCGGCCGCGTCGGCGAGTTCGGCGACCTGGGCGGCGATGCCTTCGCACAGGGCGCGCACCAGATGGCCTGGGCCGGTGTCGAGGCCGAGGCCGGTGAGCGAGCCGCGCAGGTCGCCGCGCCACCAGGGGGCGGCGAGTCCGGCGAGGGCGGGCACGAAGGTGACCCCGCCGCTGTCGGGGACGGCACCGCCGACGGGGTCGAGGTCGGCGGCGGAGGAGATGACGCCGAGTTCGGTGAGCCAGCGGACGGCGGAGGCGGCCGTGTAGACCTGGCCGTCGAGGCAGTAGGCGGGCGTTCCGGCGAGCCGCCAGGCGACACAGCTGACCAGGCCGGAGCTGCCGCGCCGGGGGCGGTCGCCGGTGTGTGCGAGCAGGAACGCGCCGGTGCCGTAGGTGCACTTGGCGGCGCCGGGCGCGGTGACGCGCTGGGCGAGCAGCGCGGCCTGCTGGTCGACGATCAGTCCGGTGAGCGGGATCTCGCGGCCGAAGGCCGTGGTGGTGCCCACCGGTCCGGCCGTGTCGGTCACCTCGGGGAGGCGTTCGCCGGCCAGGCCGTACAGGTCGAGGGCGCGCGGGGACCACTCGGCGCGGTCGAGGTCGAGGAGCTGGGTGCGGCCGGCGGTGGCGGCGTCGGTGACACAGGCGCCGGTGAGGCGGTGGACCAGCCAGGCGTCGGAGGTGGTCACGACGCCCTCGCGGGTGAGGTGGCGGCGGATCCAGGCCATCTTCGGCGCGGCGAAGTACGGGTCGAGGGGCAGCCCGGTCAGCCGGCGCAGTTCCTCGGCGTGCTCGGCGAGTTCGGCGCACACCGATTCGGCGCGCCGGTCCTGCCACACCAGGGCGTCGGTGAGCGGGCGGCCGTCGGCCGGGTCCCAGGCGAGGACGGTCTCGCCCTGGTTGGCCAGGCCCAGGGCCACGACGTCCTCACCGGCCTCGGCGAGCGCCTGCCGGCCGGCGTGGACCACGGAGTCGTACAGCTCGGCCGGGTCCACCTCGACCAGGCCGCCGGGCAGGTACCGGGGGCGGACCTCGGCGAACCCGGAGCCCAGGACGCCGCGTTCCGGGCAGACCACGAGGGCCTTGGTGCCGGACGTGCCCTGGTCGACGGCGAGCACCGGCTTCGCCATCACACCTCCCGCCACTTCGCACCGAAGATCACCGCGTCAGCCTGCCGCCGCGCCCTGGCCGCCGTCAAGCTTCTTCCCGCCGCTCAACTCGCCTGAACAGGTGGTTGAGTTGGCAACAATGGCAAGGCGGAACCGGCACCTCTATAGTGACCGCCGACCCGCGCGCCACCCCACGACCGCCGCCCACAGGAGGGCCGTTGCCACGCGACCCCGTCAGCTCGCCCGTGCGCCGGCCCGGGACCGACGGCTGATGGCCAGAGAAGCCCCCCGCCCCTCCTACGACCCCGCCGGCCCCGACCACGCCCTGCGCGCCGCGCTCCAGGATCTGCGCACCGGCCGCTGGATGGCGATGCGCGCGCTGCTGGCGGACACCGCGCACGGCTGGCAGTGGACCCAGCGCACCCAGGTCCTCGCGGCGGCCGCCGCCGGCACCGACGTGGTGCGCGCCTGGCTCGCGGAGGAGCCGGAGAGCGTCCATGCCGCGGTGATGCACGCGCGGGTCGGGGTGGAGCGGGCGCTGCGGGCCCAGCGGGAGAGGCACCGCCGTACCCACGAGTTGTGGATCGAGTCCTGGGACGCCGCCCAGTCCGCCACCCGGATCGCCCCGCAGGACCCGGTGCCCTGGGTGTGCCTGCTGGCGCTGGCGCAGCTGGATCCGGAGCAGCGGTGGGAGGAGCACCGGGTGGCCGCGCCCGAGCCGGTGCTGCCGCCGGGTCCCTGGGGACTGCTGGCCGAGGCGGACAAGCGCGACCCGTACAACCGCGAGGCGCACCACCGGATGCTGCAGTTCCTGTATGTGCGGGGCGGCTCGGGCCGGCTCGCGGAGGCCGCCGGCTACGCGCAGTGGGCCGCCGCGCGGGCCCCGCACGGTTCCGCGCTGCACGTGCTGCCGCTGTACGTCCGCGTCGAGCGCTACCGGCGTGCCAGCGGGCACGACGCGGCGCTCGACCTGCACTGGGTGGCGGAGGACTCGGCCCGGGAGGCGCGGCGTGCCCTGGAGTCCTGGTTCGGGCACACGCGGCCCGCCGAGCGCTCCCTGCTGGACCTCAACCACCTGGCCCACGCCCTGTGGGGCTCGCTGCAGTTCCGCGACGCGGCCCGGGTGTTCGACGCCATCGGCCCGTACTTCACGCCCCCGCCGTGGCTGTACCGCACGCCCGACCGTGCCCGTGCCGTGGAGGTGTTCACCCAGGCCCGGGAGCGCAGCCGGGCGGCCGCGGACGGCACCAGCCCCTGAAGACCCCCTGAACGTGCCCTGTCCCCAGCCCGTCGACCCGGAGGTCCCCCGCATGTCCACCCCCGATCCCGCGCCCGCCCCGGGCCTGCCCCAGCAGGACGAGGAGCAGCGGCTGCGCGAACTCGGCTACCGGCCGGTCCTGGCCCGCCGCATGGGCGGCTTCGGCAACTTCGCGATCAGCTTCTCGGTGATCTCGGTCCTGTCCGGCTGCATGACCCTGTACGGCTTCGGCCTGAACACCGGCGGACCCGCCGTGATGCTGTGGGGCTGGGCGGGCGTCGGCCTGTTCGTGCTGTGCGTCGGCCTGGCGCTCGCCGAGGTCACCAGCGCCTATCCGACCTCCGGCGCCCTGTACTACATGGCCGACCGGCTCGGCGGCCGGCGCTGGGGCTGGTACACGGGCTGGCTGAATCTGCTCGGGCTGCTCGGCGCGATCGCCGGCATCGACTACGGCGCCGCGCTGTTCACCGGCGCGTTCGCGAACCTGCAGTGGGGCTTCACGCCGACGCCGGGCCGGACCATGCTCATCTTCTGCGCCATTCTGCTCCTGCACGCGGTGCTGAACCTGTTCGGCGTCCGCCTGGTCAGCGTGCTCAACTCGGTGAGTGTGTGGTGGCACCTGGCGGGCGTCGCGCTCATCGTCGGCGCGCTCGCGATCGTCCCCGACCACCACCGGTCGGTGTCCTTCGTGTTCACGAAGTTCGTCAACGAGACCGGCTGGCACAACCCGCTGTACGTGGCGGCGGTCGGCCTGCTGCTCGCGCAGTACACCTTCTCGGGTTACGACGCCTCCGCCCACCTGTCCGAGGAGACCGCGCAGGCCTCGGTGGCGGCGGCGCGTGGCATCGTCAGGTCCATCTGGGCGTCCTGGATCGCCGGGTTCGTGCTGCTCGCCGGACTGACCTTCGCCATCCAGGACTACGACGCCACGCGCACCACCGCGACCGGGGTGCCGCCCGCGCAGATCCTGCTCGACGGCCTCGGCACCGGCGGCGCCAGCGCGCTGCTGCTGGTCGTGATCATCGCCCAGCTGTTCTGCGGCAACGCCGAGGTCGCGGCGGCCAGCCGGATGCTCTTCGCGTTCAGCCGGGACGGCGCGCTGCCCGGCTCGCACCTGTGGCGCAAGGTGAGCAGCCGCACCCAGACGCCGGTCGCCGCCGTGTGGCTGGCCGTCGTGGTGGCCGGCGTCCTCGCCCTGCCGTCGCTGTACTCGGCGACGGCGTACAACGCGGTGACCGCCATCAACGTCATCGGCATCACCCCGGCCTACGCCATCCCCGTGCTGCTGCGGCTGCGCGCGGGCGACCGTTTCCGGCCCGGGCCGTGGCATCTGGGCCGCTGGAGCAGGCCGGTCGGCTGGATCGCGGTGATCTGGGTGGCCTGCGTGACCGTGCTGTTCTGCCTGCCGCAGACCTCACCGGTCACCGTGGACACGATGAACTACGCCTCGGTGGCGCTCGCCGTCGTGCTGGTCCTGGCGAGCGTGTGGTGGTACGTCGCCCGCCGGTCCTACGGCACTCCCACCGCCGCCGCGTACGGCAGCGACCGCGACCAGGCCGAACTGGCGGAGGGCATCGTCTGAGCCACGTGCCCGAAGAGCGCCGGTCCCGGTGCGAACTGGTGTGCCGGATACGGCAGGATGAACGATCGCGCCGGTCACCGGAGTTCCCGGACCGGCGCGTTCGCACTTCCCGCACATCGAGCAGGTGACCACGTGACGAGACCTCCCCACTCCGCAGCCGGCGCACGCCGCGGAGGTGACCGGTGAACCGCGCGCTGACCCTGGACGACCTCGTCCTCGCCGGCATCTCCCTCGCGGCGGGCCTGTTGCTCGCGTTCCTGTCGCGCACGCTGCTGCGCTGGCTCGCGGGGCACGCCAAGCGGACCCGCTGGAGCGGCGACGACGTCATCGTGGACGCGCTGCGCTCGGTCGTCCCGTGGGCGGCGATCGCGGGCGGCGCGGCGGCGGCAGCGGTCGTGCTGCCGCTGACCCGGACCGTGCAGCACCACACGAACCAGATCCTCGAAGTGTGGCTGATCTTCGTGGTGACCCTGTCCGCGGCCCGGGTGATCTCCGGCCTGGTCAGCTCGGTCACCCAGTCCCGCTCCGGCGTGGCGGGCTCGGCGACCATCTTCGTCAACATCACCCGGGTGCTGGTCCTGGCGATCGGCTTCCTGGTCGTCCTGCAGACGCTCGGAATCTCGATAGCGCCCCTGCTGACCGCCCTGGGCGTCGGCGGCCTGGCCGTGGCCCTGGCCCTGCAGGACACCCTCGCCAACCTCTTCGCGGGCATCCACATCCTGGCCTCCAAGACCGTGCAGCCCGGCGACTACATCCGGCTGAGCGGCGGCGAGGAGGGGTACGTCGTGGACATCAACTGGCGCCAGACGACGGTCCGTCAGCTGTCCAACAACCTGGTGGTCATCCCCAACGGCCAGCTCGCCAAGGCCAACATGACCAACTACACGCACCCCGAGCAGCGGTTGACGGTGCTGGTGCAGGCCGGGGTGGGCTATGACTGCGACCTGGAGCGCGTGGAGCGGGTGACGGCGGAGGTCGTCACGGAGGTCATGCGCGAGGTCGAGGGCGCCGTCCCGGACCACGAGCCCGCCATCCGCTTCCACACCTTCGGCGACTCCCGCATCGGTTTCACCATCGTCCTCGGGGTCGGCGAGTTCAGCGACCAGTACCGGATCAAGCACGAGTTCATCAAGCGCCTGCACCGCCGCTACCGCGCGGAGGGCATCAGCATCCCGCCCCCCACCCGTACCGTGGCGCTGCAGCAGGGCGCGGTGGTGATTCCGCAGCAGCGCAGCGGGGAGGACGTCGTCTCGGGGGCCGCCGAGTAGCTCGTATGCTCGAAGCAGCATGACCGCCTCGCCCGACCCCCGTGCCCTGGACCGGAAGCTGGACGCGCTCGCGCGCCAGCCGTTCCGTGCGAGGTTCCGCCTGCGGGGGCGGGACCGGGCGACCGCGGAGCTCAAGGGCCCGGCCACGATCCGGTGGCACGCCTACGACCTGATCGCGCGGCGGCTGGCGCCGGCCCGGCCGCACAAGGACGGCAAGCAGACGCCGTACCGCGGCCACCCGGTCTTCGTCGCCCAGCACGCGACCGCCACCTGCTGCCGGGGCTGTCTGGAGCGCTGGCACGGGATCCCGAAGGGGCGGGAGCTGACCCGGGCCGAGCATGTGTACGTGGTGGACGTGATCTGCCGGTGGATCGAGCGCGAGATGACGGGCGGGACGCCGGGCGGGCCAGGCCCCGCCCGGCCGGGCTGACCGGGGCACCGCCGCATCTTCGCCGTCGCCGCGTGCGTGGCCCCGGGCGACGGCGAGCGCAGCGGGCACGCCGGCCGGCCGCCCTCACCCACCTCGCCGCCGCTGAGCAGGCCGTTCGCGACCGCGTGCGGCCGGCGCGGGCCTGCGGCCGCGCGGACGGGAACGATTTCCGGTCAGGACCCCTGTCGAGCCGGACTCCATCACGAGATATCTTGATGTCGAGCAATGTTGCAGACGTGGAGCGGAGCACCCGGTGACTGACTCGACCATCATCTACACCTACACAGACGAGGCCCCGGCCCTGGCGACGCATTCGTTCCTGCCGGTGATCCAGGCGTACGCCTCGCAGGCCGGTGTGCCCGTGACCACCCGGGACATCTCGCTGGCCGGGCGCATCATCGCCGTCTTCCCGGAGTACCTGAACGAGGACCAGCGCATCCCGGACGCGCTGTCCGAGCTGGGCGAGCTGGCCAAGACCCCCGCGGCCAACATCATCAAGCTGCCGAACATCTCGGCGTCCCTCCCGCAGCTGAAGGCCGCCGTCGCCGAGCTGCAGGGCAAGGGCTACGCGCTGCCGGACTACCCGGACGACCCGAAGACCGACGAGGAGCGCGAGATCCGCGCCCGTTACGACAAGGTCAAGGGCTCCGCCGTCAACCCGGTCCTGCGTGAGGGCAACTCCGACCGCCGCGCCCCGGCCTCGGTGAAGAACTACGCCAAGACCCACCCGCACCGCATGGGCGCCTGGACCTCCGAGTCCCGCACCAACGTGGCCACGATGGGCGAGAACGACTTCCGCTCCACCGAGAAGTCCGTCGTCATCGCCGAGGACGGCGCGCTGAGGATCGAGCTGGTCGCCGCGGACGGCACCACCACCGTCCTCAAGGAGTCCGTACCGGTCCGCAAGGACGAGGTCGTCGACGCCTCCGTCATGCGCGTCGCCGAGCTCGAAGCGTTCCTCGCCGCGCAGGTCGCCCGCGCCAAGCAGGAGGGCGTCCTGTTCTCCGTGCACCTGAAGGCGACGATGATGAAGGTCTCCGACCCGATCATCTTCGGTCACGTGGTGCGCGCCTTCTTCCCGAAGACGTTCGCGAAGTACGGCGAGACGCTCAAGGCGGCGGGTCTCACCCCGAACGACGGTCTCGGCGGCATCCTGAAGGGCCTGGAGAACCTGCCCGAGGGCGCCGAGATCAAGGCCTCCTTCGACGCCGAGATCGCCGACGGCCCGGCCCTCGCCATGGTCGACTCCGACAAGGGCATCACCAACCTGCACGTGCCCTCCGACGTCATCATCGACGCCTCCATGCCGGCGATGATCCGCACCTCCGGCCACATGTGGGGCCCGGACGGCCAGGAGGCCGACACCCTCGCCGTCGTCCCGGACTCCTCCTACGCCGGCGTCTACCAGGCCGTGATCGAGGACTGCCGGGCCAACGGCGCCTTCGACCCGTCCACCATGGGCTCGGTCCCGAACGTCGGCCTGATGGCGCAGAAGGCCGAGGAGTACGGCTCCCACGACAAGACCTTCGAGGTCGCCACGGCCGGCACGGTCCGCCTGGTCGACACCGCCGGCAACGTGCTGATCGAGCAGCCGGTCGCCGCCGGCGACATCTTCCGCGCCTGCCAGACCAAGGACGCCCCGATCCGCGACTGGGTCAAGCTGGCCGTCACCCGCGCCCGCACCACCGGCGACCCGGCCGTGTTCTGGCTGGACGAGGGCCGCGCGCACGACGCCAACCTGATCGCCAAGGTCAGGCAGTACCTGCCCGAGCACGACACCGAGGGCCTGGACATCAGGATCCTGACCCCCGTCGAGGCCACCAAGCTGTCGGTGGAGCGCATCCGCCGCGGCGAGAACACGATCTCGGTCACCGGCAACGTCCTGCGCGACTACCTGACCGACCTCTTCCCGATCCTGGAGCTGGGCACCAGCGCCAAGATGCTGTCGGTCGTCCCGCTGATGGCGGGCGGCGGCCTGTTCGAGACGGGCGCCGGCGGCTCCGCGCCGAAGCACGTCCAGCAGCTGGTCAAGGAGAACTACCTGCGCTGGGACTCCCTCGGTGAGTTCTTCGCGCTCGTGCCCTCCTTCGAGCAGTACGCGACGACCACCGGCAACACCCGCGCCAAGGTCCTCGCCGACACCCTCGACCGCGCCACGGCGACCTTCCTCAACGAGGACAAGTCCCCGACCCGTCGCGTCGGCGGCATCGACAACCGCGGCAGCCACTTCTTCCTGTCCCTGTACTGGGCGCAGGAACTGGCCCGGCAGACCGACGACGCCGACCTGGCCAAGGCGTTCGCGCCGCTCGCCGAGACCCTCGCCGCGAACGAGCAGCAGATCGTGGACGAGCTGATCGCGGTCCAGGGCTCCCCGGCCGACATCGGCGGCTACTACCAGGTCGACCAGGCCAAGGCGGACGCGGTCATGCGCCCGTCGGCCACCTGGAACGAGGCGCTGGCGTCCCTGAGCTGACGCCTGCGGCGCCCGAGCCGCTCACCCGCGTGATCCTCCGCCCCGGCCGGCGACCCCGGCCGGGGCGGAGCCGTGTCCACACCGCCGACAACGCCCCGGAGCAGCCCGTGTCCTCGTTCGAACTCCTGCCCGGCGCCCCCGGCTCACCCGTGCTGCTGCACGTGCCGCACTCCGCGCGGGCGGTCCCCGCGGACGTGCGGGCCGGCATCGTGCTGGACGACGCCGCACTGGAGCGGGAGCTGGACCACATCACGGACGCGCACACCGCCGAGCTCGCCGAGCGGGCCGCGGAGCTGGCCGGCGTCACGCCGTGGCGGTTCGTGAACCGGCTGTCCCGGCTGGTCGTGGACCCGGAGCGGTTCCCGGACGAGCGGGAGGAGATGACGGCCGTCGGTATGGGCGCCGTCTACACCCGGACCACGCACCGCGCCGGGCTGCGGCCCGCGGACACCGATCCGGAGCCGCTGCTGGCGCGGTACTTCCGGCCGTACGCGCGGGCCATGACCGAGGCGGTCGCGGACCGGCTGGCCGCGACCGGACGGGCCGTGGTGATCGACGTCCACTCCTATCCGAGCGAGCCGCTCCCCTACGAGCTGCACGGCAGCGGGCCGCGTCCGCCGGTGTGCCTGGGCACGGATTCCCTGCACACCCCGCCGGACCTGGCCAAGGCCGCCCGCAGGGCGTTCACGGCCTGCGGTGGGACGGGGCTGAACAGCCCCTTCGCCGGGACATACGTGCCGCTGGACTTCTACGGCACCGACACCCGGGTCGCGGCCCTGATGGTGGAGATCCGCCGCGACACCTACATGACGGAACCGGGCGGCCCGGCCGGGCCGGGACTGGAACGGCTGGCGACCGCCCTGGCCGCACTCGTGGACGCGGCCTGAAGCGCCCCCCGCCTGGCGCAGGCCCACGAGACAGCCACCGCCGCCCGTACCAGTGTGGTGCGCATGACCGAGGAGACCACGCTCACCGGCCGGCCCCCCGTGCGCGACTGGCCCGCGTCCGACCTGGACGGGACGGACTTCGACCCGGTGCTCGCCGATCTCATGCGCGAGGGCCCGCTGACCCGCATCCGGCTGCCGTTCGGCGAGGGCTGGGCGTGGCTGGCGACCCGCTACGACGACGTGAAGCTGATCACCAACGACCCGCGGTTCAGCCGCGCCGAGGTGACCCGGCGTCAGATCACCCGGCTCGCACCGAACTTCGCGCCCCGGCCCGGCTCGCTGGCCTGGGCCGACCAGCCCGACCACAACCGGCTGCGCAAGCCGATCGCCGGCGCGTTCACGGTGAGCGCGATGAAGCGGCTGCGGCCCCGCGCGCAGGCGATCCTGGACGAGCTGGTGGAGGGTGTCGTCCGGGACGGGCCGCCGGCCGACCTGGTCGAGCGGGTGCTGGAGCCGTTTCCGATCAGCGTCGTCAGCGAGGTCATGGGGGTGCCGCCCGCCGACCGGGACCAGGTGCGCACCTGGACCCGGGAGATCATCTCCACCACCGGGGCCGAGGCCGCCGGCCAGGCCAAGGACGGTCTGTACGGCTGGATCGGCTCCCTCGTGCGGGCCCGCGCGCACAGCACGGGCGAGGACGTCTACGCGCTGCTCGGCCGGGCCGTGGCGGCCGGGGAGATCAGCGAGGAGGAGGCCGTCGGACTGGCCGGCCCGCTGCAGATCGGCGGCGAGGCCGTCACGCACAACTGCGGGCAGATGCTGTACCTGCTGCTGACCCGGCCGGAGCTGATGGAGCGGATGCGGGCACGGCCCGAGGCGCGCGGTCCGGTGCTGGACGAGCTGCTGCGCCACATCCCGCACCGCAGCACGGTCGGGCTCGCCCGGATCGCGCTGGAGGACGTGGAGATCGCCGGTCACCGGATCACCGCGGGCGAACCGGTCTACGTCTCCTACCTCGCCGCCAACCGGGACCCGGACGTCTTCGCGGACCCGGACCGCATCGACCCGGACCGCGCTCCCCGTCCGCATCTCGCGTTCGGCAACGGCCCGCACTTCTGCACCGGCGCGGTCCTGGCCCGGCTGCAGACCGAGCTGCTGGTGGACACGCTGCTGGACCGGCTGCCCGGGCTGCGGCTCGCCGTTCCGGCCGAGCAGGTGCGCTGGCGGCACAAGACCATGATCCGCGGCCCGCGGACGCTGCCCGTGACCTGGTCCCGCTGACCGGGTTCAGGCGCGCAGCCACTCCGTGACGATCACCTCCGCGCCGGTGCGCAGCCTGAGGGCGAACGGGCCGGCGGGCGCCGTGTCGCTCCTGAAGCGGCCGAGGGTGTCGACCGTGACCGGGCGGGCGGTCTGCGGGCCGCCGAGCACCTCGATGCGCGCCGACTGCGGCGGCAGCAGCTGGCCGATCAGCCCGTGGTCGGTGACCTCGACGTCGACGGTGACCTCACCCGCCCGGAACGTCAGCATCCGGGGCGCGTCCGTGACGCCCCTGACGGGCAGCGCGTCCACGAGCGAGTCGAAGGTCAGCTCCGCGAGCTGCGCGTCCAGGTCGTGCAGGGCGTAGGCGTCCAGGGCCAGTTGGCGCAGGAAGTCCGGGACGGGGTCCAGGACGGCGGCGGCCTGGCGCAGCCCCTCCTCCAGCACGGCGTCCGCCAGCTCCTCCTCGTCCCCGGCCCGTCGGTACTCGTCCCCGGCCGGGCGATGCTCGTCCCCGGCCTGCCGATACCGGTCCCCGGCCTGTCGCTGTTCGTCCGCGCCGTGTCGCGGGAACCGGTCCTCGTCGTCGCTCACGCCACACCCCGTGCGTCCATCCGGGCCCGCAGCCGGCGCAGACAGCGCTGGCGCAAGGGGCCGATGCTGCCGACCGCGATACCGAGCGCGGCCGAGATCTCCCCGTAGCTGGGCGGCGGGGAGGCCACGAGCACGCGCAACAGCTGCCGGCAGCGCTCCCCCAGTCCCTCCAGCTCCTGCCACAGGCAGCGCACCCGCTCGGCCCGGTCCGCCGCCTCCTCCGAATCGATCAGCGACTCCTCGGGGGTCCGGTCGTCGCTGGCCCGGTCCAGCACCCGCGGGTCGTCCGTCAGGGTCAGCCGGGTCAGGGCCTTGAGCACCTTCAGGCACTCGTGGCGGGTGGTACTGGCCAGCCAGGAACCGGCCTTGTCGGGTTCGCGGATGCGGCCCAGGTTCTGGGCGAAGCGGAACCAGACGGTCTGATAGACCTCGTGCCCGTCGGCGTCGGAGAGCCGGTGTGCGCGCACGACCGACCACACGAGCGGACTCATCCCTTCCACCAGCGCTTTCCAGGCCGCGGCGTCCCCGTCGACGGCGGACTGGACCAGCGCGCCGACCTCTGTTCGGTCCACGGCTCCACCCCTCGTGTACGGCACGTCATGGTACGCCGTGGAGCGGAGGGTTCCGGCCCTCATGCGGGCAGGGCCGGGACGACGACGGGGACGGGGCGCCAGCTGGGCGGCCGGAGCGCCGGGACGTGCGCCCCGCGCACATCGGCCGTGTCGGTGGTGGCCGCCAGCAGGCGCGTGCGCGCGGCGCGCGGGTCACGTTCCCGATGCGCCGTCATATGGGCGGCGACCAGGCCCGCGGCGACCGGCGTGGCGAAGGACGTGCCGCTCCACTGCGCGAGTCCGTCGAACATCACCTGGTCCGGCTTGGCACCGGTGCTCTCCCGGCCCTCGCTCAGCACACCGGTGTGGCGCGGGAACTGGCAGGTGCACAGGTAGTCGGAGCCGTACCGGCAGCTGTCGTAGGTGGAGTGCTGGTAGACGTACGGCACGGGGGTGCCGAACCCGGTGAGGGCGCTGGTGAGGCGCTCACCCGGGGCGTAGGCCCGCACCCAGGGGCCGTGGTTGCTGAAGCAGGCGGCGCCGTCGCCGTCCGCGCGCAGCGCGCCGACCGACAGCACGCTGTCGGCGTACTCGGGCAGGGCGGCGTAGGCGGCGGGCCAGAACGGCGTGTCGCTGGCGTTGTTGCCCGCGGCGGCCACCAGCAGGGTGCGCCGGCCGCGCAGTTCGCGCATGAACGCGTCCAGGCCGATCAGGCCGTCGCCGCCCTCGGTGGGGGTGCCGGCGGAGAGGCTGATGATGTCGGGCCAGCCGCCCCGGTCGACCGCCTCGAAGAGCCGGGCACCGAACTCGGACTCCAGGATCGCCCCGGCGTCGTTGAGGGTGCCCCGGACGGTGAGGGCGGTGTTGGGCGCGACTGCCGCGAGCACCCCGGCGATGAACGTGCCGTGGCCGACGTACTGGCCGAGCACGCCGTCGGCGTCGGTCTCGGCCGCCTGGGCGTCGCCCGTGGTGTGGGCGAGCAGCGGGTAGGAGCCGTGGTCGTGCACGAGGCCGGTGTCGATCACGAGGACGCCGACGGCGCTGTCCGCGTCGTAACGGCCTTCGGCGGCGGCCGGGTTGGCCGGCTGGGTGCGCGCGACGGGCACCGGCTCGTCGCCGGGGCAGGCGTTGACCGCGATGTGCACCACGTGGTTGCGGCTCACCAGCCGGCGGCCCCGGCGGTCCTCGGCCTCCCGCAGGGCGCGCAGCGCGTGCCCGACGGTGTCCTCGCCGGCGTCCGGGGCGCCGGTGCGGATGCGGGTGACGCCGGTGCGGCCGGTCTCCGGGCCGTCCCGGCGGACGTGGTCGGGGACGAGACCCTCGGTCGCGGTGAAGTGGGCGCGCACGGTGTCCTCGACGACGCGGGCCTCCTCGCCGTCGCGGGCCAGGACGACCCCCTTCTCGTAGAGGAAGTGGGCGTCCTCCTCCGGCCCCATGGCCAGCGCCACGCCGGGCATGGAGTGCTGGATGTGTGCGAACTGCTCGTGGAACCGCTGTGGTGCCATGACCTTCCTCCCCCTGAAGACGGTGTTCGACAGTGAGAGTCGTGGGACCACCGTCTGATACAGCAGGCCACTACCATGCGAGACGTGACAGCGGGAAGCGAGTCGGTGCTCGAACTGCTGCCCTTGGTGTTCGCCGACCCGGGCGAGGCCCGGGCACGCGCGGAACAGGTGCTGCACGCCGCTCCGCCGCCGCTGCACGCCAGCGTCGCCCACCAGGTGCTCGGCATCTGGCAGCGGGACTTCGGGGACCTGCGGATCGCGCTCCGGCATCTGCGCCGGGCCCGGGACCTGGCCGCGCGCGCCGAGTCGGCTGACCGTGAGGCGGACGTGCTCGCGACGCTCGGGGTCGCACTGGTGCACGCGGGGCGCACGCGGCAGGGGCTCACCTCCTTCGAGCGCGGGGTCGCCCGGGGCTCCGGGCACACCCGGGCCCGGGTGCTGTACCGGCGGGCGTATGTGTGGTGGGTGCTGGGGCATCACCGGGAGGCGCTGGAGGACGTACGGCGGGCGCTGCCGGTGCTGCGCCAGGTCGGCGACGACATCTGGACCGCGCGGGCGCTGACCCTGCGGGCCACCGTGCATCTGGCGCTCGGCGCGGTGGACCGGGCGGTCGCGGACTTCACGGCGGCGGAGCGGCTGTGGGACACCACCGGCCAGGAGCACGACAAGGCCGACGCGGTGGAGAGCCGGGGCCTCGCCGCGTTCCGCTCGGGGGACATCCCGGCGGCGCTGCGGCTGCTGGACGAGGCCGAGGAGCGGTACGCGAAACTCGGCACCCCCACCTACATGCTGTCCATCCGGCGCTGCGAGGTGCTGATGGCGGCCGGTCTGGCCCCGGAGGCGCTGGCCGAGGCGGACGCGACGATCGCCCTGCTGGACCGGATCGGCGGGCAGTCGACGCGCAAGGCCGAGCTGCTGCTGGCGGCCGCGCGGGCCGCCCGCTCGGCCGGGGACCCGCACACCGCCGTGGCCCGCGCCGCCGTCGCCGTACGGCTGTTCGCGGCACAGCGGCGGCTGTGGTGGCAGACCCATGCCCGGCTGGTGCTGATCGAGGCACGGGTGGCGGCCGGGCGCCGCTCGGGGCGGCTGGTCGCGGACGCGGCGGCGGTCGCCGGGAAGCTGGCCTCCTTCGGCTCGCCCGCCGCACCGGAGGCGTCGCTGCTCGCGGGCCGGATCGCGCTGGCGCTGGGCTGGACGGCCGACGCGGAGCGGCACCTGGCGGTGGCCGCGCGCAGCCGGCGCGGCGGCCCGCCGCCGGCCCGGGTGACCGGCTGGGCGGCGCAGGCGCTGCGGGCGCGCGCGGCGGGGTCCCGGCGGGGCGTGCTGGAGGCCTGCCGGCGGGGGCTGGAGGTGCTGGACGACCACCGGATGACGCTCGGCGCCTCGGAACTGCGCGCCCACGCCTCCGCGCAGGGCGCCGAACTGGCCGCGCTGGCCCAGGAGGTGAGCCTCGCCCACGGCACACCGCGCCGGCTGCTCCAGTGGAGCGAGCGCTGGCGGGCGACCGTGCTGTCCGCGCCGCCCACCCGGCCGCCCGCCGACCCGGCGCTGCTGAGCGGTCTGACCGCCTACCGGGAGATCGCGGCCCGCGCGGAGGAGGCCCGGATGGAGGGCCGCCCCATACCCGCGCTGGAGCGTGAACAGCGGCGCCTGGAACGGGAGATCCGCTCCCGCACCCACCACATCCGCGGCGCCGCCCCGCACGAGGGCGACCGCTTCGACGTGGCCCGGCTGCTGGACCGGCTGGGCGAGGCGCACCTGGCCGAACTCGCCGTGGTCGACGGGCGGGTGCACGTCCTGCTGTGCGGGCAGGGCCGGGTACGGCGGTTCAGCGGCGGCCCGCTGGCCGAGGCGGTGGCCGAGGCCGAGCACGTCCAGGCCGGACTGCGGCGGCTCGCCCACCCCGGCGCCGAGGCGCGGCTGCCCCTGGTGGAGGCCGCGGGACTGCGGCTGCAGGAGCTGCTGCTGGGCGGGGCGGCGGCACAGCTCGGTCCGGGTCCGGTGGTGATCGTTCCGCCGGGAGCGCTGCACCGGGTGCCGTGGGCGCTGCTGCCCGCGCTGCGGGACCGCGTCCTCAGCGTGTCGCCGTCGGCGGGCAGCTGGCTGCGCGCCCGCGAGACGGAGCCCCCGCCGGGCGGCCGGCACGTCCTGGTGCGCGGCCCCGGCCTCGCCACCGGCGGCGCGGAAGTACCGGAACTGGCCGGCCGCTACGGCACGGCGACGGTCCTGGAGGGCGACGCGGCCCAGGTCCCCCGCGTCCTGGAGCACCTGGACGGCGCGGCTCTGGCGCACATCGCCGCCCACGGCACGTTCCGCGGCGACAGCCCCCTCTTCTCGGCCCTGCGCATGGCCGACGGCCCGCTGATCGTGCACGACTTCGAACGGCTCGCCCGCAGCCCGTACCGGATCATCCTCTCCAGCTGCGACACGGCCCGCCTGGCGTCCGTCGGCGCCGACGAACTCCTCGGCCTGGTCACCGCGTTGCTGCCGCTGGGCACGGCCGGGGTGGTGGCGAGCAGCGCCCCGGTCAACGACGCCGCCGTGGTCCCCCTGATGCTGGCCCTGCACAAGGGCCTGGGCGCGGGCCTGTCGCTGGCGGAGGCGCTCCGGGACGCCCGTACGACCCTGCCCGAGGACCCGGTACACCAGGCGACGGGCTGGGCGTTCGCGGCTTTCGGGGCGGCGTGAAGAGGCTCTCGGGCCGTGCAGGGGCGGGTGCGGCCGGCGGACGCTAGGCGGACTGGCACAGCGCCGGCAGAGCCCCCCGGTCGCCGGTACCGAGGCGGCTGTACGCGCTGTACAGATGATTTCCCACGGTCCGCACGGACAGGGTCAGCCGCTCCGCGATCTCCCGGTTGCTCAGGCCCGCAGCGGCGAGTGTCACGATCTGCCGCTGCCGAGCCGTGAGTTCGCCAAGGACCAGCCCCGCCAACGCCGGCGTGCGCGCCCCCTGGCACCGCCGTGCGAGCGAGACCGCCCGGGTCCGGGACATCCGTGCCGACCGCGGATCGCGATGCACCCGCACGGCCTGGGCCCGCGCCTCGGCCGCGAACAGCAGGAAGCCCCGCTCCTCCAAGGCCTCGGCGGCACGGTCCAGCGCGGCCCCGTCACCACGCGACAGCGCCTCCGCGTGCCGGGCGACCACACTGCCCGCCGGCAGCGTCCCGGCGACCCGCTCCGGCGCACCGAGGCGTACGCAGTCGTAGCGGGCGAACACGTCGCCATCACGACCGGCCTTCAACTCACCTTCCGCCAGGGCGAGTTCCTCACCGCAGCCGACATCCCCCGGCGTCCGCCGCAGCCCCTGACGAGCCCAGGCCGCGGCGTCCCGGACCTCGCCGCGCAGCCGGGCGAACCGGGCGCGGACGGCGGCGTACCCGGCGGGCAGCCCGGCGGCCTCGGTGACCAGCCACTCCCCCACCGGCGTCGGCACCGGCCGGACGTCCAGCTGCTCGATCCGCCGTGCCAGCAGCCGTTGTTCGGCCTCCAGGGCCGCCGCGTACGAGCGGGGCGCGCCGGCCCGACGGCGTGCCCGCAGCCGCCCGGCCGTGGCGCGCAGGAACGGTCCGTGCAGCGGATGCGCGAGCGTGACCGCACCCTGATCGCCGACGTGGACCAGGCCGTCCGTCTCCAGTCGCTCCAGCACCTCCAGATCGAGGTCGGCCGGCGCCGGCGACAGCTGCAGGGGCAGCGGCTCGGCGAAGGCCAGGCGTTCCAGGATGTCCCGCTCGCCCCGCGCGCAGCGCTCCAGCGCCGGGGCGAGCCGCTCGCGCACGGCCGGGGTGACCGGCAGCTCTCCCCGCCAGGCCCGCTCCCGCGTACCGGGAACGGGCAGCAGCCGCCCGGCCCGGTCGAGCGCGTCGACCAGGTCGCGCAGCAGCCGCAGGTCGCCGCGGCACATCCGGTGCAGGCGGCGCACGGTGAGCGGTTCCAGCCCTGCGGCGGCGAGCAGGTGGGCGACGTCCTCGCAGGGCAGCGGGTCGAGGGTCAGCCGGGGCAGCAGCTCCCCGGTCCACAGCCGGGACACCGCGCCGGGTGCGGGCGCGCCGTCCACCGCGGCCACCACGAGCCGGGTGCGGCCGTGCACGGCGAGCTGGTGGACGAGGGCGGCGGAGGCGTCGTCGAGCAGATGGGCGTCGTCCACGACGAGGAGCCGCAGTCCGGACAGGATCCGCACCGCGCGCTGCGGCGAGACGGCGTCGGGCAGCAGGTGGGCGAAGGCCGCGAAGGGCAGGTCCCGGGCCTCGGGCGTGCCGGTCACCCGGGCGTGCCCGGTGCCCCGGACCGCCTCGGTGATCAGCCGGGTCTTGCCGTGGCCGGGCGGCCCGGTCACCACGATGCCGGGCCGGCCGGCGGCCGACGCCGCGCGCACCAGCTCCCGTTCGTCCTCGCGACCGGTGAACGGCCAGGGCTGCTCCAGCGTCTTCGCGTCCAGTTCTTGAGTCCTCACAGTGTTCTGAGCGCGCCTACTCACCTTTGATACAGGGTGACTTGAGTAGCTCCCGACTCAGGCGCCCGGCGCGGGCGGACGGCACGCTGGCCGCATGACCCGACGCCTGTGCGCGCTTGTACGGCGGCCGGCCCCGTGCTTCGCACCGGGGCTGACCGCCGAGCGGCTGGGCGCGCTGCTCGCCGGGCGGCGGATGTGGGTCAACGGCACGGTGCTGCACTACTGGTTCTTCGACGGCTGCGACGCCTCGGTGATCCCGGTACCCGGGACCGGTGAGCTGCGCCGCGTGCCGTGGGCCGGGGGCGCGGAGCAGCGGGACGTGGTCCGCGACTGCTTCCGCGAGTGGCAGGGGCTCGGCATCGGCCTCACGTTCGCCGAGGCCGATGACCGGGCCGAGGCGGAGCTGCGGATCGGGTTCCAGGCCGGCGGGGGTTCCTGGTCGGCGGTGGGGCGTGAGGCGCTGTCGGCCGGCCGGAGCGAACGCACCATGAACCTGGGCTGGGACGTGACCGGGCCCGGGGAGCGGGGGACGGTCCTGCACCAGATCGGGCACGCGCTCGGCATGGTGCACGAGCACCAGAGCCCGTACGCCGGGCTCCACTGGGACGACGAGGCCGTGTACGCCGAGCTGGCGGGCCCGCCGAACCACTGGAGCCGGGAGACGACGTACACGAACGTGCTGCGGGAGCTGGACGCCGGCGAGGCGAGCGCCTCGGTGTGGGATCCGCAGTCGGTGATGACGTTCCCGTTCGGGCCGGGGCTGGTGCTGGAGCCGGAGCAGTACCGCGGGGGGCTGTCTCCGTCCGCCGGCCCGTCCCCGGCCGACAAGGAGTTCGTGCTGCGCTGGTATCCGCCCGCCGGCCCCGCGAGGCCGGCCGGGCTGGTGCCGTTCCGGTCGGTGCCGCTCGGTCTCGGGCCGGGCGAGCAGGCCGACTTCACCGTCGAGCCGCCGGAGACCCGCGAGTACACCGTGGGCACCTTCGGCGACGCCGACACCGTGCTCGTGGTCTTCGAGGAGCGCGACGGGGTGCCGCGCTTCCTCGCGGGGCACGACGACGGCGGCGGCCCGGACAACGCCGCCGTCCGCGTCCGGCTCGTCAGGGGCCGGCGCTATGTCGTCCGCGTCCGCCTGTACTCCACGTGGGGTTGCGGGCAGACAGCGGTCATGTGCTGGTGACGGCACACGACCGGGGACGACCACGGTCCGGCGCCGGGGGATCGGCCGCGGACGTCACCTACGGGGGAGGTGACGTCCGCGGCCGCGCCGGCGTCCGGGGGGGCGAGGCCGAGGTGGTCGCGCAGGGTCGTGCCCTCGTACTCGGTGCGGAAGACGCCCCGTTCCTGGAGCAGGGGCACGACCTGGTCGGCGAAGGGGTCCAGGCCGCCGGGGGTGATGTGCGGGACGAGGATGAAGCCGTCGGAGGCGTCGGCCTGCACGAAGTCGTCGATGGTCTGCGCGACCGTGGCCGGGGAGCCGACGAAGGTCTGCCGGTTGCCGGTGTTGATGACGAGGTCCCGGATGGACCCCTTGTACGGATTCGGACACCCCGCGACCGCGGCGGGCGGGTGCGGGCCGCGACGGCGCTACGCACGAGGCGGCGCACGGTGGCGCGCGGGAACCGGGGGCTGGGCGGGCGTGACTTGCTTACGGCTCAGAACGGTCATGAGCGTCAGCGCCAAGCCCTGGCTCGCTGACCGGCAACCCTCGCATCGCGGTGGGGGTGCCCCAGGTGAGGACCGGACCGGAACAGACGTTTTCGGTAAGCGCGAGGGCCCCGCGGGGCCGGACAGTGACAGGTGACGCCATGCACGCAGCTCCCAGGACGGCCGCGAGCCGCCCGCAGGGCCGCGTACGGTCGTACGCCGGGCTCCTCGTCGCCGACCGCGCCGTCGATCTGCTCCGCGTCAAGCCGTCCGCCGGAAGTCAACGGCCGTCCGCTCATCGGACATCGCCCGACCGCTCTCACCTGCGAGAAGTGTCCCCGGCATCCGCGGCATGGCCCGCCCAGTCCAGGATCTGGACAGCGGCTCCGGCGGCTTCCAGGCCCCTGCAACGGCCGTGGTGGCGGCGGGAGATGCCGTCGAGGTCGAGGTGGCGGCCGAAGGCCGGGTGGGCGGCGAGCCGGCGGGCGTAGGCCCACAGGGCGCCGTGGCCGGCGATGCGGTGCACGGCGGAGGCGTCCAGGTGGCAGCGGTGGACGGTGTCCAACTGCACCAGCGCCGCCCACAGTTCCACGTCGGCGGCGGTGAGCCGGTCGTCGACCAGGTACTCCTCACCGGCCAGCCGGTTCTCCAGTCGGCCCAGGGTGTCGAGGAGCGCGTCGAGGGCGGCGGCCCGTTCGGCCGGGTCGCCGCCGGCCCGCCCGGCGCGCTGCGCGGCCTCCTCGATCCCTTCGGAGCACATCCGTTCGGCGGCCTCGATCACCGACTCCAGGCCGCAGGGGCGGAGGGAGACCTGCCCCTCGTGCGGGAAGCGGTCGAGGTCGCGCAGGATGTCGGGGGCGTGGGTGCTGACGATCCGGCCGGACCAGTCGTCGCTGAGCACGGGTCCGAGAGCGGGGCCGGTGTAGTGGTGGGCGCTCGCCTCGTACAGCGGGCGCAGCGCGGAGTGACCGCCGCCGGGACAGTCGGGGACGGCGGGCAAGAGGCTGACCGGACAGCTGTCGTCGAGGCCGAGGAGGCTGTGGCCGACGGCGAGGCGCAGTCCGTCGGGGCACGCGGTGGACAGATGGAGCCGGTAGCGGTGCGGCACGGCGTGGTGGCCGCTGCGCGCGTCCCGGCCGAGCCGGCCCCGGAAGAGGGGAGCGGCGCGGTGGACGGGCGGGACGGCGGCGAGCTGGGTGATGGACATGCGTCTCCCCGGGTGGTGGGCATGCGAAGGTGCGCGCCGGCGGGCGGCGCGGGGCCGGTGCGTGCGAGGGGCCCCGGCTCAGCGGTGGAGGCTGATGGCGCTGCAGACGCGCAGCAGATCGATGTGGCGACGGGAGGTGAGCAGGGGGGCGCGCAACGGCGTACGGCCCGTTCGGCCGGTGACCGCTTCGAGGCGCCTCATGATTTCCTACCTGTTCACTAGGATTCCCTGACTGGAGTGTCGATCCGGCTCAAGTCGGCGTCAAGGGGGCGTCCACGCCTGGAAACAGGTGACGTGTGCGGCGCCGGTCGGGCGGAGCCGGGACCCATGTCTTCCGAGGTCTCCTCAGAACCAGCGCCATGTGACATAGTACTGGCGTGCCGAAGCGACTGACCTGCGACGTCGTGGTCGTAGGAGCCGGAATGGTGGGCGCGGCCTGCGCGTGGTACGCCGCGCGGGCCGGCCTCGACGTACGAGTGGTGGACCGGGGCCCGGTGGCCGGCGGCACCACCGGGGCGGGTGAGGGCAACCTGCTGGTCTCCGACAAGGAACCCGGCCCCGAGCTCGATCTCGCCCTGCTGTCCGCCCGGTTGTGGGCAGAGCTGGGCGACGAACTGGGCACGGCGGTCGAATACGAACCCAAGGGCGGCCTGGTCGTCGCCTCCTCTCCCGGCGCCCTCACGGCGCTGCACGCGTTCGCCGACGGCCAGCGGTCCGCCGGAGTCGTGGCGGACCCGGTCCGCGCGGACCAACTCCCCTCCCTGGAGCCCCACCTGGCCACCGGCCAGGCGGGCGGCGTGTTCTATCCGCAGGACGCCCAGGTCATGCCCGCCCTCGCCGCCGCCCATCTGCTCCGCGCCTCCGGCGCCCGTCTGCACACGGGCTGGACCGTGACCGGTGTACTGCGCACGGCCGACGGCGCGGTGGCCGGGGTGCGCACCGACCGGGGCGACCTGCACGCACCGGCGGTGGTCAACGCGGCCGGCACCTGGGGCGGCGACCTCGCGGCGCTCGCCGGCGTCCGGCTGCCGGTGCTCCCCCGGCGCGGCTTCGTCCTGGTCACCGAGCCCCTGCCGCGGATGGTCCGGCACAAGGTGTACGCCGCGGACTACGTGGCGGACGTCGCCAGCGACTCGGCCGCCCTGCGCACCTCCCCGGTGGTGGAGGGCACGGCCGCCGGACCGGTGCTGATCGGTGCCAGCCGGGAGCGGGTCGGCTTCGACCGCTCGCTGTCGCTCGCAGCGGTACGGGCGCTCGCGGCCGGGGCGATCGGTCTGTTCCCGTTCCTGGAGCGGGTGCGCGCGATGCGGACGTACGCGGGCTTTCGGCCGTACCTGCCCGACCACCTCCCGGCGATCGGCCCCGACCCCCGCGCGCCGGGCCTCTTCCACGCGTGCGGGCACGAGGGCGCCGGCATCGGACTGGCCGTCGGCACGGGGCAGTTGATCGCGCAGCGGCTCACCGGGAAGACACCGGAGCTGGATCTCAGACCGTTCCGTCCGGAGCGGTTCGAGACCTGTGAGGAACACGAGGCGTTCGCGGACTCCGAGGACTCCGAGGACTACGAGGGCTTCAAGGACTACGACACCGACGGAGGCGACACACCGTGAACCCCCTGGAGCTGGCCCGGGCCCGGCCGGGCGAGGCCTTCACCGTCACCTTCGACGGCCGCCCCCTCACCGTCCTGCCTGGGCAGACGGCCGCGGCGGCGCTGTGGGCGGCGGGCGTCACGGCCTGGCGCAGCACCCGCGGCTCCG
This sequence comes from Streptomyces durhamensis, assembly GCF_000725475.1. Classification (NCBI taxonomy): domain Bacteria; kingdom Bacillati; phylum Actinomycetota; class Actinomycetes; order Kitasatosporales; family Streptomycetaceae; genus Streptomyces; species Streptomyces durhamensis. The sequence goes on from NZ_JNXR01000015.1 coordinate 25,635, forward strand.
GCCGGCCGCGCGGCGTCTTCTGCGGGATCGGGGTGTGCTTCGACTGCCTGGTGACCGTCAACGGCCGGGCGAACCAGCGGGCCTGCCTGGTGCCGCTGCAGCCGGGCGACGAGATCCGCACACAGGAGGGGACGGGACGGGATCATGAGTGAGCGAGCGCATCTCGCCGTCGTCGGGGCGGGTCCGGCGGGACTCGCCGGGGCACTGGCGGCCGCCTCCAGAGGCGTGCGGGTCACCCTCGTGGACGCGGCCGAGCAGGCGGGAGGGCAGTTCTACCGGCAGCCCGCCCGTGCCCTCGGCGCCCGCCGCCCCGAGGCCCTGCACCACCAGTGGCGCACCTGGGAACGGCTGCGGGACGGCATCGGCCGGCACCTCACCGCCGGGCGTGTCACCCATCTGACCGGTCATCACGTCTGGTGCGTGCAACGGGAGCCGGACTCCTTCACGGTGCACGCCCTGCGGGGCCGGGCACAGGAGGAGGGGGTCACCGTCCGCGCCGACGCCGTACTGCTCGCCACCGGCGGCTACGAGCGCGTCCTCCCCTTTCCCGGCTGGACGCTTCCCGGCGTCGTGACGGCGGGCGGCGCACAGGCCATGCTCAAGGGCGGCCTGGTGCTGCCCGGCCGCACGGTCGTGGTGGCCGGTACCGGGCCGCTGCTGCTGCCGGTGGCCACGGGGCTCGCCGCGGCGGGCGCGCACGTGGCCGCGCTGGTGGAGTCCGCCGGTCCCGGGGCCCTGCTGCGCCGCACGCCGGCCGTCGCCGCGGAGCCCGGCAAGCTCGCCGAAGGCGCCTGGTACGCGGGGCGGCTGCTGCGGCACCGGGTGCGTACGCTGCTTCGGCACACCGTGGTGGAGGCGCACGGCACCGACCGGCTGGAGGCGGTCACGGTCGCCGCACCGGAGCGCGACGGGCGGACCCGGCCCGGCAGCGCGCGCCGCATCCCGTGCGACACCCTCGCCGTCGGACACGGCATGCTGCCGCACACCGACCTCGCCGAGACCCTCGGCTGCACCCTGACCGGCACGGCCGTACGGGTCGACGAGGAGCAGCGCACCGACGTACCCGGGGTCTGGGCCGCCGGGGAGAGCACCGGCATCGGCGGGGCGGCCCTGGCGCTCGCCGAGGGCCACATCGCCGGCCGCTCGATCGCCGCCCGCCTGTACGGCGCCGTACCCGACCCGCGGACCTGGGCCGCGGCCGCCCGGGCCAGGGCCCGGCAGCGGGCGTTCTTCGCGGCACTCGACCCGGTGTACGCGCCGCCCGCCGGCTGGGCGGACCGGATCACGGACGACACGGTGGTGTGCCGGTGCGAGGAGGTCACCGCCGGCGAGGTCCGTACGGCCGCCGGCCCGCTCGGCGCGGGGGACCTGCGCACCGTGAAGCTGCTGACGCGGGCCGGCATGGGCTGGTGCCAGGGCCGCGTGTGCGCGCCCGCGGTGGCCGGCCTGACCGGATGCCCGCTCACCCCCGGGCGCCGGCCGTTCGCCCGCCCGGTGCCGCTCGGCGTCCTGGCCGAGCCGCCGGACGCCTGACCGACCGCACCGAGGCCGGAGCCGAAGCCGGACGAGCTCCTGTCCAGAAGGCACATCACTCAGTAATATGTCACACGCCATAGAGGGGGATCACCCATGACCCACGCACCGAACCGCCCCTGGCGGGGCGTCCTCGTCGCCACGGCCCTGCCCCTGCGCGAGGATCTGTCCGTCGACCACGACCGCTATGCGGAGCACTGCGCCTGGCTGGTCGCGAACGGCTGCGACGGCGTCGTACCGAACGGCTCGCTGGGCGAGTACCAGGTGCTCGGCCCCGACGAGCGCGCCCGCGTGGTGGAGACGGCCGTGGCCGCGATCGGCGGCGAGCGGGTGATGCCGGGCGTCGCCGCCTACGGTTCGGCCGAGGCCCGGCGCTGGGCCGAGCAGGCGGCCGAGGCCGGCTGCGCGTCCGTGATGCTGCTGCCGCCCAACGCCTACCGCGCCGACGAGCGCTCCGTCCTCGCCCACTACGCCGAGGTGGCGCGCGCGGGGCTGCCGGTGGTGGCGTACAACAACCCGATCGACACCAAGGTCGACCTGGTGCCCGAGCTCCTCGCCCGGCTGCACGGCGAGGGACACATCCACGGCGTCAAGGAGTTCTCCGGCGACGTCCGCCGCGCCTACCGCATCGCCGAACTCGCCCCGGAGCTGGACCTGTTGGCCGGCGCCGACGACGTCCTGCTGGAACTGGCGGTGGCGGGAGCCAAGGGCTGGGTGGCCGGCTACCCGAACGCGCTCCCGCGTGCCTCGGTGGAGCTGTACCGCGCCGCGGCCGCCGGGGACCTCGGCACCGCGCTGCCCCTGTACCGGCAGTTGCACCCGCTGCTGCGCTGGGACTCGAAGGTCGAGTTCGTCCAGGCGATCAAGCTGTCGATGGACGTCGTCGGCCGGTACGGCGGCCCGGTGCGCCCGCCCCGCGTGCCGCTGGCGCCCGAACAGCAGGCCGCCGTCCGGGCGGCCACCGAGAAGGCCGTCGCCGCCGGTCTCGCCCAGGGAGTCTGACCATGCGCAGCAAGCTCGTCCTGCACGCCGTCGACTCGCACACCGAGGGCATGCCGACCCGGGTGGTCACCGGCGGGATCGGCACCGTACCGGGTGCGACGATGAACGAGCGGCGGCTGTACTTCCGCGAACACCGCGACTCCCTCAAGCGGTTGCTGATGAACGAGCCGCGCGGCCACTCGGCGATGAGCGGCGCGATCCTGCAGCCGCCGACCCGGCCCGACTGCGACTGGGGTGTCATCTACATCGAGGTCTCCGGCTGTCTGCCGATGTGCGGGCACGGCACCATCGGGGTCGCCACGGTGCTGGTGGAGACCGGCATGGTGGACGTCGTGGAACCGGTGACCACCATCCGGCTGGACACCCCCGCCGGACCGGTGGTCGCCGAGGTGGCGGTGGAGGACGGCGCCGCGCGGAACGTGACCCTGAGGAACGTGCCGTCGTTCGCCGTCGGCCTGGACCGCACGATCACCCTGCCCGACGGCCGCACGGTCACCTACGACCTCGCCTACGGCGGCAACTTCTACGCGATCCTGCCGCTCGACGCCTTCGGACTGCCCTTCGACCGCGCCCGCAAGGACGACATCCTCGCGGCCGGTCTGACGCTGATGGACGCGATCAACGCCGAGGCGGAACCGGTACACCCCGAGGACCCCTCCATCCACGGCTGCCACCACGTCCACCTCCACGCACCGGGCGCCACCGCCCGCCGCTCGCGCCACGCCATGGTCATCCACCCGGGCTGGTTCGACCGTTCCCCGTGCGGCACGGGCACGAGCGCGCGCATGGCGCAACTGCACGCACGCGGCGAACTGCCCCTGCACACCGAGTTCGTGAACGAGTCGTTCATCGGCACCCGCTTCACCGGACGGCTGCTGGGCACGACGGAGGTCGCCGGCCGCCCGGCGGTCCTGCCCAGCTTCACCGGGCGGGCGTGGATCACCGGCACCGCGCAGTACCTCCTCGATCCCACCGACCCCTTCCCGGAGGGCTTCGTCCTGTAGAGCGTCCTCTAGACTCACCCCGGTGATGCGTGACATGGCACAGAACACGCGGGGCACGGAGATGCCCGCACTCCCCCGGCTGGGCGGCCGGCGCAGCAGTTACCGCGAGCGGGTCGCCGACGCGCTGCGCGCCGCGCTGATCGCGGGGGAGCTGCGACCGGGCGAGGTGTACTCCGCGCCCTCGCTCGCCGCCCGCTTCGGCGTCTCCGCGACGCCGGTGCGCGAGGCGATGCTGGACCTGGCCAAGGAAGGCCTGGTCGACACCGTGCCGAACAAGGGTTTCCGGGTCACCGCGGTCTCCGACCAGCAGCTGGACGAGTACACGCACATCCGCGCCCTCATCGAGATCCCGACCGTGGCCGAGCTGGCCCGCACCGCCGACCGCGTCTCGCTGGAGGCGCTGCGCCCGGCGGCCCGGGAGATCGTCACCGCGGCGGTGGCGGGCGACCTGATCGCCTACGTCGAGGCCGACACCCGCTTCCACCTCGGCCTGCTGGCCCTCGCGGGCAACGCCCACCTGGTCGAGGTGGTGGCCGACCTGCGGGGCCGCTCCCGCCTGTACGGCCTGACGGCCCTGGTGGAGGCCGGCCGGCTGCTCGCCTCCGCCGAGGAACACCTGGAACTCCTCGACGCCCTGCTGGAGCGGGACGGGAAGGCCGTCCACGCGATCATGACCCGGCACCTTGGGCATGTGCGCAGCCTGTGGGCCGGCGGCGAGTCCGACCGCGGCGCCTGACGCCGCGCCGCGTACGAGCCGCGTAGCCGCGTCCGAGCCGCCGGACATTTCACTGCACACAGGCCGCAACAGTGCACTTTTTGCAGGATCGGCGGGGTCGGACGGCACAAGGAACGGCGATTTTGCGGCGGATGGGCCCGTCCCCGACCATGGGCTGCGCCCCGGCGATCCCGGGACGTCTGTTCGATGAGAGGTCCACCCCCCATGCACGTCACCGGAACCGTCCCCCCGTCGGCTCCGGCCCCTTCGGAGAGCCCCGAGGCTCCCACAGCGGGCACCCACGGCAGCACCAGCAAGCACGCCCGCCGCTTCGGACTGCCGGTCGCGACCGCGCTGGTCATGGGCAACATCATCGGCGGCGGCATCTTCCTGCTGCCCGCCTCCATCGCCCCCTACGGCACGGTGAGCCTGGTCGCCTTCGCCGTCCTGACCGTCGGCGCGATCGCGCTGGCCCTGGTCTTCGGCCGGCTCGCCGCGCGGGACCCCCGTACCGGCGGCCCCTATGTCTACGCGCGCGAGGCCTTCGGTGACTTCGCGGGCTTCCTCGCCGCCTGGTCCTACTGGATCACCACCTGGGTCTCGAACGCGGCGCTCGCCGTCGCCGCCGTCGGCTACCTGGACGTACTGATCCCGGTCGACGACCACCGGTGGACCGCCTGCCTGGCCGCCCTGGCCCTGCAGTGGCTGCCCGCCCTCGCCAACTTCGCCGGCACCCGGTACGTGGGCGCCGTCCAGCTGGTGTCGACGGTGCTCAAGTTCGTGCCGCTGCTGCTCGTCGCGGTCGGCGGTCTGTTCTTCTTCGACCCCTCCCGGCTCGGGCCCTTCAACGCCGGCGGTCACAGTGCCGTCGGTGCCGTCTCCGCCTCCGCCGCGCTGCTGCTCTTCTCCTACCTCGGTGTGGAGTCCGCCGCGGTGAGCGCCGGCGAGGTCAAGAACGCCCGCCGCAACGTGGGGCGCGCCACCGTCATCGGCACCGCGGGCGCCGCGCTGGTCTATCTGCTGGGCACGCTGTCCGTCTTCGGCACGGTCGCGCACCACCGGCTGATGACCTCCACGGCCCCCTTCTCCGACGCCGTGAACACGATGTTCGGCGGCAGCTGGGGCGGTACGGCGGTGGCGCTGGCGGCGCTGGTGTCGATGACCGGCTGCCTGAACGGCTGGACGCTGCTGAGCGCCCAGACCCCGTACGCCGCGGCCAAGGACGGCCTGTTCCCGGCCGCCTTCGCCCGCCGCCGACGGGGCGTGCCGACGGCCGGCGTCGCCGTCACGGTCGTCCTGTCCTCCCTCCTGACCGCGTACAACTACCTGTCGGGCTCGGCGAAGGTCTTCGACGTCCTGGTCCTCGTCACCACGTTCACCGCGACCGTGCCGTACCTGCTGGCGGCGGCCGCGCAGATCTTCCACCTGGTCTGCGGCAAGTCCGTGGACCGCGCGCGTCTGGTGCGCGACTCGCTGATCAGTGCCATCGCGGCGGCCTTCTCCCTCTGGCTGATGGCCGGCGCCGGCTACGCGGCGGTGTACCAGGGCGCGCTGTTCCTGTTCGCCGGCGTCGTCGTCCACGCGGTACTGGCGGCCCGGCAGCGGCGCAGGTCTGCCGGGACACCCGCATAATCGGTTGTCCGCCGGCGACGGTGGCCGATGCAATGTCCCGCATGGTCACCCCTGCGCCACCAGCACCCCCCTCGCCGCCCGGAGCGGAGCGGCCCGGCGGCTCATCCGTCCGGGTCGGCGCTCTCGTCCCGCTGACCCCGCCCGGCTGGGTCGGGGCGGGCCGGCACCTGCTCGCCGGGCTGGAGCTGGCCGTGCGCGAGGTCAACGAGGCCGGCGGGATCGCCGGAAGTCCACTCGAACTGGTGGTCCGGGACACCGCGGCTGATCCGCACAGGGCCGCGGCAGCCGTGGACGAACTGGGCCGCCTGGGCGTGTCCGCCCTGGCGGGGGAGTATCACAGCGTCGTCGCCCGCGCCGCCGCCGCCAGGGCCGACGCCCTCGGGCTGCCGTTCCTCTGCTCGTCGGCGGTTCTCGACGCGCTCACCGAAGAGCCGACGGAATGGGTCGCGCGCCTCGCCCCGGCGCAGTCCCGCGGCTGGCGGGTCTACGCGGACTTCGTCCTCGGCGCGGGACACCGCCGCATCGCCGTGGCGGCCGACCCGAGTGTCTACTGGGCCTCCGGGACCCGCATCCTGCGGGACCACCTCGCTCCACGGGGCGGTACCGTCGTCGAACTCGACATGCGCGCCCTGTCCCCCGCGGACGTGTGCGACGAACTCGTCGCCCGTCGTGCGACAGCCCTCCTGCTTCTCGTGGGCCACCCGGAACCGGCCGTGCCGATCGTCAGGTCCGTCCGCCGCGACCAGCGCCTCACCGACATCATGATCGGTGCCCCGGCCGGGCAGCCGGAGTTCGCCGAATGGGCGACGCCGCTGGGCGACGACGGCGCCGCGATCCCGTTCCTGCGCTACCTTCCCGAGCGCCTCGGCCCCCTCGGTGTCCGCGTCGGGACGGCCCTTGGCGAGCGGCTGGGTGAAGCGCCCTCCTTCGTCGCCTTCGAGGGCTACGACACGATCGCCGTGCTCGCCGATGTGCTGCGTACCCACGGCACGGACCGGGCGCGCACTGCCGGATCCTGGCCGCGCGTCGCCGTCGAAGGCACCCGCGGGCGGATCCGGTTCACCCGCACGCCGGGCATCGGCGTCTGGCAGTGGGCCTGGCCGCCGATCCAGGTCGTCGACCGGGATCCGGCGCGACCCGACCGCTTCCGGGTCCTCCACGCCGGCTGAGGGCGCACGGTCGCCGGCCCGCCGAACGCCTGCCGTGGGCGCTCGGGCACCGGAGCACGGCGAACTCGCCAGGCGCGGGCGGCCTTGCGACACTGCGGGCGACCGTGTTCGAGAGAGAGGCGGTATCAGGTGAGTTCCCCCCGCACGGGAGTGGAAGACGAGGCCGGTGAGGTCCGCCGGTTCTGGAACGGGCTCGGTCTTCCCGGGCTGATCGACGTCCACACCCACTTCATGCCCGAGCGTGTCCTGCACAAGGTCTGGAACTACTTCGACGCCAACGGGCCGCTGACCGGCGGACTGCGGTGGCCGATCACCTACCGCAGGCAGGAGGAGGAGCGCACGGCCCTGCTGCGACGGTTCGGCGTCCGGGCCTTCACCGCCATGCTCTACCCGCACAAGCCCGGCATGGCCCGATGGCTGAACGGATGGGCGGCCGACTTCGCCCGCCGCACCCCCGACTGCCTGCACACCGCCACCCTCTACCCCGAGCCGGACGTCGAGGGCTACGTCCGCGAGGCCGTCGCATCGGGCGCGCGCGTGTTCAAGGCTCACGTACAGGTGGGAGCGTACGATCCGGCCGACGAACGTCTCCAGCAGGCGTGGGGGGTGCTGGCCGAGGCCGGGATCCCCGTGGTGGTGCACTGCGGCTCCGGGCCCGCCCCCGGCAAACACACCGGCCCCGAACCCATCGCGCGCGTCCTGGCACGGCACCCGCGACTGCGGCTGATCGTCGCGCACCTGGGCATGCCGGAGTACGAGGAGTTCCTCGGCCTCGCCGAACGGTACGACCAGGTGCGCCTCGACACGACGATGGCGTTCACCGGCTTCACCGAAGCACTGATGCCGTTCCCCCGCCAGGCCCTGCCCCGGCTCGCCGCGCTGGGCGACCGCGTCCTGCTCGGCTCCGACTTCCCCAACATCCCCTATCCCTATCTGCACCAGCTGCACGCCCTGGAACGGCTGGGCCTCGGCGACGAGTGGCTGCGGGCCGTGTGCCACGACAACGCGGCAGAGCTGTTCGGCCTGTCACCCGGGCAGGCCGGCGCGTGAATCGGCCGGAGCCCCGCTCGCGTACTCTCCGACGCGTGTGCGGACCTGTTCGGCGTCCTCCCCCCGGTCGAGCCGGGCGTAGAGGGCTGCGGCCAGCTCTCCGGTGGCGACCGCCGCGGCGGTTTCGCCCGCCCCGGCGAGCGTTTCCGCGAGGTTGAACAGGGACAGGGCCTCGCCGGGTTCGTCGCCCGCGGCGCGGCAGATGCCGAGATCCTCGCGGATGGCGCTCTCCGACGCGGCGTACCGCTCCATGCCGCGCAGGGTGACGCCCAGGTTGTTCAGGGCGCACCCGCGCATATGGAGCTCACCTGCCTGGCCGAAGAGGTCGGCGGCGCGGTGCAGTTGGTGCGCCGACTCCTTCAGGCGGCCTCCCTTCTCCAGCAGCAGGCCGGCCGAGTTGCGCAGCCATCCCTCGTGCACTCTGAGGTCTTTGCGCCTCAGCAGTGCGGCCGCCGCCAGCAGCGCGTCGATCGCGTCGTCCCGCGCGGACTCCTCTCTGCCGAGCGCCGCACGGATGCCCGCCAACAGCCTGACGGCCTCTTCCTGCTGCTCCCCTTCCAGCAGCAGGACCGCGCGGGCACAGGGGACCGCGGCGGCGGCGTACCGGCGTTGATTCCACAGGGCCGCCGCCGCGCTGGCCCACGCGTTGCCCTCGCCGGCCCGCTCGTCGAGGGCGCGCAGCAGGGCGGCCGCGCGACGGCAGATGCCGACGACCCCCGCCCAGTCCGCGGCGGACTGCAACTCCCGCCCGGCGGACGCGAGGACGTTGGCCTCGCCGGCCGGGTCACCGGCGTCCCGGAGCAGATCCGCGATCGCGAGCCAGGCGCCGGCCGCCTCGGAGTGCCGGCCGGCTTCCCCCAGGTAGCCCGCGAGGTTCGACAGGGCGTGGATCTGCCCGGACTTGTCGCCGGCGGCCCGGAAGAGGACCTCTGACCGCCGGAACGCGGCCGTACTCTCCTCGAACCGTCCCGCGTCCCCGAGCGCGTTGGCGAGGTTGTACAGTGCCTTGGCCTCCATGTAGCCGTCGCCGAGCTCCCGGCACGCTCGCACGGACCGCTGGTGGACGTCGACGGACTCCGTATGGCGTCCCGCACCGCGCAAGGCGTTGCCGAGGTTGTTGAGTGCCCACTGCCGCTGCCGGGGCCGTCCGATGCCGGAGTAGACCGCGATGGCCGCCCGGCTGTGCTCGGCCGATTCCTCGTACCGGCCCGCCGCCTTGCAGGCGATGCCCAAGGCGACCCGGATCATGGCCACTTGCTCGGGTTCGGCGCCCGGGTCCGCGGCGCCGAGCGCCGCGCGCAGGATCTCCACGGCCTCCAGCGGGCGGTCCGCGTTCGACAGCGCGACCCCGTGGGCCGACAGCATCTCCAGCCGGGTATGGGCGTCGCCCCCGGTGGCGGCGCGTTCCAGAGCCAGGCGGGTCAGTGTCACCAGTTCCTCGCCCGACTCCCACTGCACCAGCTGTGTGGCGAGGTTGCGGATGAGGTCGAAGGCGGCGGCCTCGTGCCCCTCGGAGTCGAGGGCGAGCCGGGCGCAGGCGGTGATGTTGTCGTACTCCTCCTCCACCCAGGCCAGTGCTTCGGCCGTGCTGGTGAAGCGCTTCTCCGCCGGCACGTTGTCCAGGTGTTCCACCTGGCACCGGACCGCTGCGGCACGCCATGCGTAGAAGGTGAGCAGCCGTCGCAGCGCGGTGTCCCGCTCGCCGCGGTACTCCGGCTCCTCGCCCCGCTCGCGCGCGTAGAGCCGGACCAGGTCATGCATCGACCAGCGTTCGAGCCCGCCGGGGGTGCGACCGCGTTCGACCAGGTGGGCGCGGGCGAGTTCGGCCAGCGTGCGTCGCGTCTCCCGGACCGGTCGCCCGGTCAGGGCCGCCACCGCCTCGGCGGCCAGATCCGGGCCGGGATGCACCGCCATGATGCGGAAGGCATGAGCCAGAGCGGGCCCCAGGTGCTGGTAGGAGAGGTCGAAGGCGGCCCGTACGGCCGGGCCGGTACCCGGCCCCCCGCCCCCTTCGGGCGACAGTGCCTCCAACCGCTCCCGCGCGTCGGTCAGTTCCTCGATGAGATCGGTCAACGGCCGCTCGGGATCCGCCCGCAGGATGGCCGCGATGACCAGCAGCGCCAGCGGAAGGCCTCCGCACAGTGCGGCGAGCCGTGCCACCGTCGCGCGCTGGGCGCCGGATCCGCGTGGATCGGAGCGGCGGGCGACGTGCAGGGCCCGCTCGATGACCCGCGCCCCCTCCCCCGACTCCATGACCTTCACGTCGAGAAGCCGGGCGTCGAGCGTGGACAGTGTGTGGCGTGAGGTGATCAGCACACGGTGGAACCGGGTGGCGGGCAGCAGCGGGGCGACCTGGCCGGCGTCGAACGCGTTGTCCAGCACGACGAGGACGGGTGAGGCCGCGCGGTCCAGGACGGTGAGGTGCCGGCGCAGGGCGGTCAGCACGTCGTCCGGGCCGGACGGTACATCGTCGTCGTGCAGGCCGAGGGATCGCAGCAACTGGGCGGCCGCCGCCTCCGGTTCCACGCGTGCGGCCGGTCCGTGGCCGTGCAGGTCGACGAAGACGGCACCGCCACGGAACCAGCCCTGTGCGACGGCCTCGCCCGCGGCGTGGAGTGCCAGGGCGCTCTTGCCGACGCCCGCCATCCCGGCCAGCGCCATGACGGGCACGCCCGGCTGGTGCTCCCGGCCGGTGCGGGCCGGCCGCAGGAAGTCGAGGAGCAGGCGCACTTCGGTCCGCCGGCCGGTGAAGGCCGCCGGAGGCGGGGGGAGGCCGGGGACCGCGCCGGAGGGATGGGACCGGGCGGCGCGCGGCACCGCGGTGGAGAGGTGCTCGGTGCGCGCCGCAGGAACGCCGCCTCGCCGTCCGCCCGCGTCTTCGCGTGTCAGGAAGAACTGGAAGACGTCGCCCTGGATGTGGCCCGCGGCCAGGGACTGCTCCGACGCCTTGGTCACCGTTGCGGCCGCAGCCGTTTCGGGTGCGGCGCCGGGCCGAGCCGGCGGGTGAGCTGGTGGGGTGCCGGGCGGGCTCAGCTCGTCTGCCCGCCCGGCAGGGTGGGGTTTTCGCGGCCCGTGTCTCCCGGGGCCTTCGCCCCGGGAGCGCCGTTGCTCCCGTGACCGGTGTTCCCGCTGCCCAGGCCCACGTTCCCCATGGTCACATCGCCGACCCGTTGCGCCGCGACGGAACCGCGGTCCGCGCGGTTGCTCACGTTCCCGGCCACGGCCACGCTCGCACCCGAGGCGGCCGCGCCGCCGGCCGACTCCACGGCCGACTCGGCCTCCCGTACCGCCGCGTCGAGGGCTTCGGCGAGTTCCGGGTCGTCCTGGGAGGCGGCGGTCAGCGCGTCGGCCACCCGGCGGCGCGTCAGCTCCGACACCTCGCCCGTCTCGGCCGCTGCCTCCGCCCGGGCGCGCTGCAGCGCCGAGTCGTCGCCCAGCGCCCGCGACACCAGGTCGTGCACCCTTTCCGTCGCGGCGTCCACCAGCCGGTCGACCTCCGCGTCCGCCGGGCCGGCGGCGCGGCGCGCCTTGCGCACCAGGTAGGCACACACATATCCGACGGCGACCTCGATACCTGTCATTCCCCGCCCCCCTGTCGTCTCCCCCGACGGTATTCCCGCTCGAACCCCGTGCGCAGTCGAACCACACAAGAGCAGCTTCCCGACGGGCCGACACCGGGGCGCCGTTCACGGGCAGGGACCCACAGGGGCCTGGAGAAACCAGCAGGGCTTGGAGAAGGAGGACCCCGGAGAAAAGGAAGAGTCTGTTCCGGACCACGCCGAAACAGACTCTGACCTGCGTCTTCGCAAGTCGGGACGACAGGATTTGAACCTGCGACCCCTTGACCCCCAGGAGTGAGGGGTGGCCACCCTTTCTGGGCATAACAGGCGAATCTTGGGCGCAGGGCGTGCGTCGGCGTGGGTGCCGCTCAGTGCTGCTGACACCGTGTGGTCCCCAACTGGTCCCCAGGCTCACAAGCCCCCGGCTTCCCTCACCACTGCCGGGACCGACGCCGCCTCGTCTACTCACCAGCGCGCCCCGAACCGCTAACTCGTCTTGGTGACCGAGGTCTCGCCCGGCTCCTCCTACAGAAGTCCGCGGCGATCAATCACGGACACAACGGCAAGCTTTCGGAATACGTGCATGAACCACAGGTCCCCAAATGGAGATCGAACCGAGTAGCGATCCGTGGCGCAAGACAATGCGGCAGTGCCTGGAGAGCCTGGAATCCTTCGGCAACGAGATCACGCTGACCGGCACCGGCTCGGAGTGACCGCCTCCGGTCCGGTTCATGGGCTGGAGGTTCTGCGGAGCCTAGCTGCCTACGCCACCGCCCAGAAGAGTGAGCGTGATCTTCTGAGGCGGCTCCCAGTTTTAGGCCAGGACCACCGCCGGGTCTGGAGGCATCTGGCGGTCACCATCCACGATCTACTCGAAGAGCGCGGCGCCACGGATCCCCCGCATGAGTTGGTGGAGTCGACTGCCTTGCAGGAGTGGGACGAGATCGCGGTCGACCTGCGGATCCTCACCGCCCGCCGCTACGACCTGTCCGCAGACCGCACCCGCGCCATCAACCGGCTTCGCGCCCAACTGCTGGAGTACTTTCCGGCCCTTGAGCGTGCCTTCGACTACAACACCTCCAAAGCCGCGCTCACCCTCCTGGCCGGCTACCAGACCCTGCCGGCCTGCGGAGCATGGGCCAGTCACGGCTCGCCGCCTGGTTGGCCAACCGCAAGGTCCGCAATGCGTCCGCCGTCGCGGCCACAGCGATCGAAGCCGCGAACCTGCAACACACCCAGGTACCCAGCGAGAAGACGGCCGCGGCCATGGCATGCACGCTGACTCGAGCGGTCACAGACCTGGACCAGGAGATCGCCCGCATCGATACGCAGATCGAGGCCCGGTTGCGCGAGCACCGGCACGCCGAGGCGATCACCAGCATGCCCGGCATCGGCACCCTGCTCGGCGCCGAGTTGGTTGCCCGCACCGGTGGAGACATCGCCTCCTTCGGCAGCGCAGGGTGCCTGGCCGGCGTTGCCGGCCTGGCCCCGGTCCCGAAGGACTCCGGGAAGATCAGCGGCAACATGCGCCGCCCTCGCCGCTACCATCGCCGACTCCTGCGTGTCTTCTACCTGTCCGCTCAAGTCGCCGCCCGCTGCTGCCCCGCCTCACATGCCTTCTACCAGCGCAAACGCCATGAAAAGAAGACACACAAGCAGGCCGTGCTCGCACTCGCCCGGCGGCGCCTCGACGTGCTGTGGGCGCTCATACGCGACCAACGCACCTTCACCGTCGAGCCACCTCGGCCCGACCACGCAGCGGCATAGCCACCACACCAGGCGTCACATCAGGCTTGACAATCCACATTGGGAATCACTGGGTCCTGGAGGCGGACATCACGGCGTGCTTCGACGAGATCGACCACACCGCCTTCACGGGCCGGGTGCGCGACCGCGTCGGAGACAAGTACGTTCTGGGTCTGGTGAAGGCGTTCCTGAAGGCCGGCATCCTCTCCGAGGGCCAGATGGTCAGGAGCACCGACACCGGCACCCGGCAGGGCGGCATTCTCTCGCCGCTGCTGGCCAACATCGCCTTGTCCGTGCTCGACGAGTTCTTCGCCGAGCAGTGGAAGGTGGCCGGGAACAACAGCAACGCGCGGATCCGGCACCGCCGTCGCGGAGGAGCGACATCCGCCTGGTGCGGTACCCCGACGACTTCGTGGTGATGGTCGCCGGGGCCAAAGCGCACGCTGAAGGGGTCGGGGAGAAGGTCGCAGAGGTGCTCTCGCAGTGGGCCTGCGCCTGTCGGAGGAGAAGACGGACATCGTCCATCTCGACGAGGGCTTCACCTTCCTGGGCTTCTGGCTGCGGGGCTGGACTGTGTACTTCCAGCACTGCGTTTCGTCGCACGCCTTCCACTACCTCAGTCACTACGTGTGATGGCCGGTTCTGCGATTTCGGTGTTCAACGAAGTGCCGCGTGACATCCGACGTCCCGACGGGAGGATCGCTCCGATCCGCAGACTCTGTGGTGTCGTTTTCCCTGGTCCGCGCTCGCGTCACTTTCCCGTTTTTCTTCGCCTGCCCAAACGTGATCGGCTGCCTTCGGATTGACGGGAACCGTTCTCCGTCTCATAGTCAGAAGGGTGGACAAGTCAAGTGGCCCCTTCTGGCCTGGGAGTGCCAGGTCTGCCCTGATAGAAGCGGCCGTGATCTTGGTTTGCCTGCTCGCCGTGGCGGCTGTCTTGCGGGCAACCGCCGGGTGGCCGAGTGATAAACATGAAAACCTTGTCCTCATTGGAATTCTGATACTTGCATTGATTCCGATATTTCTCGTGGTCCTGGGCACGGTGAGTTCAGTCCAAGCATTCGGCTTGCGTCTACAGTTTCCGGAGGCCCGGCATGAAGTGCGGGAAGTCGCCGCCTCCCCGTCTATGGGCCTCCTGCCCGGTATTGCACTGATTGACAGCAGCACGGCGGAGAAATGCCACTCGGAATGAAGTAGCGGTTGTGGACATCGAAGACGGGACGGCTTGGTGGGAATCACGCTTGCTGGTGTTGTGCGCTGGTGCCGCAAGACTGCAACGACCCAAGGCGATCGTCTTCTTGGCCACAATGGGCGACAGTGGCCCGGGCGTCTACCGCGGGTGGGCCCCGCCCGCTGATCTTCTTGGCCAGCTGCTGGCTCGCCCGGATCTGGCGAGCGCCTATCACCGGGCCATGCTCAAATATCGGCAGGCCCAGGAACCGCCGGCGTCTTTGCGGACGGACCATGAACGCTATAGCTTCATTCCTGAGCGGTTGCTGGCGGCGGAAGTCGGCCAGGAATTTGAGGTGCATGGAAACCAGAGACTGGTCACAGTTGCACGGCTTGATGAACTGTTCGAGCCGGTGCTCCGACGCGCGGCTGCGGACGTGGACGCCACACCGGGTACGTCGGAATCGTAGGAACAGAGAATTTTGAGCACAGAGGACGCTTTCGTCGCACTTACCCGCTGTGGGCGCTACCAGGGAATGTTTTCCAGAGAGAAGGGCGTCAACGACATTCTCCGGGCTATCCTCAAAGCGCAGACATAGCTCGTCTCAGTACGATCGTGTTCCCACATCCGAATGCCGACTATTGAGTGTTTTCCCGTCTGGTTGGCTTCGTAGCCGACGCCCGGTCGCCTGATCCACCCCACCGTCAGGGCCCCTTCGACCGAAGGCCGAAGTCCAGCTGTGGGAGCCGCCTTCCCATGCGACATCCTGCTCACAGGAGATGACGTGGACCGGGAGCAGAGTCACGAGCTCGGCGCTGGGCGCCACACCGAGCTCTTCGAGCAGAGCGTGTCGACACACCTCGAACTGGCGGATGGCATCAACCAGATTGCCCTCGGCCAGGTGGGCGCGGATCACCGCTCGGTGTGCGCTCTCCCGCAGTGGCTCGGCGCGAACCGCGGCAAGGCCCGCGTCGATGGCCTCGGCGTATCGCATCTGCCGGAGCATCAGGTCGGAGAGGGCCTCGAGGGCGTGAAGACGGGTCTGCCGAATCCGCTCCTGCTCGATCATCAGCCAGTCTTCGTACCAGCCGGGGAGGAGATCCTCTTCGAACACGTCGACCGACGCCGCATCGTGTGGCAATCGGTCCGTCGACGTTCTGCCCCGGGTAGCATCCATCAGCGTGCGGGCCGTGTGCAGCATGCGACGGACGTCCACCGAGACGGAGGCGGCCAGCACAAGTTCCCCAGCCCGGATATCGACCAGGCGGCATCCCTGTGCCAAGCGCCACAGCGCTGTGCGAAGCCGGGACGATGCAGTGGCTTCATCGGCTTCCGGCCAGAGTATGCAGGCAACCGCGGACCGAGTGAGCGGCCCCTGTAGAGCCAGCAGCGTCATGATCCGACGTGCGGTAGCCGGCAGTTCGGCCGGTTGCCCGTTCACCGACAACTTCCAGGTGCCGAGTAGTCGCAGAACCGCGCCCTGTTCCGGGTCGGTCGATGCCACGCTCTGACCAGTCATCTGCGGCTCCCACGGTCGGCCCGTTGGTGCCGACCATCGCGGGCGGCCACGGGGGATGTCAATGATCATCGCCGGGTGACTGGGCCGTTCGAGTAGTGGGCGGCGGCGGTGAAGTGGACGTGCGGGTAGGAACAGGCTGGATCTCCAGGTCGGCGCCGGTGGTCGCCGACCCGGAGATGCCGGCCGCCGGACCGGTCAACGAGCGAACCCTCAGCCCATGGGCGAAGGCTGGGATGGTCAGCGGTGTGACGTGCTGTCGGTTCTCCTGCCTGAGAAATCGGCACCGCGTCCATGCCCTCAGGACCCCCGTTCGTTGCTGGTGAGCAGCACCTCCAGGTCATACAGGGCCCGGACCAGTGCCTGGCGCCGGGCATCGGCAAGCCGTCCGACCTCCTCGAGCTGTTCTTCGCTCGCCTGTCGGGCGCCGGTGGCAGCGTCGTGGGTTGGCGAATCCGACGGCGAGTGCTCGATCACGGCATGCGCCAGGTGCATCCGCTGTCGCAGTTCGTCCGATCGCCGGGCCTCCAGGTCGTCGATACCGTTCAGCTCCTGGTGGACGAGGGTCTGCAGGGTCCGCAGGGTCGTCTCCCGCGGGTCGGCTCCACTGATCAACTCTGGCTCCTAGATACTCGAACCGGCGGGATACTTCGTTTTACAGCACGACGTTCAGCCGTTCCCACCACCAGGCGGACTGTGACCCGTTGAGCTCGATCGCGCCGTTGGTCACGTTCCCCACGACAGCCGCGGCAGGCTGGCCCTCGTGGTTGCGGTCCGTTTGCTGGACCTCCACTTGCATCGGCACACCACCCGACCCGATGTGATTGGCGGAGGCCACCAGGGATTCGACGCTTCCGGCGACGATGGCGGGTGCTGCGTCGGTGTCGTCCGCGCCCGTCCGCCGCACCCGGTTGTCGCTGAACAGCAGCGGCCCGGCGAGGGCGAAGACGACCACTTCGGTGATTCCCGCCGCCTCGATCTGGTTGCCCCGGATCGTGGTCGCGGGGGTCGCGGCGGGCCGGGCACCGAACACCCGCGACGGGGTGACGCGGACGACGCCCTCCGGTAGCTCGACGTAATGGACCGGGGACGCCGCCTCGAACTCGTGCACGACGGCCCCGGGGATCCTTGTCGGCCGTGCTGCGGTAGCCGGCTCCAATGCCCTCAGCATGATCGCCCAGGCCGCCCGGGAGATTCCGACGCTGTCGGCCGGCTCGGGACTGCCGTCGATCACGTTGTCGACGATGTCCAGTCTCCGGTGCCAGGGCTGCGCCGCGATGCCGATGGTCTGCGCCCGGCCCTCCGCCGACGCCAGGCCGGTGATGGTGTTCTCGCGCACGATCAGCGCATCGCAGTCCTCGACGGAGATGCCCGTGAGCAGCTTGTCGCGGGCCCCGATGTCGTGCACCAGGTTGCCTCGGACCTCGCCATCGCTGACCCGTACCAGTTTGATGCCCACGTACCGCCCCAGGCGCTCACGGGATCCCGAGGTCGAGCGGATGTCGTTGTCCCGGACCACGATCCGCACGCCGTCGGCCGTGCTGTTCTCCATGGCGATGCCACCCTGGGCGCCGTCCACCCTACAGCCACTGATGTCCACGTCCTGTTGGGTTCCCTGCAACAGGACGCCGTAGCCGGCGGCCCGGATGACGCAACCGCCTACCCGGACGTCGGACAACACCCCGGTGAGCCTGCCAGCGTTGAGCAGCACGCCGGACCCGTCCGTGGACTGCTCGGTACCGCTGGGCAAGCCCACGATCTGCGAGTCGAGGAGATCAGCACCCGAGGACCCGATCCATGCCCCGGCGGGCCTGCCCTTGAGCAGGCATCCGCGTACCGTGAGCGTTCCCCCGGCCGTGGCTGCCGCTTCCCAGAGCAGGGCCGGATACCGCGCCCCCGAAACCACCGAGTCCCGGATGACCACCCCCAGCGCGGTACTCACCGATTCGTCGGCATACACGCCGGCCAGTGCGCCGACCACGACCGAGTCGGCGAGTTCGAAGCCGCCGAGCAGCAGGCCCCGGGTATCGGAGCCGAACAGGTCCAGCGGCGCGACACCGATCCCGGCGACCAGCACGCAGTCGCGTACCGCGAGAGATCCGACCGCCCCGCCCAGTGCCAGCGCCACGCCTGGGGACAGGTCGGCCTCGGCCAGCGAGACCAGGTCCCGTGCACCGGTGTCGTCGGCCGTCGCCTCACCGGCCGAGGCGAACCAGCCCAGTTCCCCGAGCAGACCGGAGTGGACAATCCCGCACCGCACCACCTCGAGGCCGATCGAGCGGGTCACCGCGATGCCCACGGGCATCTCGTCCTGTCCCTGCTCCGCCGCCCCCATGACGATCGACAGGTCACTGATCACCACGCCCTGACAGCCGTCCAGCCTCAGCGCGGGTCCGTTACCGGGGTATTCGAGGACCGTCTGCCAGCCGTGGCCGGAGATGGTTACCGACCGGCCGGAGGTGACCGCCACCGTTTCACGCAGCCGGTACCGCCCGGTCTGCAGACAGACCCGGCCGCCGGTGGCCGCGACTCGGTCCACCGCCTTCTGGATGGTCAGCTTCCCGGAGGCGTGCGACTCCGGCGTCACGCACACCGTGCAGTCGCCGCACCCACCGCCCTCTCGCACCGGCGGCCAGATCGTCCGGCAGTCGCTCACCGAGCCGCCCGCGAGGTCGATCACGGCCAGCCGGCCGTAGAAGTGCTTGGGGCCCTGGGGCGGCGCCTTGTCGAGGTGCTCGATCCGGCCGTCGGCCGAGCGGGCGGTGAACGTCCAGTGGTCTCCGGTGCGCAGCAGGCCGCCCGCCGGGGCGTCGGAGAAGGCGACCTGGACGCCGTCCTCCAGGACCAGGCCGCCGGTGCTGTCGGCGACTTTGAGCGTGCCGGCCGTGCCGGCCTGGTCCCACTGACGCAGCCGGGTCCGTCTGCCGGGCGTCACCGGCAGGAAGGCGGTGGGCAGTGCGGCCGACAGGGTCACCTCCTGGGTCATGTCGTCGACCCGGTCGACGGTCATCACCTGGGCCAGGAAGCCCGGCTTTCCCAGCAGCTCGTGCTCCTCGTCCACCACCTCCACCCAGGCACCCTCGCGCAGTCTCTCGACGTCGTCGCGCCCGGTGCGAGCGACGGAGAGGACGGTGCCGGTCGTGTCCACGCCGAGGACGGCCGTCGCCACGCTCGCGTTGGTCCGCGACCATTTGAAGGTGGCCTGGGCGAGCGTCCCGCCGTCGTGCACCTCCACCCGGTACAGCCGGTTGTCCCAGCCCCGGTAGCCGCTGTCCGGCGGCACGCTGCACGGATCGGTGTCGGCCGGCACGCCGACCTCGGCGGTGGTGAGCCGGCCGGCCGAGGGGGCGGTCGCCGCCGCCCAGCCCGGCACCTTCTCGTTCGGCGTGCTGCACCTGAGGTCACTGGAGCCGGCGGCGAGCAGCTTCACCTGCCAGACCGTTTGCATGCGTGCCGCGGTGTCCACCCCGACCGCGGGGTCGGTGAGACCCGCGTCCTCGACCGCGGTGACCTCCCGCTCCCACGCGTCGACGTACACCAGGTACCGTCCGGCGCCCACCGCGGGCGGGTTCGGGTAGTAGGGCTGCTTCTCGTAGGGAACGGGCGCGTCGCCGCGCAGGTCCTGCAGCCCGCGCTCGACGTGCCAGGGGCTGCTGCCGTGGTTGTCCAGCTCCAGGCCGTGGACGTAGAGACGGCCGAGTCCGATGGTGAAGGACGCGCCGGCGGCGGCGATCCGGAAACCGGTGGCGCCCGGCGTGGCGCCCGCATCGAGGTCGAGCGGGGCTGTGCACGGGCCGAGGACGTCCAGGGCGAGCGCGCGCAGCCGGTGGTCGACCGCATCCGCGAGCTCGTTGAGGTCGGCGTCCAGCAGCACGCGGCCCTGCTGCGTCCTGGGGCGGTTGAAGTCGTCCACCGGGTCGTAGCTGAGGCGGGTGTAGTCCCCCGGCATGCGCTGCTCCTTCGGGTGTGCTCAGACGTGGTTCAGTTGATGAGGCTGGTGCCCGCTGTGATCCCCGCGGGGAGGTACTCGTCGAGCCGACGGCGGAGATTGTCCAGCCGCTGGGCCTGCTTGACGTGTCCGTATGCGCCGATCTCACTGCCGTCCTCGGCGCCGGTGGCGATCTCGGCCGGGCAGGACGGCCCGAGTTGGGCGAAGCCCGGGTCGCCGTACCGGCGGGAGACGAACACCGGCCGGACCCGGCGGCGTTCGGCCGCGGCCGAGGCGGCCCGGGCAGCGAGGTCGGTCATCCCGGCGAGCGCTCGGGCCACCGCGAGCTCGGGCTGGCAGGCGAACCGGCGCGGGGTACGGCTGCCGTCGGGCGCGACGTAGCAGTAGCGCAGGCAGCCCTGCTGGGTGCGGGCAGCCATCACCCGGTCACCGAACAGGCACTCGCTCGCCTCCACGGTTCGGGCGGAGACCTTGCCGAGGAAGGTGCTGCGCTCGGCGCGCAAACCGGTCTCCGGTGCTGCCGGGCCGCCCAGCGTGTCGGTGCCGGTGCCGCGCGAGAGCACCGAGTCGAGCAGAAGGACCTCGTCGGCGGCCGCGTCCAGCACGATCTCGCCGAGGATGCTGAAGGCGAGCTGGACACGCAGCCGCGGCGACGGCCCGGAGACCCTGAGGCTCGGCCCGTCCGCCAGCGGGGCACCGGTGGCATCGTGTGCTCCGCCCGGAGGCAGGGTGCAGTGCAGCAGCCGCAGTCGCGCGAGTTCGGCCCCGGTGGTGATCCGGCCGTCCAGGGCGACACCGGACAGGGTCAGCGAGCCGTCGCCGTCCACGGTCAGTACGGCATCCTGTGTGACCGGGCGGAGCACCGGGCGCTCGAGGTCCGCGGCCTCGATCACCAGGGTGCGTCCGGCGAGCGCGAGGTCGCCCGGGAGCCGGTAGGTCTCGCTGTCCAGGAGCCGGACGAGGGTGTGCCGGGCCGTGCTCGCGGCCCAGTCGGTCAGAGCGTCGGTCAGCGCGGTGCGGTCGGCGCCCTGGGCGGCCACGGTGATCACCTGGTCGGGCGCGGTCCCGACCAGCCAGCCCGACCGGTCGTAGTTGCCGCCACCGATCGTTCCGGCCGCGCCGTGGAAGAACGAGGCGCGCAGCTCGGACGGCAGTGCCAGCTGGTCGCCCACCGCCACCCGACCGTGGCGGACGTCGACGGCGAGCACCCGCCCGGTGGGCCGGGCGGCGGGCCACGGGGCGAGGCGGCGGCTGACCACCTGGGCCGCGTACGCCGTGTCGGGGGCGGTCTCGTCGGCGGCGGGCGTGACGAACAGTTTGTCCAGCCAGACGCCCAGGCTCGCCGCCGGGGCGCCCGGTTCCTCGCCCACTGCGCCGTACAGCACTGTGTGCGCAGGACGGGCGTCGGCGGGCGGCAGGAGTGGCGCCTGACGGTGCGCCAGCAGATCGGTCTCGAACAGCGCCGGGGCCAAGGGGGCCGGTACTGCCGCGGCCTGGAGCTGCGGTGGCAGCTCGGCATCGCGGCTGCCTGGGGTGAACAGCGGTCGGTCCAGGCCGAGCGGGTCGAGCCGGAAGCGCCAGGGGCGGTCCGCCGGGCTCGCCATCACCCGGCGATGGGCCACCGCACGCTGCCGGTGGACGGCGATCGTCACGTGGGCCGGGTGGTACCAGCCCCGCGGGCCGTCCGGGCGGCGGACGTCGGCGAACCGGCTGGTGCGGTCGAACGGGGTGCCGGTCAGGCTGCTGTCGAGCCGGGTGGTGGGCCGGGCGGTGCCGAGGTCGGGCCGCGAGTGCCGCAGGTGCTGTGTCCAGCCGGTCCGGGCGAGACCCTCGACCAGGTGCACCGGGAAGCCCGACGCGTAGTGGGCGATGTCCGCGATGCCGAAGACCGTTCCCTTGCGGCGGCGCAGGGCGATGGTGCGGGCGATGTCCGCGCGGGCGCTCGCCCCGGCGGGCGGCAGCAGGCGCGGGCCGCGCAGGTCCTCGAACTCGATCAGCGCGGTGGCGTCGTCCTGGGACCGGGCGGCGTCGTACAGCGGGACGGCGCCGATGAGTTCGGCGAGGTAGGGGACGACCCAGTCCTCGCACGTCTCGATGAACAGGTTGTCGTAGCCGCGGGCCATGTCTGCGGCGAGCGCGTCCGCCTGCTCGCCGATGATGCTGAGCAGCGCCCGCAGTGGTTCGCCCGCCTCGGCATCGCTCACCCGGATCGCGGCGGGGAGCTGGGCGTAGAGCCGGTCGGCTGCGGTCATTCGAGGCCTCCGGTGGTCGGCGTCGGTGGAGCGGCGACCAGAGTCACCGTCAGGTCCTCGGCGGTGAGGGACGGCAGCTCGGCGGGCAGGACGGTGCCCTGGGGGTCCGTGCGGACGCCGAGCAGGCGCAGCCGTTCCGGCAGCGGATCGGTGCCCGCTCCATGCGCGGTCAGGTAGGCATCCCACTCGGTGTCGGTCAGGCCGTCCGGACGGAGGAATGCGAGCTCGGTGATGTTCACCGCCGCGACCCCTCGCACGTCGGACGTCGCGAGGTACAGGTCCGACAGGTGCAGGGGGCGGGCGAGTGCGGTGCGGTCGAAGGAGAGCCGGTGGGACAGGGCCTGGCGCACGGCTGCGAGCACGCTGTTGGCATCCGCGCCCGGATCGGGCACGACCGTGGCGGTGATCGTGACCGGGACCGGGACGTGGTCCTGGACCACCACCCGGCGGTAGGGCGGGCTCGCCGAGGCCACCACTTGGGCCAGCAGCCGGAGGCTGGCCGGGGCGAACGTGCCGCCCGCCGGAGCGGCGACCGTGACGGCGATCAGCATGCCCCGGCCATCCCAGAGCGTCGCTGAACTCGCCTTGGCCACCAGACCGGTGGCGATCAGCATGTCCACGCAGTCGGCGGCACTGACCGCCCGGCCGAGTACCCGGGCGATGCCTGGGGCCCGCTCGCGTAGCGCAGTAGCGTTCTCCTGGTCGGCACCTCCCTGCGCGGCGGCCGGGTTCACCACCGCCTCGACGCCGGGCAGCCGGTGGAGTGCCTGGGTCAGGCTGCCCGCGCGCACCCGGCCGGCGAGCCCCGCGCCGTGCCGGTAGACGGCGACGAGGTTGGATGCGCCGGTACGGGGGCGGGCACCGGTGGCCGAGTCGCCGAACTGGACGGTGGTCGAGCCGTCGGGTTCGGTGCGCAGGGCGAACACCTCGTCCTCGGGGCCGGCCGCGAGCAGTTCGGGCACCGCGGTCCAGGCCAGGCCGTCCACCCGGACGGTCAGCGCGGGCACCGAGCCCTCGGGCGTCGGCGCGGGCACCCGGGTCAGCGGGCCCTTGGCGAGCGCGAACCGCTGGAACGTGGCCGAGGCGTCGCCGGAGCCGAGCACTTCGCCGGGCACGGTGGTGCCGTGGCCGGCCGCGGCGGCGTTGCCGAGCAGGCTGGTGGTGGCGGCGTCGAGGGCGGCCGTCTCGTCCGGGCTCGCGCCGACTGGCACGACGAGATGGCAGGACGTGCCCGGCACCGCGTCCGGGGGCTCGCGTCGGGCCTGGTGTTTCAGGGCGGTGGCGACGACGTGCCCGGAGGAGTCGGCGAGCATCACCCGCCGTCCCTCGATCAGGTCTGCCGGGGAGATGACGGGTGCCTGCGACCGGTCGGCGTCGGGAGGACCGACCACCCTGACGGCATCACCCTCGGCGAGCCCGGGAATCCACAGTTCGCTCCCGAGCGTGGCCGGATAGTCGTAGTCCAGCAGCGGCAGGCGGTCGCCGTGCAGTTCGGTGATCCGCACACAGCGCCGGTCCGGGATCTCCGGAAACGCCGGTGAGGTGCTGACCAGCGCGACCGGGGCCGTCACACCGGCGATGGTCTCGACGTCCGTCTCGACCGCGGTCACCGTGACGACCTGGGTGAACTCCTCGGTCTTCGCGGAGTTCCGAGGGGTGATCACAACGAGCAGCCAGGTGCCGACGGCCAGGTCCTGGTGCGTGCCTTCCAAGGGCAGTGGCCGGCCGGCTCCGACATCGAGTCCGGGGGTGGGCTGCCCCCAGTCCCAGCGGACGCCCCCCGGCACGGACGGGTCGGGATGCGCTGTGGGTGGTGTGGTGTCCGGCGCATCGTGGCCGAAGACGCGGAGCGTTCGCTTCGGCCGGAAGACCGCGGTGCCCTTGCCGGGGCCGAAGTGCAGCCGCAGGCCGGCCGGTCCGGAGTCCACCGCGGTCACGACAGTGCGGACCGCTCCGTCGGGGCCGTGTCCCTGGGTGACCAGCACCACCGGGTCGCCGGGTCGGACCTGATCCCGGACCGCGGGCGAGTCGGCCGGATCGACCAGGACGCCCCCCGGGGCGGTCAGCGGGTTGTCGCCCTTGTCGAAACGGACGGGCTTTCCGAACGCGGGAAGCGAGTTGAACCGCCAGTCGGCCGCGCAGTCCTCCAAGGTCTCGAAGGTCTGCGGTTCCTCCCCGGGACCGGGCACACTCTGGACCGCGAAGCCGGTCGGTACGCTGACGGCAGTACGCGCGCCGAGGGTGAAGGCGAGCGTGGTGGTGGCGGAGACGCCCGGACGGGGGCGGTAGCCGATCAGCCGGACCAGGCGGTGCAGGCTCTCGTCGCGGGTGGCCGTGCCCAGGTAGGCCTCGTTGGCGTACCGCTCGCCGTAGAAGGTGAGCACGTCGGCGAGCACGGCCCACTGTTCGACCAGCGCGACGGCGTGGTCGTCCGGGTCGCGGGTGGTGAGCGCGGCGAGCTCGGAGCGGACGGCGATGCGTTCCAGCATGGTCCGGCGAAATGAACCGAAGGTGCCGATCCGGGTGCGCAGGCTCGGCAGTCCGGGCGGGTTGTCCACCGGCAGTGGCGTGTCGGGCAGGGTGCTGGGGCAGGTGTCGCGGGGCCTCACGGGGTACCTCCGTCCATGTCCAGGCGCAGCACGCCGCGCCCCGGCAGGCTGGGGTCGTCGTCGAGCCGGAGCACCTCCCAGGGCGCCACGTCGAGTCGCCCTGCGGCGAGTTCGCCGTTGTCGGACTGGTCGTAACGCCGCAGCAGGACAGCCTTCACCGAGTCCACACCGGGTACGGCGGCCACCGTCGCGTAGAGCTCGCCGAGCAGCAGGGGCTGTCCGAAGGTGAGCGTCGCCGGAGCCAGCAGCCCTGGGCGCCCGCCGGGCAGCCGGCGGGCGAGCAGGGCGTCCCGGACGGCGTGGCGCACCACGGACCGGCTGTGGCCGGCCGCGGCGCACACGTGCAGTTCCAGCTCGACGGGGACGAACCAGGGCGGCCGGACGTCGACGTCCTGCCCGGCGAGCCTGACGGCGTCCATGGCGGCGAGGATCCGGGCCCGCAGGCCGGCGGACAGTTCCTGGTGGCTGCCGCCGGTGTCGACCAGGTCGGCCGGGTCGGTGGGGTGCGCGGCGATCAGCCAGGTGTACCAGCTGCCGGTCCACCGCAGGGCGGCCACGGCCGCCCGTACGCTCGGCAGACGCAGTACGGCGTCGACGGCATCCCGTTCGGTGACGGCGCGTTCCGAGTGGGACCGGTAGGCGTCGGGGGCGAGCTGCCTGGCGTGCTCGGTGGTCTCCGGCTCGGTGCCGCCGGTGGCGGGCAGCGGGTTGCGGACCGTCTCCACCTTGCCGGTGTCGGCGGCGGCCAGGCCGATGTGGATCAGTGATTCGGCTCCGACATTGCCGGCGGTGCCGTTGCCGGTGCGGTACCGGGCCAGGAAGGTGCTCGCCTCCAGTGGGGGGCGGCCGAGCGTGCCGTCGCCGAACCGGACCAGGCCGTGGCCGGTGTCGTCCACCTCGACGACCAGATGGAGGTCGTTCGGGCCGCTGTCGAGCAGGTCCGGTACGGGCGTGTACACCTGATCCCGACCGGAGCCGGGACGGGCGGTGACCGACAGGGCCGGCACCGCGTCCTCCGGTCCTCCGGTCAGCTGCGTGCGCTCGGCGCCGAGGGCGCCGATCTGGTGGGTGAGCGGGGCGTCGGGCAGGCGCAGCCGGAGTGGCGGCGGGCCGCCGAGCGGTCCGGCGGCGGTGGGGCTCCAGTCCTGGGGGCGGACGTCGACGCCGTCGTGGGTGATGCCGTGATCGGCCAGGACCAGATTGCCACGGGCGACCGAGACGTCCGGCACCGGGTCCCCGTCGGCTCGTACCGCGCGGACGCACACTGCGCGGTCGGGCGCGTCCGTCTCGGCCCAGCGCACGGCGAGCAGCGGGAGCGCCGGAGAGGTGTCGTCGGTGCGCTCGGCGAGCTGTACCTGGCCCTCGGAGTCCCGCCCGTAGTCGGCGAGGTACGCGGGGTCGCTGCCGGGCTGGACGTCCGTCAGCCGGACCACCCAGCGGGCGGTCGGGTCGGCGTCGGCGGGCGCGCCGGTGCCGGGCGAGCGGACCTGCTCCAGCAACAGCAGGTCACCGACGGTGAGTCGGGGAAGTACGGCGGTGCTCGGCTGCGCCCGGTCCTCGGCCCACAACCAGGCGGTCGTGGCACCGGGAGGCAGCCGGAAGACATCCTCACCCCAGTGGTGGACGTGCAGCAGGTTGCCGCGCGGATGGGCCTTGAGTCGGTGCGTGGTCTCGAACACCACCGAGCCGGACAACGGCGGGAGTTGCAGGGCGGCCGGGGTCAGCAGGCCGGCCGGGACCGCCACGGGCGGGGCGGTGCTGGTGCCCGGCAGCGGCCCGGGGATCCGGGTGAGCACCCGAGTACCGGCCGGTACGGTGACCGGCGCCGTGACGGCCAGGTGCACGGCCGTCGCCGCGTTGCGGCCCTGGTGCAGCCGGTAGTCCACGAGGGTGAGGTGCCTGCGGACGGACACCCGGCGCCGGGCGGTGTCCAGGTACGCCTCCAGGGCGGTTGCGTCCTGGGCGTACGAGAGCTGGTCGGCGTGGAATGCCAGCAACTCCAGGAGGGTGATCGCCAGGTCGGCCGGGTGCTGGTCGGACAGCGAGGGGTGGCGCTGGGCGGAGAGGTCGAGCAGCAGCCGGCGGAAGCTCGCGAAGTCCTTGGCGAGGGTGTCGAGCAGCGGTTCCGGCCCGGCCGGGTCGTCGGCCTCCCCGGGCGGCCGGCAGTCCAGGTCGGACGGACAGGCCGCCATGAAGGAGAACCCGATCCGGCGTAGCACCGGGTCCAGGTCGGTGACCGCGAGTTCCAGCTGGTACGTCGAGTGGTCGCCGCCCCTGTCCACCCGGACGTCGAGGGTGCGCGGGTCGTGCACGGCGACCGTCAGCGTCCGGATGGCGCGCACCCGTTCCCCGCCCTTGACCAGCACCCGGTCCGGCTGGCTGACCAGCTGCCAGGGGTCACCGCCGGTGGGCAGGTCGCTCAGCACGCCGACGGTGAGCCTGGTGTGGTCGGTGGGATCGACCTCGACGTAGTCGATGCCGTTGCCCCGGCCCTCCTCGGTGATCAGCTCGGCGCGGCGGCGGGAGAGCGGCGACGGCGGCAGGATGGCGTCCGTCATGCCGGCACCACCACCTGGCTGCTGCCGGGCGTGCCGTCGGCGCGACGGCGGTAGGCGACCGTGACGACCAGGCTGCCGTCCTCGCGTGCCTCGACCGTCACCTGGTCGATGCTGATCACGTCGTCGAGCCACGTGTGCAGCTGTGCCTGGACCAGCGCCTGGGTGGTGGTGGCCATGACATCGCCGAGCGGGGCGAAGACCATCGCCCGCAGGCCGCAGCCGAAGTCGGGCCGCATGACGCGTTCTCCGGGCTCGGTGAGCAGGACGAGTGCGATCAGGTCGCGGATGTGCTGGTCGGGATCGGCGCTCGCGGTGCGGCCGGTCCCGTCGGGGCGGAGCGGGAAGGCGAGCGGACCGGTCATGAGGCGTCCACCCTGATGTTCACGGTGCAGGGGTGGTGGGCCGAGTCCCACGCCAGCAGCCCGTCCGAGGCATGGTCGTGCAGAAGCTCGACGACCGCCTGCGAGATCGCCACGAACAGTGCGCGGCGGGCGCGGGCGTCAGGGCTGTTGTCGTCCAGCGCGAATGGCTCCTTGCCGGTCTCGGTGCGGACCAGGTCGTGGAGCTTGTGTTCGATCGTGGCGGCGAGCGAGCCTGCGAAGGCGGCCGGAGTGTCGGTGCCGCCCTTGTCGCCCATGCCGCCGGGCCGGAATCCCGTCATGTTCCTCACTCCACGAGGTTCTTGGTGCTGAGCATGCTGGCTGGTGGCGGGGTGAACGGGGCCACCGGCGGGGCTGGGGTCACCGGCAGCGCTCCCGCGGCGAGCTGGCCGGGGTGGATGTGCGTGTTGAAGAGCGTGGTGAGCTGAGTGAGGTAGCTCAGCAGCTGGGTGCCGAGCACCGCCGGTTCGGTGGCCTGCTGCCCGTGGGCGATCACCGGTGCTTCGAGGGTCACCTGGGTGAGCGCCTTCAGGGTGACCTGGCCGGACTGTGCCTTGATCTCCAGCAGGTTCTGGCCGGTCAGGTCACTGACCGTCAGGGTGTGGCCATCGTCGTCCAGGGCCACGGTCAGGCCGGTCTCGCTGGTCAGCTCGCGGCGGGCCGGACTCGGCAACGGCGAGGTCGGTTCGCCCGGGGCCTCCAGAGGACCCCACCAACCGCCGGACCAGATCGGGCGGGAGGGATCGCCGGCCTCGAACTCGACCCAGGCCGGGGCACCGACCGGCGGGATGGTGTACAAGCCCGAGCGCTGCCCCGCGTACGGCGTGCAGGGCAGCGCCCAGCCGGTCTCCACATCGCCGAGGACCTCGGGCACCTTCGCCTTGACCCGGCCGGACTTGAGCGGGTCATCGACGCTGGTGATCGTTCCCCGGTACTTGCCGTAGTAGCCGTCGGTCCTCGCCCCGACCGCGAGCAGCGCATGGTCCAGCATGTCCGCGGTCACCCCCCGAGTGCGCCGAGCAGCCCGTCATTGCCCACCGCGTTGCGCACCGCGGTGAACCGCTGGGTGTAGCCCCCGGCTGGGCTGATCCGGTGCACGACTCTGCGGACCAGCCAGGAACCGCTGTACGCCTCGCCCGCACCGCCGAGCCGGATGACGTCGCCGGGCCGCAGCGGCCCGACGGAGGCGTCCACGGTGCCTTCGGCGGTGATCGCCAGGGCCGATCGGTCGACCACGGCCTGTGCTGCCGTGCGTAGGTCGCCCGCGTTGGTGAGCCCGGTGCCGGTCAGTCTCGTCACCGGGGCCGGGCTGATCCGGGACAGCACGCTGGTCCGGCCGATGGTCGAACCGGCCTCGTCGACGGTGGCGGACTGGGTGGCGTGCCGGAAGTCCAGCGCGTCTGCCGTGGCGGTGGTGGGCCGCAGCATGTCCTGGCTGATCCGCAGGTCGGTGACACTACTTGAGTCGCCGGCCCGGACGGCGAGCGTGGCGACGGGGTCGCCGTCGGCGGACACCTGGTGGAAGTGTCCGATCTCCAGACCGGTGTTGGGCTGAGGCAGGGTGTACACCTCGAAGCCGTTGCGTCGGGCCAGGTGGCGCAGGAAGCGGATGTCGCTGCCGCGCTGGATCGTCGTACCCTCCGGTTCGATCAGCACCGGTCCGGTCGGTGTCACCTGGGGAATGAGCCGGTGGGAGGCGAAGATCTGGGTGGCGATGAGGAAGTCGGGAAGATTGGGCCAGGCCTTGGTGTGGTCCTGGAGGTTCATCAGGGCGGTGGCGTCCACGCCGCCGATCTCCATGGAGGAGCCGCCGGTGGTCTCGCTGTAGATCACGGACCGGGTCGCCACGTAGCCGGTGAACAGGAAGGTGGGCAGCGGGCCGGTGCCGATCACGGCGCCGATCCGGACGCTCTGGCCAGGGGTGAACCGGTCCGGTTCGGTCAGTGGCCAGTCCCCGCTCGGGCCCAGCCCCGTGCCGAGCCGGAGCCGGAAGGTGCCGGAGGTGTCGAGAGTGGTCTCGATGACGAGCTCCTGAAGGGAGTTGACCACTTCGGCGGGCCCGGGGCGGTTGTCGAGCAGCAGGACGACGGTGGTCGCGGTCACGGCAGCACCTCCGCCGAGACCGGTTGGGGAAGGTCGATCCGGCTTCCCGGGCCGTCCAGCATTGCCGCCGGTCCGTCAGCGGCGGTGGCCGGATTGGCGTCCGCGATGTGCCACCAGGCACCCGCGTCGCCGTAGGCCCGGGCTGCCAGCATGTCGAGCCGGTCGTGCGCCCGGACCAGGTAGCCGGTGGTGGGGCCGGTGGCAGGCGGGATGCGCAGGTTGACCCACGGCCGGGCCCGGCCCTGGTCGTCGACGTACGTGGCGACCGGGACGTCCCGGTAACGGCTGCTCGGGTCGAACATGCATGGCCTCACGGTGCTCAGAGGGGCAGGACGGACGGGGCGTGTGCGGCTGACTGGGCCGTGTTGACGGCCGCGAGCGCCTCGCGGGCCACGGCGTGCACGGTGACGAGCGCCTTGACGGCCGACGGTGCCTGGTCGAGCTCGTTCTTCGTCAGGGTGGTCAGCTGGAGGTCGGCGCGGGCGCTGATCGGGTTCAGGCGGGCGTCGAAGGCCTGCTCGGTCACGGTCAGCCCGGCGACCCTGACGGGCAGCACCCGTCCGATGCCCCAGACGAACACCGTCCACGGCACGGTGGCCGGCTTGATGGTGCTGAGACCGATCTTCGACAGTTGGTCGGTCAGCGCGGTCATCACGGTGGACGGGTGGATCAGCTGCTCGATCGCCGAGATCACCGGCAGTAGACCGCTCACCACGGTGACGGGGTTGGCCGACGGCTGTTCCAGCTGGTCGGTCGCGTCCAGGTCGAGCGTGACGGTCAGGTTCTCGACGGGTGTGTTCACCGGGGTGGTCGGTTCGCCGGCGCCGGGCGCAGCCTTGCCACCGGTGGCCTGGCCGAGATCGAAGCGACGGGTGAGAGTGTCGGGGTTGAGTGGGAACACGATCAGCTGGGTGGGCACCGGGACGCTCAGTCCGAACGCCAGAATCGCGCCCTTGGTGACCCGCGGCCGCCCGGGGAACTCGGTCATCTACAGCCCCAATCCCGCGCGGATCTGGGCGCCGATCCGGCCGGCCAGCGCGCGTACGTCGATGTCGGGCACGATCCACTGGATGTCCTTGGCCTCGGGCAGCCGCAGCGGCTGGTCCGACTGGTAGTGGAAGGGCGCGACCATTCCGAACTCCAGCCCCGTGGCGTACGAGTAGGCCGCCAGCCGGTAGGGCCAGCGCTTCTCGCCCAACAGCACCGCCTGGGCGACGATGTCCGCGTCGATGGCCAGCGTGAGCACCGGCTGCACCCGGATGGCCGCCGACGTGTCGAAGGTCAGCACATGCCTGGCGTACGTCAGCTTTGCACCGGCCTCCAGGCCGCCTTTCAGCACGACCCCACCGGTGACGGTGATGCCGGCGGTCACGCTCCCGACCGCGACCGAGAGGCCCACCCCGGCCCGCACATCGAGCTCCAGCCCCGCCTGCGCGGGCAGCACCAGCCGCGCCTCGGCCCCCACTTCGAGGTCGGAGTCCTGCTCCAGCGGGTTGAACGCGGCCGAGATCACCATGTCGCGGATCTCGCCCGGGCCGAAGCTGTACTGCGCCGCCATCCCGGCGCTGATCGTCGCCACCAGGCCGATCGACTTCGGCCCCAACGGGATGGCGAAGAGCGGGATCTCCGGCAGGTCGTAGTGGAACAGCTGGTACCGGTTGCCGCGCCGCTCCAGGAACCTGTACGGCGGGAACCGCAGCTCACCTTCCACCCGGAGCCGCTGATCCGGCGACAGAACGAGCACGGCCTTGCCGGTCAGGCCTTCCCGCACGGTGACGAGAGCCTCGCCCCGGCCGGAGATCCGGCCCTGCTCGTCCAGCACGACCTTGAGGCTGCCGTGGACCCGGCCGTGCTCCAGCGCGGCGGTGCCGTGGCCGGTGAACCTGTCGTCGCGGTAGGCGACGGTGAGATCGCCGGAGACGCCGTGGACGGCGAATGTGGTGTGCCCGGTGCCGGTGAGGTGCTCACCGTCGTAGGAGACGTGGAAGTCGAGCTCCTGGAGCCCGGGAGGGGTGAGTTTGACCAGCCCGGCGTAGACGATGCGGTCGCCCTTGCTGGAGACCTCCAAGTTCGCGACGGTGGTGCCGATCTGCAGGCCGGCGGTGCCGGACGCCTGCCACCCCACGCCGTCGAAGCCGACCCGTACGTCCGCGCTGCGCACCAGCCCGGACGGGCGTGTGCTCTTGACGTCGGCGTGACCGCGGAGTCCGGTCCCCGGCCGGTACTCGACGGTGCCCTTAGCCTCGTCGGTCCCCGGAATCCGGGCCCGTACCGCGCCTGCCGCGAACAGCCCGTCGGAGTCCACCTTGGCATCCAGCCGGCCGGTGATCCGTTGCCCCAGTGCGAAGCCGACGTGTCCCTCCGCGGAGAACGGCTCGGCGAGGTTCACACTCAGCGTGGACTCGGTGACCTCGAAGGGCGGCAGTGTGAGCTCTTCGGGCTTGGGGTTGACGGAACCCTTCAGGCCGTCGGAGTCCAGCTCGATCCCGATGTCCACTCCGCGCAGCAGCGGCACGTCGGGCTTGATGACGCCCTTGCCGACCAGCCCGCCTTCCGTGAGGTCCACATCGAGGTGACCACTGCTCAGAAAGGGGTAGGCGACCTTCATTTTTTTGTCCTGCGGGTTCAGCTTCAGTACCCCGTCGGCCCCCACGTTCAGCCGGATCGGTGCCCTCGCTTCCTCGGACTCGCCCTTCTTGGGCTTCGCGCCCTTTGCGTGTTGCAGGAGGAGCGGGATCTTGGTGCCCTTCTTGGAGTTCGCACCACGGGTGTCCACCCTCGCCGTGATGTAATCGGCTTTCTTCCCACGGTGCAGGGTGTCTAGGATCAGAACCGGAATCAACAGGCGGGCGTTGTAGTTCTGCGCGATGGGGCTGCCGTCGAGCTTGACGGGCTCGTCGGCCGGTTGCCCGGGCACCAGCAGAACGGCAGAGCTGGCCCCGGCCTTGATGGTGTAGGGCACCAGGCCTTCGGTGCCCGCCGACACCACCGGCCCGGGCCTGGTTCCTTCCTCCAGATCCTGGAGCGCGGTGAAGTGGATCTGCAGCGGCTCCGTTGCCTTGCCCCGGCGCTGCTTGTCGAGGAATTCCTCGACGTTGGTCTGCCTCTTCAGTGAGGGCAGGGAGGCCGGCCGCGGGTACTTCGACGGCTTTTGCGTGGCACCGGAGAACTTGAGTACTACATTCTCCACTCGCTCGGCTTCGGGATGCCCCTTCACGGCGTCCTGTGCAGACCGTGCGGCCCTGAAGAGGCTCTGCGCGATGGTCGCGCCACTGCTCATGTTCAGGTCCGCCTTGTGAGGGGCGAAGTTCTGCCTGTCGTTGGAGCCGCCTACCTGGAGCTCCACGATGTGGTCGAACTGGACGCCATCGGCCGTGGTCTGCTCCCTGAGCGTGGCGCCGGCGGACCCACCGGCGTCGTGCCACAACCTGGGGGCATCCTTCTCGGGCCACTGGACGCGCTGCAACCACAACCGGCTGGTGGGTTCCTCCCTCTTCTGCTTCATCGCAACACTTGGATGCTGACCTGGCACGACGCAGATGGTCGCTTCCAACTGATCTGCCTTGGCGGCCTCTTGGTAGACGTCCTCCCATGGGCCCTTCTCATAGGGAAGGATGAACTCGCCCATGTCGACGGCGATGACACCGGACGTGCCCCCCGGCTTCCACTTGACCGGCCGCTGCTCACCCGCTTTCACGTAGTCGACCGTGATCGGGTTCCAGCCGGTCTCCGCCCGTCCCAGGAACGGGGCCGTGGCGCGCTGCCAGGCCCAGGCGCGGGGCAGCGGGCGGTCCGACAGCGCCGCCGCCAGGTCGGCCTGGCGTTCCAGGGGTGCCGACGCAGCCGGCAGGCGGCCGCCCTCACCGGCAAGGAAGTTGGGCGCGTGGGCCGTCCCGCCATGCTGGACGACATGGGCCAGCTCGTGGGCGATCAGGGACCGGCCGGAGGCGGTCAGCGGGTCGTAGGAGCCGTGCGCGAACGCCACGTCATGGCCGACGGTGTACGCCTTCGCGTCCAGCGCGCGGGCCGCGGCATCCGCCTCCGGGCCGACGTGCACCCGCACGGGCGAGAAGTCGTGCCCGAAACGCGCCGAGAGCTGGTCGCGCACGCCCGCCTCGAGCGGTTGCGGGCGCCCGGTGAGGCCCGCGGCCGCGGTCGACCCGCTCATCGCCGCACCACCCGCGCCACGGTGAACGCCAGCTGTCGGCCCAGGAGTTCGCCGTCCGGCACCGACTGCCGTCCCTCGCTCTCGCGTGGCGGGCGCTCGGTGGTGACCGACGGTCCCGGCGCGGCCGGATCGGCGAGCAGGGCCGCCAGATGGCGCCGGAAGGCGGCCAGCACGGCCGGTGCGTCGGGCTCCTGGATGCCGCGCAGCACCAACTGCTCGATCGCCACCTCGATCGGCGCGGTCATCATTCCCACCCCCGGATCTCGTGTGGGGACAGCGGGCGGTCCAGCTTGTCGCACTCGATCTGCAAGGCCTCACGGACGTGCGTCATCCGCACCGGCTCTCCGGCCTCCGCGGCCAGGAACGCGGCGTGCAGGGCGAGTTGGACGATCGTGCCGCCCGCCACGGCGACCTGCGACAGCCGCGCCGGGTCGAGGCCCTCCACCGGGACGCCCGGCGGGAAGGCCCGCTCCCACAGCCGGGTCCGCTGCGCGGCATCCGGGAAGGGGAAGGTGACCACGAACCGCATCCGCCGGGTGAAGGCGGAATCGATGGCCTCCTTGACGTTGGTGGTCACGATGCAGATGCCGGAGTAGGTCTCCAAGCGCTGGAGCAGGTAGCTGACCTCCAGGTTGGCGTACCGGTCGCGGCTGTCGCGCACCTGGGTGCGGCGGCTGAACAGGGCGTCGCCCTCGTCGAACAGCAGCACCGCACCGGCCTCGGCGGCGTCGAACAGCCGGGCCAGGTTCTTCTCGGTCTCCCCGATGTACTTGCTGACCACCTGGCTCAGGTCCGCGCAGATGACATCGAGGCCGAGATCGGCGGCCACGGCCTCGGCTGCCGTGGTCTTCCCGGTGCCACTGGGGCCGGTGAACAGGGCGGTCACCGCCAGGCCGCGGCTGTGCTCGGGACAGCCCCATTCGCCGTGTACCCGGCTGCGCTGCCGTACCTGCGCCAGCAGGGCGCTCAGGGCGCGCCGGGCCGGCTCGGCGAGTACCAGGGAGTCCAGCCGGGCGATGGGACGGCGCAGTTCGGCCAGCCCGTGCAGCGGCCGGCCCGCAGCGGCGCGGCAGGCGGCTGCCACGTCCGGGTGTGCGCCGGGAACGGTGGCGAGCCGGGCCGCCCGCTCGACGCCCAGGGCGATGGCGGCCGGGGTGAGCGGGTGGCGGTCCGCCAGAGCGGCCGGATCGTCCCGCAATCCGGCCTCGGCCAGGGCGTGGGCGAACAGAGTGCGGCGCTCCGCCGGGCCGGCCGCGGGCAGGCGCAGCACCGGCAGATCGGCGCGCGGCGGCGGCTCCGTCAGGGCGAGCACGGTCGGCACGCCGTGTGCGCTGGTCCCTGCCGCCAGCCGCAGCACGGCCGCCACGGTTTCCGGTGCTCCGGCCACCGGTGCCGATTCGATCAGCAGCAGCCGGCCACCCAGTGCGGCCTCCCGCGCGAGCATCCGGCCGTACAGGTCGGCGGTGGGGGCGTCGGCCGGGATGTCGCCACCGTCGACGAGCAGGCAGGTCAGTCCATGAGAACCGGCCGCGGCCAGCACGGCCTGGCGTCTGGTCAGGTGGTCCTCGCCGACCAGGACGACCGCCCGGGCGGTCGGACCCGGCGCGGTCAGCGCGGCAAGCGCGTCGGCGACGTCCCCCTGGTTGTCCGTCAGCCGGCAGAGGTCGGCGGCCAACCGAGCCCGGCCGCACAGCCGTTCGTCCAGGGTGGTGGCTCCGACCAGGCCGTGCAGGATCCGCTCGTCCACGGTCAGCGGCAGCTGGGAGATCCCGCCGGGCCGGGCCGCCGGCGGCTGGGGAGGGAGGTCGACCAGCCGCCAGTGCCGCAGCGGCGCGTCGGGCAGCAGCGCACTCCAGTGCGCGTCGGACAGCGCGGCGAGCGCACGGGCGAAGGTCACCGGCCCGGTGGCGGACGGCAGGCCGAGATCGGGTGCGGCCGCGGCCACCAGCACGTCCCGCTCGAAGCGGGTCAGGCCGAACAGCAGCGCGATCCGGTCGAGTGCGACCGGTGATCCGGTTGCGGCCTGCACGTCCTCGGCGAGCAGCGCCGCGGCGCGTTCCGGCTGCTCGGCGTCGGCAGGGCGGGCGTCCAGGCGGACCGCGACCGCCTCGGCCTGCAGGACCAGGTGGCGCTGGTTGTCGCGGGCCCACACCGCGGCCCTGTCGTCCTTGCCCACCACACGATCGGCCATTGCCGTCACAGCGTCACCTCCAGCAGCCTGTACCGGCCCTGGCTGTCGAGCGGTGGCATGCTGCGAACGCCGTCGACCTCCAGCGTGACCCGGTAGGTGCCGCG
The DNA here is from genome assembly GCF_000725475.1 of Streptomyces durhamensis. Taxonomy (NCBI): domain Bacteria; kingdom Bacillati; phylum Actinomycetota; class Actinomycetes; order Kitasatosporales; family Streptomycetaceae; genus Streptomyces; species Streptomyces durhamensis. The sequence goes on from NZ_JNXR01000015.1 coordinate 62,047, forward strand.
AGGGGCGTCGGCCACCGGTGCACTGACGGCCGCTGAGGGCAGGGCGCCTGCCGGGGGCGATGCGTCGAGTGCGAGTGCCACGACGGTGCCCGGCGCCACACTGTCGAGCAGCAGGCGCACCCGCTGCGGGGCGGCGACCGCCGGGACGACGGCGGCGCTGATCGTGCCGTGGTAGTCACCCGGCCCGGGGCTGGGAGCCGCGGTGACCGACGACAGAGTCGGTACGACCGTGAACGCCACCGGATCGCTCGCCGCCGCCGGACTGGTGGAGGACAGAGCCGGGTCGAGAGGCGGAGTCACTCGCTGGACCTGCACGCTGTGCGCGCCGGCCTTGAGACCGGTCAGCGGGATCGTCAGGTGTCCGGGGTCGACCACGGTCACGGTAGCGACCGGGGTGCCGTTCAGCACCACCCGCAATGTCTCGCCGGGCAGCGGGGCGAGCGCGCCGCCGTACAACTGTAGGAGCGGCATCGGGTCGGTCGCCCGGACCGGGGCACCGATGCCTTCCGGACCTGCCACCGCGTCCAGCCGCGGAGCGGCCAGCGAACGGGCACCGGACGCGACCTGCCGTACCGGGAGCACGGTGCCCGGCACTTCCGACGACTCGACCAGTACCGGACCCGCGGCGGCAGCGAGGGTGACCGTGAACGAGCCGGGCTGGTACAGCGCCCACAGCCGGCTCACCTCGTCCAGAGTCAGCGACTCCGGAATGATCCGGACCCGTTCGACGGCCTGGCCCAGGTCGCTGCCCACCAGGTCCTGGTGGCCGTTGACCACCGTCGTGATCAGCTCGGCGGTGAGTTCGGGCACCGCATGCAGAGTGGCCGCGCACAGCGCGAGCAACTGCTCGGACTGGTAGGTGGTCGTACCGCGGAAGGTGAAGAGATAGTGCAGTTCAAGGGCGGCCCGGGGCTTGCTGCGCAGGACGCCGGTGGACGTACGGGTCGGCAGGTCGGCGAACGACAGTGCCTCGTTTCGGGTGATCCGGTACAGGTGGACGCCGACCCGAGGGGCGTGTCCGTCGTCGTCCAACGGGCCCGGCGCCACCAGCGGACGTGGCGCGATGCCGGCCGCGTCCACGCGGCTCTGGAGCAGGGTGGTGATCGCGGCGGTGACCGTGGGCACGGCCAGCGCATTGCTCATCCGGCCCACTCCCCGGCGAGGTGGCGGCGGTAAGCGGCGAGCAGATCGGGATGTGCGGCCGGCGTCGGCTGTGCAGGTCTGGCCGTGGCGGGCGCGGCTGGTGGCGCGGGCGGCGGTACCACCAGTTCGACCCGGCCGATCCGGACCACCACGGGCGGGGGAGCAGGCGATTCGGCCGCCCGGGCTCGGCGGGCTGCGCGGGCCGAGGTCAGCGCCGGCGGGAGCGGACGGTCGGCAGGCGTCGTCGCGCTCGGGATCGGCCGGGGACGCAGTACGACACATGGCTGCTTGGAGGGCGCGGGCGGGGTGCCCCCGCGGGCGGGTGCGGTGGCCCGTGGCTCGGGACGGGCTGGTGGCACGGGTGGCGGCGCCGGGCGCAGTGGGAGCTCGGGGGCGATGGGCAGGGCCTGCTGCATCCGGGGCGGAGCGGGGTCGGGTCGTACCGGGCGGGGATCGGTGGGTCCAGGCGTGTCCTGGGGTGGTGCGGGTGCCGTGCGCGGCCGCCGGTCGTGGGCGGCGGTCCGGGGAGTGGCCGTCGGGCGAGGGGCAGGCGGGTCCGAGGCTGCCGCCCCGGCCGGTCGCGGTGCCTCGGTAACCTGGTGTTCGACGGCGGGTACCACGGTGATCCGGGGCGGTGTCTGCGGTTCGGCAGGGAGGACTGAAGGCCTGTCGGCATGCCGGTCGATCGGCATGGGCACGCCCGGCGGCTCCGCGACGGTGGAAACGGCCGCCCGGGCCGCGAACCGCGCGAGGTGCCAGTCGGTGGGCGGACGGGGTGTTCCCGCGCGGTCGGTGGTGCGGAGCGCGCGTGCCGCGAGCCGGTGCAGGTAGCCGCCGGAGCCGCTCACACCCCACCGTCCGCGATCAGAGTGAGGTACTCGGCCCGTCGGGGCGCGGGCAGCGCGAGGACGTCTGACTCGGTCCAGCCGTAGGCCAGTGCCAGTGTGTGGACGTCCTCCAGGAGTTCATGGGGCGTGGCGAGCCGGGCGGCCAGCTCGGCGGCCGGGTCGAGAAGGCCGGGCACCGCCGCCGTACAACTGGCACAGTGCAGCAGCAGCTCGATGTCCGCGAGCGGGTCGGCCGCGGCCATGGACGCCTCGACGGCCGTGAGAGCCTCCTCGCCCAGGGTGCGCCATCCGTCGACGCAGCGATCCAGCAGCAGGTGACGGCCCTGGCCGGCGTCGGCGATCGCGACAACCGCCTCCAGGTCGGCGCCGGTCGGAAGCCGGTAACCGATCTGGCCGTCCGCTCGGGCACCTGGTTCGCCTGCGTCCCGGATCAACTCCTGGACATCGACGGCGGCATCCAGCTGCTCACCGCAGGATGGGCATGCGACCATCCATTCGATGGGTGCGCCGTACGTCACCGCGACCACCGCGAGCAGCAGCGCGTTGCGGTCGCCGATGCAGAGTGCCCGGAGCCTGTCCACGCTCGGAAGCGATCCGCCGACTTCCTCGACAGCTGCCGACAGCACCCGGGTGACCCACTGTTCGTCGACGTGCAGGTCCGGTGCCCCCAGCGCTGCCTCGTCGGCGCCGGTGAGCACCCGTACCACCGCGGTGTCCGGCTCATGACGCAGCGGCACTTGCTCGACCTTCCTGGCGATGCCGTACCTCATGGCGTGTACGAGACCTCCTTGGGTTCCGCCACCGCCGGGTCGCGTTCCCACCCCTCGTTCTCCAGCTTGAGATGGGCGATTGCCACGGCGTTCGCATTGGCGTCCAAGTCGGGCAGCGACTGGTACTCGCTCACCCAGCACCGGAACACGTTGTAGGCGATGACGAGCTGCCCGGCCTCGTTGTAGAGCTCGATCACGATGTCCTTGCGGAAGTCCGCGAGGCTGACCTCGGCACCGAAGGCCGCGCCGTGCTGCCAGACCTTGGCCGCCCAGTTCTCGAATTCGAGATCATGGGTGACGCCGCGTTCCAGCGTGATCGCCTCGTACTTGGTCCGGCCGGGTGAGCGGCGCGCACTGGACGGGTCGCCGCCCTCGCGGTGCTCAACCACCTCGGTGGTCCGTTTCAGGGAGCTGACCTTGCTGACTCCGGCGACGTAGCGGCCGTCCCACTTCACCCGGAACTTGAAGTTCTTGTACGGGTCGAACCGGTTGGTGTTGACTGCGAACTGGGCCATGGATGGCGCCCCTTCGAACTCTGGATCTGGCTCAACTCTGCGTTTGGCCGGCCAGCTGCTGGATGCGCAGGACCACGAACTCGGCTGGCCTCAGTGGCGCGAAGCCCACCAGGACGTTGACCACGCCCAGCGCCTGGTCATCCGGCGTGGTGGTGGTCGCGTCGCACCGCACCAGGTACGCCTCTTTGGGAGTGCGCCCGGCGAAGGCCCCCTGGCGGAACAGGCCGTGGAGGAACGAGCCGATATTCAGCCGGATCTGGGACCACAACGGCTCGTCGTTGGGTTCGAAGACCACCCACTTCAGCCCCCTGAGCAGGCTCGACTCCAGGAAGTTCGCCATCCGCCGGACCGGGACGTACCGATAGTCCGAAGGCGTGGCATCGCCGCCTGCCAGCGTGCGCGCACCCCAGGCCACTTGGCCGTACGCGGGGAAGGTCCGAAGGCAGTTGACTGCGATGGGGTTGAGCACGCCGTTCTCGGGGTCGGTCAGGTCGTAGTCGAGCTGGCGCACGCCGAGCAGGGTCGCCTCGGTACCGGCCGGTGCCTTCCAGACTCCACGGGCCGCGTCGATCCGCGCCATCAGGCCTGCGATCGTGCCACACGGTCCGATCGAGCGGGGCAGGTAGTTGCTGGTCGGATCGGAGATGGTCAGGCGAGGGTAGTAGAGGGCGCTGTACTCGTCCCGGACGTAGTTGTGGCTCTGCAGCCAGGACCGCAGCGCGGCCGGGGTGTCCACGGTGTCCGGCGGGTCGAGGAGCAGGATCGCCTGCTTGGCCCGGCAGTAGGCGATGGCGTTGCCGACGATGTTGTCGTACCCAGTATCGCCGGACAGCCCGTCGCGGTCGCCGGACTGCTGGTTGGCGATGCTGGGCAGGCAGAGGAGCGTGAAATCGGTGTTCTCCAGGGCGTGCATGCCGCTGCCGCCACCGGTCGCACCGCCCACGAGATCCGCGGCGGAGGGGTGCGCGCCGTCGCTGCCGGAGGTCAGGGGGAGGGAGCTGTCCGCCTGGGCGGCGCGACGGTTGGAGTCGAGCAACAGCTGTTCAGCGATGGTGCTGCTACCGGTGTTCGCGATCGTCACGAGTGCGCTGTCGGCCACTCCGGCGAGCACCTGCAGGGCGTTGTGTCCGGGCAGGACGTGCACGATGGCCTGGGCCCACACGGGGTCCGCGCCCTTGGCGGTACGGATCGCGGACTGGAGGTCGGCCGCCAATTCCTCCAGCGAACCGGTCGTCTTGGGAAGCGCCACTGTCTTGGTGACCGTACCCACGGTGATGTCGAGATGCGGCGTGTCGGTCTCCGCCAGGTTCGGGACGTTCGGGCCGGAGAGCAGTCCGGTGACGGCGGGTTGCACGGGAGCCCCAGCCGGAATATCCTTGATCCGTACCAGAGTGGACGCCGAATTGACCACGTTCGGAAGGTAGTTGGGATCGCCTGGGGCGCTGACGGTGAGCCCGCGGAAGACCTCCTGCTGGACGACGGCCACGCTGTGGCCGTCACTGCCGACCAGGCTGATCACAAGGTCGAACCGCTCGACGCCCTGCGCGTCCGGATCGGGCCCGATCACCTGGACGCGCAGGCTGTTCCCCCACTCACCCTCGCTGAGCGCGGCCACCCTGAACGCGGTGGCTCCGCCCGTGCCGGTGACATCGACCCACGCCTTTGCGGGCGAGGCCGTGGACGAGGTTCCGGCGACCCGTACCACCCACGCCCGAGCCCCGCCGTTCAGGAAGTACTGCGCCAACGCGAATGACGCATCGCTGTCCCGGTGCAGTCCGCCGAACTGGCGTTCCACGTCCGCGAACGACAGGACCTCTACGGCCTGGTTCATCGGGCCGCGCGGGAACCACCCGACGAAGGCCGCGATCGCGGTGGGCACACCGGTGATCGGATGGACGCCGCTGGGCACCTCCTCGACGTACACGCCCGGATACGTGGGTGCGACGGGCATGACTGCTCCTCTCCTCCTGGGATTGGACGCAGTATCCCGACAGGCCGTCACCTCACCGTCTACCGAGCCGTCACGGCGGCGTCACAGGATTCACCCATCGCGGTGGATCCGGACGCACTCCTTCCGTACCGCCGGACTCGTGGCCCTGCTGCTGAGGGTTCAGACCGCGGATTCGGTGTCGCGCCGGGTGAGCGCCAGGAAGGCCACGAAGCCGACGATCGCCACCGTCCAGGCCAGCGTCACCGGGCCCAGGCCCCATCCCAGGCCGTCCGCCTTGCTGACGGCCATCCAATCGGCGAGGGAGGCACCGAGCGGGCGGGTGATGACGTAGGCCGTCCAGAACGCGGTCACCGCGCCCAGCAGGCTGGCGCGATGGGTGACGGCCGGGAGGCAGATCGCCACGGCGAACAGGACGGCCGAGCCCAGGTAGCCGAGGCCGATCGTCGCGGTGAGGTCACCCGCGGCGGCGCCCAGGGCGAAGGGGGCGAGGACGGCCGCCCGGTAGAAGAACTCGCGGCGCCGGGTGCGGATGGAGTGGATGGACAGGGTGCGCTCGGACCTGTACCAGAGGGCGAAGACGGCGGCCAGGGCGATCATGAACAGCGGGGTGGACAGGGTGTACGGGACACCGAGACCGACGTGGAGCACGTCCGCGGCCATCGTGCCGAACACGCTGACCATCACGATCGCCGTCCAGTAGATCCAGGCCACGTACCGGCGGACCGCGCACTGGAGCACGAGCGAGGCGGCGAACGCCAGACCGCCGAGGCCGACCGCCGGGATCGGGCCCAGCAGATGGGCCAGGAAGTCGGACGCGGTCTCACCCATGCCGGTGGTGAGGACCTTGATGATCCAGTCGGAAGGTGGCTACGGAAAGGCCAGGTAGTTGCGGGGATCGTGTGCCCCGTCGGTCCGTTCCCGCAGGAAGTCGGCGTGGCCGTTATGGCGGGCGCACTCCTGGATCATCAACACATCTCTCACCACGTAGGACACGACCTTAGTCCTGTCGTGGGGGCTGCAGGGCCCACCTTGACTGAGTCAAAATGGGCGTTCAAGCGGACTGGTCCCCAGCATGTCCCCGAAAATGATCAAAGGCCACTCCAGATCCTCTCTGAAATGACCTCTGACCTGCGACTTCGCAAAGTCGGGACGACAGGATTTGAACCTGCGACCCCTTGACCCCCAGTCAAGTGCGCTACCAAGCTGCGCCACGTCCCCCTACCGCACCTGGGCGGGTGCCCGTGTCGTCCCCGGCGCGGCGGGGGTCGTCGTAGGGGCGGGGCGGCGGGCCGGGACGAGGAGGGCGGCGCCGGCCGCGGCCAGGCAGAGGAGGGTGAGCAGCGCCCAGCCGTGGGTGTAGCCGGAGGCGTAGGGCAGGCCGGAGGGCTGGAGGCGGCCGGTGACCAGGACGCTGGTGAGCGCGGCGCCGATGGAGCCGCCGATGGTGCGGATGTTGGCGTTCATACCGGTCGCGGCGCCGGTCTGCTCGGGCGGGACGCTGCCGACGATGAGGTGGGCCATGGAGGCGAAGGCCAGTCCGATGCCCAGGCCGAACAGTCCGGCGACCACGGCTGTCTGCCACGGGGCGTCGTGCCAGAGGGTGAGGAACCCGCAGGCCAGCGCGCCGAGTGCGGCACCCGTGGCGAGGAGCGCCCTGGCGCCGACGCGGGGCTCCAGACGCCCCGAGAGGACACCCGAGAGGAACATCGCCAGCAGCATCGGCAGCATGAGCAGGCCGGAGGCGGTGACGCTCGCGCCGAAGCCGTAACCGGCCGCGGACGGCGTCTGTACGAAGCCCGGCAGGAAGGACCAGATCGCGTACATGCCGGCACCGAAGAGCAGGGCCGCCGCGTTGGTGGTCCACACCGCGGGCAGCCGCATCACGCGCAGGTCGATCAGCGGGGTGCGGGAGCGGGCCTCGGCCGTCAGCCACACGGCGAACAGCACGACGGCGGCGGCGAACAGGCCGAGCACCTTCGGCGAGCCCCAGCCCCACTGCCCGGCCTGGCTCAGCGGCAGCAGCAGCGCCACCAGCCAGGCGGAGAGCAGCCCGGCGCCGTACCAACTGACCTTCCCCTCGGCCCGCTTGGGCGATTCGGGGACGTAGCGCAGGGCGATCAGGACCGTCGCGGCGACGATCGCCACGGGGATCCAGAAGAGCCAGCGGTAGTCGAGCGCGGAGACGATCGGGCCGGCGGCCACCATGCCGACTCCGCCGCCCGCGGCGATCACGGCGGACAGGTTGCTGATGCTGCCGCTCACCTCGGCGGGCTGGAACTCGTCCCGGATGACGCCGAAGGACAGCGGGAACAGGGCACCGCCCACGCCCTGGACGACGCGGGCGACGATGAGGACGCCGATGTTCGGGGCGAGCGCGGCGACGAGACAGCCGGCGAGGACGGCGAGCAGGACGCCGACGAGGGTGCGCTTCTTGCCGATGAGGTCGCCGACGCGGCCGAGGATCGGGGTGAAGACCGAGGCGGACAGCAGGTAGGCCGTCATCACCCAGGTCGCGGTGGACTGGGAGGTGTGCAGGGCGTGCTGGACGGTCGGCAGGGCCGGCGCGATCAGTGACTGGAGCATGGAGAACACGCCCGCACCGGTCGCGAGGACCGTGAAGGTGAGGCGGGTGGACTTGCGGGGCATGAGGGAGCCTCTCCGAAGGGGGAGCGCTGCGGGTGGTGAGAAGAGGGAGCGCCGTGGGGTGGGCGGACGGGGCCTTGCCGCGCGGGCACGTCTGCCCAGGGCGCGGGCACCCCCGCACTGCTAAAGTGGAGGTGCCCCTCCACTCTAACGGAGGCACACCTCCGGTTCAAGGAAACCGGATGAACGCCTCCGGTTCATCGATTCCCTCCGGGAGGCACCAGTGACGGCCACCTCGTTCCCCGTCGGCGAGATCGTGGCGGCCCGCCGGCCGCACCGCAAGGACGCCGCCCGCAACTTCGACGCCCTGCTCGACGCGGCCCGGGAGGCGTTCGCGGAACACGGCGCGGACGCCTCCCTGGAGGACGTCGCCCGCCGCGCGGGCGTCGGCATCGGCACGCTGTACCGGAACTTCCCGACCCGCCGCGACCTGTTCGAGAGCGTCTACGCCGACGAGGTCGACGCGCTGTGCCGGACGGCCGTGGAGCTGGCGGACCTGGAACCGTGGGAGGCGCTGACGGCCTGGCTGGACCGGTTCGCCGGCTACATGGTCACCAAGCGCGCGGTGCGCGAGGCGCTGAACGACGAGTCGCAGATCTTCCAGACCTGCCGCGAGTCGATGTACTCGGCCGGCGGCCCGCTGCTGGAACGCGCCCAGCGGGCGGGCGTGGCCCGCACCGACATGGACTTCACCGACCTGCTGCGGATGGTCGCCGGCATCACGGCCACGGCGTTCGACGACGACGCCCAGCGCGACCGGGTTCTCGCGATCGCCCTGGACGGCGTCCGCACCGGCCGCTGACCCGCCCCGCCCTCAGGCGCACCCGCGAGCCCTACTTGATCAGCGCGTTCGCCACCACCACGATCACCCCGAGCAGCGCGTCCCCCATCCCGACGAGAACGGCCTTCGGCCACCGCCGCGCCGACCAGCGGGCGGTGATGAGGCCGAGCACGAACAGGATCACGATGTTGAGCGCGAACGCCGCGTACTCGACACCCTTCGCCGGGAACCACCCCAGGCGCGCGCCCGCGAGCAGGAAGACCGTGGGCAGCACGGCCGCGACCAGCGGCCACTCGTTGCGCAGCGCGCGCAGCCCGTCCCACCGGCTGTGCGGGGCGCGCTCGGCGATGTAGTGGGCGTAGCCGTGGGCGAGGGCGGAGGCCAGCGCGGTCACCAGGACCCAGGCGGCGTCGTAGCCGCGGACCTTCGCGGACGTGTGCCCGTACTGGGTGAGCGCCGCCACCATCGAGCTGGCGAGGACGGCGCCGTACACCCCGCCGAAGAGCACGGCCTCACGGGTGTCGTGCTGCCGGGGAGGTGCCGTGCCGACCGCCGTGGAGTCAGCCATGCCTCCCACGATCACCCGTGCCGGGTCCGTCCGCCAGTCCGTGCACCGACGAAGTGTCCTCCGACCAGCCCCGATGCCCCACACACTGTCGGCCGCGGGGCGCGGTCGGCACTGGTTAGGGTCACGGCATGACGCACAGCTTCGCGCTCCACATCCCCGACGCCGACCTCACCCCCGAGCCCCTCGACCCGGAGCAGATCGTCTCCGGGAACCCGGAGGTCACCGGGAAGGTGGTCTGGGAGTCACCGGACGGCCGGCAGATCCGCGGCATCTGGCAGATCACACCGGGCGTGGTCACCGACACGGAGGCGGACGAGCTGTTCGTGGTGATCAGCGGTTCGGCGACGATCGAGGTCGCGGACGGGCCGACGCTGAGGGTGGGACCGGGCGACATGGCGGTGCTGCGGGCGGGCGACCGTACGACGTGGACCGTGCACGAGACGCTGCGCAAGGCGTACGCCATCGACCTCTGAGTGCGCCGTCGCCCCCGGTCCGCCGCCGCCCCCCGGTCCGCCATCACCCGCAGTCCGCCGTCGGCCTCCCGCTTCGCCGTCAGTCTCCCGGTTCGCCGCAGGGCGGTGCCGTCGTCCCCCGGATCTCCAGCGTCGGCACGGCGAGGTGGACGCCGCCCTCGCCGTCCGGCCGCTCGAACCGGTCCAGCAGGCAGCGGGCGGCGCGCCGGCCGATCTCGTACGGTGCCGCGTCGACCGTGGTCAGCCACACATGCCGCAGCCGGGAGATGCTGGTGTTGTCGTAGCCGGCCACCGACAGGTCGCGCGGCACCCGCAGGCCCAGCTCCTCGGCGGCCGAGAGGGCGCCCACCGAGGCCATGTCGTTGACGGCGAACAGTGCCGTCGGCCGCTCGGGGCGGCTGAGCAGGCGTACGGTCCCCCGGTAGCCGCCCTCCTCGGTCAGATCGCCCCGCTCGACGACCGGTTCGGCGCCGTGGGCCCGCATCGCCGTCTCGAAGCCCCGCCTGCGCAGCGCGCCGACCGCGCCGTGGCCCGCGAGATGGGCGATCCGGCGGTGGCCGAGCCCGAGCAGGTGCTCGGTGGCGAGCCGGGCCCCGTGCTCGTCGTCGCCGGCGACGACGTCCACGCGCTCCGGCCGGGGCTCACGGGCGCCCGCCACCACCACCGGCATGCGCCGCGCGAGCGCGCCGAGACCGCCCGCGCCGGGGACCGTGCCGACGATCACCAGCCCGTCGACGCCGAGCTCCAGGAACGGTTCGGCGAGGTCGTGGCCCATCCGCCGGTTCAGCCGGGCGTCGGCGAGCAGCATGTGCAGACCGGCGGCGTGCAGCAGGGAGTTGAGGCCGTCGAGGAGGTCGACGAACCAGGGGTTGCGCAGGTCGTCCAGGAGGACACCGACCATGCGGGTCCCCCCGCCGGAACGAGGCAGGGCGCGCTGTTCGCTCAGGCTGCGGGCGGCCGCGTTGGGCCGGTAGCCCAGCTCGCGCGCGGCGCGCAGCACGGCCTCCCGCTTCTCCTGGCTCACCGGTCCCGAACCGCGCAGCACCAGCGAGACCAGCGACTTGGACACGGCGGCCCGTTCGGCCACGTCACGGATCGTCGGCGGTCTCATGACGTGGACCGTTCCATGCGGCGTGCCGTCCTGTCAAAGGGTTGACACCCTGGCCATGTCAGCACAAAGGTGGCCTGGACCGGGCAGGGGCCGGACATACGGACCGGCAACATGGACCGGTCCAGCGGCTGTCGTGAAGGGATCTGTCATGGTGGACGAGCTGGGTGTCGCCGTCGTCGGGTTCGGCTGGATGGGCCGGGTGCACACCCAGGCGTACGCCCGTCTCCCGCACCACTATCCGCAGTCCCCGCGCCCTCGGCTGATCACGGTCGCCGAGGAGGTGCCGGGGCGGGCCGAGGAGGCCGCCGAGCGGTTCGGCTTCGCCACCGCGACCCGCGACTGGCGCGAGGTGGCCGCCGACCCGCGGGTACGGGCCGTCAGCATCACCGCCCCGAACTTCCTGCACCGCGAGATCGGCGTGGCGATGGCGCAGGCGGGCAAGCACATCTGGATCGAGAAGCCGGTCGGGCTGACCGCCGGGGACGCCCGCGCGGTCGCCGACGCGGTCGCCAAGGCCGGCGTGCAGGGCGCGGTCGGCTTCAACTACCGCAACGCGCCCGCCGTCGAGGCCGCCCGCGACCTGATCGCCTCCGGGGAGCTCGGCACGGTGACCCACGTCCGCATCCGGCTGTTCAGCGACTACGCGGCCCATCCGGACGGCGCCCTGACCTGGCGGTACGAGCGGGCGCGCGGCGGCAGCGGGGTGCTCGGGGACCTCGCCTCGCACGGCGCCGATCTGGCCCGCTTCCTGCTCGGCGCCATCACCTCGCTCACCGCCGACACCGCGGTCTTCGTCCCGGAGCGCGCCCGGCCGACCGGCGCCACCGCAGGCCATGCCCGTGCCTCGGGCGGCGAACCCGGCCCGGTGGAGAACGAGGACTACGTGAGCTGCCTGCTGCGCTTCGCCTCCGGGGCGCGCGGGGTGCTGGAGGCCTGCCGGGTCTCGGTCGGCGAGCAGAACAACTACGGCTTCGAGGTGCACGGCACGAAGGGAGCGGTCTTCTGGGACTTCCGGCGGATGAACGAGCTGGCGGTGAGCCGGGGTTCGACGTACCAGGACCAGCCCGTGAGCACGGTGTACGTCGGCCCCGGGGCCGGTGAGTTCGCGGCGTTCCAGCCCGGGGCGGCCCATGCGATGGGGTACGACGACCTGAAGGTGATCGAGGCGTACCGGTTCGTGCGGTCCGTCGCCGAGGGCGTGCCGTACGGGGCCACCCTGGGGGACGCGGTGGCGAGTGCGGCTGTGCTGGATGCGATGACGCGCTCGGCTCAGCGGGGTTCCTGGGTGGACGTCGGGTCGGGCTGAGCGCGCGGCACGTGGCGCCGCGGTGTGCCGTCAAGGCGTCCGCGGCACCTGCGTGGTTGCTCGCGCCCACGCGGCGGCGCCCGGACGTGAGCGGAGTTCCGCGCCCCCGGGGGACGCTTTCCCGCTCAGCTCCTTCACCCCCGCGACCAGCGCCTCGACCACCTGAGGCGGCGGGGTGCCGGTGCCCCCGCCGGTGCGGGCCAGGAGCGGGAGTTCCACCTGGACGCCGCCGAGGCGCGTCAGGTTCACCGGGTTTCGGGGGTGCACCCCCCGCAGGGCGGCCGGGATCTCCGTCAGGTCGGTGACCGCCGGGAAGTGCGGGACGTGCTCGGTGAACGCCTCGGCGAGGACGTGGGCCGCGTCGCGGTTGCCGCCGCCGAGGAAGACGGCGTGCGGCGCCGCGGGTCGCATATGGCCGTGCAGGGAGACCGTGAGGGAGACCCGCTCAAGGAACTCCCGCAGCAGCGCGCAGGGGGCGGCCGCCCAGCGCGTCGACGTGATGTGCACGGGCCGCCGGACCCCTGGCTGGGTGAAGACGAGGCTGGTGGCACCGCACCGGCGGGCCACCGTCCCGGCGAGCTGGGCCGTGCCCCCTTCGTTGCTGCCGTGCAGGGCGAGCAGCCCGATGCCGGCGTCGCCCGGGACGAGGGTCGCGACCATCGGGACGCCCTCGATCTCCACCTGTTCCGTACGTGTCATCGCTCCCCCTCTAACGGTCCGCCGGCCCCGGCAGGTTGTACGGCGTGACGACCTGGATCGCCGACGGTAGCAGCGGCCCGGCGGGCGGCAGGGCGCCGTGGAAGCGCATCACCGCGTGGCAGGCCTCGCGCAGGTCGTGCCGCAGGTCGTGGTGGAGCACGGCGGACAGCCGGTGCTCGCGCAGCAGCCGGGTGTTGTCGTGGTCGAGGTCGTGGGCGATGAAGACCGCGCACGCGCGGCCGGCATCGGCGAAGGCGCGCAGGGTGGCGTTGTTGCCGCCGCCGATGGAGTACACGGCCCGGATCCCGGGGTCCCGTTCCAGGGCGGCGCGCACCAGGTCGTACTGGGTGGCGTCCAGGCCCTGGCCCTCGGCGATCTCCACCAGGGTGCGCTGCGGGTGCCGGTACCGCATGCCACTCCTGAACCCCATCTCGCGCTCCTCCTCGTTACGGAAGAAGCCGCTGCTGAGGCTGGTGAGGACATTGCCGGGGCGGTCGCCGAGCCACTGGCCCATCAGGTAGGCGGCGGTGGCCCCGGCGGCCCGGTTGTCGCTGCCGACGTAGCCGAGCCGGCCGCTGGCGGGCAGGTCGGTGACCAGGGTGACGACCGGGATGCCGGCCGCGGTGAGCCGGCCCACGGCCGCGGTGACCTCCGGGACGTCCGGGGCCTTCAGGATCACGCCCTGGGAGCCGCGCCGGGCGATCCGGTCCAGCGTGCCGACCTGCTCGGCGGCCGGGCCGGTCTCGCGGAAGTGGAAGCGGGACCGGACCACGGCCGGATGCAGGGACGGCAGTTCGGCCTCCAGGGCGGCGCGCACGGCGGTGCTGAACCGCTCGGGGGCCTGCACCACGATGTCGACCATGAAGGTACGGCCGACCAGCCGTACCTGGGTGCGCTGCCGGTCGAGGTCGGCGATGGCCCGGCGCACCTCCTGCGCGGTGCTCTCGCGCACCCCTCCCCTGCCGTTCAGCACCCGGTCCACGGTGGCCTCGCTGAGGCCCGCCTGACGCGCGATCTCCCGGATGGGGAACGGGTGGCCCATGGACCGGCTCCTTGAGGGGTTTTTGATGGCTGCCTGCTGGTTGTTCGAGGGGTTTGTACTGACAAGAATGACAGGGCTGCGCCGTTCCTGTGACCGAAAGAGGGACACCGATGTCCGTCGCCGCCGTAGCCGGCCGTGTCTGGCTGTCCGAGCAGGACTGCGACCTCGAACCCTTCCGCGCGCTCGTCGAGCGGCCGACCGATCTCGCGCACCATCCGCACGCCGCCGCGGTGACGGACGGCGTCCTGGTGTACGAGGGTGAGCGGCTGCGGGAGGCGGGTGACCGGCGGGCGCTGGCGGCGGAACTGGTGCGCGCGCTGTCCGAGGGGCCCGGGATCGTGGTCGTCCGGGGCGCGTTCCCCGACGTCACGGCCGTCGACCGGGTCACCGACGTGTTCGAGGCGCTGATCACCGAACAGCGGGCCCCGGGGGCCGGGGCCGGCGACCACTTCGCCAGGCCGGGCGCCGACGACCGGGTGTGGAACGCGCTGGAGAAGACGGCCCTGTACGACCCGGAGGCGTTCGCCGACTACTACGCCAACGACGTCCTGGCCCTGGTCTCCTCGGCCTGGCTGGGCCCCGGCTACCAGGTCACCTCGCAGGTCAACGTGGTCAACCCGGGCGGCACCGGCCAGACCGCGCACCGGGACTACCCCCTCGGGTTCCTGGGCAACGCGGTGGCCGCCGCCTACCCCGCGCAGGTGCACCGCCTCTCCCCCGCGCTCACGCTGCAGGGCGCGGTCGCCCACTGCGACATGCCGGTGGAGTCGGGACCGACGCGCTACCTGCCGTACTCGCAACTGTACGAACCGGGCTATCTGGCGTGGCGGCTCCCTGAGTTCCAGGCGTACTTCGAGGCTCGGCACGTCCAGCTCCCGCTCGCCCGGGGCGACGCGGCCTTCTTCAACCCCGCGCTCTTCCACGCCGCCGGCACGAACCGCACGGCGGACGTGCGCCGCACGGCCAACCTGCTCCAGGTGTCCTCCGCCTTCGGGCGCGCGATGGAGACGGTCGACCGTGAGGCCGTCGCCAACGCCGTGTTCCCGGTGCTGCTGCGGCGCGCGGCCCAGGGCGCCGGCGAGGAGTGGCTGGAGAACGTGATCGCGGCGAGCACCGAGGGCTACCCCTTCCCGACCAACCTCGACAGCGACCCGCCGGTCGGCGGTCTGGCCCCGCCGGCGCCGGCGGACGTGCTGCGGCGGGCGGTGCGCGAGGCATGGGCCCCGCAGCGGCTCCGGGCGGAGCTGCGGGCCGGTGCGGGACGCCGGGAGAGCTGAGGAAGGGGCGATGCGGGTCATGGGACTTCTCGACGGACTCCTGCGGGGAAAGACCGTCCTGGTCAACGGCGGCAGTCAGGGGGTCGGCGCCGCGATCGCGCGGGCCGCCGTCCGTGCGGGCGCCGCGGTGGCGGTCACCGGGCGCCGCACCGAACCGGGTGAGGCGCTGACGGCCGAGCTGGCGTCGGCCGGGGGCAGGGCGATGTTCGTGCGCGCCGACCTGGCGGACGCCGAGCAGGCCAAGGCGGCGGTGGCCGAGGTGGTCGACGTCTTCGGCCGGATCGACTGTCTGGTGAACTCGGCGGGGCTGACCTCCCGGGGCACGCTGCTGGACACCCCGCCGGAGCTGTTCGACGCGCACATCGCGATCAACCTCAAGGGTCCGTTCTTCGCCATGCAGGCGGCGGTCGCCGACATGGTGGCCCGCAAGGCGCCCGGCACGATCGTGACCATCATCACCTCGTCGGCGCACGGCGGGCAGCCGTTCCTGGCGCCGTACGTCGCCGCCAAGGCGGGCCTCGTGGGCCTCACCCGCAATGCCGCCCACGCCCACCGCTGGGACCGGACCCGGATCAACGGCCTGAACATCGGCTGGACCGCGACGGAGGGCGAGGACGCCACCCAGCGTGCCTTCCACGGCGCCGGCGCCGACTGGCGGGAGCGGGCCGCGGCGCGGCTGCCGATGGGCAGGCTCGGCCAACCGGACGAGATCGCCGACTTCGTGGTGTTCCTGCTGTCCGACCGGTCGGGGGTGGTCACGGGGTCGGTGATCGACTGGGACCAGAACGTTCTCGGCGGACTCGACTGACAGAAACCGGCCCGTCCGGTGACCGAGGACGAGCCCGAAGAGCGCACGGGGCCCGGGGGCAGGCCCCGGCAACGGACAGCAACCACGTACAAGGAGCTGCGGAGCACATGCGTATCGGAATCCTCGGCCTCGGCCGCATCGGCGCCTTCCACGCCGAGACCCTCTCCGGACTGGACGCCGTGGAGTCGCTCGTCGTCGCCGACCCGTTCGCGGACGCCGCCAGGGCCGCCGCCGAGCGGTTCGGCGCCGACGTCGCGGACTCCCCGAAGGCGCTGCTGGCCGCCGGGGTGGACGGCCTGGTCGTCGCGGCGGCCACCGACGCCCACCCGGCGCTGATCCGGGCCGGCGTCGACGCGGGTGTGCCCGTCTTCTGCGAGAAGCCGGTCGCCCGCACCATGGCGGAGGGGGTGGAGGTGCTGAAGGCCGTGCGGGACAGCGGCGTGCCGATCCAGATCGGGTTCAACCGGCGCTTCGACGCCGGTTTCACGGCCGCACGGGCCGCCGTACAGGCCGGTGAGCTGGGGGAGCTGCACACGGTCCGCTCCACGACCCTGGACCCGGCGCCGCCGCCGGCCGCGTACGTCGCCGCATCCGGGGGCATCTTCCGGGACTGTTCCGTGCACGACTTCGACATCATCCGCTGGGTGACGGGCCGTGAGGTCACCGAGGTGTACGCGGTCGGCGGCAACCGGGGTGCCGACTACATCCGGGCGGCGGGTGACGCCGACACCACCGGGGCGGTCCTCACCCTGGACGACGGCACGATCGCGGTGGTCTCCAACTCCCGCCACAACGCCCGTGGTCACGACGTCCGCATGGAACTGCACGGCTTCGCGGACTCGATCGCGGTCGGCCTGGACGACCGGCTTCCGCTGCGCTCGGTCGAACCCGGCGTGACCTTCCCGTCCGGCACCCCGCACGACTTCTTCATGGACCGCTTCGCGGACGCCTACCGCGCCGAACTCAGCGCGTTCACGGAGGTCGTGGCCGGCACCCGCCCCTCCCCCTGCACCATCGAGGACGCCCTGGAGGCGGGCTGGATCGCCGAGGCCTGCACCCTGTCCCTGCACGAGCACCGGCCGGTGACGCTCGCGGAGGTCCGGCAGGCGTGAACCGACGGATGCGGCGCCGGGCATCCGCCCGGCGCCGCATCCGTGTCTCAGCCGCAGTAACGGATCAGCCACTCGTCAGGGTTGTAGGTGTCCCGCGCCGGGTCCGGCACGGTGGCCGGCCTGGTCTCGATCATGTCCTCGGGGCGTATCCGGTCCGGCAGCGAGCCGAAGCGGTCGTGGCGCAGGGCGGCCGCGTCGGCAGGGTCCCCGGGCGTCTTCCGGGGCGGTGTGCGGTGTGTCATCTCGTCCTCCCGTCTGCGCGGGCGTCCCCCGTCATCGTGCACAACGCCCGCGTGCCCCCGGTTGGTTCCCGGCCGGGCGCCGGCCGAATCCGTTGCCGTCCCGCAGGAACCGGGCCCCCGGCGGGGGCCCAGCGCCGGGAGGTCCGCTCAGGCCCCGCAGGAGCGCAGGAACCGGCGGGTGCGGACCGCGATCGGGAGGGGCTTGTCCGGCTCGCACGGGTACATGTCCTGCTCGACGATCGCGAACAGCTCCACGCCCAGTTTCTGCGCGGCTTCCAGGACGGGCCCCAGCTCCGGTACACCGGACGGGGGTTCGCACATCACGCCCCGCTGCACGGCCGGCCCGAACGGCACTCCGTGCGCGACCACCTCGGCGAGGACGTCCGGGTCGACCTGCTTGAGGTGCAGGTAGCCGATGCGCTCGCCGTAGGTCTCGACGAGCTTGACGCTGTCCCCGCCGCAGTAGGCGTAGTGCCCGGTGTCCAGGCAGAGGCTGACCAGCTCGGCGTCGGTCGAGTCCAGGAAGCGTTCGACGTGCTCCTCGGTGTCGATGTGGGTGTCGGCGTGCGGGTGGACCACGATGTCCAGGCCGTACGTCTCCTTGACCTCGTGGCCGAGCCGCTCCATGCCCTTGGTCAGGTGCGCCCACTGCTCGGCGGTCAGCTCCGGCGGTTCCAGGATCTCGGCGGTCTTGTCGTCCCGCCAGAAGGAGGGGATGACCACCAGGTGCCGCGCGCCCATCGCCTGGGTCAGCGCGGCGACCTGGCTGACGTGGGCCCAGGTGTCCGCCCAGACGGACGGGCCGCGGTGCATGCCGGTGAAGACCGTGCCCGCCGAGACCTTCAGGTTCCGCCGGGCCACCTCGTCCCGCAGGCGCGCGGGATCGGTGGGGAGGTAGCCGTAGGGGCCGAGTTCGATCCAGTCGTAGCCGGCCTCGGCGACCTCGTCGAGGAAGCGTTCCCAGGGCACCTGCCGCGGGTCGTCGGGGAACCAGACGCCCCAGGAGTCGGGGGCCGAGCCGACCCGGATCCGGTCCAGCGGGGTGGGGGTGACCATGCTCAGGGGGTTCCTTCCGGGGAGGGTGCGACGGGTGCGGTGAGGTCGTCCTCTTCGGGGAGTTCTTCGGTGTCGACGCCGCGTACCTGGGCCAGTTCGTGCTTGAGGGCCGCGAGTTCGGCGCCGCCGGCCATGTGGTTGGTCAGTTCTTCGAGGCTGACCTCGCTGCGGTCGGCGGACAGTTCCAGAGTGCCCAGGCGCAGGACGCTGAAGTGGTCGCCGACCATGTAGGCGTGGTGGGGGTTGTGGGTGATGAAGATGACGCCGAGGCCGCGGTCGCGGGCGGCGGCGATGTACTTCAGCACCACGCCGGACTGCTTGACGCCGAGGGCCGCGGTGGGCTCGTCCAGGATGAGGACGCGGGCGCCGAAGTAGACGGCGCGGGCGATGGCCACGCACTGGCGCTGGCCGCCGGAGAGGGTGCCGATGGGCTGTTCCAGGTCGTCCAGGACGATGCCCATGTTGCGCAGTTCCTGGTCGGCGGTGGCCTTCATGCGGGGGATGTCCAGGCGGCGGACCGGCCAGGGGCCCCGGGTCATCTCGGAGCCGAGGAAGAAGTTGCGCCACACCGGCATCAGCGGCACCGTCGCCAGGTCCTGGTAGACGGTGGCGATACCGCGGTCGAGGGCCTCGCGGGGGGTGGAGAAGCGGACGGCGGTGCCGTCGACGAGGAACTCGCCCTCGGTGTGCTGGTGCAGCCCCGAGATGATCTTGATGAGGGTGGACTTGCCCGCGCCGTTGTCGCCGAGCACGCAGGTGACCTGGCCGGCGTGGACCTTCAGGTCGACGCCGTGCAGGGCGCGGATGTTGCCGTAGGACTTGCCCGCGCCGCGCAGCTCGACCAGCAGGCCGTCCTGGCCGCGTGCGGAGTCCTGGACGACGGCGCCGTGCGTTCCGGATGTCTTGTCGGTCATCGCTTTACCTCCGGGTCGCCGTGCGCTGGACCCACAGATTGATCAGGACGGCGCCGAGCAGCATCACGCCGAGGAAGGCCTTGAACCAGTCGGGGTTCCAGCCGGCGAAGACGATGCCCTGGTTGACCATGCCGAACATGAACGCGCCGAAGACCGGGCCGATCGCGGAGCCGTAGCCGCCGGTGAGCAGGCAGCCGCCGATGACGGCCGCCGCGATGTAGATCAGCTCCTGGCCGACGCCCTCGCCGGACTGCACGGTGTTGAAGGAGAACAGGTTGTGCATGCCGACGAACCAGGCGCCGAAGCCGACCATCATGAACAGCGAGATCTTGGTGAAGGTGACGGGGACACCCACCGCGCGGGCGGACTCCTTGTCGCCGCCGACGGCGAAGATCCAGTTGCCGTACCTGGTGCGCAGCAGCACCCAGGTGGCCAGCGCCGCGAAGACCAGCCACCACACGACCGTGATCTTCACCTCGACCCCGGCCACGTCGAACGAGGACGCGAAGATCTTCTTCGCCTGGTCGAAGCCGTCCATGTCGCTGATGTCGTCGGTGGCCACGTTGCCGGTGACCCACTTGGTCACGGCCAGGTTCACGCCCTGCAGGATCAGGAAGGTGCCCAGTGTGATCAGGAAGCTGGGCAGGCCGGTCCTGACCACCATCCAGCCGTTGAAGAAGCCGATCGCCAGGGAGACGGCCAGGGCGACGAACACGCCCGTCCACACGTTCAGGGTCAGCTGGTAGCTGAGCATGCTCGCGGTCAGTGCCGAGGAGATCACCGCGACGCCGGCGGAGAGGTCGAACTCGCCGCCGATCATCAGCAGGGCGACCGGCAGGGCCATGATCCCGATGGTCGAGGACTGGTAGAGGATCGTGGCCATCGAGCCGCCCTGGCGGACCGAGGGCGCGGCGATCAGGAAGAAGACCAGTACGGCGGCGGCGCCGAGGAAGACGCCGACCTCGGGCCGGGCCAGCAGCCGCAGCGCCGGCGGGCGTCGGACGGTACGGCCGTCGGTCTGTTTCGGACCGGATCCCGGCGGGGTGGTCTTCGCCGGCTCAGCCTGCTGGGCCATGCTCATCACCGGGTCCCCTTCGCGGCGAACTCGGCGACCTTGTCGACGTTGGACTTGTCGACGAAGGCCGGGCCGGTGAGCACCGGCTGGACACCGCCGCCGCTGTAGTTGCCGTTGTTCTTGTAGAGCCACAGCGCGTCGACCGCCAGGTAGCCCTGCAGATAGGGCTGCTGGTCGACGGCGAACTCGATCGAGCCGTTCCGGACGGCCTTCACCAGGTCCTTGTTCAGGTCGAAGGTGGCCACCTTGGCCTTGCTGCCCGCGTCGCCCACCGCCTGCACGGCGGTCAGCGCGAAGGGGGCGCCGAGGGTGACGACCGTGTCGACGGAGCTGTCCTGCTTCAGCTTGGCCGTCATGGTCGCCCTCACGGACGGCATGTCGGTGCCGTTCACGTACAGCGTCTCGGTGGTGCCCTTGAACGTCTTCTTCACGCCGTCGCAGCGCTGGGTGAGGCCCACGTTGCCCTGCTCCTGGACGACGCAGACGATCTTCTTGGCGCCGGTGGTGTTCAGCTTGTCGCCGAACGCCTCGCCCGCCACGCTCTCGTCCTGCCCGAAGAACTCCACCAGCCCGAGCCTCCTCCAGTCGCTCAGTCCGGAGTTCAGGCCCACCACCGGGATGCCGGCCCGCTCCGCCTTGCCGATGACGTTCTTCATCGCGTCGGGCTTGGCCAGGGTGACCGCGATGCCGTCGACCCCCTGGTCGATCGCGTTCTGCACCAGGTTCGCCTGGTTGCCGGCGTTGGGGTCGGCCGAGTAGATCAGCTTGACGTTGTCCTTGGCGGCGGCCGCCTCGGCACCCTTGCGGACCGTGTCCCAGAAGGTGTCGCCGGGTGCCTGGTGGGTGACCAGCGCGACGGTCATGCGCGGGGTGTCGGCCCTGCCCGCCGAGGCGTTCTGCGCCGCCTCCTCGGCCTTCTTGCCGCCGTGGGCGCTTGCGCAGCCGGCGAGGGTCAGGGCGGCCGCGGTGGCGACCGCGACGAAGGGGGCCAGTCTCCGGGAGCGGGAGGGGGAAGAGCGGTCCATCTTTCCTGCACCTCACTGTGCGTGTGACGGGGAAGGGACGCTGTTGCGTTGGGACGGGATCCAAGTCCGTGGTGAGCCCGCTGTCAATACTTTGTTAAGACATCATTTCACACGGTGGTCCGAATGTAAGTACAAACCATTGACACCCTCACCTCCCCGACCTACACCTGAGAGGCATGAGCCCAGTACACCGCACCCCGCAGCGAACGGCACCGGGTGATCGCGCCCTCGACTCCCTGGGCTTCGCCCTGGACCGCACCAGCCCGGTGCCGCTGTACCACCAGCTCGCCCAGCAGTTGGAGGCCGCCATCGCGCAGGGCACGCTGGCCCCGGGCAACCTCCTGGGCAACGAGATCGATCTGTCGGTGCGGCTCGGCCTGTCCCGGCCCACCGTGCGCCAGGCGATCCAGTCCCTGGTGGACAAGGGGCTGCTGGTGCGCCGCCGCGGGGTGGGCACACAGGTCGTGCACAGCAAGGTCAGACGGCCACTGGAACTCAGCAGCCTCTACGACGACCTGGAGTCGGCCGGACAGGACCCCACCACCCGCGTGCTGCGCAACGAGCGGATCCCCGCGAGCGCGGAGGTGGCCGCGGCCCTCGGCGTGGCGGAGGGTGCCGAGGTCGCCGTACTGGAGCGACTGCGCCGCACCCACGGCCATCCGGTGGCGTTTCTGTGCAACTACCTGCCGGCCTCCCTGCTCGAACTGCCCACGGAGCGGCTGGAGTCGACAGGCCTCTACCGCATGATGCGGTCCGCCGGGATCGTCCTGCACAGCGCCCGCCAGTCCATCGGCGCCCGCGGCGCGACGGCCGGAGAGGCCGCCCTGCTGGACGAGAAGGAGGGCGCGGCCCTGCTCACCATGCGGCGCACCGCGTACGACGTCACGGGCCGGCCGGTGGAGTACGGCAGCCATGTGTACCGGGCGTCACGGTACGCCTTCGACTTCCAACTGCTGGTCAGGACCTAAAACGGAACCACCTGCCCGTTCTTCAACAAAGTTGCAGGTGACGGTGACGATTACGTTTCGGGCAAGACGCACCCCAGCGCGACCCGGCCTATTGACTCATGAGCGGACCTGGGGCTGTTATTACGCCCACGATGTTCGGTCGAGTTGGTTTCTGAGCGGTTTCGACAACCTTTCGGTGATCGACTCACTCCCTTGACCGAGCCCTGTATTCCTCAGGAGCCGCCATGCGCCTCTCCCCCTCCGGTCTTCCCGTCCCGGGTC
The DNA here is from genome assembly GCF_000725475.1 of Streptomyces durhamensis. NCBI lineage: Bacteria > Bacillati > Actinomycetota > Actinomycetes > Kitasatosporales > Streptomycetaceae > Streptomyces > Streptomyces durhamensis. The sequence goes on from NZ_JNXR01000015.1 coordinate 84,635, forward strand.
CCAGCCGCCGTTCGGTCCTGCGCACAGCGGGCGCCGCCGCCCTGCTCGCCGGTGCCGGCACACCCCTGCTGTCCGCCTGCGGAGGCGGCGGTTCCTCCTCCGACCCGAAGACCGTCACGCTCGGCTCCAACGCCTCGGACGCCGTACCGAAGGCAGCGTTCGAAAGCGTCTACGCGGCCTTCAAGAAGCAGTCCGGCCTCACCGTCGATGTGAACACGAAGGACCACAACACCTTCCAGGAGCAGATCAATTCGTATCTGCAAGGCACGCCGGACGACGTGTTCAACTGGTTCGCCGGCTACCGGATGCAGTTCTTCGCGGCGAAGAAGCTGGCCACGCCCATCGACGACGTGTGGCAGAAGATCGGGGACAACTTCCCGGACGCGATGAAGAAGCTCAGCAAGGGCGAGGACGGCAAGTACTACTTCGTGCCGCTGACGACGTACCCCTGGGCGGTCTTCTACCGCAGGAGCGTCTTCCGGCAGCACGGCTACGAAGTTCCCGCCAACTGGGACGACTTCGTCGCGCTGTGCCGGCAGATGAGGAAGGACGGCCTCGTCCCGCTCGCCTTCGGCGACAAGGACGCCTGGCCGGCGATGGGCACCTTCGACCAGATCAACTTCCGGCTCAACGGCTACGACTTCCACGTCCAGCTGATGGCGGGCAAGGCGTCCTGGACCGACGCCAAGGTGAAGGCCGTCTTCGACCACTGGAGCGAGATCCTCCCCTACCACCAGGACGGCTTCATGGGCCGCACCTGGCAGGACGCCGCGCAGACGCTGGTGGCGAAGAAGGCCGGCATGTACCTCCTCGGCTCCTTCGTGGCCCAGCAGTTCACGAACAAGGCCGACCTGGACGACCTCGACTTCTTCCCCTTCCCGGAGATCAACTCCGCGTACGGCCAGGACACGGTCGAGGCCCCGACCGACGGCTTCATGGTCAGCAAGGCCCCGAAGAACCACGCCGGTGTCGTCAGGCTGCTGGAGTACCTGGGCAGCCCGGCGGCCGAGGAGCTGTACCTGAAGACCGACCCGAGCGTGGTGGCCGCGTCCGGCAAGGCCGACACCTCCTCATACTCGGCGCTGCAGAAGAAGGCGTTCGACATGATCGGCGGAGCCAAGAGCCTCACCCAGTTCATGGACCGCGACTCCCGGCCCGACTTCACCTCCACGGTGATGCAGCCGGGTCTGCAGAAGTTCCTGCAGAATCCCAAGGGCGTGGACAGCCTGCTGTCCTCCATCGAGCGCCAGAAGAAGCAGATCTTCGCGTCCCAGTGAGCGGCCCGATGACGACCGACACGACGACGAAGACCCCAACGGCGGCCGCCGTGCCGCCGCCGGGGCCCATGCCCGGGAAGAAGCGGGTCACGCGGGGCCACCGGCGCCTGCTGACCCGCCGTGACCGGTTCACGCTCGCCGTGATGGCGGGCGTGCCGACGATCCTGCACGTGGCCCTGGTCTGGGTCACCGCCATCGCCTCGATCTTCCTCGCCTTCACCACCTGGGACGGCATCGGGTTCGGCTCGATCAAGTGGGTGGGCCTGGACAACTTCCGTCAACTCTTCAGCGACAACCCGCAGTTCTGGCCCGCCGTCCAGCACAACGTCATCTGGTTCGTCGTACTGATCCTGATCCCGACGCCGTTCGGCCTGTTCCTGGCCGTGCAGCTGGACAAGCGGATCCGCTTCAGCCGGGTCTACCAGACCGCGTTCTTCCTGCCGGTGGTCATCTCGATGGCCTGCATCGGCTTCGTCTGGCAGCTGGTCTACAACCCGGACACCGGCCTGATCAACAGCATCCTCGGCGCCAACAAGCCCGGCCACTACATCGACTGGATCGGCGACCCGCACCTGAACCTGTGGGCGATCCTGATCGCCGCGTCCTGGCGGCACACCGGCTACATGATGATCCTGTACCTGGCCGGCCTGAAGAGCGTCGACCCGTCGCTCAGGGAGGCCTCGGCGCTGGACGGCGCGGGCGAGTGGCAGACCTTCAGGAGCGTCATCTTCCCCACCCTGCGCCCGACCAACACGGTCGTCCTGGTCGTCACCATCATCGAGGCACTGCGCGCCTTCGACCTGGTCTTCGTCTTCAACAAGGGAGCGCAGGGCACGGAGTTGCTGTCGATCCTGGTCACCGACAACATCATCGGCGAGTCCAGCCGCATCGGTTACGGCTCGGCGATCGCCGTCGTCCTCCTGGTGATCTCCCTCGCGGTGATCATCCCGTATCTGATCGCCACCTTCCGGAAGGAGCGGCGCGCATGAGCAGCACCACTGTGCCGCTGAAGCGGCGCGCCCCGCTCCGGCCCGCCCGGCTCCTGCTGCACGTCTTCCTCGCCGGTACGGCGCTGGCGTGGCTGGCGCCGCTGCTGTGGGCGGTCTTCTCGGCGCTGCGGCCCTACAGCGAGACCAGCGCCAAGGGATACGTCTCCTGGCCGGACAAGCTGACCTTCGACAACTTCACGAACGCGTTCCGGCAGTCGGACATGCCGCACTACTTCGGCAACACGCTGCTCATCGCGGTGCCGGCCGTGCTGCTGACCCTGTTCCTGTCCTCCTGCGTCGCGTTCTACGTCGCCCGGTTCGACTTCCGGCTCAACCTGGCACTGCTGCTGGTGTTCACGGCCGGCAACCTGCTGCCGCAGCAGGTCGTCATCACCCCGCTGTACCGGCTGTACCTGCTGACGGACCTGCCGGGCATCACGCAGAGCGGCAAGCTGTACGACTCCGCGCTCGGTCTGGTCCTCATCCATGTGGCGTTCCAGTCGGGGTTCTGCGCGTTCGTGCTGAGCAACTACATGCGCTCGCTGCCGCACGAGCTGACCGAGGCCGCGCTGGTCGACGGCGCCTCTGTGTGGCGGCTGTACTGGCAGATCACGCTGCCGCTGTGCAAGCCGGCCATGGCGGCCCTGGCGACCCTGCTGTCGATCTGGATCTACAACGATTTCTTCTGGGCGCTGGTGCTGATCTCGACCGGCGAGAACATGCCGATCACCTCGGCCCTGAACAACCTCTCCGGGCAGTACTTCACCGATCCCAACCTGGTCGCCGCGGGCTCCCTGCTGACCGCGATCCCGACGCTGATCGTGTACTTCGCGCTCCAGCGCCAGTTCGTCAGCGGTCTGACACTCGGCTCCAGCAAGGGCTGAGCCACGGGGGCCGTGAACGCTTCCGGCGGTTCGACCACCGTCGGCCTCCGGTCGATCCGCCGGGAAGCGGGGCCCCCGGAGCGCCTCGCGCGGTGCGCCGGCGGTGCCGCGGCGGGCGATCCGGACCACGAGCGGGGCGCCGATGCCACAATCGGAGGCGAGACACCCGCCGGGGACGAGGACATCGTGCCGGCGGCCACCACGGTGGCCGTTCCGCCCCGATGGAGCGTGCCACGCCGTGGTCGCGGCCCCGGTCGGGTCAGGAGGTCGCCATGTACCGCTCGGGTGAGGGGCCGGCGCACAGCTCGGCCCGGCCGTACCAGGCGCACCGAGCCACCGGACGCTTCTGATGGCGCCGGGGAAGGAAGGCCGGCACCCCCGCCCGACACGCCTGCCCGACCTGCAGCTGCGTCTGCGGTCCGAGCTGTCCCGGATCGACGAGCAGCTGCGCGCCCTGATGTCCTCCATGGACCGGCTGCAGGGCCTGCTGGACGCGGTGGTGGCGATCAGCCGCGAGGTGGAGCTGCCCGCGGTGCTGCACCGGATCGTGACCACCGCGATGGACCTGGTCGGCGCCCGCTACGGGGCACTGGGCGTGCTCAACGAGTCCGGGGAGCACCTGGAGCAGTTCATCTCGGCGGGCCTGTCCGAACACGAACGCGCCGCCCTGGCCGAGACCGGCCTGCCCCGTGGTCTGGGCGTCCTCGGCCATCTGATCCGCTACCCCGAGCCCCTGCGGATCGACGACATCCCGGCCCATCCGTCCTCCGCCGGGTTCCCGCCCGGCCACCCTCGCCTGCGCACCCTCCTCGGCGTGGCCGTCAGCGTGCGCGGCGAGATCTACGGTGACCTCTACCTCTCCGAGCGGCTCGACGGCCGGCCCTTCGACCTGCACGACGAGAACGTCGTCGTCGCCCTGGCCGGCGCCGCCGGAATCGCGATCGAGAACGTCCGCCTGTTCGAACGGATTCGCGTCGGCGCCGAGCAGTTCCAGCGGCTTCTGCTGCCCACCCTGCCCGACCTGCGGCCCTTCACCGCCGCCGCCATCTACCGGCCCGCCGCCGAGCCCAGTCAGCTCGGCGGGGACTGGTACGACGCCATCCCCCTGCCCGACCACGTGGTGGCGCTGGTCATCGGCGACGTGGTCGGCCACGATCTGCGGGCCGCGGCCGCCATGGCCGCCACCCGCAACATGCTGCGCGCGCTGGTGTTCGACCAGAACAGTCCGCCCGGCGCGATCCTCACCCAGCTCGACCGGGCCCTGGAGGCGATCACGGACAATCCCGTCACGACCACCGCGCTGGCCCGCATCCAACCGGAGTCAGACGGCTGGCGTCTCCGCTGGAGCACCGCGGGCCACGTCCCGCCGCTGCTGCTGACCCCCGACCGCCGCGCGGTGTACCTGCTGGCCGAGCCCGGCCTGCCGCTCGGCGTGGACAGCCGGCAGCCCCGCCCGGACCACTCCCGTCTCCTGCCCCCGGACGCCACCGTGGTCTTCTTCACCGACGGGCTGATCGAGCACCCCGGCCACTCCATCGACGAGAGTCTGAACGCGCTCGCCGAGCTCGCCGTGGCACACGCCGCGCTGCCCCTGCCGGAGTTCGTCCAGGCCCTGGCCGATCACCACCCCAGCGACGGCCACGACGACATGGCCGTCCTCGCCCTGCGCACCCCGGCCGCCTGACCCCGCGCGCCCGCACCGGTGCCGTGGAGGATCCGGCGGATCCGGCGGATGATGGCCTCGGGGCGATGTCGACACGGAGGTCGCCCGATGTCTGTCGCGCGGCGTGAACGACTGCGGCGCGGTGGTGTAGCCGCCGTCGAGATCTGTGCCACCGCCGCGCTCTACTTCGGTGCGGCCAGACTGGGACTGCTGCAGCAGCTGGTGCGCGGCCAGGTCACCCCGCTGTGGCCACCGAGCGGTATCGCCGTGGCGAGCCTGCTGCTGCGCGGCCCGCGCGTCTGGCCCGGGATCGCCCTGGGCGCTTTCCTGGTCAATGTCTCGCTGGGGCCGTCGGTCCCGGCCGTGCTCGCGATCGTGGCGGGAAACACCCTCGCGCCCGTCTGCTCCTACGTACTGCTGGGCAGAGCGGAGTTCCGTACGGAACTGGACCGTCTGCGGGACGCGCTCGCACTGATCTTTCTCGGTGCCTTCACCGGGATGCTGGTCAGCTCGACGACGGGCACCAGCACCCTGGTCCTCGCCGGTGCGCTGAGCCCCGCGCACTTCTGGCCGACGTGGTCGGTCTGGTGGACCGGCGACGCGATGGGTGTCCTGGTGGTCACACCGGTCCTGCTCGTGCTCCGCTCGGCCCGCGTGCCGAGGAACGCGCCGGTGTCCCGGTGGGCGGAGGGGCTGCTGCTGGTGGCCGCCACGCTCGGCGTCGGTTTCCTGGAGACCAGCCAAGTGCCGCTGCTCTTCCTCGGCTTCCCGCTGCTGATCTGGGCGGCCTTCCGCTTCCAGCTGGCCGGTGCCGCGCCCTGCGCGCTGGCCGTGTCGACGTTCGCGATCCTGTCCGCTGTCGAGAGATCGGGCCCGTTCGCCGGCCACACCCTGGTCACGGACATGATCACCCTGCAGGCGTTCAACGGTTCCGCCGCGCTGACCGCCCTGCTGCTCTCCGCCGTCATCAGCGAGCGGAACCAGACCCAGCGCGAGATCGCGCGCGCCTGCAGTCAGCTCGCCGGGATGGCGGCGAAGATCGCGACCGGTGACCGCAGCCCGATGTCCCCCGACGGCGAGGCCGGGCGGGAGGAGCACCGGGCGGCCCCGACGGCAACGACGAAGGCCGCCTCCTCGTTGACGAGAAGACGGCCTGTGACCGGCCAGAAGGCTGGTCGGGACGACAGGATTTGAACCTGCGACCCCTTGACCCCCAGTCAAGTGCGCTACCAAGCTGCGCCACGTCCCGATGCGCTCACTCGCGGTGACCCGCGTGATCGCGCGAACAGCACTTTACCCCACCGGAGGGGGTGCGCCGAAGAGGGCCGGGCAGGACGTGACGGGTGGCGGGGGACAATCGGCCGTATGACGAGTGCGGGCGCATCGGATGCCAGGGACCGGGACGTGGAGGGGCGGGCACGCAACGCCCGGCCCCGGGACGGGCTCGGACGCCCGCTGCCCTACGGCGCGCGGGGCGTCCCCCGGCAGCCGGAAGGGGTCCTGCGGACGCCTGAGGAGACGGTCGGCGAGGCACAGGAGCTGCTGGACGCGGGCAGGCCGTTCCACGCCCACGAGGTGTTCGAGGACGCCTGGAAGGCGGGCCCGCAGGAGGAGCGCGCACTGTGGCGCGGCCTGGCGCAGCTGGCGGTCGGGCTCACCCACGCGGCCCGCGGCAACGCCGTCGGCGGTGCGCGCCTGCTGCGGCGGGGCGCCGGGGCACTCGCGGAATGGGAGACGGAACAGGGCGAGGACCGGCCGTACGGGATCGATCTCGCCGCTCTGACCCGGTGGGCCCGGGCGCTGGCGGGGCGGGTGGAGGGCGGGGGCCGGCCCGTGGACGCGACTGCCGAGGCGCCCCGGCTGCGTTCCTGACGCGTGCCGTCGCACGGCGTGCGGAGGCGCCGCACCCGCTCGCGGTGGCATGCGGCAGACTCGGGGCGTGCGAAAGATTCATGTCATCGGTATCGGCGCGGGCGACCCCGAGCAGCTGACCCTGCAGGCCGTCAGGGCGCTGCGGGACACGGACGTGTTCTTCCTGCTCGGCAAGGGTGAGGTGAAGAGCGACCTCACCCGGCTGCGCCGGGACATGCTGGAAGCGCATCTGCCCGAGGGGTCCTACCGGGTGGTGGAGGCCCGGGACCCGGAGCGGGACCGGGAGGCGGGCGGGTCGGCGTACTCGCCGGCCGTGGAGGACTGGCGCAGCGCCCGCGCCGGGATCTACGAGCGGCTGATCGCCGGGGAACTGGGCGAGGACGGCACGGGTGCCTTCCTGGTGTGGGGGGATCCGGCGCTCTACGACAGCACGCTCGGGATTCTGCAGGAGGTGCTGGAGCGCGGCACGGTCGCGTTCGAGTACGACGTCGTGCCCGGTATCAGCAGTGTCTCCGCGCTGGTCGCCCGGCATCGCACGGGCCTGAACCGGGTGGCGCGGCCGGTGCAGATCACCACCGGGCGGCGGCTGGCCGAGGGCTTCCCCGAGGGCGTGGACGACGTGGTCGTGATGCTGGACGCACACCAGGCCTTCCAGCGGTACACCGGCGAGGACATGGACATCTACTGGGGCGCGTACATCGGCACCGCGGACGAGATCCTCGTCTCCGGCCCGATCGCCGAGGCCGGTCCCCGCATCGAGCGGGTGCGGGCCGAGGCGCGCGAGCGCAAGGGCTGGATCATGGACACGTATCTGCTGCGCAGGAACCCCGGGGACGCCTGACCGCCGCGGCGGGGCGCCGGGAACCGGGACGAGGTGCTGCGCGCCGTCGGCCGGCTCCGGGGGCGGCGCTCACGCGGGGCCGAGGCCCAGCCAGTCCAGTACGCCCGCCACGTCCGGCACCGCCGTCACGCCCGGCGGCAGCGGCGGGCGCCGTACGACGACCACGGGCAGGCCGAGTTCCCGCGCGGCGGTCAGCTTCGCCGCCGTGGCCTCGCCGCCGCTGTCCTTGGTCACCAGCACCTCGATGCGGTGGGCCCGCAGCAGCCGTGTCTCGTCGGCGAGGGTGAACGGGCCGCGGGCGAGGACCTGTTCGGTGTCCGGCGGCATGGGCGGCTCGGGCGGGTCGACCGAGCGGACGACGAAGTGCAGGTCCGTCAGATGGGCGAAGGCCGCGAGGCCCAGGCGTCCGGTGCTGAGGAACACCCGGCGGCCGAGGCCGGGCAGCGCCTCGGCGGCCCCGGCCAGGGACGGGACGTCGTACCAGCGGTCGCCGGGGGCCGGCCGCCAGCCGGGGCGGCGCAGCACCACCGCCGGCACTCCGGTGACCGCCGCCGCGCGGGCCGCGTGGGCCGTGACGGCCTCGGCGAAGGGGTGCGTGGCGTCGACCAGGGCGCCCACGTGGTGCGTGCGCAGCCAGTCGGCCAGGCCCTGGGCGCCGCCGAAGCCGCCGATCCGTACCTCACCGGCCGGTGTCGCGGGGCGCGCGACGCGGCCGGCCAGCGACGTGGTGACCCGGACGCCGGGCCGGGCGGCGAGGTCCGTGGCGAGGCGGCGGGCCTCGGTGGTGCCGCCGAGGATCAGGACGTGCGCGGGCATAGGGGTGAGGGTACGAGGTCGTACGGGCCGGTTCGCGGGCCGGGTCGCTACGGTCTCGGTCATGGAGGTCATCGATTCCGTGCGCGCCGTGCTGATCGACATCGACGGTGTCCTCACCGTCTCCTGGAAGCCGCTGCCGGGTGCGGTGGAGGCGCTGCGGAGGATCCGCGGGGCCGGGCTCGGCGTGGCGCTGGTGACGAACACGACGTCCCGGACCCGGGCGTCCATCGCCGCGACACTGTCGGCGGCCGGGTTCGAGGTGGGTCCGCGGGACGTCCTCACCGCGCCCTCGGCCACCGCCGCCCACCTGGCCGAGCACTGCCCTGGCGCCCGCTGCGCGCTGCTGAACAGCGGGGACATCGCGGAGGACCTCGGTGATGTCACGCTCGTGGACGACGATCCCGACGTGGTCGTCCTCGGGGGTGCCGGGCCGGAGTTCGACTACGCGGCGCTCAACCGGGCCTTCGGGCACCTCCAGCGCGGTGCCCGGCTGATCGCCATGCACCGCAACCTGTACTGGCGGACCGAGTCCGGGCTGCAGCTGGACTCGGGGGCCTTTCTGCTCGGTCTGGAGCGGGCGGCCCGGGTCGAGGCGGAGGTGACGGGCAAGCCGTCCCGGGCCTTCTTCGAGGCGGCGCTGGCCCGGCTGGGGGCCGGCGCCGGGCAGGCGCTGATGGTGGGCGACGACGTGGAGTCGGACGTGCTCGCGGCCCAACGGGCGGGGCTGACCGGGGTGCTGGTGCGGACGGGGAAGTTCCAGCAGGAGACGCTGGAGGGGGCGAGCGGCGCCCCCGACCATGTCCTGGGCTCCTTCGCCGACCTGCCGGCGCTGCTCGGGCTAGCGGAGTAGCAGCTGGGCTCCGCCCACGATCGTCGCCGCGATCACGAGTTGTTCGAAGAGTCGCTGGTTGATCCTGTTCACGGCCCATGTGCCGAACAGCGCGCCGGGCACGACGAACACCGCGAGTGCGGCGTCGAGGAACAGCGAACGGCCGTCGATCAGGCCGAGGCCCGCGCTGAACGGCACCTTGGAGACGTTCACGATGAGGAAGAAGAACGCCGACGTGCCGAGGAAGCCGAGTTTCCGGAAGCCCGCCGACAGCAGGTACAGCGACATCACCGGGCCGCCCGCGTTGGCGACCATCGTGGTGAACCCGCCGAGCACGCCGTACGAGCGGGCCTTGGCGCGGCCCGCCCGGCTGGTCACCGTGTCCGGCGCGTCCCCCCTCCCGCCGTTCTCCCGGCGCCTGCGCCACAGCGTGACGCCGGCCATCAGCAGCAGGATCGCGCCGATCGAGGTCCGTACGATCCCGTCGTCGGCCCACATCAGGAACAGCGTGCCGGCCACCACGCCGGCCGCGACGGCCGGGAACAGCCGCCACAGGGTGGGCCAGTGGGCGTGCCGCCGGTAGGTGAGGACGGCGAGCACGTCACCGGCGATCAGGACGGGCAGCAGCACGCCGGTGGACGCGCGGGCCGGCAGGACCGCCGCGAAGATCGCGAGGCTCACCGTGTTGGCGCCGCTCACCGCGGTCTTGGAGAAGCCGACGAGCAGGGCCGCGAAGGCGAGCGCGGCGAACCCCCAGCCGGATATGTGCCAGAGCGTCATCGTGTTCATGCGGGGACCGATGTTATGTCCGGACAACCCTCCGGCGTAAGGACCGTCTCGCCAGGTGATCCAGCCGTCCGTGCCGACTGAACGGCGCGGCCGGCGCGGTCCGTCCGGTCCGTCAGGGCCGGTCCGCGTACCGCGCCCGCAGTTCCCGCTTGAGCACCTTCATGCTGGGTCCGAGCGGCATCGCGTCCGTGAACTCCACGCGCCGCGGGTACTTGTGCCGGCCGAGGTGTTCCCTGGACCACTCGGTGATCGCGGCGGCGTCGGGCGCGGTGCCCGGTGCCGGCACGACGACGGCGCAGACCTCCTCGCCGTGCAGTTCGTCGGGCAGGCCGATGACCGCGACCTGGGCGACGCCCGGGTGGCGCACCAGGACCTCCTCGACCTCCCTCGGGTAGACGTTGTACCCGCCGCGGATGATGACGTCCTTCTTGCGGTCGGCGATCCGCAGGAAGCCGTCCTCGTCCTTGGTGCCGAGGTCGCCGGTGCGGAACCAGCCGTCGACGAGGGCCTCGGCGGTGGCCTCGGGACGGCCGAGGTAGCCGGAGAAGACGTTGTGGCCGCGGATGACGACCTCGCCCAGCTCGCCGGGCGGCAGCAGTTCGACGCGGCTCTCCACCTCGGCACGGGCGATCTCCACGTCGATGCCCCACAGCGGGTGGCCGATGGTGCCGGCCCTGGTGCCGAACGCGGGCTGGTTGACGGTGGCCGTCGGCGAGGTCTCCGACAGTCCGTACCCCTCGTGGACCCGCGCCCCGAAGGCGGCCTCGAACCGCTCCAGTACGGCGACGGGCAGCGAGGCGCCGCCGGAGACGCACACCCGCAGTTCCGGGAGCGCCTCGGCGTCCTGGGCCGCCGCCGCGAGGGCGACGAACATGGTCGGCACGCCGTGGAACGTGTTGACGCCCTCCTTCACCATCAGCTCGATGGCGCGGGCCGCGTCGAAGCGGGGCAGCAGCACGAGCGTGGCGCCCGCCCGCCAGGTGGAGTTGAGCGACACCGTCTGGCCGAACGCGTGGAACAGCGGCAGCGCGCCGAGGGCGATGTCGTCGGCGCGGACGTCGTTGGCGTCGAAGGCGTTGACGGTCGCGTTCATCACGATGTTGAAGTGGCTGAGCACGGCGCCCTTCGGCACACCGGTCGTGCCGCTCGTGTAGAAGATCACCGCCGGGTCGTCGACGGCGCGCGTGACGTACGACGGCAGCGGCTCGGCGTTGGCGGCGAGCTGGTCGAACTCCTCGCCCAGGGTCACGGTGCGCAGGCCCAGGGCGTCGGCGGCGGCCCGTCCGGTGCCGGCCTTGGCGGGGTGGACGAGCAGCAGGCTCGCCCCGCTGTCTCCGAGCACGTGCCCGACCTCGCCGGCCGACAGCAGCAGATGCACGGGGACGACGACTCCGCCCGCCGCGGCGATGGCGTAGTAGGCGACCGGGAACTCGGCGGTGTTGGGAGCCATGAGGGCGACCCGGTCCCCGGGCCGTACGCCGAGCGCGGCGAGCGCACCCGCCTGGGCCAGCGCCCTGTGCCACACCTCGGCGAAGGTGAGCCGCAGGTCGCCCTCGACCAGCGCGGTCGCGTCGGGGCGGCGCCGGGCGTTCTCGGCGAGGATGGCGGCGACGGACAGGGTTGCCATGGGGTGCTGCTCCGTTCCTTGCTGCGGCTCGTGCCGGCGGCTCCCGGTGCGGGGAGCCGCCGTCGAAGACGTCTCAGTGCCTCTCGACCAGCACCGCGCTGCCCTGCCCGACGCCCACGCACATGGTCGCCAGGCCCCGCTCGGCGCCCGTGCGCCGCATCCGGTGCAGCAGGGTCGTCAGGATGCGGGCGCCCGAGCAGCCGAGGGGATGGCCGAGGGCGATGGCGCCGCCGGTCGGGTTGACCAGGTCCGGGTCGATGCCCAGCTGGTCGACGCAGGCGAGGGCCTGTGCGGCGAACGCCTCGTTGAACTCGGCCTCCTGCAGGTCGGCGACGTCCCAGCCGGCCCGGGCCAGCGCCTTGCGGGTGGCGGGCACCGGGCCGATGCCCATCACGTCCGGGTGGACCCCGGCGGAGGCGCCCGCGACATAGCGGCCGAGGGACTCCAGGCCCAGCTCGTTCAGGGCCTCCTCGCTGACCAGCAGCAGTCCGGCCGCGCCGTCGTTCATCGGCGAGGCGTTGCCCGCCGTGACCGTGCCGCCCGGGCGGAAGACCGGCTTGAGGCGGGCCAGCTTCTCCAGCGAGGTGTCCTCGCGGACGCACTCGTCCTGGTCGACCACCAGGCCGTCCGGGCGCTCCACGGCGAGGAGTTCGTCGTCGAAGTGGCCGTTCTTGCGTGCGGCGGCGGCCCGCTGGTGGCTGCGCAGCGCGAAGGCGTCCTGCCGCTCGCGGGAGATGCCGTACCGCTCGGCGACCTCCTCGGCGGTCTCGCCCATGGACAGCAGGCCGTGCAGCTCCTTCATCGCCGGGTTGACCAGGCGCCAGCCGAGGCGGGTGTCGTGGGTCTCGACGCGCTGCGGCAGGGCCTCGTCGGGGCGGGGCAGGACGAAGGGGGCGCGGCTCATGGACTCGGAGCCGCCCGCGATCACGATGTCGGCCTCGCCGGCGGCGATGGTGCGGGCGGCGGTGGTGACCGCTTCGAGGCCGGAGGCGCACAGCCGGTTGACGGTGGCGCCGGGAACCGAGTCGGGGAGCCCGGCGAGCAGGGCGGCCATCCGGGCGACGTTGCGGTTGTCCTCGCCGGCCTGGTTGGCGGCGCCCCAGTAGACGTCGTCGATCCGGGCCGGGTCGAGTCCGGGCACCTCGGCCACCAGGTGACGGATCACACCGGCCGCCAGGTCGTCGGGCCGGACGCAGGACAGGGCTCCGCGCAGCTTGCCGATGGGGGTGCGGCGGGCGGCCGCGAAGTGGACGGGACGCACGGCTTCGACTCCTGACCTACGACCGATCCACGGCACTGTGGATCAGCGGACCACGGGGACACTTAATTAGCACTGCTAGTTTTGGACTATAGACCTCCGACCGGCCCGCTGGGAAGATCCCCCCGGACCTTCAGCGAGTCGGCGCAGCAGAGCGGAGAAGAGATGCCCCGCGTCCGCGAGCACACCCTCGACGGCACCCACGGCCTGGTCGCCGTGCGCGAGTGGCCGCACCCGGCCCCGAGGTACCTGGCCGTGCTCGTGCACGGATACGGCGAACACGCCGGCCGGTACGACGAGCTGGCCGCCGCCCTCACCGGGCACGGGGCGGCCGTGTTCGGCCCCGATCACGTCGGCCACGGCAGGTCGGCCGGGGAGCGGGTGCTGATCGAGGACTTCGAGGACGTGGTCAGCGATGTGCACGGCGCGGCCGAGCTGGCCCGGTCCGCGCACCCCGGCCTGCCGCTCGTCCTGGTCGGCCACTCCATGGGCGGCCTGATCTCCGCCCGCTACGCCCAGCGGTACGGCGCCGAGCTGAGCGCGCTGGTCCTTTCCGGGCCGGTGATCGGCGCCTGGGAACTGCCGGGGCGGCTGCTGGCCCTCCCCAAGATCCCGGACACCCCGGTCAGCCCGTCGGCGCTCTCCCGGGACCCGGCCGTCGGTGCCGCCTACGCGGCCGATCCGCTGGTGTGGCACGGGCCGATGAAGCGGCCGACGCTGCAGGCGTTCACCCGGACCCTGGAGGCCGTCGACCGGGGCGGAGACGTGGGCGAGCTGCCGCTGCTGTGGCTGCACGGCGACGACGACCGGCTGGTGCCGCTGCCCGGGAGCCGGAGCGGCGTGCGACGGCTCGCCGGCGGCCGGCTGACCGAGCGGATCTTCGCCGGGGCACGGCACGAGGTGTTCCACGAGATCGGCAAGAAGGAGGCCTTCGCGGAGGTGATCCGCTTCCTGGACCGCGTACTACCCCGCTGACCAGGCCTGTTTTGCCCCCCTTGACGGTGGGCACCCGCCCTTTCGGACAGAGACGACGATCGGACAGAGGCGACGAAAGGGGACGGACACACCATGACCGTGGTGAAGAGCACGCTGCCCGAGGAGGCGCTCGGTGTCACCGGGAGCGCTCTGCAGGACACCCTGGTGGATCTGCTCGGGCTCTCGCTCATCGGGAAGCAGGCGCACTGGAACGTCGTGGGGCCGCGGTTCCGGTCGATCCACCTCCAGCTCGACGAGGTGGTCGCGGCGGCGCGCGCCCACTCCGACACGGTCGCCGAACGCGCCGCCGCGCTGGGCGTGCCCCCGGACGGCCGGCCCGAGACCGTCGCCGCGACCTTCGCGCTGCCCACCACCAAGGACGGCTGGCTGCGCGACACCGAGGTGGTGGAGCTGATGGTGTCCTCGCTCGAAGCGGCCATCGGCCGGCTGCGCGAACGCGTCGCGGCGACCGAGAAGCCCGACCCGGTCACCCAGGACCTGCTCATCTCCGTCACCGCCGACCTGGAGAAGCAGCGCTGGATGTTCGAGGCCGAGAACCAGCCGCGCGAGAACGCGTCCAGCTAGCACGAGACCCCCGCACGGAAGGGGAAGAACCCATGGCCGACGCCCTCGAACTCCAGGCGCTGTGGGAGGACTTCCACCGCGTGGTCAACATGACCTCCGCGGAGCTCGCGGCCTGGCTGCGGGTGCGCGACGCCGACGAGGAGACGGAGCCCCTGCCCGAGGCGGCGGGCACGCCGACCGGGCAGCACGTCCTCGCCATCCTCCAGAAACGCCGTACCGACCTCACCGACGACGACATCCGTGTGATGTACAAGGTCGTCGACACGGTCGGGGACCTTGTCGACATGGAGGACGAGCCGGAGCCGGAGACGGCAGCGGACGGCGCCCGCCGCCACCGGCTGATGACCCTGGGCCACGACCCGCTCAAGCCGTAGAGCGGAGGCCCTGGTCATGAACCGGGAGGAACGGGTGCTGCGCGCGCTGCTGTCGGCGTACGGACAGACGTACGCCGAGGAGGCGGGCATCACACTGAAGGACACACCGCAGCCGCTGTACCGGCTGCTCGTGCTGGCCCTGCTGCTCAGCGCCCGGATCCGCGCCTCGGTCGCGGTGGCCGCCGCGCAGGCCCTGCACGAGGACCGCCTGGACAGCCCCCGCCGGATGGCCGACGCCGGCTGGCAGCAGCGGGTGGACGCGCTCGGCCGCGGCGGCTACCGGCGCTACGACGAGCGCACCGCCACCCAGCTCGGCGACGGGGCCGAACTGCTGCTGGACCGGTGGGCCGGGGATCTGCGCCGGCTGCACGAGGAGGCGCACGGCGACACCGGCGAACTCAGGCGGCTGCTCCAGGAGGAACCCGGCATCGGCCCGGCCGGCGCCGACATCTTCCTGCGCGAGGCACAGCAGGTGTGGCCCGAACTCGCGCCCTACCTCGACGGCAAGGCGCTCGACGGAGCGCGGCGGCTCGGGCTGCCCGAGGACCCCGGGAAGCTGACACGGCTGGCCGGGGACGTCGAACCCGCCGCCCTGGCCGCCGCGTTGGTGCGGGCCGCACTCGACAAGGAGGTGGCCGAGGACTGTCTCCGCCGCGCCGGATGACCGTGCCGGAACGCCGACCGGCCGCGCGCCGGACGTCGTCCGGCTGGTGGCCCCCGGGCCGCAGCACTAGAGGCCGAGCACGCGGGAAATGGTCCGCAGCACCCCGTCCTCGTTGTTGGACGGCGCGAGGTGGCGGGCCCGGCGGACCACCTCGGGGTGGGCGTTGGCCATGGCGAACGACCACTCGGCGGCGTCCAGCATCCCCAGGTCGTTGAGGTAGTCGCCGAAGACCATCGTCTGCGCGGGCGTGATGCCGAGGGCCCGCTGCAGGCCGCGCAGCGCGGTGCCCTTGTCGGCGGTGCGGTTCATGACGTCCACCCAGTGCTCGCCGGAGACCACGACCCGGTGGGTGGCGGCGAGCTCGGCCAGGACCGGAGCCGTGGAGGCCTCCGCGGCCCCGAAGTCGAACAGCGCGACCTTGATCACCTCGTCGCCGACGGCGGTGACGTCCTGCACGATCCGGTGCTCGACGTAGTACTTGCGCACTTCCGCCAGGAACGCCTCGTCGGTCCGCTCGACGTACGCCGCCCGCTTGCCGCAGACCACGGCGCCCACGTCCACGCCCTCCGCGACCAGCCGCCGTACCGTGCGGGCCACCCCGGCGGCGACGGACCCGTCCAGCGTGTCGGAGCTCAGCTCCACGCCGTCGCGGACCACGTACGTGCCGTTCTCGGCGATGAACACCATGCCTTCGGCGACGTCCGCGAACTGCCTCGCCAGCGTGGCGTACTGGCGGCCGCTCGCCGGGCTGAACAGGACGCCCCGCCGGCGCAGTTCGGCGAGCATCGGCCACAGGCCCTCAGGGATCCGCTGGGCGTCGTCCAGCAGGGTGCCGTCCATGTCGGAGACGATCAGCCGGATGTCGGTGGGGCCCGCGGGCAGGCCGGGGACGTCCAGGAGGGGTGCGGGCGTGGCGGGCATGTCCTGCTTCCGGTCGGCGACGGAGGTACCGGTCCAGTGTTGCTCATGCGCCCGGGCACCCCTCGGCCGCCCCGGACCGACCGCCCCGAACCGCCCGTGGTGCGCGTTTCCCGGGACAGCGCGATCACCGGACGGCACAATGACGGCGGAGCACCGCAACCGTCAGAAGGGCGACGACGTGACCGAGGGCGACTCCCCGACCGGCGGACCGGCGAGGCTGAACACCTCCGTGGCGCACAACGCGCGGGTGTGGAACTACTGGATCGGCGGCAAGGACAACTACGAGGTCGACCAGCGGGTCGGTGAGCACGTCGCCGGCATGTTCCCGGTGATCCGGGAGGTGGCCCGCGCGGACCGGGAGTTCCTGGCCAGGGCGGTGCGGTTCCTCGCGGCCGAGCGCGGCACACGGCAGTTCCTGGACGTGGGCACCGGGCTGCCGAGCGAGGACAACACCCACGAGATCGCGCAGCGGATCGCCCCCGAGTCACGGATCGTGTACGTCGACAACGACCCGATCGTGCTCGTGCACGCCCGCTCGCTGCTCACCAGCTCTCCGGAGGGCGTGACGGACTACGTCGACGCCGACGTCCGCGACCCGGACGGCATCCTGCAGCGCGCCGGCGAGACCCTGGACCTGTCCCGGCCGGTCGGGCTGATGATGCTCGGCATCCTGAACTTCGTGCTGGACACCGGGGAGGCCCGCGCCATCGTGCGCCGGCTCATGGCGGCGCTGGCCCCGGGCAGCCACCTGGTCCTCACCCACCCTACCTACGACGGTGACGTGGGCGGCGAGGGCAACGTGGCCGCGATGGAGTTCTGGAACGCCCACGCCACCCCGCCGATCACCGCCCGCAGCCGCGCGGAGATCGCCGGTTTCCTGGACGGCCTGGAACTGGTCGAGCCGGGCCTGGTGCCCTGCTCGCAGTGGCGTGCCGAGTCGGCGTCCGCCGCCGCGGTGCCGCAGTACGGCGCGGTGGCCGTGAAACCCTGACGCCGGCACCGGGCCGCCGCCCCGCCGACGCGGACGCGAGCCGAGGAGGACGTATGACCACCCTTGCCGACCCCGTGCCCGGCGGACGCCCGGAGGATCTGCGCCGGGTCGCCGGACTCACGGCGCGCCTCACCGCGCAGGACGTGCGCGGGATCGTGCTGGCCTATGTGGACACCGCGGGCGTCTGCCGGGTCAAGACGATCCCGACGGCGCGGCTGGAGGCGGCGGTGTCCTGGGGCGTCGGCATGTCCCCGGTGTTCGACACCTTCCTGGCCGGCGACTCGATCGTCAGCACCGACGTCCTCGGCTCCCCGGACGGCGACCTGCGGCTCTACCCGGACCTGGACCAGCTGGTGGCGCTGGCCGGGCAGCCCGGCTGGGCGTGGGCGCCGGTGGACCGGATCACCCAGGAGGGCGAGCGGCACCCCGGCTGTGCCCGGACCTTCCTGCGCCGGACCGTCGCGGACGCCGCCGCACGGCACGGCCTGGTGTTCCGGGCGGCGATCGAGGTGGAGTGGGCGGTCGGGCTGGGCTCGGCGCCGGCCGGGGAGTTCGTGCCGGCGGTGTCCGGTCCGGCGTACGGCGGGATCCGGCAGGTGGAGCTGAGCGACTACACCGCCGATCTGCTCGCCGCGTTCGCCGGGCAGGGCGTGGACGTCGACCAGCTCCATCCCGAGTACGCGGCCGGGCAGTTCGAGGTCTCGGTGGGCGCGCTGGACCCGGTTGCCGCCGCCGACCGGAGCGTGCTGGTACGGCAGACGATCCGGGCGGTCGCCCAGCGCCACGGCCTCAGGGTCTCGTTCTCGCCCGCGGTGTCCGCCGAGGGCGTCGGCAACGGCGGCCATCTCCATCTGTCCTGCTGGCGCGACGGGGTGAACCTGCACGCGGGCGGGGAGCGCCGGTACGGGATGACGCCCGAGGCGGAGTCCTTCGCGGCCGGGATCCTGGCCCGGCTGCCCGCGCTGACGGCGGTCACCGCGCCCAGCCCGGCCAGCTATCTGCGGCTGAAGCCGTCCCGGTGGGCCGGGGTGTTCACCGGCTGGGGCCGGGAGACCCGCGAGGCGGCGCTGCGGATGATCACCGGTACGGCGGGCCGCCGGGCGCAGGACGCCAACCTGGAGGTGAAACCGGTCGACCTGGCCGCCAACCCCTATCTCGCCCTCGGCTGCGTCATCGCCGCCGGTCTCGACGGGCTCGCCGCCTCCCGCGTCCTGCCGGAGGAGATCACCGGCGACCCGGCCCGGTACGGCGTGGACGAGGCGGCGGCCCTCGGCGTACGGCGGCTGCCGCAGTCGCTGCCGCAGGCCGTCGAGGCGTTCCGGCCGGACCAGGTGCTGCGGGCCGCGCTGGGCCCGGTCCTCGCGGACGCGGTGACCGCCGTGCGGCTCGGTGAGGCGGCGGCCGTCCGGGACCTGGACGACGCGCGGGTGGCGGCGGCCTACCGCTGGGTGTACTGACCGTGGCCACGTCGGGGCCGGTCCACGAGGCCCTCGCCGAGCTGGAGTTGGTGGACCACCACTGCCACGGCGCGGTGACGGCCGATCTCGCGCCCGGGGAGTTCGCCTCGCTGCTGACCGAGGGCGAGGCCTGGCCCGGTGTCTCGCCGTTCGACAGCCCCGTCGGCCTGGCCGTGCGCCGCCACTGCGCACCCCTGCTGGATCTCCCCCGGCACGCTGCGCCGGCCGACTATCTGGACCGGCGCACGGCCCTGGGCTGGCGGGAGGTCAACCGCCGTTTCCTGCGTGCCGCGCGGGCCGGGGTGTTCCTCGTGGACACCGGCTACGCCCCGCACCCGCTCACCTCGCCCGCCGAGCTGGCCGAGGCCGCCGGCGCCGCCGCCCACGAGGTCGTACGTCTGGAGCCGGTGGCGGAGGCGGTGGCCGCGCGGGGCGTCGAGCCGGACGCGTACGCGGCCGCCTTCCGCAGGGCCGCCGAGGAGGCGGTGCGCCGGCCGGACGTGGTGGCGGTGAAGTCGGTGGCCGCCTACCGCACCGGCTTCGCCCTGGACCCGGCCCGGCCGACGGACGACGAGGTGACCGGGGCCGCCCGGCGCTGGCTCGCGGGCGGCGGCCGGCTCGCCGACCCGGTCCTGGTGCGGCACCTGCTGTGGACCGCCGTCGACCTCGGCCTGCCCCTGCAGCTGCACACCGGCTTCGGGGACGCCGATCTGCGGCTGCACCACGCCGACCCGGCCCTGCTGACCGACTGGCTGCGCCTGGTCTCCGGTACGGTCCCGGTCCTGCTGCTGCACTGCTGGCCGTATCACCGTCAAGCCGCCTACCTGGCCGCGGTGTTCGAACGGGTGTACCTGGATGTGGGCCTCGCCCTGCACCACACGGGCCCGGCCCGCTGCCGGGCCGTGCTGGAGGAGGCGCTGGAGATCACCCCCTTCCGCAAGCTGCTGTACAGCTCCGACGCCTATGGAGTGGCCGAATTCCACCACCTCGGTGCCCTGTGCTTCCGTCAGGGACTCGCCGATCTGCTCCAAGCCCGCGTCGACGCGGACGAGGTGAGCCTGCCCGACGCCCTGCGGATCGCGGCCTGGACGGGGCGCGACAACGCCCGACGCCTGTACGGACCGCCCGTGTCCGGCGACGCTCCGGCCCGTGACCCCGGCACCCGCCCCACCCGGAAAGTATGATCAAGCAATGTCTGACATGACTGAGACGACGCCCGGCTGGCTGACCACCGACGAGCTGGAAATGGCCAGGGCCCGGATGCCGATCCTGTACGTCGAGGCCGTACCCGTGCGCGTGGACGACAGCGGCGAAGTCACCAGCATCGGACTGCTGCTGCGGATCGGCCCCGAGGGGACGGTCAGCCGGACCCTGGTCTCCGGCCGCGTCCTGCACCACGAGCGGGTCCGCGACGCCCTGCTGCGTCACCTGGAGAAGGACCTCGGCCCGGTGGCGCTGCCCCGCGTCCCGGCGTCGCTGCAGCCCTTCACCGTCGCGGAGTACTTCCCGACGGCGGGCATCACGCCCTACCACGATCCGCGTCAGCACGCGGTGTCCCTCGCCTACGTCGTCCCGGTCACCGGGGACTGCCGCCCCCGCCAGGACGCGCTGGACCTCGTCTGGTTCAGCCCGCAGGAGGCCGCGTCGGCGGCCGTGCAGAGCGAGATGCCGGGCGGACACGGGGTCCTGCTGAAGCAGGCGCTCGCCCACGTGGGCCTGACGTACTGACGCCGGCGGCCGCCCGACCCGCCTGTCTAGCAGGCCGGTCGGGCCGCCGGCCAGGGCTTTCGGGTACGCGTTCAGGTTGCTGTCAGGTTCGCGGTCACCCGTGGCAACAGCAGCACCAGAAGCCCCAAAACAATGGCAAAGGGGACTGGGGAAAGGGCAGTTGGACGTGCCAGGGTGCGGGCCATGAGCACAGAGCACGTCCTGGACGACCGGCCTCGGGGGCACACCCGCGCGCGCATACGCGAGAGCGCGACGAAGGTGCCGGAGGTCACCGTCTACTTCTGGATCATCAAGGTCCTCACCACCGGCATGGGTGAGACCGCCTCCGACTTCCTGGCCCATCTGCTGGGTCCGATCCCGGCGGTCGGCCTTGGCGGTCTCGCCTTCGCGGCGTCGCTGGTCCTCCAGTTCGCGGTCCGCCGGTACGTGGCCTGGATCTACTGGACGGCGATCGTCATGGTGAGCGTGTTCGGCACGATGGCCGCGGACGTGCTCCATGTGGGCCTGGGCGTCCCGTACCTGTTGTCCACCCCGCTGTTCCTCGTCGCCCTGGCCGCCGTCTTCGCGCTCTGGTACGCGACCGAGCGCACCCTGTCCATCCACTCCATCCGCACCAGGCGCCGTGAGGTCTTCTACTGGGCGGCCGTCCTCGCCACGTTCGCGCTGGGCACGGCGGCGGGCGACCTCACCGCGACGATCGGCCTGGGCTACGCCGGCTCGGTCGTCCTGTTCGCCGTGGCGATCTGCGTCCCGGCGCTCGCCCACCGTTCCGGGCTGCTGGGCGCGGTGGCCGCGTTCTGGACGGCGTACGTCCTCACGCGCCCGCTCGGCGCGTCCCTCGCCGACTGGATGGCCATGTCGACCGGCCGCGGCGGCCTGGGCTGGGGGCTGGGCCCGGTCACCCTGTCCTGGACGGTGGCGATCGTAGGCTTCGTGACCTACCTGGCGGTGTCGCGCCGGGACACCGAGCGCGCTTTGTGACACCGGCCGGCCGCCGGGGTGGCGCGTGACCCCCGCTCACCACGACCACCCGGTGGCCGGCCCCGCCGCTTCCCCGGCTCGGTCGGCCTCGCGCCGCCGGCGCGTCTCCGGGCTCAGAGCAGCCGGAATCGCAGTCGGCAGATCACCGCGTCCGTTTCCCGCCGCACGGCGTGCGCGACGACCGCGCCCCGCTGGTTCTGCAGGAGGCGCTGCCACAGGCGCTCCGGCTCGGTCTCCGGAATCAGTACGGTGACCCGTGTGCCGGGCTCGGCGGCGGCCACCTCACGGACGTACGCGGCGATCGGACGCCCCAGGCTGCGCCGCGCGCACGCCAGCCGCACCAGCTCCACCCCGGGGTCCCACTCCGCCCAGGCCCGCTCCAGTGCGTGCAGGTGCGCTCTGTCCTCGGGATCGGGGTAGCTCACGGTCACCGCGCGGACCTCGTCGCCGAGCGAGGAAGCCGCGGTCAGGGCCTCGGAGGTGAGCCGGGACAGGGAGGACACGGGCACGATGACGAGCGAGCGGTCGCGGTGCGGGGCCTCGGGGATGCGGCCCAGGCCGAGCCGCTCGCCGATGCGATCGTAGGCGCGGCGCACGGTCTCGAAGGCGGTCACGAGCACGGGCAGCGCGATCACGACCAGCCAGGCGCCGTCGGTGAACTTGCTCGCGGTGACGACGACCGTCGCGACCCCGGTGAGCAGCGCACCGAAGCCGTTGAGCAGCGCCTTCCCCCGCCAGCCCCGCCCGCGCTCCAGGCGCCAGTGCCGGACCATGCCCACCTGGGCGATCGTGAAGCCGACGAACACCCCGATCGCGAACAGCGGCACCAGGGTGTTGGTGTCTCCGCCGGAGAAGACCAGCAGCGCGGCCGAGACCAGCGCGAGGGCCAGCACACCGTGCCGGTGGACCTGGCGGTCGGCCTTCAGCGCGAACACGTGCGGCGCGTAGTTGTCCCGGGCGAGCAGCTTCAGCAGCACCGGCAGCCCGCCGAAGGAGGTGTTCGCGGACAGCGCCAGCAGGAGCATCGTCGCGAACTGGATGACGTAGAAGGCCCAGTCGTGGCCGAGCGAGGCGTCCGCGAGCTGGGCGAGGACCGTGACGCCCTCCACCGGCTGCAGATGGAAGCGGCCGATCAGCACCGACAGCCCGATCAGCATCAGACCGAGCACCGCGCCGAGGGCGACCTCCGCACGCTGGGCCCGCCGCACGCGCGGCACCCGGAAGGACGGGACCGCGTTCGCGATGGCCTCCACGCCGGTCAGCGCGGCACATCCGGAGGCGAAGGCCTTCAGCACGAGCAGCGCACCCACGGTGGAGGCGTGGTCCGCGACGACCGAGGCATGTCCGGCCGCCGTGACGGTGCTCACCGGCGCCGACCGGAAGAGCCCCACGACGACCAGTGCGAAGACGGCTCCGACGAAGACGACCGTCGGCACGATGAACGCCTTCGCGGATTCCACGATCCCGCGCAGGTTGACGCCCGTGATCAGCGCGAGGACCACCAGGCACAGCCACAGCCGGTCGTCGTAGAGGGAGGGGAAGGCGGAGGTCAGGGCGGCGACGCCCGCGGTCACCGCGACCGCGACGTTGAGCACGTAGTCCAGCACCAGCGAGGCCGCGGCCACCAGGCTCGTGCGCGCCCCCAGATGGGTCCTGGCCACGGCGTAGGAGCCGCCGCCGTCCGGGAAGGCCGCGATCACCTGCCGGTAGGAGGCCACCAGCACCGCCAGGAGGGCGGCGATGGCCAGCGTCACCGGCAGCGTGAAGCCGAGGCCGTGGGCTCCCGCGCCGGCGAGCACCAGCACGATCGACTCCGGGCCGTAGGCCACCGACGCCATCGCGTCCAGCGACAGCGCGGCCAGGCCCGTCACGGCGGTCAGGCGGTGCCGTTCGCCGGTGTCGGGCGGTTCTTCTCCGGCGGGGGTCGCGCCGGGCTCGGCGGTCAGGACGGACATCAGTACGTGCTCCTCGGGCAAAGCCGCGCAGGGGGACTGTGTTCTGCGCGGTGCACTCAGGTTGTGACCATTTCCGCCCCCACCTGTCCGTTCCTTGCGGCATCTTCGCACCGATCAGGCCGACTTTGACGGGACTTTGGCGCTCACCCGTTCCAGCAGGGGCGGATCGGCCAGCACCGCCGGGATCTCCTCCGTGTCCGCCACTTCCACAGCGGGGACGTCCGCCAGTGGCGTTCAGTGCGGCCGCGTGGTCTCGTGGGGGGCCGGCCGCTTGAGGGGCGCTGCGGCCAGCGGGGCCTGCAGGCTGCCGTAGCGCTCCATGCGCTGCCAGCGCAGCCGGGTGCCGGAGACGGCGGTGAAGACGGACTGGATCACCACCAGGTACATCAACTGCCGGTAGACGAACTGCTGCAGCGGCAGGCTCCACAGCGGGCCGGGCCGCTCTCCGTCCAGGCGGAACGCGTACAGGCCCATGGCGAGTTGCAGCAGCAGGAAGCCGAGCCAGAGCCCGGTGATCCGGACCGGGTCGAGGAAGAGCAGCCCGTAGACCGCGAAGATGTCCACCACGGGTGCGAGCAGCGGCAGCAGCACCTGGAAGAGCAGCAGATAGACCAGGCCGCGGCGGCCCAGTTTCCCGGCCGCACCGCGCTGCACCAGCGCGCCGCGGTGCTTCCACATCGCCTGCAGGGTGCCGTAGCACCAGCGGTAGCGCTGCCGCCACAGGGCGTTCAGCGACGCGGGCGCCTCGGTCCAGGCCACCGCGCTCTCCTCGTAGACCACACGCCAGCCGGCCCGGCACAACGCCATCGTGAGGTCGGTGTCCTCGGCGAGGGTGACGTCACTGACACCGCCGAGGGCGAGCAGCGCCCGGCGGCGGAACGCACCGACCGCCCCGGGGACGGTCGGCATGCATTCGGCGAGGTCGAACAGGCGGCGGTCGAGGTTGAAGCCGACCACGTACTCGATGTGCTGCCAACGGCCCAGCAGACCACCGCGGTTGACGACCTTGGCATTGCCCGAGACGGCACCCACGCGAGGGTCGGCGAAGGGCTGCACGAGCGTGCGGACGGTGCCGGGCTCGAAGACCGTGTCGCCGTCGACCATGACCACCAGCTCGCAGGTGGCCGCGGCGAGCCCCGTGTTGAGCGCGGCGGGCTTGCCCGCGTTCCGCTGCCGGATGACCCGCACGCCCGGCAGGCGGAGCGCTTCCACCAGGTCGGCGGTGCCGTCGGTGGAGCCGTCGTCCACCACGATGATCTCCACCGGATGGTCCGAGGCGAGCAGGGAGCGTACGGCCGCCTCGATACCGGCGCTCTCGTTGTACGCGGGGACGATGACACTGACCGGTTCGGTCACCGGCGGCCCCCAGGAGCGGCTCCGTGCGCGCTGCCGCCGGTGCCGGCGGGCCGCGACGAGGACGACCGCCGCGCGCAGGACGCTGAGCGCGCCGGCCGTGTACATCAGTACGCCCAGCAGCCACACGGCCCGGTCACCGGCCTGCAGCACCTTGATGAGGGCCATCCCCTGCAGATGGGCACCCGGCCCGGCGTGCTGGACGGGCCCGGCCATGCCGACCGCGGCGCCGACCGTCGCGAACCGGAAGCCCCGCGCCTTGAGCCGTGGAATCAGGGCGCTCAGTGCGGTGACGGTCTGGGACCGGTCGCCGCCGGCGTCGTGCATGAGCAGGATCTGCCCGGAGTGGCCGTGGGGGGTCGCGTTGGCGAGGATGCGTTTCGCTCCGGGGCGCTGCCAGTCCTCGGCGTCCTGGGTGGAGAGCACCGTGACGTAGCCTGCCGCGTCGGCCTGCTTGAGGACGGACCAGTCGGCGTCGTCCAGCGCGTCGTTCTTCGAGGAGTACGGCGGCCTGAGCAGTGCGGTGGTGACGCCGGCGGCGCCGGCCACCGCCAGCTGCGTCTCCCGCAGTTCCAGGGAGCGCTGCCACGGGGCGAGACGGGCCAGGTCCGGATGGGTGAAGGTGTGGATACCGATCTGATGGCCTTCGGCGACGATCCGGCGGAGCAGTTCCGGGTGGGCCACGACCTGGGTTCCGACGACGAAGAACGTCGCGTGCACATGGTTGCGGCGCAGTACGTCGAGGATGCGCGGTGTCCAGACGGGGTCGGGCCCGTCGTCGAAGGTGAGGGCGATGGTGCGGGCCTTGACCCGGGCGGTGTGCGCGGAAGCGGCGGCGTCCGCGATCACGGGACCGCCGTGGGTCACCTGGCCGGGCACCGTCTGGCTGCGCCCCCGGGCGCCCGTCACCGCGTCCGACGTGATGCCGAACATGTGGTGGGTGTACCCCTGCAGCAGGAGGGCCGTCGACAGGGTCACCGTGAGCACGCTCAGCAGGAGCCAGTGGGTGCGGGGTGTCACCTGGCGGGCGCCGCCCGGGCGGCGGGCAGGAGCGTCGCGGTGTCGGTTGTCCGTCACGTCAGGGCCTTGGATCACTTCACGGGTCTGTGGGACGAGCCGAGCGCGCGCCCCTTGGAGGAGGGGGCGGGTGCGGCGGTCGGGGCCGGGGCGGCGGGCCGGGCCGGGGACGTGGCCGAGGCCGTGGTGGCGGCCGTGGTGGGCGCGGCCGTGGACCGGGACGTGGCCGCGGGGGCGACGGCGGCCGGCGACCGGTCGGCGGGGCTGGGGGCCTTGCGCCCGGCGGTGCCGGAGGTCTTCCGTTCCGCGAGGGGTCCGGTGTTCTTCCGCGCGTGCACGGTGCCCGGTGGGGAGTCGGGTGCGGTCGGCCTGGGCGTGGCCGGGTGCGGGGGATCCGCCTGCGGGACGAACGGGGAGCTGATGGCGGGGCCGCCCAGCAGTGCGCTGATCAGCAGGGCGACATAGCCGCCGGCCGGGATCACCAGCAGGCGGGCGGTGCGGGCCACGCGCCGCTGGCGCCGCCCCGAGGAGTCGACGAAGACCGGCCGCGCGGACTCGCGCTCGGAGGTGTCCGGCTCCGGCACGGGTGGGACGGCCGGGGCGCACGCCGGGAGCCGCACGGTGTCGGTGGTGACGCCCCCGCCGTACTCGTGGCCGTAGGCATACGTGTGCCCGACACCGCCGTACGGCTCCCCGCCGCACACCGCTCCGTCTTCGTCTGTCCACCGCACGAGTCGTGTCCCCTTGTCCTGGCCGACCGACACGGTCGCCCGCATGGACAGAGCGAACGCGGCCGGAAGTGTTACACCTCCGGCTGACGGAGCGTACGAACCAGCAGAAAAGGGGTGATCCGAACAAGGTGGTGAAGCCACCGTGCCGATTCCCTGGTCAGCTCGGCAGCCACTTCACCACCGCGTCACCACACGCGGCCGTCCCGGCGTAGAACGTCCTCAGCTCCTGGTGTGCCGCGGCGAACGCGGCCCACGTCTCGGGCTCCGCGGCCGCGCCGCCGTAGCGCGGCAGGAGTTCCCCGCGGACGGATCCCCACAGCGCGTCGAAGTCGGCCGTGCTCAGGAACCCGGCCACCCTGCGGGCCTGGGCGGCCGTCAGCACCAGGAGCCGGGGCTTGTGCCGGTCGCGGCGGAACACCGGTCGACCGCCGAGCACCACCTGGGCCTGGGGCTGGTCCTCGGCGCGCTGCGGGACGGCGCCGGCGTAGATGCGCTCCTGGTCCACATAGCGCTCGTCCAGCGCCTCCTCACGGCACCGACCGCACGGGTGCCGGACCACCTCCACCCCCTCCTCGAACTGCCGTTCCAGCCATGTCGCGCTGTTGCGCAGGGCCGGGGGCGGCACCGCGCGCAGACGGAGGTACGCACTCATGCCAGAGGAAGCGCACGGCGGCTCCGAAGCGTCACCCGGCCGCGGACTCCCCCTCGACAAGGCACGGCACCTTGTGACACTTCCGCGCCGGCAGACGCTGTTCAGCACAGGGCCGTCCGTGCGACCGGAGCACGGTGGACGGCACGGACCCGCTGTGAACCCGGTGCGAACGAGGACGGTCTTGGGCCACGTACGGCAACCCCGGCGCGTACAGACGTACGACGGGGAGTTGGGCGCCGCGGTCGCGCGGGCCCAGGACGGCGACGAGGCCGCTTTCGCGGTGGCCTACCGGCTGGTGCAGCCCGGTCTGCTGGGCTATCTGCACGGCCTGGTCCGTGAGGACGCGGAGGACGTCGCCTCCGACGCCTGGCTGGAGATAGCCCGCAGCCTCGGACGCTTCAAGGGCGACGGGGCCGGATTCCGCGGCTGGACCGCGACCATCGCCCGCCACCGCGCCCTGGACCACCTGCGCCGCCAGCGCACACGTCCCCGGGCCGGCGGAACCGAACAGGACGTACTGCACCTGCCCGCACAGCACGACACCCACGACCAGGCCCTGGAGTCCCTCTCCACCGAGCAGGCCCTGGAGCTGGTCCGCGCGCTGCCCCCGGACCAGGCCGAGGCCGTGCTCCTGCGGGTCGTCGTCGGCCTCGACGGACCCGCCGCCGCACGCGTCCTCGGCAAACGTCCGGGAGCAGTGCGCACGGCCACCCACCGGGGCCTGAAACGTCTCGCCCGCCAGCTGGGCGCCGACGGGGAGGCGGACGGCGGCGTGACGGACGGGACCTCCCGAACGCTGAGGGAGTGGGCATGAACGACGCGGGCGACATCGAGCGGCCGGAAGGTGCCGGGCGCGGCACCTCGCCGCATCAGAACGGTCATACAGGAACGGAAGCGGGCATGGGTGAACGGCTGAGCCGCGACGGGGTCCCGGTCCGTCACCGGCACGCGCACCCTGGCCCCACCGGGCCCGGCCCGTCGGGCACGCATGACTGCGCCGCGCTGGAAACGGCGCTGGCCTCCGCCCTGCGCACGGACCACCTCGACGCCGAGGCCGAACAGCGGGCCGTGGCCGTGTTCCGGGCCGCCACCCAGGGTGCGGGCGCACGCCGGACCCGTACCCGGCGGCGGGACGACTGGCGGCCGGCCGAGGAGCGGCGCGTCCGGCGCCCGGTCCGGTTGACGTTCGGCGTGGCGTTCGCCAGCCTCGCGCTGGGCGGTGTCGCGGTGGCGGCCATCGGCTCCGCCGGCTCACCCGAGGGCGGCGCCGGTGCCGGCCGAAAGACCGCGCACCCCTCGGCGGTCGCCCCGCACCAGCCAGGCGGTGCGGCTTCGCCGGCGTCCTCCGGCGGCCCGGTACCGGCGGGCCGCCCCTCCCTGGGCCAGGACACCGAGGCCCGCTGCCGCGCCTACGAGCAGGCCGGCCGGCACGGCAGGGCGCTCGACGCGACGGCCTGGCAAAGGCTCGTCGCCACCGCCGGCGGAAAGGACGAGGTCGCCGCGTACTGCTCCGAACAGCTGGCGCGGGCGACGGCCGAGCCGAGAGGTCCGGCCGGCATGGGCAGACCCGGCAAGCGTGCCGCACACCCCGGCAACGGCACCACGGGCAACACCGGCGTACCCGGCCATGGCGCGTCCGGCACCGGTACGTCCGCCGCCCACCCCGGCAGCACGCACGACACGGCCGGGAACAGACGGGCAAGCGGCGGCGGGAAGGGCGGCGGCAAGCACCCGTAGCGCCGTCAGCCGGCGCCCGGGGAGCTCCAGGGGTGTCGCCCACGGTGAGTCGCGCTCGGCCATGCCGTTCGACGACGCCTCAGCGGCGGATTCGAGCGAGTGCACAGGTGGTGCCCCTCGGGAGTGCGGCTCTCACGCGATCTGTTCCCCGTCGGGGTGGTCGGTGGACGTCGACCGCTCGTCCCAGGCGGCTGTCTCCGCATCGAAGGCGGAGCGGGCGTCGGCGACGAGGCGGAGGGCGTCGCTGCCGAGGATGGGGTGGGCCGGCGGCTTTTCGGCCTCCACGACGGCGAGCAGGGCGCGGCCGGCCTGGGCGGGATCGCCGGGCTGCTGACCGCGCATGTCGAGGCGGCGTTCGCGGATCGGGCGAAGACCGGGTCGTAGTCGGCGATGGTGCTCTCCACGCGGTGCATGGAGCGGCCGGCCCAGTCGGTGCGGAAGGAGCCGGGCTCGATCGCCGTGACGTGCATGCCGAACGCTGCGACCTCCAGGGCGAGCGTGGCCGCGATGCCCTCGACGGCGAACTGGGAGCCGTGATAGACGGCCGGACCGGGGAAGGCGCGCAGACCTCCCATGGAGGTGATGAAGCCGTAGCCGGCGTTGTTGAGAGCACGTCGATGGGGCCCACCTTGGCCTCGACCGCTGCGACGGTCTGCGCGATGGCATCGGTGTCGGTGACGTCCGGCACGCGGGCGTGAGCGCGGCCCGGGGCGAACTGCTCGAAGGCGGCGATCCGGTCCGGGTTCCGGACGGTGCCGATGACGGTGTGGCCGGCCTCCAGGGCGGCGGTGGCGAAGGCGCGGCCGAGGCCGCTGCTCACGCCGGTGACGAGAAACGTGCGGGACATGTCTCTCTCCGTGGGAATCGGAAGTACCGGACGGGGGAGCGCACAAGCGTCGGTGTCGCCGTCAACGGCTGTTCGCGGACACCTCGTCCGACGTGGTGACCGCGTCCGGATCGGTGGAACGGTGCGGCACCGCCGGGCCTTCCACCGGCTTGGACCTAGCCAGCCACAGGCCGGTGAACACGGCGGTGGCCAAGGTGACGGTGCCGGCAGCGACGAAGGCGCTGTCGAGGCCGGTCTCGAAGGAGGCGCCGCCGGACTGCCGGGTGCGGACGACGGCTCCGAGTACCGCCACGCCGAGCACCGCGCCGATCTGCCGGGTGGTGCTGCTGATGCCGGAGGCGAGGCCGCCTTCTTGCGGGCTGACCGCTTGGATGGCGGCGCCGGTCAGTGGGGACATGGCCAGGGCGAAGCCGGTGCCGACGACTCCCAGCCGCCACCACACGTTCCCGTAACCGGTGTCGGCGTGCACCGTGCCCAGCGCCAGCAGCCCCCCTCCGGCCAGGGCCAGGCCGATGGTGACCACGAGGCGGAAGCCGTACCGGGCGGCGAGCCGGCCCGCGAACGGGCTGACGATCACCATGGCGAGGGAGGCGGGGAGGGTCTGCAGGGCGGCGCGCAGGATCGAGCTGCCCTGGACGTACACGAAGAACTGGGAGAAGAAGAACGACGAGCCCATGAGCGCGAACCCCACCACGACCATGGCGGTGTTGGACACCGTGAACAGCCGCTGCCGGAACAGCCGCAGCGGCAGCATCGGTGCGAAGCGGCGCGCCTCGACGGCGACGAAGCCGGCGAGGAGGATCGCCGCGGCGGCGAAGCTTCCCAGGATGACCGGTGAGGTCCAGCCGCGGGCGCCGCCCTCGGTGAGCCCGTAGGTCAGTGCCCCCACCGCCAGGACGGACAGCACCGTCCCCGGGACGTCGATCGCGGGGGCGCTCGGGTTGCGGGACTCGTCGAGGTGGCGCAGGCCGACCAGCAGCAGGATCACGCCGATGGGCAGATTGACCAGGAAGATGGCGGGCCAGCCGAAGGCATCTGTCAGCACGCCGCCGGCCACGGGTCCGGCGACCAGGCCGATTCCGCTGAATCCGGCCCACAGCCCGATCGCCTTGATGCGTTCCTGAGGAACGGGATGGGCGGCGGCGAGCAGGGCCAGCGAGGCGGGGCTCAGCGCCGAGGCCCCGATGCCCTGCAGCACCCGGCCGGCGATCAGCCATCCGGCCGAGGGCGCGAGGCTGCACAGTACCGATGCGGCGGTGAACACCACCGCACCGGCCAGGTACACCCGCTTGCGGCCGAACCGGTCGGCGAAGACGCCGCCGGACAGCAGCAGCATGGCGACCAGCAGCACGTAGGCGTCCACGATCCACTGCAGACCGGTCAGTTGAGTGTGCAGCCGGTGCTGCATGTCGGGCAGCGCTGCTCCGACGATCGTGTTGTCGAGCAGCACCATGAACTGGCCCAGGCAGGTCACCGTGAGCAGCACGGCCCGGTTCGGTCGACTGCCTGCGGCCGTAGGCGATGCAGCCACGGGGATTCCTCTCCATCGGTGGTTGCGCCCCTCCACGACCGACACGGTCAGCCTCCGGGCGCACTAACGCAGTCGTTGACTGCGTTAGGCGACTGTAGGGAGGTCCACCCCACAAACGCAAGTCCCAACTGCGTTAAGGTGGGGGCATGGACGAGCGACAGCGAGCCCGGCGACCCGGCGGCCGCGCCGCCCGCGTCGGCGCGGCGGTGCACCAGGCCGTCACCGACTTGATCGGCGAGCGCGGCTACGGCAAGTTCACCGTCGGAGAGGTCGCAGCCCGCGCGGGCGTGGCCGACAGCAGCATCTACCGCCGGTGGGGCAGCCTGGAAGCCCTACTCACCGACGTGGCGCTCACCCGCCTCAACGAGCGGTCACCGATGCCCGACACCGGGAGTCTGGAGGGCGACCTGCGCACGTACGCGGCCAACGTGGCCCGCGAGATCACCGGACCCGAGGGCCTGGCGCTGGTGCGCCTGGCCGTCGCCCTGTCGAACACCGGCCGGCAGGGCCGGCAGGCGCGTGACGCCCTCCTCGCCGCACGCACGCGGCAACTGCAGGCCATGCTCGATCGCGCCCGCGAACGCGGCGAGAACGCACCCGACGCGTTCGGCGTGCTGGACCACGTGCTGGCCCCGATGTACATCCGCGTCCTGTTCGGCGTGGGCCCGCTCACCCCGGACTACGTCGACGGGCTGGTCGACCGATTGCTGTGAACTGACGTACCGTCAGGTGACATTTCGGCCGTGTCCGAGCGGGCTGGTCCCCGACGGGTCCCCGGAAACGACCGAGAGGCCGCTCCAGATCCCTCTGAAACGACCTCTGACCTGCGACTTCGCAAAGTCGGGACGACAGGATTTGAACCTGCGACCCCTTGACCCCCAGTCAAGTGCGCTACCAAGCTGCGCCACGTCCCCACTCGGATCGGTGATCGCGCCCCACTTTTCCGGTTGACCTCAAGCTTGGTCGAGGTTGCACGATCACGGTATGACGATCACAGCGGACCACGGCCGCACGTACGGCTACGACGACCTGCCCGGCCTGATGAGTCTCATGACCGGCGACGAGAAGCACGGCCCCGCGGCCACCTCCACGCTCGACGTGCTGTGGGTGCTCTACGACCGGGTCCTGCGCATCACGCCGGAGCGCCGGGAGGATCCGCACCGGGACCGGTTCCTGCTGAGCAAGGGGCACGGACCCATGGCGTACTACGCGGTGCTCGCCGCGAAGGGCTTCCTGCCCGTCGACTGGCTGCCCGGCTTCGGCGCGTACGACTCCCCGCTCGGACATCACCCCGACCGCGTGCTGGTGCCGGGGGCCGAGATCGGCAGCGGGTCGCTCGGGCACGGGCTGCCGATCGCCGTGGGCAGCGCGCTGGGACTGCGGGCGCAGGGGCTGCACGACCCCGCGGTGTGGGTGCTGATCGGGGACGCCGAGCTGGACGAGGGCAGCAATCACGAGGCGATCGCGTTCGCCGGGCCCGCGGGCCTGGAGCGGCTGCACACCGTGGTCGTCGACAACTCCTCCGCCAGCCATGCCCGGCCCGGCGGGATCGCCGCCCGGTTCGAGGCC
Source organism: Streptomyces durhamensis (assembly GCF_000725475.1). NCBI lineage: Bacteria > Bacillati > Actinomycetota > Actinomycetes > Kitasatosporales > Streptomycetaceae > Streptomyces > Streptomyces durhamensis. The sequence goes on from NZ_JNXR01000015.1 coordinate 117,548, forward strand.
GCGGGCTGGTCCGCGGTGACCGTCGACGGGCGCGATCACGAGGCCCTGTACGCCGCGTTCACCGCACCGCACCCCGGGCGCCCGCATGTGGTCGTGGCCCGCGTCGAGCCGAAGAACGCCTGACTCCCACCCGCTCCCCGGAAAGGGCACACCTTCATGGACACCATGCGTGACCGCTTCGCCCCCGTCGTCTCCCGTCTGCTGGACGAGGACCCCCGGGTCGCGGTCGTCCTCGCCGAGATAGGCAAGGACGGCTTCCGCGAGGCCATGGCCCGGCACCCCGACCGGGTGATCAACGTCGGCATCCGCGAGCAACTGCTGGTCGGGGCGGCGGCGGGGCTGGCGCTCACCGGCCTGCGACCGGTCGTGCACACCTTCGCCAGCTTCCTGGTGGAGCGGCCGTTCGAGCAGGTCAAGCTGGATCTCGGGCACCAGAACGCGGGGGCGGTGCTGGTGAGCGCGGCGGCCTCCTTCGACTGGCCGGCCGGTGGTTTCACCCACATGGCGCCCGGTGATGTGGCTCTGCTCGACACGCTGGACGGCTGGACCGTGCATGTGCCCGGGCATCCCGACGAGGCCGAGACGCTGCTGCGCCACGCGGTCGCCGCGGGCGACGACAAGGTGTACGTACGGCTCTCCGCGCAGGCCAACCGGGAGGGCCGGGAGACCGACGGCACGCACGCCCTGACGGTCCGCGAGGGCCGCTCGGGCGTCGTCGTCGCCGTCGGCCCGATGCTGGACGCCGTCCTCGCCGCCACGGAGGGGCTGGACATGACGGTTCTGTACGCGACGACCGTACGGCCCTTCGACGCGGCGGGTCTGCGCCGTGCGACTCGGGCCGCGGGCACGGACGTCGTGCTGGTCGAGCCGTATCTCGCGGGGACGTCGACGGGCGCGGTGAGCGAAGCGCTGTCCGACGTACCGCACCGGGTGCTCGGCCTCGGCGTCGGCCGTCGCGAGCTGCGCCGCTACGGGACGATCGAGGAACACGTGTCCGCCCACGGCCTGGACCCGGCGGCCTTGCGTGAGCGGATCGGCCGCTTCACGGACCCCACCCCGGGAAACGGTTGAGCGCCGTACGCGGCCACGGCCGCGTGGGCGCCCAGGTCCCGTGACCACACGGCCCGCACGCCGGTCCGGGCCGCGCGCACCCGGGATTCTCACTCCCCGGGCGGCAGCCCCAACTCGGGGTAGGCGTCGAGGAGTCGGGGCGGGGCGGCCTGCCGCCAGGAGTCCGCCAGGATGTCGCGCAGCTCGTCCTCGTCCTCCAGCGCGGCGAGTCTCGCTCTGACCCAGGCGAACTGGGCCTCGTGCCCGGCGATCCAGAACTTCTCCGGCTCGGCCGTCACCAACTCGTCGCGCTCCTCCTTGGGGCAGCGCACGGCGAGGGACGTCTCGTCCTCGGGCAGGGTCGCGAACATCTTCCCGGCCACCCGGAACGTGGGCATGCTCCAGGCGGTCTTCTCGCTGGTGTCCGGCAGGGACAGGGCGATACGGCGTACGTCTTCAGCGTCCGGCATGCAACGCACCGTAGCCCCTGCCACTGACAGTCACCCGGCCAGGCGCTTGAAGTACAGCGTCGTGGGCCGCAACTCGCCCGCGGGGCTCGCCGCGTAGTCGGGGATGGTGCCGGCCTCGGTCCAGCCGGCCGAGCGGTAGAGGTGCTCGGCGGGGCTGCCGGTCTCGGTGTCGAGGTGCAGCAGGGTGACACCGGCGGCGGCGGCCGCGCCCTCGGCGGTGGCGAGGAGCCGGCGGCCGAGTCCCTGCCCGCGCGCGCAGCGGTGCACCATCAGTTTCACCACTTCCGCCCGGTGGCGGCTGTTCGGCTTGTCGGGGTGGGCCAGACTCACGGTGCCGGCCGGCCGCCCCGTGTCGTCGACGGCCGCCCACACGGCGAGCCGCCCCGCCGCCGTCGCCTCCGCCCGCTCCCGCCACCAGGCGGCGGCCTCCTCGTGCCCGAGCGGGGCGAGGAAGCCGACCGAGGCACCACCGGCCACGGTGTCCGTCAGCAGCTCCGCCAGTTCCCCGGCGCGCCGCCGCAGCCGCGCGGCGCTCCAGCGCTCCACCCTCACGGCCGCACCACCGCCAGCACATAGCGCGCCTCGACGTCTGTGCGGCACCGGAACCGGGTCGGGCCGAAGACCCGCATCCGCAGGCAGTCGCCGGTGTCCAGCTCGTGGGCCTGTTCCCCGACGGTCACCTCCAGGGCGCCGTCGAGGACCCACAGGTGCTGTTCCAGTCCGGCCACCGGCGGGCGGTCGTAGGCGATGCAGGCGCCCGGCGCGAGCCGGCCCTCGACCAGTTCGCCGCGGAGCCCCGCGTGCGGCGGGGACACGGACCGCCGGACGAAACCCGAGCCGGGGTCCCGCCAGATCTGCTGGCCGGCGGCCCGGACCAGGGGCGCGGGTGCCGCCTCGACCTCGCTGAGCAGCTGGGACATGGTGCGGCCGTAGACATGGCAGAGCCGGTTCAGCACGGCGGCGGTGGGGCTGATCTCGGCGCGTTCGGCACGCGACAGGGTCGACCGGCTCACTCCGCTGCGGTCGGCCAACTCCCCCAGCGACCAACCGTGCTGGGTGCGCAGTGCGGCCAGCCGGGCGCCGAGGCGGGTGTCGAGGGCATCCTCCGGGCTTCTCATATCCGGGAAGCTATCCCGGATATGAGACAGACGCGTTACGCAGACCTCACGCGTCCTGCGCGGCCCGCCCCAGCGCCTCCAGCACCGGCCGGATCAGCGGGTGCTCCTCGGCACCGCGCCGTACGGCGGCGAAGACCCGGCGGGTCGGGGCCACGCCGTCGACGGGGCGTACGACGACGCCGGTGAGGTCCATGCCGTTCAGGGCGGAGCGCGGTACGAGGGCCACGCCCACGTCGGCCGAGGCGAGGGCCACGACGGCGCGGAAGTCGTCGGAGGAGTGCTCCAGACGGGGCTGGAAGCCGGCGTGCTCGCAGGCCAGGACGACCACGTCGTGGCAGGGATTGCCCGGGTAGGGGCCGATCCACGCGTCCTTGGCGAGCTCCGCGAGGGGGATCTCGGCGGCGTCCGCGAGGCGGTGGCCGAGGGGGAGGACCGCGTCGAACGGCTCGGCGTACAGCGGGACATGGGCGAGCCGGGGGTCGTCGGCGGGCGGGGCGCCGCGGTACTCCACGGCGACCGCCACGTCGACCTGCCGGTCCAGCACCATGGGCAGGCTCGCGTCGCCCTCGGCGTCCTGGACGCGGATGCGGATGCCGGGGGCGCAGTGGGCGAGCCGGGCCACGGCCGGGGCCACGACCTGGGCGATGCCGGTGGCGAAGGCGGCGACGGTGACCGTGCCCGCCTCGCCCGAGCCGTAGGCCGCCAGCTCCGCCTCGGCCCGCTCCAGCTGGGCGAGGACGGCGTTGGTGTGGCTGAGCAGGATCTCGCCGGCCGGAGTGAGCCGTACGCCCTTGGCGCCGCGCTCGACCAGCCGGTGGCCGGTCTCCTGCTCCAGGGCCGTGAGCTGCTGGGAGACGGCCGAGGGGGTGAGATAGAGCGCGGCGGCTGCCGCGGTCACCGTGCGGTGGTCAGCCACCGCACGGAGGATGTGGAGCCGCCGTGCCTCGATCATGCCGTCCATTATCCCAGGGCGTCCGCCCTGGTCAGGCCTCCAGTTCGGCGCGCGCCGCGACGAACGCGTCGACCGCGCGGTCGACGTCGTCCGTGGAGTGCGCGGCGGACAGCTGGACGCGGATGCGGGCCTGGCCCTGCGGGACGACCGGGTAGGAGAAGCCGATCACGTACACGCCCCGCTCCAGGAGCAGCTCGGCCATGCGGGCCGCCTTCGCCGCGTCACCGATCATGACGGGGGCGATGGCGTGATCCCCGGGGAGGATGTCGAAGCCCTCCTCGGTCATCCGGCGGCGGAACAGCGCGGTGTTCTCGGTGAGCCGGACGCGCAGGTCGTCGGCGGACTCCAGCAGGTCGAGGACCTTCAGGGAGGCGGCGGCGATCACCGGGGCGAGGGTGTTGGAGAACAGGTACGGCCGGGAGCGCTGGCGCAGCAGGGCGACGATCTCGGCGCGGGCGGCCACGTAGCCGCCGGAGGCACCGCCGAGGGCCTTGCCGAGCGTGCCGGTGATGATGTCCACGCGGTCCATGACGCCGTGCAGCTCGGGGGTGCCGCGGCCGGTCGGGCCGACGAAGCCGACGGCGTGCGAGTCGTCGACCATGACCATGGCGTCGTAGCGGTCGGCGAGGTCGCAGATCTCCGCCAGCGGCGCCACATAGCCGTCCATGGAGAAGACGCCGTCGGTGACGATCAGCCGGCGGCGGGCGTCGGACGCCTCCTTGAGCTTGGCCTCCAGGTCGGCGAGGTCGCGGTTGGCGTAGCGGAAGCGGCGGGCCTTGGACAGGCGGATGCCGTCGATGATGGAGGCGTGGTTGAGGGCGTCGGAGATCACCGCGTCCTCCTCGCCGAGCAGCGTCTCGAAGACACCGCCGTTGGCGTCGAAGCAGGAGGAGTAAAGGATCGTGTCCTCCTGGCCGAGGAACGCCGACAGCCGGGCCTCCAGCTCCTTGTGGACCTCCTGGGTGCCGCAGATGAAGCGGACGGAGGCCATGCCGTAGCCCCAGCGGTCCAGGGCCTGGTGGGCGGCGGCGATCACCTCGGGGTGGTCGGCGAGGCCGAGGTAGTTGTTGGCGCAGAAGTTGAGGACCTCGCCGGGGCGGCCGCCGGCGGTGACGTTGACGGTCGCGGACTGCGGGGTGCCGATGATCCGCTCGGGCTTGTGCAGACCGGCGGCGCGGATCTCGTCGAGGGTGGCGCGCAGGTCGTCGCGCACGGTGTCGAACATGGGGGTCTCCTGAAGGCCTGAAGGTGCTTGCGGGCGAAGGGGGTCACGCAGTCCAGTCGAGGATGACCTTGCCGCCGGTGCCGCTCGCGGCGTCCGCGAACGCGGCCTCGAAGTCGCGGTAGCCGTACCGGCCCGTGATCACGGGGGCGAGGTCCAGGCCGCCCTCCAGCAGCACCGACATCGCGTACCAGGTCTCGAACATCTCGCGGCCGTAGATGCCCTTGATGGTGATCATCGAGGTGACGATCCGCGACCAGTCGACCGGGAAGTCCTCGGCGGGCAGGCCGAGCATCGCGATCCGGCCGCCGTGCGTCATGTTGGCGATCATGTCGCGCATGGCCTCGGGCCGGCCGGACATCTCCAGGCCGATGTCGAAGCCCTCGCGCAGACCCAGCTCCCGCTGGCCGTCGGCGATCGAGGACTCGGCGACGTTCAGGGCGAGACTCACCCCGATCTTCCGGGCGAGCTGGAGCCGCTCCTCGCTGACATCGGTGACGACGACGTTGCGGGCGCCGGCGTGCCGGGCCACCGCGGCCGCCATCAGGCCGATCGGGCCCGCACCGGTGATCAGGACGTCCTCGCCGACCAGCGGGAACGACAGCGCGGTGTGCACGGCGTTGCCGAACGGGTCGAAGATCGCGGCGACGTCGAGGTCGACGGGGACGCGGTGCACCCAGACGTTGGACGCGGGCAGGGCGACGTACTCGGCGAAGGCACCGTCGCGGCCGACGCCGAGGCCGACGGTGGCCCGGCACAGGTGGCGGCGGCCGGCCAGGCAGTTGCGGCACTTGCCGCAGACCAGATGGCCCTCGCCGCTGACCCGGTCGCCGATACGGATGTCGGCCACGTCCCGGCCGACCTCGACGACCTGCCCGACGAACTCGTGCCCGACGACGAGCGGCGTGCGGATCGCCTGCTGCGCCCAGCCGTCCCAGGCCCGGATGTGCAGATCGGTGCCGCAGATACCGGTCCGCATGACCTTGATCAGTACGTCACCGGGACCGACCTCGGGCTCCGGGACGTCCGTCAGCCAGAGTCCCGGCTCTGCCTTGTCCTTGACCAGCGCCTTCACGCTTCAGGCTCCTGTGGGTGAGGTCCCGGCCCGCGGGCATGCCGAACAAGCCCGCACCGGGTCAGAGGGGTGGAATCACCCTGCAATCTGCCGTATGCGAGGGCCGCGGGTCCATCGAGCTTTTCTTAACCGCCGCCTCAGCTTTCCTTCACGCCCCTTGTGCCGACTGGGCAGACGGGCCGTCGTCGTCCGTCACAGCGGCAGACCGTCCTCGGCGCTTCGTTCGAGGCGTACGACGAGATCGGCGGCCAGCGCCTTGATGGTCTCCAGGCCTTCCCTCCCCCAGACGCGCGGGGATGTGTCGGACGCGCACACGGTGCCGAGCGCCATGCCGGAGCTGTCGATGAGCGGGGCGCCGAGATAGGAGCGGATGCCGTACTCGTCCACGACCGGGTTTCCGGCGAACCGCGGATAGTCACGGACGTCCTCGAGCACCAGTGCCTTGCGGCGGACCACCACATGGGGGCAGAACCCGTGGTCGCGCGGCAGGACGCGGCCCAGCTCCGGCCTGCTGCCGTCCTCCCGGACGAACGGGGCGACGGCAGGGACGCACAGGCCCGCGAAGAACTGGAGGTCCTCGCCGATGAAGTTGACCATGGCGTAGGACGCGCCGGTGAGCCGGGCGAGATGGTCCGCGAATCCGTCCAGCACCGGGTCGGGACGGTCCACCAGGCCGAGCAGGCGCAAGCGGTGGACGCGCGCGGGGGCCTCCTTGTCCTCGGGGGTGAGCAGCAGGCCCCGGACCGGCCGGGGCGGCTCGTACGTCATGGCCGGGCTCCGGACCTGTGGGCGTACCTCATATAGCGGCTCCGTGGGCGATAGGGCGGGATCACATGTGGGCGCCATGGCTCGGCGCGGGCGCCGGCGCGTGGGCGAGGAGGTGACGGACGAGGGTGAGCAGGGTCTGCACGCTGGAGCTGGAGATCCGGGCGTCGCACGGGACGACGGGGACGGCGGGGTCGAGGTCGATCGCGGCACGCACCTCGTCGGGGTCGTAGCGGTGGGCACCGTCGAACTCGTTGACGGCGATGACGAAGCCGAGGCCGCGCTCCTCGAAGAAGTCCACGGCGGCGAAACAGTCCTGCAGCCGGCGGGTGTCGGCGAGGATGACCGCGCCGAGCGCGCCCTCGGACAGCTCGTCCCACATGAACCAGAACCGCTCCTGCCCCGGGGTGCCGAACAGGTACAGCACATGGTCCGGATCGAGGGTGATCCGGCCGAAGTCCATGGCGACGGTGGTCTCCATCTTGTTCTCGACGCCGTCGAGACTGTCCGTGCCGACACTGACCGTGGTGAGCAGCTCCTCCGTGCTGAGCGGCGCGATCTCGCTGACCGCGCCCACGAAGGTCGTCTTGCCGACCCCGAACCCGCCCGCCACCAGGATCTTCAGCGCGGTGGGGAACGGGTCAGAGCTGTCGTCGTAGTCCATCGAGCACTGCCTCCAGCAGAGACCGGTCAGTGGGTGTGTGGTGGAAGACGGGGGGCTTGGTGGTCAGCGCCCCGCAGTCGACGAGGTCCGAGAGCAGCACCTTGGTGACCACGGCGGGCAGTTTCAGATGGGCGGCGACCTCGGCGACCGAGACCGGCGCCCGGCACAGGTCGAGCGCCTGTGCGTGCTCGGGGCCGAGGTAGCCGAGCGGGGTGACGCCGGTGGCCATCACCTGCGACATCAGGTCCAGGGCGATGCTGGGCTCGGTGCGTCCGTTGCTGACCGTGAACGGGCGCACCAGGCGTCCGGCCGCGTCGTCCAGCCAGGGCCCGTCGCCGGCTGCGGCCACGCTCAAGGCCTCGTCGCCGTGGGTTCGACGGCGTGCTGCCGGGGCGCGGTCACCAGGTAGGGGCGGACGCTCTTGACGAGCATCGCCATCTCGTAGCCGAGCACGGCGGCGTCGGCCTCGCGCCCCGCGAGCACGGCGAGGCAGGTGCCGGAGCCGGCGGTGGTGACGAACAGCAGGGCCGAGTCGAGCTCGACGACGACCTGGCGGACGTCCCCGCCGTCGCCGAACCGGACGCCCGCGCTGCGGCCGAGGGAGTACAGGCCGGACGCCAGGGCCGCCATGTGGTCGGCGCTGTCGATGTCGAGACCGTGCACGGACTTCACCAGCCCGTCGCAGGACAGAAGCACCGCGCTGGTGGTGTGCGGTACACGCTGCACGAGGCCGCTCAGCAGCCAGTCGAGGTCGGAAGCGTGGGCGGTCGGCGCATCGCTCGCCATGGTGGATCGACTCCTTGGGTACGGGAAGGTATCTGCGGGAGCGCTGGGGGTGGTGGGCAGGGTGGTGGGGGTGGGTACGGTGCGGGCGGTCAGCCGGCCGGGGCGCTCCCGTCGGGCCGGCCGACGCCGCGGGCACCGTCGGACGCGGGCGCGGGGGCCCGCTGCTGGGATATGGGGGTCGGGTCTGTGTGGTCCGGGCCCATGTGGTCTGGGCCGATGTGGTCTGCGCCCCTGTGGTCTGCGCCCATGGGGGATGGGTGGGTGTGGCGTGGGTCCGTGTGGCCTGGGCCCATGGGGTCCGCACGCAGGTGCTCTGCGCCGACGTGGTCTGCGCCGGCGTGGTCGGGGACCCGGTGCCCGGGCTGCTGCGGATGACGCGTCCGCTCGGTGAACTCCACCGGGACGGGCCGGAGGTAATGGCCTGCCCTATGCGCCGAGTCCATGTGCAGGGAGTCCATGGGGAGGGCGTCCATGGGGAGGGCGTCCATGTGCGTCGACTCCACGTGCGCGGCCGCCCCGTGGGCCGAGAGGCTGTGGGACGAGTCCCTGGGGGCCGAGGCCGTGCCGGCTGAACCCGGGGGGCTGCTTGAGTCCATGAGGCCGGCGCCCGGGTGGCTGCTTGCGTCCAGGAAGCCGCTGGAGATCATGTGGCCGGAGTCCATGGGGCCGGAGTCCATGGGGCCGGCGTCCAGGTGGCCGGCGTCCAGGGCGGATGGCTCCTGGCTCTCCATGTGCTGCTGGGCCTCGGCGAGTCCGATCCCGCGCTGGAAGGCCGCCATCAAGCCCGGGTCGTGGCCCGGGACGGTGTCCGCCTCCTGGCGCGGAGCGGGGCCACCCCGCAACTGAGGGACGATGTGCTCCTGGGCACGGCGACGGGGCAGCGGCGGCTTGCTCATGGTGCCGCGCACCGTGCCGGTGCGCGGCGTGGGCAGGATGCCCGTGTGCGCCTCGACCGCCGCCCGGTCCCCGGCGCTGATGCCGGGCACGGCCTCGGCGGGGGTACGCCGCTCCTGCCGGGCCCCGCGCACGGGAAGCGGTGCCGGGGCCGCTTCGCCGGGTCCGCCGTCACCGTTCCCCGCACCGCTCTCGGTGCCGTGTCCGCCGCTCCCGCGCGGGGCGTGACGGTGCCGACCGGCCACCGGAGCCTGCCCGGCGGCGGATCCCGCGTCGCCCACGGAGGCGGGCGCGGCCCCGGAGGCGGCCAGGGCAGCCCCCGTTCGCGTCCCGGTGCCGTCCTGCACGGGACTCGCCTCGCCGGACCCCGCTCCCGGCGCCGTCGCGGGCGCGGGCACACGTGTCTGCCCCGATCCGTGCGCCTGCCCGACGGCGTGTCCATGCCCCTGCGCGTACCCCTGCCCCTGCGCATGCCCCTGGTGCGGCACGTGGGGCACCGCGCCGGTGTCCGCCGGAGCGTGCGGCCGGGGTGTCCCGGCCCCGGCGGCCGCGCCGGGCACTGCGGGCGCCGTACCCAACAACGCCTGCGGGACGACGAGTACGGCCTGCACGCCGCCGTAGATGTTGGTCTGCAGGCGCACATGGATGCCGTGCCGGCGGGCGAGCTGTGAGACGACGTAGAGACCGATGCGGCCGTCGGCCAGCAGGCTGGCGACGTTGACCTGGTCGGGGTCGTCGAGCAGGGCGTTCATCCGGTTCTGTTCGCCGACGGGCATGCCGAGCCCGCGGTCCTCGACCTCCACGGCGAGCCCGGAGGTGACGAGGTTGGCGCGGAGCAGCACCTGGGTGTGCGGGGCGGAGAACACCGAGGCGTTCTCGATGAGTTCGGCGAGCAGATGGATGACGTCGGCGACCGCGTGACCGCGCAGCTCGCCGTCGATGGGCGGCACGAGTTTCACCCGGGAGTACTGCTCGACCTCCGCGATGGCGGAGCGCAGGACCTCGGTCATGCTGACCGGGTTGCTCCACTGGCGCCGGGAGACGGCACCGCCGAGCACGGCGAGGTTCTCGGCGTGCCGCCGGATGCGGGTGGCCAGGTGGTCCACGTGGAACAGGCCCTTGAGCAGGTCGGGGTCCTCGATCTCGTTCTCCAGCTCGTCGAGGATCGAGATCTCCCGGTGCACGAGTGACTGCAGCCGGCGCGCGAGGTTGACGAAGACCTCCAGCTTCTGTTCGTTGCCCGCGTGGCTGGAGAGCTGGGCGGCGCGCACGACGGCGGTGACGGCGCCGTCGTGCGCGCGGGCCAGGTCGGCGGCGAGGAGGTCGAAGTCGTCGGCGTCCGCGTGCGGCCGGCGGCGCGACGAGCGCTGCGGCGGGGCCTCGCCCTGGCGCAGCGCGTCGACCAGTTCGTGCAGGTCGGCCTCACCGCGCGCGGCGCTGCGGCGCAGTGCGGCGACCCGGTCGGAGACCGAGCGGGCGGCGCGGTCGGCGGCCACGGCGGCGATGAGGATGCCGGCGACGGTCACGGTGACCGCTCCGGCGAGGACGGCCCAGAGCACGGGCCCGGTGGGTGTGCCCGCGGAACGGATGCTGAAGAGGACCGCGGCGGTGCCACTGAGCGCGACCGCGAGGGGCGGCAGCACGGCGAGCCGCATGAGCTGGGGCCGTATGTGCCTCTCGGGCAGTGCGGGAGCGGGCCGGGCGACCGGTCGCCCGTGCCGGCCACCCTCCCGGCGGTCGGCGCGGGTGGCCGGTGCTCGGAGGTGAGACATCTGCGTCCTCGTACTGGTCCGTCGGGCCTGGTCCTCACGCGGTGCGCGAGGCGGGCATGCGTCATCGCGGTGTCGGCGGGGGGACCGGCGAATCCGGCCTCGCGACGCGACGGCCACTCACAGTAGTCGCCCGCGCATCATGTGCGGTGGGCAGTTGACAAAAGCACCCGAGGAGCGTCCCGCTCTGGTATGAAGCGTCGTACGACAGACCGATAACCCGGCCAGGTCCCGCCGACCGGATCGAAACGCGGCGAAAAGACCTGATCGGAAGCGGTCAGAAAAGGAAGGCGCGCGGGAGCGGGCCACCTGCGCGTTCACCCCGCCGTCCGGCGTCGCGTGCTCCTGCACCCGGCGCGCCGCGCGGAGCCCAGCCCTTCCCGAGGGCCACCGCCCCCCCCAGCCCGTCACGGAGAGTATTTGCTTTGGCCTTGGGTGGCCGGAGGTGAGGTCATGGCCCCCGACAGCACTCGGGGGGAGCACGATCGGCTCCCCCCGAGATGCCGGCTGTCGCCGGCCGGATCGTCAGCCGCGCTTCGGCGGCTCGGCGACGAACGCCCCGACGGACGGCCAGGTGCGCCGGAGCTCCCCCGACACGCCGCGCCACCAGGCCTCCGCCGGAAGCTTGCCCGCGGGCTCGAAGGGCTCGCCGGGACGGGGCAGGGCCACCGCCTGGCCGGCCTCCTCGGCCGCTTCCTTCGTCCACTCGCCCGGCTCGGCCCAGGGGTGCGGGGCGAGGTTGAACGTGCCCCAGTGGATGGGCAGCAGCACGCCGTGCGGCGCTCCGCCCTGCAGGTCGAGATGGGCCCGCAGGCCCTCCTCGGGGGTCATGTGGATGTCCGGCCAGAACTCGCTGTACGCGCCGATCTGGATCATCGTGGCGTCGAACGGACCGTGGGCGGCGCCGATGTCCTCGAAGCCGTCGAAGTAGCCCGTGTCACCGCTGTGGTAGATGCGGTGCTCCTCGCCCGCGACGACCCAGGACGCCCAGAGGGTGTGCTGGGTGTTGCGCAGGCCCCGGCCGCAGAAGTGGCGGGCCGGGGTGGCGGTGAGCGTGAGCCCGCCGATCCCGGTGGACTCGTGCCAGTCCAGCTCGCGCAGCCGGTCCGGGGAGACGCCCCAGTGTTCGAGGTGGGCCCCGACGCCGAGCGGCACGGCGAACACGGTGTCCGTGCCGGCCAGCGCCTTGATCGTGGGCAGGTCCAGATGGTCGTAGTGGTCGTGCGAGATGACGACGGCGTCGACCTCGCCGAGCGCGGCCACCGGCAGCGGCACGGGGTGCAGCCGCCTGGGGCCGGCGAAGGGGAACGGGGAGCAGCGCTCGCCCCAGACGGGGTCGAACAGCACGCGGTGGCCGTCGATCTCCGCGAGGACGCTGGAGTGGCCCATCCAGGTCAGCCGCAGTCCGGTGGCGGGCGCCTTGGCCAGGTCGGCGAAGGTCGTGGGGTGCACCGGGACGGTGCCCTTCGGGGCACGCAGGGGCCGGGTGTCCTTGTCGAGGAACACCTTGGCGAGGTCCAGCGTGGAACCGGAGGGCCGGGTGCGGGCCGGACCGCCCGGGTTCTGGAAGACGCCGTCCTTGAAGTGGGGGGAGCGGCGGATGCGTGCCAGGCGCTCACCGCCCGGATCCGCGCCGAAGGCCGCCGGCCGCAGCGCGCGGAGCCCGGAGCTCGAGGAACGCAATCCGGTCACGGTACCTCCCGGTGGAGTGGGTGAGGCTCCCCATTATGGTCGGACCTCCCGACAGCCCCGGACGTCCGGGGTGCCCCTGTGGCCCCAGCCCGGTCCACTGAACCGTCGTTCAGCACGTTGACAGGCGCGGAGCCCCGCCGGATACTGACTCGCTGTTCAGTAAAGGGATCGTGCCGCGCTCTGCCCGGATCCCTTCGCCGACTCCCGTCCGAGGCCGCCCCGGAGGCACCATGGCCACCCTCCCCACCGAGCCGGTCCCGCTCCGCCCCGCCCAGTGCGACGGCGCCGGTCCCGGGCGGGGAGACGTCCCGGACGCGGTGGGGCTCCCTCCGGCCGGCCCGCCCGCCCCGGCCGGCGGCCACGGCGGTCACGGCCCGCGCGCGTGCGGTCCCGTCAGGCCCCCGCGCCCCCTCACCGAGGGCCTCGGCCGGCCCGATGCCACCCTGATCACCGTCCCCGAGGAGACCCCCATGACCGCCCCGGCTCCCCTGATGTCGCTCGTCTGGACCGATCACGTCACCGGCCGTCGGGGATTCCTCGTCGTGGACCGGCTGGTGCGCGGCGTGGCCAGCGGCGGGCTGCGGATGCGGCCCGGCTGCACCCTGGAGGAGGTGGCGGGGCTCGCCCGCGGCATGACGGTGAAGGAGGCCCTGCACTACGACCCCGAGGCCCGCTACGTCCCCCTGGGCGGCGCCAAGGGCGGCATCGACTGCGACCCCCGGGACCCGGAGGCGTACGGGCTCCTCGTGCGCTATCTGCGGGCCGTGCGGCCGTACGTCGAGAACCTCTGGACCACCGGTGAGGACCTCGGCCTCACCCGGGACCTGGTCGACCGCGCGGCCGCCGAGGCGGGCCTGGTCTCCTCCGTCCAGGCGGTGTACCCGCTGCTCGACGACGAGGCGACGGCCCGCAAGCGGCTCGCGGACGCCTTCGCGGTCGTGGTGGACGGCATCGGCCTGGACGAGCTGGCCGGCGGCTGCGGGGTCGCCGAGTCGGTGCTCACGGCGCTGGACCGGGCGGCGGTGCCGTACACGGGCACCCGGGTGGCCGTGCAGGGGCTCGGGACGATGGGCGGGGCCACCGCCCGCTTCCTGGCCCGGGCGGGGCTGACGGTGGTCGCGATCGCCGACATCAAGGGCACGATCGCCAATCCGGCGGGGCTCGACGTCGAGACCCTGCTGGCCGCGCGGGACGCCTACGGCACCGTCGACCGCCGTGTCCTGCGCCCCGGTGACCGCGAACTGCCCGGTGACGCCTGGCTGTCCGCCGACGCGGAGGTGCTCGTCCCGGCCGCGGTGTCGTACGCGATCGGCACCGGCGACCAGGAGCGGATCCGCGCCCGCTGGATCGCCGAGGCCGCCAACATGCCCGTCGTGCCCGAGGCGGAGCGGCTGCTGGTGGCGCGCGGGGTGACCGTGCTGCCGGACGTGGTGGTCAACTCCGCCACGAACGCCTGGTGGTGGTGGACCCTGTTCGGCGACATCGGCGCCGACGCCGGCGAGGCGTTCGCGCACATCCGGCGTTCCCTGCGCACCCTGGTCGGCCTGGTGCTCGACCGGGCGGACGCCGACGGTACGACCCCGCGCACGGCCGCCCACGCCCTGGCGGCCGACCGGTTGCCGGTGATCGCGGACCGCTTCGGGTGGTACCGCTGACCGGCGCCGGCGACACGGGCCGACGGTGGGGACGGGCCGGCGGGGACCACGGACCGGCGGGGAGGACCCACCCGTCACTGACTGAATGCTCAGTCAGTAGCGAGGCGCCGTGATGCTGGCGGAGCGGCGGTGCCGACTGGCCGTCGGCGCATGTCCGGGCGGCTGTGTAGGGTGACCGCGTGGCGAGAGTGCGGTTGAGCGTGGCCGAGCGGCGGGAGGAGCTGCTGCGGGCCGCCATCGGGCAGATCGAGGCGCGGGGCGTGGCGGCGGTGAGGATCGCCGACGTGGCGGCGGCGCTCGGGGTGAGCAACGCGCTGGTGCTGTACCACTTCTCGACGAAGGAGAAGCTGGTCGCCGAGGCGTTCACCTACGCGGCCGAGGACGATCTCACGCATCTGCGCAAGCTGCTGGGACGGCGGACGTCGGCGCTGCGCCGGCTGCGGTCCGCGGTGCGCTGGTACGCGCCGACCGGGCAGGCCAAGGGCTGGCGGCTGTGGATCGAGGGCTGGGCCGTGGCCCTGCGCGAGCCCGCCCTGCGGGAGGTCACGCGGGACCTGGACAGGCAGTGGAAGGCGGCGATCACCGAGGTCATCGCCGAGGGCGTGGCGGCCGGTGAGTTCGTCTGCGCCGACCCGGCCGGTACCGCGCTGCGCCTGACCGCGCTGCTGGACGGGCTGGCGGTGCAGCTGACGTCGTACCCGGGAGCGGTGCCGCGGACACGCGCGCAGGAATGGGTCGACGACGCCCTGGCCCGGGAACTGGGCCTGGACCGGAAGGCGTTGACCGAGCGCTAGCGTCCGCCGTACGCCTCAGGCTGGTTGCACGGCACTGGGCGGGGGGAGCCGCCACGGCTGTCCAGGCCCGGTCGGGGCGGGTCGCTCATCGATCCTGCGGGGTGCCCCACTCGCACCCCAGCATCCTCGGCGCCCCGGCATCCCCGGCGCCCCGGCATCCCCGGCGAACAGCGTCCGGCCGGACACCCTCATGCCCCGCACCGCGGGGTGTCCGCGGTGCGGGGCATGAGGGCGGCCGTCAGGCCACCGAGGTGATGCGCAGCTTGATGTCGTCCGGGGACAGGGTGCCCTTCGCGGTGACATGGTCGCCGGAGGACTCGCCGCGCAGGCGGCGGCCGATCCACGGGACCAGGAACTCGCGGGCCCACTGGACGTCGTCGCGGCGGATCTCCAGCGTGCCCCGGGGCGGCTGCGGCGGCCACGGCTGCTCCGGGTCGGCCGGGATGTCGAGGCCGAGGGCCTGGCCGGCGCGCAGCGCCACGCGCGTGTGCCCCTCGGGCGAGAGGTGGAGCCGGTCGCTGTCCCACGCCCTGCGGTCCTGAACCGACTTCAGGGACCACAGGTCGAGCACCGGGCAGCCGTACCGGTCGGCGATGGCGCGGACGTGCCCGTTGTAGGTGGCGATCTTGCCGCGCAGATGCTTGAGCACGGGGACGCCACGGGTGTCGAAGCCGGTCGTGACCAGCACCGTCCCGGCGGCCTCGGCCAGTCGGGCGACGGCGCGCTCGAAGCGCTCGGCCACCTCGTCCGGGTCGGTGCCGGGGCGGATGATGTCGTTGCCGCCCGCACAGAAGGAGACCAGGTCCGGGGCGAGTTCGACGGCCTGCGGGAGCTGGTCCTGCACGATCTGGTCGAGCAGTTTCCCGCGCACCGCGAGATTGGTGTACTTGAAGTCGCCCTCGGGCCGCCGGTCGGCGAGCAGGACCGCGAACCGGTCGGCCCAGCCCACGAACGCCCCGTCGGGCCCGGGGTCGCCGACGCCCTCGGTGAAGCTGTCCCCCACCGCCACGTACGACCCGATCACTGATTTGTTGTCATTCTTCGAATCGTCTGCCACATCGGACCATGATTCACCTTGCGATGTGACTTACGCGACCGTAGGCAGGGATTGACGAACGGTGAGATAAGACACCCTTAAATGATTTGCCAATCCGGAATAAGGCGAACACACCGAAGGCCGGACCCGGGGATCGTGGGTCCGGCCTTCGGCGGCGTGTCAGGCAGGTGGTTCGGGCGGGGGCGTCAGACGACGGCGACGCCGTGCTCGCGGAGGTAGCCGACCGGGTCGATGTCGGAGCCGTAGTCCGGGGTGGTCCGGATCTCGAAGTGCAGGTGCGGGCCGGTGACGTTGCCGGTGGCGCCCGACAGGCCGACCTGCTGCCCCTCGGTCACGGTCTGCCCGGCCCAGACGGAGAGCCGGGAGAGGTGCCCGTACTGCGCGTAGTGGCCGTCGTGCAGCTTGATGACGACCTGGTTGCCGTACGCGCCGCCCCAGCCGGCGGAGACGACCGTGCCCGCGGCGACGGCCTTGACCGGGGTGCCGGTCGGGACCACGAAGTCGACGCCCGTGTGGTGGCCGCTGGACCACATGCCGCCGGCCACGTGGTAGCCGGTGCCGATGGTGGCGCCGGTGACCGGGAGGGTGAAACCGGTGGAGGCGGCCGTCCCGGCGGCGCCGGAGGTCCCGGTCCCCGGGGCCGCCTGGGACGCGGAGGAGTGCGAGGCACGCGCGTCGTGCGAAGAGTGCGCGAGCTTCAGGCCCGGGTGGATCAGCGACGGGTCGTCGCCGACGGCCTGCCGGTTGTCGGCGTAGAGGCGGTGCCAGCCGCCGGCCACATGGTGCTCGTAGGCGATCTCGAAGAGGCAGTCGCCGGGCTTCACCGTGTACGCGCCCGGGCGGGAGTCCGGCTGTGCGGCGGCCTTCTGCACCGGGGTCTGGGGGGACTGCGCGGCCGGTGCGGAGACGGACTGCGTGGTGCCGGCGGCATGCGCCCCGGTGGTGCCGATGAGCGGGAGGGCCAGGGCGGCGCCACCGGTTCCGGCGACGGCGATCGAGCGGGAAAAACGCGGGGTCTTGGGGCGTCGGTGCTTGCCCTTACCAGGCATGGCGCATTCCTCTCCGACGCCTGCGAGGTGAGCTGTCGGGTTCGGACTGGAGTCGCCCGGCCGTGCGCGCACGGCTTCACCCCGAGCCTGTCGCGGAGACCGGACAGGCAGTCGTACCTGGTGGGTCCCCCGCTCCTGCCGAACGCGGGTCAAGTGTGTGGGACTCCGGGCGGCGGCAGGATTCGGCGTTCCGTCCGGATCGGTGGCGAACGTAAGGGAGCAAGACGCGCGGAAACAAGCAGCCGGTTCCCGCCGTTCGCCTTTCCGGAGATCGCATGCGGGAATTCTCGGTCACCCTCCGTATATTCCCGCCTCCCGCGTTCTTTCAATTTCCCTTTTCATCGTGGAGATTACGTGAACATGACGCGCGACACAGGGTCACGAATATGACGCTCCTCACGCGGACCGGGCCAGGTGCCCTTATTCCGCGACGAGTTGGAATCAAGGCAGCAATTCAGACAGAGAGGTCAGATGCGGCGTAGACGGAGAACCGTTGCATCGAGGTCACCTGTGAGCGCGGTGCGCAGCCCGTGATGGAGAAGCACGGCACCTCGACACACTTCGCCCGTTTCGCGGCATTCGTACGACGCCGTCGGGTCGAGGCCGCGCAGACGCAGCGCCGGCACGGGCTCGCCGTGGCTCTGCGCCTGGAGCCAGGCGAGGACCACCGTCTCCCCGCCCAGGACGTACTGCACGGCGCTCAGACCGCCGGCCGGCGGCCGCAGCCGGTACAGCTCGCCCCGCTGGACGACCGGGCGGATCTCCTTGTAGAGACCGACCCACCGCCGGGCCTCGGCCAGCTCCTGATCGGTCCACCCGGTGAGGTCACCGCCGACCCCGAGGACGCCCGCCATGGCGCTGACGAAGCGGAACCGCAGGGAGCTGACCCGCCCGTTGAGCTGGGTGTTCGGGCTGTCGGTGACCCAGGCGGCCATGACTGTGGCGGGGTGGACCTGGCTGAAGCCGTGCTGGATGGCGAGGCGGTCCAGCGGGTCGGTGTTGTCGGAGGTCCACACCTGGTCGGTGCGACTCATGACCCCGAGGTCGATCCGCCCGCCCCCGCCCGAGCAGGATTCGAAGGCGACGCCGGGATGAGCCGCGCGCAGTCGGTCCAGCAGGGCGTACAGGGCCCGGACGTGGTCCACCCACAGGCGCTGGGGGTACGGCTCGCCGGGCCAGCCCGCGTCGGTGAAGCAGCGGTTGAAGTCCCACTTCACATAGTCGACCGGCACACCGGAGAGCAGGGTGTCCAGCCGCTCCCACAGGTAGTCCTGGACGTCCTCGCGGGCGAGGTTGAGGACCAGCTGGTTGCGCAGCTCTGTCCGCTTCCGTCCCGGTTGGTACTGCACCCAGTCGGGGTGCGCGCGGTACAGGTCGCTGTCCGGGTTGACCATCTCGGGCTCGACCCAGATGCCGAAACGCATGCCGAGGCCGTGCACCTGGTCGGCGAGGGGCTTCAGGCCGTGCGGGAAGCGGTCGGGGTTGGGGGTCCAGTCGCCGAGGCCCGCGCGGTCGCTGGTCCGGGCGCCGAACCAGCCGTCGTCCACGACGAACAGCTCCACGCCGATCTCGGCGGCCCGGCGGGCGAGCGCGAGCTGCTGCTCCTCGGAGATGTCGAAGTTCGTCGCCTCCCAGGAGTTGAAGAGGACCGGCCGGTCACGCCCGGCGTCCGGGATGACGTGCTCGCGCTGGTAGGCGTGCCAGGCGCGGCTCGCGCCGCCGAAGCCGCCGTCGCTCCACAGGCCCGCGAAGACCGGGGTGGTGTACGACTCCCCCGGCTCCAGGAGCAGCAGCCCCGAGTCGTCGTAGCCGGCGCCGCCGGTGATCTGCACGCGCGCGTCCGGGAGTTGGGCGACGGCGATGCGCCAGGAGCCGGACCAGCCGAGCGCGCAGCCGTAGACCTCGCCGTGCTCCTCGGTGGCGTCGGTGTCCAGTGCCACCCAGGGCAGGTGCTGGTGGCCGGTGTGGCCGCGGCGGCTGCCGACGACCTTCTCGCCGTAGGTGAGCGGGGCGGTGGTGAGGCGGGACTCGGCGGCCCAGCGGCCGTGCAGCTGGGACACCCGCCAGCCCTCGCGGTCGGGCAGGGTCCAGGTGGCGGCGTCGGCCCGCAGCAGCTCCACGCGCGCGTGCCCGCCGTTCTCCACGGTCACCCAGCGCTCCACGACGTCGCCGCGCATCCGGTAGTGCAGGATGACGGCGAGGCCGTCGTCGTCGAAGCGCAGCCGCAGCTCGTCGCCCTGCGTGTCGTACGCCCGGAAGGTCCACTCCGTGCCGCGGCGCCGGGCGGTGCGCACGGACAGGGCCGGGCGGACGAAGCGGGGGCCGCCCTCGACGGGGTACTCCTCGCGGCCGTCGAGCGGGGACTCGAAGGGCCGGTAGCCGGGCAACGGGTCCTCGGCCAGGGCTAGTGCGTCCGCGAGGGCGATGCGGGGCCCCCAGTGCAGGTGGAGCAGCTCGTCCGCGTCGGTCAGATGCAGGGCGTAGCCGCTGGTGGGCCCCGAGAGGAGCCAGGTACGACCGTCTTCGGCGATGTCCACCACGTAAGACCTCACAGGTGCCAACAGATCCGCTCAAGTGCCAACATCATCGGCCGGGTGGGCGCCCGTGACAATGCCTGTGGACAACTCCTTGCCCGAGGAAACCGATGTCGTATGGTCGACGGAGCGCCCGCCGACGAGCCGCGACGGCGGGGTCCGACCGCGAGGAGCCCCCCGTGACGCAGCAGGTCCCGTCGACCGAGCCGGAGCTGGCCGGAGTGCGCAATTTCCGTGACGTGGGCGGGCTGCCGACCGTGGACGGGCGCAGGGTCCGGCACGGGGTGCTGTTCCGCAGCGGACACCTCGCGCACGCGACGGAGGACGACGCGTCCTTCCTCACCTCCCTGGGCCTGCACACGATCTTCGACTTCCGCAACGCGGCCGACCAGAAGCTGGAGGGCCCGGACGTCGAGCTGCCCGGCGTGCGGAACGTGAACCTGCCGCTGAGCGACCCGGCGGACGGCGCCGAGTTCTGGAAGATGGTCCGTGACGGCGACCTCGACCAGCTGCGAGGGATCCTGTCCGACGGCAAGGGCGCGGCCCGGATGGTCGCCTCGTACCGGACGATCGTCAAGGAGCGCACCGCCGAGCACTCCCGGGTGCTGGGCGCGCTCGCCGAGGACAGTGTGCCCGCCCTGATGCACTGTGCGGCGGGCAAGGACCGCGCGGGCATCTCGATCGCCGTGACGCTGCTGGCGCTGGGCGTGGAGCGCGAGGCGATCATCGCCGACTACCTGGAGTCCAACGCCAAGCACCGGCGCTACAAGGTCCGCCGCAGCGGCAGCGCGGAGACGGCGTACACCCCGGAGGTCATGGAGCTGCTGAGCCCGCTCTTCGACGCCCGCGCCGAGTACCTGCAGGCGGCCTTCGAGACCATCGAGCAGACCTGGGGCGGGGTGGACCCCTACCTGGAGCAGGGCCTCGGCCTCACCCCTGCGGCCCGCGACCGGCTGCGCGAGCGCCTGCTGGACTGAGCGGACGACGCCGGCACCGGCTGCCGCTCCGCCCCGGCCGGGGCCGCCCCGTCAGCTCTTCGCGCCCACCGCGAAGAGCAGGAAGAGGAACGCGGCCAGGACGTGGCCCAGGGCGATGTAGATGATCAGTCGGATCCAGAGGGAACGGGGGAACTTCTCCTCGAAGTTGCTCATGGCAGCTCTCCGGTCAGCGGCCCCAGGCACAGCGTGGCCGTGGGGCTCTGCAGCAGGGTGTGGACGAACAGCAGCTCGACGCCGTCGTGGTCCTCGGCGGCGAGGCGGTGCGGGGTGAGCGAGTCGAAGTGCGCGCTGTCACCGGGCGCGAGCAGGTGCGTGGTGTCTCCGAGGCGCAGCCGCAGCCGGCCCCCGAGGACGTAGACCCACTCCTCGCCCGGGTGGACGCGCACGATGTCGCCCTGCGAGCCGTACGGCACGCGCACGCGCAGGGCCTGCATGCCGCGGCCCGGCGCCCCGGCCTGGAAGTACGTCCAGCCGCCCGCCCGGGTCGGCTCCATGTCACCGGCCCGCACGATCGCGTCCCGGTCGGCGACCGTCTCGCCCAGGAGTTCGGAGACGGTCGTACCGTAGATACGGGCGAGGGCCAGCAGCATCGGCAGCGACGGCTGCCGCTGTCCGGTCTCCAGCCGGGACAGATGGGCCGGTGAGAGTCCGGCGGCGCGGGCCGCGGCCTCCAGGGTGAGGCCGGAACGACGGCGCAGTCCGCGCAGTTGCGGGGCGACCGACGGCAGTTCGTCGCCCGGGCCCGCCGCCGGCCCGGCTTCTGAGGCGTTCATGCCTTCATTGAGCCCGATTTTTGCCTGTGCGGCAATTTCCTTGCCTCTCAGGCAAAAGGCCTCCGGGCGCTCCTGCCGCGGCCTTCCCCTGTTACGCTCCCCCTAGCAGTTGAACACGTTCAAAACTGGGGGATCAGATGTCCGTACGCACTCCGTCCCGGGACGCCGACGCGCCCGCCGCCGCCCTCGGCCCCCTGGCTCTGGCGCTGGGGCTCGTGGCCGGGGCGAGCACGTGGCCCACGCTCACCTTCATGCTGCTGCCCTGGTCGCTCCTCGCCGGCGGTCTCGCCGTCACCTTCGGCGCCATGGGCGCCCACTACGCCGGCCGGGGCATCGGCCGGCTGTGGACCTCGGTCGCCGGTATCGTCCTCGGAGCGATCGGGCTCGCCGATCTCCTCCTCCTCGTCGTGATCCTCTAGGGCCGGGGCCGGCACGGTCAGCGGCCCGCCACCGCCTGCTTGATCAGGGTCTTGCCGAAGTCCCACATCAGGCCGCCGCCACTGTGGGCGTCGTCCATCACGGCGGTGAAGGCGGCCACGAACCGGTCGACGTCCGCCTCGTCGATGACCAGCGGCGGGATCAGCTTGATCACCTCCAGGTGGTCGCCGGAGACCTGGGTGAGGATCCGGTGCCGCTGCAGCAGCGGTACGACGACCATCTGCGCGAACAGGCCCTTGCGGGCGGCCTGCAGCATGGTCCAGCGGCCGCGTAGCTTCAGCGAGGACGGCCGGCCGAACTCGATGCCGATCATCAGGCCCCGGCCGCGGACGTCGGCCAGCAGCTCGTACCGGTCGATCAGCGCGGTCAGCCGGGACTTCAGCAGCTCCCCGGTGGCGCGGACGCCCGCGACGATCTGCTCGTTCTCCATGACCGACAGCACGGCGAGGCCGCACGCCATCGCCTGGGCATTGGCGCCGAAGCTCGCCGAGTGGACCAGCACGCGGTCCATGGACGAGTAGACCTTCTTGAAGATCCAGTCCCTGCCGAGGGTGGCGCCGACCGGGACGTATCCGCCGGACAGGGCCTTGGCCACGCACACCAGGTCGGGTTCGACGCCGTCCTCGTGCTGGTAGGCGTAGAAGTCGCCGGTACGGCCGAGACCGGTCTGCACCTCGTCGGCGATGAGCAGCGCCTTGTGCCGGTGCAGCAGTTCCTGCGCGGCACGCAGATAGCCGGGCGGTGCCTCGTGCACGCCCTTGCCCTGGATCGGCTCCACGATCAGCGCGGCCACGTCACCCTTCTTCAACTCCCGGGCGAGGGCGTCGAGATCACCCAGGGGTACGGGCGTGTCGGGCAGCAGCGGGGCGAAGCCGTCCCGGAATCCGCTCTCACCGTTGACCGACAGGGATCCGGTGGTCAGGCCGTGGAAGGCGTGGTCGCAGTAGAGGACGCGGGGCCTGCCGGTGGCGTACCGGGCGAACTTCAGGGCCGTCTCGACGGCCTCCGTGCCGCTGTTGCCGAAGAACACCCGGTCCAGGTGCGGACTGTGGGCCAGGAGGCGTTCGGCGAGCAGTCCCGGCAGCGGCTGGCAGTCGAAGCGGGTGAGGTCGGCGAGGTCGAGGTCGAGCACGTCGTGCAGGGCCTTGCGGACGACCGGGTGGTGGCGCCCGAGGCCCATCACGCCGAACCCGGCGAGCATGTCCAGGTGGTCGTTGCCGTCCGCGTCGAAGAAGTGGGCGCCCTCGGCCCGCTCGTAGACCTTGTCGAAGCCGATGGTGTGCAGCATGCGCGGGAGCTGCGGGTTGAGGTACCTGGTGTGCAGCTCGTAGCGTTCGGCTCCGCGCTCGGCGAGGAGGGCGCCGAGGTCGAACTCCGTGCTCATTCATTCTCCTTGGCTGGGCCGCCCGTGTCCTTGACGGCCAGGCTCGCGCTGATCCGCCCGGCGATCTCGACGGGCGTGAGACCGATGTCGGCCAGCACCTCGCCGCGCTTGGCGTGCGCGAGGAACTGCTCCGGGATGCCGAACCGCCGTACCGGCACGTCGACATCGGCGTCACCGAGGGCCAGCGCCACGGCGGAACCGACACCCGCGGAACGGCTGTTGTCCTCCACCACGGCCACCAGCCGGTGTCCGGCGGCGAGGTCCGGCAGCGCGGGGTCGACGGGCTTGACCCACCGCGGGTCGACCACCGTGCAGGGGATGCCGCGCGCCTCCAGCAGGTCGGCGGCCTTCAGGCACACCGGCGCCATCACGCCGACGGCCACCAGCAGCACCTCGGGGCGTTCGGCGCGGTGCAGGACGTCCATGCCGCCGACACGGCCGAGCGCGGGGACGTCCGGGCCGACCGACTCCTTCGGGAAGCGGACCAGGGTGGGCGCGTCGTCGACGGCCACGGCCTCGCGCAGCTGGGCGCGCAGCTGGCCGGCGTCGCGCGGCGCGGCGATCCTGAGGCCGGGGACGACCTGCAGGACGGACATGTCCCACACGCCGTTGTGGGAGGCCCCGTCGACGCCGGTGACACCGGCCCGGTCCAGGACGAAGGTGACCCCGCAGCGGTGCAGGGCGACGTCCATCAGCAGCTGGTCGAAGGCGCGATTGAGGAAGGTGGCGTAGACGGCGACGACCGGGTGCAGCCCGCCGGTCGCGAGGCCGGCCGCGGAGACGGCCGCGTGCTGTTCGGCGATGCCCACGTCCCACACGCGGTCGGGGAAGCGCTCGGCGAACGCGCCGAGGCCGACCGGGTGCAGCATGGCCGCCGTGATGGCGACGACGTCGTCGCGTTCCTCGCCGATCCGCACGATCTCGTCACCGAACACCGAGGTCCAGGACGGCCCGCTGGAGGGGCTGAGCGGTGCGCAGGTCAGCGGGTCCATCACGCCGACGGTGTGGAAGTGGTCCTCCTCGTGGTTGAGGGCGGGCTCGTAGCCGCGTCCCTTCTCCGTGAGGCAGTGCACCAGGACGGGGCCGTGGAAGCGCTTCGCGCGGCGCAGCGCCGACTCGACCGCGCCGATGTCGTGCCCGTCGATCGGGCCGAGGTACTTCAGGCCCAGGTCCTCGAACATGCCCTGCGGGGCGAAGGCGTCCTTGAAGCCCTTCTTCGCACCGTGCAGGGACTCGTAGAGGGTGTGGCCGACGACGGGTGTCCTCAGGAGGACTTCCTTGCCCCAGGCCAGGACCTTCTCGTAGCCGTCGGTGGTGCGCAGGGTGGCCAGGTGGTTGGCGAGGCCGCCGATGGTCGGGGCGTAGGAGCGTTCGTTGTCGTTGACGACGATGATCAGCGGCCGGTCCTTGGCCGCCGCGATGTTGTTCAGCGCCTCCCAGGCCATGCCGCCGGTCAGCGCGCCGTCGCCGATGACCGCGACCACATGGCCCTTGTCCCCCTGCACCTGGTTGGCCTTGGCCAGGCCGTCGGCCCAGCCGAGCGCGGTGGAGGCGTGGCTGTTCTCGATGACGTCGTGCTCGGACTCCTCGCGCGAGGGGTAGCCGGACAGGCCGCCCTTGCCCCGCAGCTTGGAGAAGTCCTGACGTCCGGTCAGCAGCTTGTGGACGTAGCTCTGATGGCCGGTGTCCCACAGGATGCGGTCGGCCGGTGACTCGAAGACCCGGTGGAGCGCGACGGACAGTTCCACCACGCCCAGATTGGGCCCGAGGTGACCACCGGTTCTCGACACCGCGTGCACCAGGAACTCACGTATCTCCTCGGACAGTTCGCCGAGTTCCGCCTCGGACAGCGCCTTCAGGTCGCGTGGTCCCCGGATGGTCTCCAGAATGGTCACGCTGGTCCCCCTCTCGGTCCGTGCCGTGCTGTGCCTCAACTCATCTGGTCTGCGGGGCTCGTCCGCTCGGCGAGCTTCATGGCCTCTTCGATGAGGGTCTCGACGATCTTCGACTCGGGGACGGTCTTGACCACCTCGCCCTTGACGAAGATCTGCCCCTTCCCGTTGCCCGAGGCAACTCCGAGGTCGGCCTCACGGGCCTCGCCGGGGCCGTTGACCACACACCCCATCACCGCGACCCGGAGCGGCACTTCCATGCCGTCCAGGCCCGCCGTGACCTCCTCGGCGAGCTTGTAGACGTCCACCTGGGCCCGGCCGCAGGAGGGGCAGGAGACGATCTCCAGACGCCGCTGCCGCAGCCCCAGAGACTGCAGGATCTGGATGCCGACCTTGACCTCCTCCGTCGGCGGCGCGCTCAGCGAGACACGGATGGTGTCTCCGATGCCCTGGGACAGCAACGCCCCGAAGGCCACGGCCGACTTGACCGTGCCCTGGAAGGCCGGGCCGGCCTCGGTCACCCCCAGGTGCAGGGGGTAGTCGCACTGCTCGGCGAGCCGGCGGTACGCCTCGATCATCACGACCGGGTCGTTGTGCTTCACGGAGATCTTGATGTCCCGGAAGTCGTGCTCCTCGAAGAGCGAGGCCTCCCACAGCGCGCTCTCGACCAGCGCCTGCGGGGTCGCCCTGCCGTGCTTCTGCAGCAGCCGCCGGTCCAGCGAACCGGCGTTGACGCCGATCCGGATCGGCGTGCCGTGGTCCTTGGCGGCGCGAGCGATCTCCTTCACCTGGTCGTCGAACTTCTTGATGTTGCCCGGGTTCACCCGGACCGCCGCGCAGCCGGCCTCGATGGCCGCGAAGACGTACTTCGGCTGGAAGTGGATGTCCGCGATCACCGGGATCTGCGACTTGCGCGCGATGGTGGCGAGCGCGTCCGCGTCGTCCTGCGTGGGGCAGGCGACGCGGACGATCTGGCAGCCGGACGCGGTGAGTTCCGCGATCTGCTGCAGGGTGGCGCCGATGTCCGACGTACGGGTCGTCGTCATCGACTGCACCGACACCGGGGCTCCGCCCCCGACCGCCACCGGCCCCACCTGGATCTGCCGCGCCACACGCCGCGGCGCGACCGGACGGGCCGGTACCCCGGGAACGCCCAAGGGGACGGCGGTCATCGCGTCACTCCCGGTTTCCGGAGACGGTCTCGCGCATGGCCCGCAGCGACTCCTTCAGGGAGCCCATGGTGGCAAGGACGGCGGTGGGCTCGTAGCCGCAGTGCGCCATGCAGTTGGCGCAGCGCGGGTCCTTGCCGCGGCCGTACTTGTCCCAGTCGGTCTTCTCGATGAGTTCGCGGTACGTCGGCACGTACCCGTCGCTCATCAGGTAGCAGGGCCGCTGCCAGCCGAAGAGCGAGTAGTTCGGGATCGCCCACGCGGTGCACGGGAAGTCGACCTTGCCCTCGAGGAAGTCCAGGAAGAGCGGGGAGTGGTTGAGCCGCCACTTCCTGCGGTTGCCGCCCGCGAAGGCCTTCCTGAACAGCTCGCGGGTCTGCTCCACGCCGAGGAAGTGCTCCTGGTCGGGGGCCTTCTCGTAGGCGTAGGCGGGCGAGATCATCATCTCGTCGACCTTCAGGTCGTCGTTGAGGAAGTTGAGCACCTCGATGATGGTCTGCGGGGTGTCGGTGTTGAAGAAGGTCGAGTTGGTGGTCACCCGGAAGCCGCGTCGCTGGGCCTCCTTGATCGCCTCCACCGCCTCGTCGAACACGCCCTCCTTCGCGACGGACTCGTCGTGCCGCTCGCGTAGCCCGTCGATGTGCACGGCGAAGGCGAAATAGGGAGAGGGCCGGAATTGATCGATCTTCTTGCGCAGGAGCATCGCGTTGGTGCAGAGGAAGACGTATTTCCGCTTGGCCACCAACTGACGGACGATCTCGTCGATCTGAGGGTGCATCAACGGTTCGCCGCCGGCGATGGAGACCATCGGCGCACCGGACTCCAGCACGGCGCCCACGGCCTGGGCGACCGGCATGCGCTGCTTGAGCACCCCGGCCGGATGCTGGATCTTGCCGCAGCCCTCGCACTTGAGGTTGCAGGCGAAGAGCGGTTCCAGCTCGACGATGAGCGGAAACTTGTCCCGCCTGCGCAGCTTCTGTTCAGCCAGGTATGTAGCGACCTTGATGGACTGGCGCAACGGCATGGCCATCTGGCTCACCTCCGGGGGAGCAGCAAAGAACGGTGCCATTCGAAGAAAGCAGGAAGAACGGATCGAAGAACACGGAAAGCCGATATTCCACCGCGTACCGTGCCGATCCGGACGAGTTCATGTTCGGGGGCGTCCACGACCACCCGTACGGCCGCGACCGGCCGCTCGCCCAGGCGGACGGCGGTCAGCAGCGTGGCCGCCGACTCCATGTCGACCGCGATCGCGCCGGTGGCGAGCAGCTGGGACCGCTCGGGGCCGCGTACGACGTGGTCGGAGCCGGTGAGCGGGCCGGTGTGGACGGTGCGCCCGGGCAGCAGGCGCACGAGTTCCTTGACGAGCAGTTCGGTGCCCACACAGGCGACGGTGCCGCGCGGGTCCCGGGTCTCCTCGGCGACGACCAGGTCGCCGGGGTGCATGCCGGGGGCGAGCCCGGCACAGAAACCGGTGGCCAGCACGGCGGCCTCGGTGTGGGCGTCCTCGGCCAGGCACCGGGTGACGGAGCGTTCCGCCGCGCGGGGACCCATGCCCGTACGGACGAAGGTGACGGGCCCGCCCGCACCGCCGTGGTCGCCGGTGCGCAGGGCGAGGTGCTCGATGCCGAGGGCGCAGGCGATCAGCAGCGGGGCAGGGGCGGGCTGGGTGCTCACCTCAGCTCACCCTGGCCTCGGACCGCGGTTTCCCGGCGAGGAGGCCGCGCTCGAAGGGGTCGCCGTGCAGGTACCGGCCGAGCGCGGTGAGCGGGAAGACCTGCCGGTACAGGTGGTAGTTGATGGAGAAGTCCCAGGGGAAGCCGGTGCCGGTGAAGTACGGCTCGTCCCAGCTGCCGTCCGCCCGCTGGGTGTCGGCCAGCCACCGGATGCCGCGCTCGACGGCCTTGGAGTCCTTCTCCCCCGCCGCGAGCAGCGCCATCAGCGCCCACGCGGTCTGCGAGGCGGTGGAGGCGCCCCGGCCGCTCCATTCCTTGGCGTACTTGTACGAGCGCAGGTCCTCGCCCCAGCCGCCGTCGTCGTTCTGGACCGACTCCAGCCAGGCCACGGCCCGCCGGATCGCCGGGTGCGCACCGGGCAGCCCGGCCGCGGTCAGCGCGGGGACCACCGAGCCGGTGCCGTAGATGTAGTTGACGCCCCAGCGGCCGAACCACGAGCCGTCCGGCTCCTGTTCGGCGAGCAGCCAGTCGATGCCCCGGCGGGTCCGCGGGTCGTGGGCCAGTCCCTCTGCGGCGAGCATCTCCACGACATGGGCGGTGACGTCCGCGGACGGCGGGTCGATGACCTCGCCGAAGTCGCAGAACGGCAGCCGGTTGGGGAACGGGCTGGTGTTGTCGACGTCGAAGGCGCCCCACGCGCCGTTCTTCGACTGCATCCCGAGGTTCCAGCGCACCGCGCGCCCGATGGCGTGGTCCGTGCGCTCGGGATCGTGGTGCCGGACGCGGCGCAGCGCGAGAACGACCTCGGCGGTGTCGTCGATGTCGGGGTAGTTGTCGTTGTGGAACTCGAACGCCCAGCCGCCGGGCGGGAGCCCCGGCCGGCGCACGGCCCAGTCACCGGGCCGGACGATCTCCTCGCCGAGCATCCAGTCGGCCGCCTTGACCAGTTGCGGATGGTCGGCCGGGAGCCCCGCGTCGACGAGCGCGATGGTGGCGAGGCAGGTGTCCCACACCGGGGACTGGCAGGCCTCGATCATCCGGGCGCCGTCCTCGCGCCACACGGCGAAACGGTCCAGCGAGGCGAGGCCCTCGCGCATCACCGGATGCTGGAGGTCGTAGCCGAGCAGATACAGGGCGATGACCGAGTACACGGCCGGGGGCTGGATGCCCCCCCAGCAGCCGTCGTTCTCCTGGCGCTCGATGATCCAGCGGGCGGCGGAGTTCATCGCGGCCCTGCGGAGTCGCTTCGGGGCGACCTTGCGGAACCGGTGCAGCGCCTTGTCCAGGCGCTGGAAGGCACCGTCCCAGCTGGCCAGCGGTGCGAGCGGCCGCACCGGGTTCGGGTTCGCCGGGTCGGTGTGCAGCTCGTCCAGCGGGAAGGGCGCGGGGCGCACCGGGCGCTTGGCCGAGACGATGGTCAGCGGCACGATGGTCTGCCGGGCCCAGCACCCGAAGTCGTAGATGTTGAGCGGCATCCAGGCGGGGAAGTAGATGAGCTCCGGCGGCAGTTCGGGCAGGTCCTCCCACTTCCACCAGCCGAACAGGGCGAGCCAGATCCGGGTGAAGACACGGGCGGCGGCGATGCCGCCGCGCTCGCGGATCCAGGCGGACGCCCGCGCCATGTGCGCGTCGTCGGGGGCGTCGCCGGCCAGGCGCAGGGCGACGTACGCCTCGATGGTGGCCGACAGTTCGCCGGGCCCGCCGTAGAAGGTGGCCCAGGTGCCGTCCTCGCGCTGCTCGCCGCGGATGAACAGGGCCGCGGCCTGTGCGGTGCTCTCGTCGAGGATCCCCAGGAACTGACGGAGCAGCAGGTCCTCGGCGTCCATGGTGACGTTGGTCTCCAGGTCGCCCTTCCACCAGCCCTGGGCGTCCTGCCGGGCGAGCAGGAAGTCGGTGGCGCGCCTCGCGGCGCCTGCGGCGGCTTCTTGTACCCCGGCCGCCTCGGGGGTGGTGAGGGTGGTGAGGGTGGTGTCGCTGGCCGCGGCAGCGCGGGACGGCACAGTCGCCCCGGTGCTTCCGTCGGTCGTCGCTGTCATGGCTTCCCCTTCGTGCAGTCGTGCGAGTCGTGCTGCTGTGGGTCCGCCGTCGGCCGGTGTCCGCACCATCCTGCGGCACCGGCCGGCGACTACGCGAGATGTGTTCGACCGATAGGGATCATCTCTTCCGTACGACGACGAAGTCGGCGAGCGCCGTGAAGGAGTCGCGCACCCGGGCGGGCATGTCGACGGCGTCCAGGGCCTCGACGGCGACGGTGTGCTGACGGCGCGCTTCCTCGGCCGTCCAGGCGCGGCCGCCGGCCTCCTCGATGAGGGCCGCGCGGGCCGCGAACTCCTCCTCGGAGAAGTTCTCGAAGTCGCTGCTCTTGGCGTCCGCGGCGAGGATCTCGCCGAGCCGCTCGGAGGCGGGGCCGCCGGCCGCGAGCGCGGCGACGACCGGCAGGGACTTCTTGCGCTGGCGCAGGTCGCTCCAGGTCTGCTTGCCGGTGGCCTCCGGGTCGCCCCAGATGCCGAGCAGGTCGTCGACGGCCTGGAAGGCGAGGCCGAGGTGGTAGCCGTACTTCTCCAGCGCGTCGGCGGTGGCGTCGTCCGCGCCGCCGAGGACCGCGCCGATGGAGCTGGAGGCGGCGAGCAGCGCGCCGGTCTTGTTGCCCTCCATCTCCAGGCACTCCTCGACGCTGACCCGGTCGCGGTGCTCGTAGGAGATGTCCTGCGCCTGGCCGTCGATCAGGGCGCGGGTGGCGGTGGTCAGCCGGCGGGTGGCCCGGCCGGCCTCGACGGTGCCGAGTTCCAGCAGCACCTCGTTGGCCAGGGCGAACAGGGCGTCGCCGACCAGGATCGCCTGGGCGGGACCGTGCACCTTCCAGACGGTGTCGCGGTGCCGGCGCTGCTCGTCGCCGTCCATCAGGTCGTCGTGCAGCAGCGAGAAGTTGTGGACGAGTTCGACGGCCACGGCGCCCGGGATGCCCACCTCGGGCGCGGCACCGGTGACCTCGGCGGAGAGCACGGCGAGGGCGGGGCGCACGGCCTTGCCGCCGTCGCCGTCGGCCGGGTTGCCGGCGGCGTCGATCCAGCCGAAGTGGTAGGCGGCGACGGTGTCCATGGGAGACGCCAGCCGGTCGACGGCCGCACGCAGGACCGGAGTGGCCAGGGTCCGGCCGCGCTCCAGCAGCGCGGTCACGTCCACCGCGGCCCGTGGGACGGGCGTCGAAGCCGGGGGCACAGTGGGCACAGTCTCTCCTCTTGTTGCGGTACCGGGGGTGCGGGGGCCCGCCGCGTGCCGGTCGGGCATCAGGCCGCCTCCTCGAACTCGAAGAGATGGCGGGGGCGGGGCCGGCCCAGGGCACTGAGGGCGGCGTCGGCCGCGCTCACTCCGCTGCGGACCGCACTCTCCATGGTCGCGGGCCACCCGGTGGCGGTCCACGCTCCGGCCAGGTACAGGCCGGGGGCCTTGGTGCGGGCGCCGGGCCTGAGGCGCCCGACGCCGGGGGCGGGGGCGAACGTGGCCGTGCGCTCCCGGGTCACGAAGAAGTCCAGCACCTCGGCGCCGCGGGTACCCGGAATCAGCCGCTCCAGTTCGGGCAGGTAACGCTCGCGCAGTTCCGTGACCGGCAGGTCGATCTCGTCGTGCGCGGCCGACTGCGAGAGCGCGAGGTACTGGCCCTCGGCGAGGCCGGAGGCGTCGGTGCGGTCGAAGACCCACTGCACGGGGGTGCCGAGGGCGGCGAAGAAGGGGCGCGCGAGCACCGTGCGGTCGTAGACGACATGGACGTTGAGGATCGGCGCGGTGCCGATGTCCAGCAGCTGTGCGGGGGCGTCGAGGGCGCCGGGCGGCAGCAGGTCGTGCGCCTCGCGCTGGGGTACGGCGAGGACGACGGCGTCGGTTTCCAGGCGTTCGCCGGGAACCTGAACGCTCCAGGTGCCGTTTTCGTTGTAGGAGACGGAGGTGACGCGTGTACGGACCTCGGTGCGCACGCCCGCGGAGTCGAGCGCCTTGCGGGCCAGCCGGTCGTGCAGTTCGCCCAGCGGGACGCGGGCCCAGCCGATGTCGGCCGCGCCCGGGTCGGACAGCAGACCGGTCTTGAACACCATCGCGGCGAGCCCCAGCGAGGCGTCGCCCGCGACCGCGTTGAGGGTGGCGACGCCGACCAGGTCCCACAGGGCCTCGATGGCGCGCGCCGACTGACCGTGTGCGGCCAGCCAGCTGCCGAAGTCCTGGGTGTCCAGGGCCGGATCGGCGAGGTCGAGCCCCTTCAGCGCGAGCGCGGCCCGCCCGACCGCGGCGCGCTCGGCGAGCGAGAGATGCGGATAGGCGGCCAGGCTGCGCCCCAGATGGAGGGGGACGGGCAGCGGGTCGCGCCGCAGCCGGCCGAGCCGCCTGCCCTCGGGCTTGGCGACGTCGACGACGGGCACGTCCAGGCGGTCCTGCAGCGGTGCCAGCGCCGCGCCCTCGATCCGGTCGAGGAACCAGCGGTAGGCGGTGCAGCAGCGCAGGTACACGTGCTGGCCGTTGTCGACGGTCAGGTCGCCGCGCCGGAAGGAGAAGGCGAGGCCGCCCAGCCTGGGCTTGCCTTCGAGCAGGGTGACGCGGACGCCCGCGTCGGCGAGCGCGAGCGCCGCGGTGATCCCGGCGAGCCCGCCCCCGACCACGACGGCGCGGCGGCCTGCGGCGCCTTCCGGTTCCGCGGTGCCGTGCGCCCGTGCGGGGCGTGGGCCTTCGCTCATCGTGCGTCCTTCCATGGGCGAGCGCTCCGCGAGGAGTGCCGCGACAGGCCGTCCATCGCCCGCGGGCCCGTCGTGGCTGCTCGCGCAGTTCCCCGCGCCCCTTCGGGGCGCCGGCCTGCTGAGCATGCTGGTTGAACGGTGCACGCTCGGTCGTCGCCGTCAGGGACGCCACGCCGCTGCTGCAGGTTGCCTGGCACCTGTCTCCTGGTTCGGTGAGGGTCCATCAGGCGCGCCTCCTGACGGACCGTGCGGAGACATGGCGGGTCACATGCCGGGTGTCGAGGCCGGACAGGCCGCGCACGGCGACGTAGGCCTTCTCGCGTCCGGGCAGCGAGACCCGGCCGCGCAGCACGGCCTCGGGGTCGCGCTCGATGCGGTCCAGCAGCCGGCGGTAGATGCCGGCCATGGCGGCCACACAGGCTCCGCTGCGCCGGTCGAGCATGGGCAGCAGCCGGTAGCCCTCGGCGAAGAGGGCACGGGCCCGCCGTACTTCGAAGTGCACGAGGCCCGCGAAGTCGGAGCCCTCCGGGGGCGTCGGCCCGTCGAAGCCGGCCGAGCAGCCGAACTTGGCGAGGTCGTCGGCGGGCAGGTAGGTACGGCCGCCGGCCGCGTCCTCGCGGACGTCCCGGAGGATGTTGGTGAGCTGCAGGGCGAGCCCGAGGGTGTCGGCGTACTCGGGTGCGCGCTCGGCGCCGCGCGCTCCCCGTTCGGTGCCGAACACGCCGAGCGAGAGGCGGCCGATGGCACCGGCGACACACCGGCAGTAGACCTTCAGGTCGTCCCAGGTCTCGTAGGTCTCGCCGCGCACGTCCATCTGGACGCCGTCGATCAGCTCGTCGAGGCCGCCGAGCGGGATCGGGAAAGCGCGTGCCGCGTGGGCGAGGGCCACCGCGACCGGATCGGTGTCGTCCTCCTCCACCTCGTCCTCCCGGACCCGGGCGAGCAGCGCCCTGGTGTCCTCCAGCCGCTTCAGCTTCACCTCGTCGGCCAGGTCGCCGTCGCCGATGTCGTCCACGCGCCGGGAGAACGCGTACAGCGCCGACATGGCGCGGCGCTTGGACGTGGGCAGCAAACGGATGCCGTACGCGAAGTTGCGGGCCTGCTGCCCCGTGACGGTCTCGCAGTAGCTGTAGGCGGCGAGTACCGGTGCGGACACGTGTGACGGAGAATCCACGGTCCGGATCACCCCTCTCCTCGCAGGATCACGCCCGCCTCACGCAGCAACTGGACCTTGCCGGGCTTGGGCGGGCCGTGAAGTACGTCGTATTCGGCGGCGGCGATCGCGCTGACCGCCGCCCTTCCCCCCGCCACGAACCCTGCGAGCAGCAGCTTCAGTCTGCCGTGGACGCTACCCACCAGGGGGGCGCCTTCATTCAGCAGATCGCGGGCGCGTTGTGCTTCGTATGCAACCAGGGCGCGCACCGATGCGCTCGCGGTTTTTGCGCCAAGATCCGTTTCCTGGACGTGAAAGCGCTTCATGTCCTCGGCCGGCAGATAGATCCGGTCGCGGCCGAGGTCCTCGGCGACGTCCTGGAGGTGCTCCACGATCTGCAGCGCGGTGCAGATCGCGTCGGACAGCCGGATCCGCTCGGGGGTCTCGGTGCCGGTGACGGCGAGGACGAGGCGGCCCACGGGGTTGGCGGACAGGGCGCAGTAGGCGAGGAGGTCGTCGTAGGTCTCGTACCGGGTGACGAGCTGGTCCTGGCGGTTGGCGGCGATCAGGCCGAGGAAGGGCTCGGAGGTCAGGCGGTGGCGGCGGACGGTGGGCTGCAGACGGCGCAGCAGCGGATGGCGCGGGGTGCCGTCGAAGACGCGGCGCAGATCGGTCTCGAACGCGTCGAGGAGGGCCAGGCGGTCCTCGGCCCCGGCGGGCGACACGCCGAGCGCCCGGGCGTCGGCGCCGCCCGGGGCGAGGTCGCCGTCACCGATGTCGTCGACCAGACGGGCGAAGCCGTAGACGGCCATGAGGTCCTCGCGCCACGCCCGGGGCAGGAAGAAAGGGGCCACCGGAAAGTTCTCACGCGTGGCTTTGTCCAGGGTGGCGCGTTCCAGGCCCGGCGCCGTCTCGGTGGCCGTCATCGGGCGCTGCCCGCGGCGGGGACGGCACATGCTGCGTTGAGCTGGGGAGTTTCCGTAGCCATTGCCGTCACATCTCCCGTTCTACACTGCCGACCCAATACACACTATTTCGGACACGCCGCCCGGCAATTCCCGGGGTCGCCCTCACTCAGGGTGTCGCGCATTATCGCCCCACTTGCCACTTTCCGGCACTGGTACAGCTTACGTTGTACAACGCGACACGGTCCGCCGGGGTGTCCTGCGCATCACAACAACACACCGATTGGTTCCAAGATTCCTGGCGCTGGCCGGAGTTGACGGTCCCTTTACAGACGCAGGGCCCCGCCGGACGGTTGCCCGCGGGGCCTGGCCGAAACAGGCTACTTGCCCGTGAACTTCTCGTACTCCTTCAAAACCTCTTCGGTCGGTCCGTCCATACGCAGCTCACCGCGTTCCAGCCACAGGACGCGGTTGCAGGTGTCGCGGATCGACTTGTTGTTGTGACTGACCAGAAACACCGTTCCGGCCTCCTTGCGCAGTTCCCGGATGCGTTCCTCGGAGCGCTTCTGGAACTTGCGGTCACCGGTGGCGAGCGCCTCGTCGATCATGAGGACGTCGTGGTCCTTGGCGGCGGCGATGGAGAACCGCAGCCGGGCGGCCATGCCGGAGGAGTACGTGCGCATCGGCAGGGTGATGAAGTCACCCTTCCGCTCGCCGGTCAGGTCGTTCATCAGGGCCGCGTTGACACCGAGCAGCGAGGGCTGGCCGTCGGTGTAGACCTTGCCCTTCTCGGCGGGCAGCAGGCCGGCGATGGCCCGCAGCAGGGTGGACTTGCCGGAGCCGTTGGAGCCGATCAGGCCGACGGCCTCGCCGCGATAGGCGACGAAGGACACCCCGCGCACGGCGTGCACCTTCCGTACGCCCCGCTCCTCGCCGCGCTTGAGGATCCGGCTCAGCGCCGCCGTCGCGCTGCCCTTGCCGGTCTTGGCGCCGTTGACCCGGTAGACGATGTGCAGATCGTCGGCGATGACCGTCGGGCGGCGTTCCTCGCCGGCCCGGTCGTTGTGCTCAGCCACGGCCGTACCTCTCCTCCGCCTTCCAGAAGTACACGAAGCCGCCGGCGAAGGCGGCCACGGCCCAGAACAGGGCGATGGCCCACACGTGCGGCGGCAGGTTCGAGGCACCGTAGCCGTCGATCAGCGCGTAGCGCATGAGGTCCATGTAGACCGCGGCCGGGTTGACCTGCAGCAGCCGGACCGCGATCTCGGAGCGGCCCTCCATCATCTTGTTGATGGAGAACATGACGCCGGAGGTGTACATCCAGGTGCGCAGGATGAACGGCATCAGCTGGGCGAGGTCCGGCGTCTTGGCGCCCATGCGGGCCACGATCAGCGCGAGCCCGGTGTTGAACAGGAACTGCAGCAGCAGGACCGGCACGATCAGCAGCCAGCCCGGGCCCGGGTAGCTGCCGAAGCCGATCGCCACGACGAACATCACGATCATCGAGAACAGCAGCTGCTGGAGCTGCTGCAGCGAGAACGAGATGGGCAGCGAGGCACGCGGGAAGTGCAGGGCGCGCACCAGGCCCAGGTTGCCGGAGATCGCCCGGACGCCCGACATGACCGAGCTCTGCGTGAAGGTGAAGACGAACACGCCCGTGACCAGGAACGGGATGTACACGTCCTGGGACAGACCGCGGCTCGCGTGCAGGATCACGCCGAAGATGAAGTAGTACACGCCCGCGTTGAGCAGCGGTGTCGCCACCTGCCACAGCTGGCCGAGCTTGGCCTGGCTGTACTGGGCCGTCAGCTTCGCCTGGGAGAAGGCGAGGATGAAGTGGCGCCGCCCCCACAGCTGGCGGACGTACTCGGCCAGTGAGGGCCGGGCGCCGCTCACGGCGAGCCCGTACTTGGCGGCGAGCTGCGCCGCCGTCAGCCCCTCGTCGGGCGACGGTATCGCGTTCACCGCGACACCGCCGTCATGCGTTGTGTGACTCACGAGTGGAAATCCGGAACTCTCTCGGTAAGAAGCTTGCTCTCTTCAGGTAAGAGAAGCTTCTCAGATCACCGGGGGCCGGCCCAGTCGGGTCAGCCGCCACACCGTGCGCCAGCGCATCGGACGGCGCGGTCCGCACGGTGTGGTCCAGCCTTCCCGGAATCCGCCGAACCACGCCTTCAGGGCCGGCCCCGAGGGGCGGCGCAGCAGCGTGAGCAGCAGCCAGACACCGAGGTAGACGGGGACCAGGGCCGCGGGGAGGTTGCGGCGGGCCAGCCACACGCGGTTGCGGGCGACCATGCGGTGGTAGACGGCGTGTCGCGAGGGCGCGGTCGTCGGGTGGTACAGCACCATGTCCGACCGGTAGTCGATCATCCAGCCGGCGTCGAGGGCCCGCCAGGCCAGGTCGGTCTCCTCGTGGGCGTAGAAGAAGTCGTCCGGCAGGCCGCCGACCTCGGCGAACACCCGGGTGCGGACGGCGTTGGCGCCGCCGAGGAAGGTGGTGACCCTGGAGGAGCGCATCGGGTCGGAGGCACGCAGCCGGGGCACGTGCCGGCGCTGGGTCTCGCCGGTCTCCGGGTCGGCGATGCGGAAGCTGATGATGCCGAGCTTCGGATCGGCCTCGAACGCCGCACGGCACAGCTCGGCGGTGTCGTGACGGGCGAGCAGGCCGTCGTCGTCGAGGAAGAGCAATATGTCGACATCGCGGCCGCCGGGACCGAAGGCCTCTGTGCCGACGTTGCGGCCGCCGGGGATGCCCAGGTTCTCGGGCAGCTCTATGGTGCGTACGCCGTCGGGGACGTCCGGGACGGGCGAGCCGTTGCCGACGACGACCACCTCCACCCGGTCGCCGTCCTGCTTGGCGACCGAGTCGAGCAGGGCGCGCAGCTCCTCGGGCCGGTTGCCCATGGTGATGATGACGGCGCCGACCTTCACGGCACTCACTTCAGCCTGCTCGAAGCGAGGATGGAGACCAGGTGCAGCAGGGTCTGCAGCAGCGCGATGCCGGCCAGCACCGCGACACCCAGCCGGGAGAAGAACAGGTCACCGCGGACCTGGTCGACGATCGCCAGGGCCAGGATCAGCAGGGACGCCTCGATACCGAGGATCAGCCGGTGGAACTTCAGGGCGGCGGCGGCCCGGCGGGCCAGCGCCATGCCGGAGGAGCGCATCTCGGCGGCGGCCTCCTTGACCGGCGGCTTGCCGGCCTGGTGCCGGGCGACGCCGACCAGGTCGGTCTCCGCCTTGACGAGGATGGCGCCGAGCGCGGCCAGCGTGCCGAGGAAGGCCCACAGCCAGTCGATACGGCCGCCGCCCCACAGGTCGGCGGCGCGCAGCCCGAAGCCCACGAGCACGGCGGCGTCGGTGAGGTAGGCGCCGACCCGGTCCAGGTAGACGCCGTTCAGCGAGTACTGCTTCTTCCAGCGCGCGATCTCGCCGTCGACGCAGTCCAGCAGCAGGTACATCTGGACGCACACCACGCCGAGGACGGCGCCCGGGATCCCCGGCACCAGGAGTGCCGGGGCCGCGAGCACGCCGAAGACGGTCATCAGGTACGTGAGCTGGTTGGGCGTGACCCTGGTGTTGACCAGGTAGCGGTCGACCCGCAGGGACACCTCGCGCATGTAGAGGCGTCCCATCCAGTGCTCACCGCTGCGCCGGTCCTTCACCCCCGCGGGGTGGACGACCGGACGGAGTTCAGCTACCGATGGCCTTGACATAGTCGGCGTAGATGTCCTTGATCTGGTTCGGCTTGAGGTCGAGGTGTTCGAGGATCGTGTAGCGGCCGGGGCGGGTCTCCGGGGCGAACTCCACGGCGCGGACGAACTCGTCCACGGTGAAGCCGATCTCCTCCGGCAGCACCGGAAGCCCGTGCCGGCGCAGCACTTCGGCGGTGTGGGCCGCTTCCTCGTGGGCCCCGCGCAGATACGTCGCGAAGGCCGCGCCGAGTCCGCACTGTTCGCCGTGGGCGGCCGCACGTTTGGGGAACAGCAGGTCGAAGGCGTGGTTGATCTCGTGGCAGGAGCCGGAGGACGGGCGGGAGTCGCCGGAGATCGACATCGAGATGCCGCTGAGCACCAGCGCCTCGGCCAGCACCTGCAGGAAGCCGTTGTCGCCGATGCCGCCGGGATGCCTGAGCACCGCCTCGCCGGCCTGGCGGGCCATGGCCGCGGCGAGACCGTCGATCTTCTCGCCGTTAACGCGGTTGGACAGCTCCCAGTCCGCGACCGCGTTGATGTTGGAGATCGCGTCGCCGATGCCGGCCCGGACGAAGCGGGCCGGGGCCTCGCGGATCACGTCCAGGTCGATGACGACCGCGATCGGGTTCGGCACGCCGTAGGAGCCGCGCCCGGCGTCGTTGTCGAGGGTGGCGACCGGCGAGCACAGGCCGTCGTGCGCGAGGTTCGTCGGCACGGCGACCAGGGGCAGACCGATGCGCGCCGCGGCGAACTTGGCGCAGTCGATGATCTTGCCGCCGCCGAGCCCGACGACGGCGTCGTAGTGGCCGGACTTCATCTCGCCGGCCAGCCGGATCGCGTCGTCCAGGGTGCCGCCGCCGACCTCGTACCAGCTGGCGCCGGGCAGCGAGGGGGCGATGCGCTCGCGCAGCCTGGAGCCGGAGCCGCCGCTGACGGCGACGGCGAGCCGGCCGGACTGCGCGATGCGCTCGTCGGCGAGGACGCAGGCCAGGTCGTCCAGGGCACCCGGGCGGATGTCCACGACGACCGGCGAGGGAATCAGCCGGGTCAGTAGCGGCACGCGATCTCCCGTCCCTTGGCGAGGTCGTCGTGGTTGTCGATCTCGACCCACTTGACGTCGCCGATCGGCGCCACGTCGATCCGGAAGCCGCGGTGGACCAGCTCCTGGTAGCCGTGCTCGTAGAACTGCTGCGGGTCGGTCTCCCAGACCGTCTTCAGCGCGTCGGCCAGCTCGGGGGCGGCGTCGCCCTCGATCAGGGTGACGCCGATGTACTCGCCGGTCGCCTCGGCCGGGTCCATCAGCTTGGTGATCCTGGTCATGCCCTGCTCGGGGTCGACGACGACCTTCATCTCCTCGTCGGCGAGCTCCTTCACGGTGTCCAGGGCCAGGATGATGCGACGGCCCTCACCGCGCGCGGCCAGCAGCGTCTTCTCGACGGAGACCGGGTGAACCGTGTCGCCGTTGGCGAGGATCACACCGTCCTTGAGGGCGTCACGGCCGCACCACAGGGAGTAGGCGTTGTTCCACTCCTCGGCCTTGTCGTTGTCGATCAGGGTGAGCTTGAGGCCGTACTTCTGCTCCAGGGCGGCCTTGCGCTCGTAGACGGCCTCCTTGCGGTAGCCGACGATGATCGCGACCTCGGTCAGGCCGACCTCGGCGAAGTTGGCGAGGGTGAGGTCCAGCACGGTCGGTTCGCCCTCTATACCCGCGGGCCCCACCGGCACCAGCGCCTTGGGCAGGGTGTCGGTGTAGGGGCGCAGACGCCGTCCGGCGCCGGCCGCCAGCACGAGGCCGATCATGCGGGTTCTCCTTCGTCGTGTACGGCTGGGGCGCCTTCCCTATGAGCGGCGGCCCAGAAGCGGATGCTCTCGACGAGCACCACGAGGGCGACGGCCACGGCGAGGACCGTGAGCGCGACCGTGAACTGCGCGGCGCTGAGCACCGCGGCCAGGACGCAGACGAGCAGCGTCCGCCCCTCGTGCCCCCCGATGGCGCGCACCAGCCAGGCCGGGGGCGCTCCGGCGTTGCCGCGGATGCGGTACACCGTGTCGTAGTGATGGTAGGCGACGGCGGCCACCAGCCCGAAAGCCGCAGGGAGGGCGCCGTTCACCCCGGATGTGGCCGCGAGGATCAGAACGGTGGCGTATTCGGCGGCCCGGAAGAACGGCGGCACCAGCCAGTCGAGGGCGCCCTTGAGCGGGTGGTCGACGGCTTCGGCCGCCAGGACGACGTAGAGGCCGGCGGCGGCGACGGTCTGCCAGCTCGCCCCCCACACCCCGGCCACGACCACGAGGAGCGCGCCGCCGAAGCCCGCGCTGAGGGGCGCCAGGGAGTGGGCCTTGATCTTGAGGCCCCGGCAGAGCAGCTCGGCGAGCGGACCGGAGTCGGCGAGGTCGGCGAGGGCCTGCGCGGCCCGGTCGGTCCGCCGTGCCTTGCGGGTCAGCGAGCGCAGCACCCGGCCCGCCGTCGTGTACGTCGCGGCGAAGGCGCAGCCGACGAGCAGGACGCACAAGGTGATCCGGGGCGTGGTGGCCGCGGTGAGGACCGCTATCAGCGCCCAGCGCTCGCCGATGGGCAGGACGATCATGCGCCGCACCCAGACCGTCCAGCCGACGCCGTCCAGCTTGTCGGAGAGGGCGGCGGTGGGGCTGGTGTTGGCGGTGGCGTCGTGGTTGGCCTCGTTGAAGGAGAAGTCGACCACGTGCCGGCAGGTCTGCAGGACCATCGCGCCGAGGGCGAGGGCCCACACGTCGTCGCCGCCGCGGGCCGCGCCGAGGGCGAGGCCGGCGTAGTAGGCGTACTCCTTGGCCCGGTCGAAGGTGGCGTCCAGCCAGGCGCCGAGCGTGGAGTACTTCAGGGCGTAGCGGGCGAGCTGGCCGTCGGTGCAGTCCAGCACGAAGGAGGCGATCAGCAGCACGCCCGCCGCGACGAAGCCGCCGCGGGTGCCGGTGGCCGCGCAGCCGGCCGCGATCAGGGCGGTGAGCAGCGAGGCGGTGGTGACCTGGTTCGGGGTCAGGCCCCGGCGGGCGCACCAGCGGGCGATGTAGCGCGAGTAAGGGCTGATGAAGAAGGTGGTGAAGAAACCGTCGCGGGACTTCACGGCCGACTTCAGGCGTACGGCCTCGTCGTCGACGGCGGCGACGGCCTGCCGTGCCTCGTTGCGGGCCTGCGGGTCGGCGGGGACGGCGGCGACCAGGCTGCCCAGCTCGGGCCGGTGCACCTCACAGCCGTCCGTGTCGAGGGCGGTGACGATCCGGTCGGCGAGGCTGTCCACGGCCAGCGCGGTACCGCCGCCGGCCGAGGTCTCGCGGGCCACGGCCCGGGTCAGCGCCTGCCGGGCCTCCGGCTGGGCGGTGACGGCACCGGGGATCGCGGAGAGCGGGAAGCGGGGGTCGGTCAGGCCCAGGCGCAGGGCGTGCGGGTGGCCGACGAAGCGGGCGTCGGCCAGGGCCACACGGTCGCCGGCGGGAGCGGCGGCGAGCAGGGTCTCGGCCTCGGCGGCGTCCACTGCCACCCGGACGTCGAAGCCGAGCGACCGCAGATCGTTCTCGAGGGACGATCCGGGGACCGGCTGACCGGTGACGATGGCGGTCGGCAACCGAACTCACTCCCTGGGTGCCGGCGCGCGGGCGCCGGTCTCTCACGTGGTGGGGCGCCCTGCCTGCGGCACCCGGGCGGCATGTCGGCAGAGGCTATCGGATGGACGGGAGCCCTTGTTCACCGGCCGTTCACGGCCCGGCCCACGGGGGCTGCCCCGGCCTTTGCCGCGATCATCATCGGGGATCGCGGGCCCGGCCCACAAACCGTGGGCGCAGACCCGGGCAGAAGCCTCCGAAGAGGCGCGAGCTGCCACCTTACGCGGCTGCCCCCGCCGGGCCACAGCCGCGGACGTCCCGGGCCCGGGGCGCACAGCTGCGCGCCCCGGGCTCCACCCCGACGCCCCCGCACCGGCGGCGACCGGCACCGGCACGGCGCCCTTAGGGTGGACGACCATGACCTGGCTGATCACCGGCGGAGCCGGATACATCGGGGCGCACGTGGCACGGGCCATGGCCGGCGCCGGGGAGAGCGTCGTGGCGCTGGACGACATGTCGGCGGCGGTGCCCGAGCGGCTCCCGGCAAACGTCCCGCTCGTGCGGGGCTCGACGCTCGACGGCCGGCTGCTGAAGGACGTCTTCGCGGAGTACGGCGTCACGGGCGTCGTCCACCTCGCGGCGCGCAAGCAGGTCGCCGAGTCGGTGGCCCAGCCCACCCGCTACTACCGGGAGAACGTGGGCGGCCTCGCCACGCTGCTGGACGCGGTCGCCGAGGCGGGGATCGGCCGGCTGCTGTTCTCCTCGTCGGCGGCCGTGTACGGCAACCCGGACGTGGACCTGATCACGGAGGACACCCCGTGCGCGCCGGTCAACCCCTACGGCGAGACCAAGCTGGCCGGGGAGTGGCTGGTACGGGCGGCCGGAAAGGCACACGGAATCTCCACGGTCTGCCTGCGCTATTTCAACGTGGCGGGCGCCGCCGCCCCCGAGCTGGCGGACACGGGCGTGTTCAACATCGTGCCGATGGTCTTCGACCGGCTCACCCGTGACGAGGCCCCGCGGATCTTCGGCGCCGACTACCCGACGCCGGACGGCACCTGCGTCCGGGACTACATCCACGTGGCCGACCTCGCCGAGGCCCACCTCGCGGCGGCGCGGCGGCTCGCCGACGGCGGCCTGACCGGAGATCTGACGCTGAACATCGGGCGGGGCGAGGGCGTCT
The DNA here is from genome assembly GCF_000725475.1 of Streptomyces durhamensis. Taxonomy (NCBI): domain Bacteria; kingdom Bacillati; phylum Actinomycetota; class Actinomycetes; order Kitasatosporales; family Streptomycetaceae; genus Streptomyces; species Streptomyces durhamensis. The sequence goes on from NZ_JNXR01000015.1 coordinate 160,657, forward strand.
CCGTGCGCGAGCTGATCACTCTCGTCGGGGAGGTCACCGGGGACCGCCGGGAGCCGGTGGTGGAGGGGCGCCGGCCCGGGGACGCGCCGCGTGCGGTCGCCTCGGCCGAGCGGGCCGCCGAGCAACTGGGCTGGCGGGCCGCGCGCGGGGTGCGCGAGATGGTCGAGTCGGCCTGGCAGGGCTGGCGGCTGCACCACGGCGGCTGAGTCGGCCCGAGGCCCCACCCGCCCCCACCCGCCCTGACCTGCGGAACATTTGCGCAGGTCAGGGCACATGACAACGGTGTTCAGTACCGCGTTGCCCCATACCCCCCGCCCGTAGTTCACTGGGCCCTGCCGGACGGACACGAAAGGGCGGTTGTCATGGGGGCAGGGCACGACCACGGGCACGCGCACAGCCATGCGCCGCCCACGGGGACGGCCGCGGCCGCGTACCGGGGCCGGTTGCGGATCGCGCTGGGCATCACGCTCACGATCATGGTCGTGGAGATCGTCGGCGGCCTGCTCGCGGACTCGCTCGCACTGATCGCGGACGCGGCCCACATGGCGACCGACGGGGTGGGCCTCGGCATGGCCCTGCTCGCGATCCACTTCGCCAACCGGCCGCCGAGCACCAACCGCACCTTCGGCCTGGCCCGCGCCGAGATCCTGGCCGCCCTGGCCAACTGCCTGCTGCTGCTCGGGGTCGGCGGATACGTCCTGTACGAGGCGGTCGAGCGGTTCATGACCCCCGCGGACACCCGCGGCGGCCTGATGGTCGTGTTCGGTCTGATCGGCCTGGTCGCCAACAGCATCTCGCTGACCCTGCTGATGCGCGGGCAGAAGGAGAGCCTGAACGTACGGGGCGCCTTCCTGGAGGTGGCCGCGGACGCGCTGGGCTCGGTCGCGGTGCTGATCTCGGCCTCGGTGATCCTGACGACGGGCTGGCAGGCCGCCGACCCGATCGCCTCGCTGGTCATCGGCGTGATGATCGTGCCGAGGACGCTGAAGCTGCTGCGCGAGACGCTGGACGTGCTGCTGGAGGCGGCCCCGAAGAACGTCGACATGGCCGAGGTGCGGACACACATCCTGGCGCTGGACGGCGTGGAGGACGTACACGACCTGCACGCCTGGACGATCACCTCCGGCATGCCGGTGCTGTCGGCGCACGTGGTGGTCAGCTCGGAGGTGCTCAGCGCGGTGGGCCACGAGAAGCTGCTGCACGAGCTGCAGGGCTGCCTCGGCGACCACTTCGACGTGGAGCACTGCACCTTCCAGCTGGAGCCGGGCGGGCACGCGGAGCACGAGGCACGACTGTGCCACTGACGGCACGCACAGGTGTTCGACACCCGCCCCGTACGGTTCCGTGATCGCCTGACCGGGCACGATGATCTACCGGGTCCGCCTTCCGGTGCGGCGCCGCGCGCGGACGTGCCGGGAAGTGCCGGGAGTGCCGGATTCGTACGGCAGACTTGGGGTGCGAAGACCGAGGCGAAGGATGGGTATGCCGATCACACCTGCCACCGCGACGCACAGCTCGTCGAATGGCACCGCAGAGGCGATTTTGCTGGAACTGGTCGACGAGAAGGGCGTGACGATCGGTACAGCGGAGAAGCTCGCCGCCCACCAGCCGCCGGGACAGCTGCACCGTGCGTTCTCGGTCTTCCTCTTCGACGAGCAGGGCCGGCTGCTGCTGCAGCAGCGGGCGCTCGGCAAGTACCACTCCCCCGGTGTGTGGTCCAACACCTGTTGCGGCCACCCCTACCCGGGCGAGGCGCCGTTCGCCGCCGCGGCCCGGCGCACGTTCGAGGAACTGGGTGTGTCGCCCTCGCTGCTGGCGGAGGCGGGCACGGTCCGCTACAACCACCCCGACCCGGCCTCGGGCCTGGTCGAGCAGGAGTACAACCACCTGTTCGTCGGCCTGGTGCAGGCGCGGCTCGCGGCGGACCCGGAGGAGGTCGAGGCCACGGCCTTCGTGACGGCGGCCGAGCTGGCGGAGCGGCATGCCCGTGACCCGTTCTCGGCCTGGTTCATGACCGTACTGGACGCGGCCCGTCCGGCGATCAGGGAGCTGACGGGCCCGTCCGCGGGCTGGTGAGCGGATCCCGCGGCAGGGCCGCCTGCGCGTGCGGTGTTACGGCAGCATCGCGGGCTTGAGCGGCAGCGCCGCCCAGATCACCTTGCCGCCGCTCGCCGTGTGCTCCACGTCGACCGTGCCGCCCGCCTCCCGTGCCACCTCGCGGACCAGGAGCAGGCCCCGGCCGCCGGTCTGGCCGTGGTCGGCCTCCAGGGCGGTGGGGCGGTAGGGGTGGTTGTCCTCCACGGACACCCGCACCCACTCGGCTCCGACGGCGACCTCCACGGCCAGCACCGGCGACAGCAGCGCCGCGTGCCTCACCGCGTTGGTGACCAGCTCGGAGACGATCAGCAGCAGGCCGTACTCCAGCTCGTCGGAGACCGGCACGCCCTGGCGCAGCAGCAGGTCCCGGACCGCGTGCCGGGCCTGCGGGACCGAGGCGTCCACCGCGGCGGCGGTGAACCGCCAGACGCCTTCGTACGGCAGTGGATCGGGAGGCCGCGCGGCCTCCTCCGCTGGGCGCGGGCCGTCCCCGCGCCCGTGGTTGTCCATCGTCCGGTCGCCACCCTCGCGCTCGATTGTCACCACACGTCGAGTGTTGGTAACGATGCGCGGCCGCCTTTGTACCTGAACACAAGTCAGCGTGTATCGAGCGGTTCATGACCGAGTGCGTATGACACGGTCACGTGTGGGACTGTTCCTGACACCCCTGGCGCCGCTTCCCGAACTAATCAGGTCGTACGGGTTTGGGCTAGTGCTGGTCGGAGACGAGCCCGACGACCCGGTGTCCGCTGTAGCCGGTGGCCAGGAGGGCGAGGCCGTCGAAGAGCAGGGCGAGCGAGAAGAAGGCGCCGATGACGTACTGGCTGCTGCTCGGCCAGGAGGCGAGGACCAGGATCCCGAGCAGCAGGTCGAAGGCGCCGAGGAGCAGGGTCCAGCCGAACTGCGGACCGCGTACGACCAGGCTGCCGACCAGCCGGAAGAGGCCCGCGGAGAGGAACAGCAGCGCGGCGAACATGGTGAGCGCGGCGGCCGCCGCGTGCGGCAGGCGGATGACGACGACACCGGCCGCGATGTTCAGCGCCGCGACGATGACGCCGAGCCAGAAGAAGTTGGTGCCGCGGGACTGGATCGCGTGCAGCAGGCCGACGATCCCGCCGATCAGCAGCAGCCAGCCGAACAGCAGCATCGAGGTGAGCGTGGCGACGGCGGTGTAGACGAGTCCGACGACGCCGGCGAGCACGAGGAGCACGCCGAGCACGGCCAGCCAGCCGAAGCCGTGGCGCAGCTTCGTCACCCTGTCCTTGGGCTTACGTGTGCCGAACTTGGCCATCGCCGCCTCCTCCGTCACCGGCGTTTCGCACCCTCCCTCCCTATGTGTCCCCGCTGGACCGGATCGGTAACGCCGGGGCGGGGTACCCCCCGGGGGCGCGGCCCCCGATAGCATCCGGCGCATGGAGCCCCAGCTGTCGCACCGTGTCGAAGGCGCTGTCGCCACCGTCGTCATCCACAACCCGGCCAAGCGCAACGCCATGACCGCGGCGATGTGGCGGGCGCTGCCGCCGCTGCTGGACGAGCTGGCGCACGACCCGGGCGTACGGGTGCTGGTGCTCACCGGGGAAGGCGGGACCTTCTGCGCGGGAGCGGACATCTCCACGCTCCGGGGGTCACCGGACGAGACGCCGGGACTCGCGGTGGCGGCCGAGGAGGCGCTCGCCGCGTTCCCCAAGCCGACCCTGGCCGCCGTGCGCGGGCACTGCGTGGGCGGCGGGTCGCAGCTGGCGGCGGCCTGCGATCTGCGGCTGGCGGAGGAGGGCGCCCTGTTCGGGGTGACACCGGCGCGGCTCGGCATCGTCTATCCGGCCTCCTCGACCCGCCGGCTGGTGTCGCTGGTCGGCCCCTCCGCGGCCAAGTACCTGCTGTTCACGGCCGAGTTGATCGACACGGGGCGGGCGCTGGCCACCGGGCTGGTGGACGAGGTGCTGCCGGAGGGCGAACTGGGCAAGCGCGTCGCGGAGCTGACCCGGATCCTGGCCTCCCGCTCGCTGCTCACCCAGGCCGCCGCGAAGGAGTTCGCGAACGGCAGGACGGACCGGGACGCCCACTGGGCGGCGCAGGCGCGCGGCAGCGGCGACACCGCGGAGGGCGTCGCCGCGTTCCTGGAGCGCCGGCAGCCGCGCTTCAGCTGGACTGCGACAGGATGAAGCGGCTCCGCGCGCGCAGCAGGTCCACGATGTGCGCCGGTGCCTTGTCCGGCGAGCCCGCGTCGTAGGGCGGCTGCGGGTCGTACTCGGTGGCGAGCTGGACCGCCTGGGCGTGCTCGTCGCCGGCGATCCGGCCGAGCAGCGTGAGCCCCATGTCGATGCCGGCGGACACACCCGCCGCGGTGACGTACTTTCCGTCGAGTACGACGCGTTCACCCGTGGGCTCGGCTCCGAACCCGGTCAGCTGGTCCAGGGCCAGCCAGTGGGAGGTGGCCCGGCGCCCCTTGAGGAGCCCGGCGGCGGCCAGGAGCAGGGAGCCGGAGCAGACGGACGTGGTCCAGGTGCTGGTGGCGTCGGCGGCGCGCAGCCAGTCCAGCAGGGGTTCGTGGTCCATCAGCGCGCTCTGGCCGGGGCCCCCGGACACCAGCACGATGTCGGGGGCGGGCACCTCCGCCAGTGCCTTGTCGGCGTTCAGGGCGAGGGCTCCGGTGTCGGTGCGCACGAGGCCGGCCTCCTCGGCGACGAACACCGTCTCCGCGTCCGGGAGCCGGGACAGGATCTCGTACGGGCCGACGACATCGAGGGCGGTGAAGCGGTCGTAGACGACGATGGCGATCTGCATGGGATGTCCTTCCGTGGGCGGGTGCGGGCCGGATTCAGTGGGCGGGTGCGGGCCGGAAGCGGCGGCGGTACTCGGCCGGGGCGGTACCGAGGGCCTTGACGAAGGCGCGGCGCATGGCCTCGGGGGTGCCGTAGCCGCCGGCGCGGGCGATCTCCTCGATGCCGTCGGCGGTGTCCTCCAGCAGCCGGCGGGCGTGTTCCAGGCGGACCCGGTCGACGTAGCGGCCGGGTGTCATGCCGGTCTCCTCCCGGAAGGCGCGCGCGAAGTGGCGCGGTGACAGCCGGGCCCTGGCGGCGAGCGACTCGACCGTGAGGTCGCCGGCCGGGTGCTCGGTGATCCACCGCTGGACCTCGCGCAGCGGTGCGCGCTGTGCGGTCTGGGCGGCGAGCTGCGCGCTGAACTGCGCCTGGTTGCCGGGCCGGCGCAGGAAGACCACCAGGTGCCGGGCGACGGCGAGGGCGACGTCCCGGTCCAGGTCCTCCTCGACCAGGGCGAGCGCCAGGTCGATGCCGGAGGTCACGCCGGCCGAGGTGGCGACGTGTCCGTCGCGGACGTAGATGGGCTCCGGTTCCACGGCGACGGCCGGGTGGTCGCGGGCGAGCCGGTCGCAGTAGGCCCAGTGGGTCGTCGCCCGGCGCCCGTCGAGGAGCCCGGCGGCGGCGAGCAGGACGGCGCCCGTGCACACCGAGACCAGGCGCGGTGCGCGCGGGCCGTGGGTGCGCAGCCAGTCGATCAGCCGCGGGTCGGGGGCACGGGTGCCCTGGCCGCCCGGGACCAGCAGGGTGTGCGGGTCGGGGGCCGCGGTGAGCGCCTCGTCCGGTACGAGGGTCAGGCCGGCGGAGGTGCGCACGGGGCCGCCGTCCAGGGAGGCGGTACGGATCCGGTAGGTGCCCGGCGTGTGCTTCTCGGCGCCGGCGAACACCTCCAGCGGCCCGGTGACGTCGAGGCTCTGGACGCCGTCGAAGAGGACGAAGAGGAGGGTGCGCTGGGGCATGTCCCGATTCTTCGCCGCACGGGGGGTGGCCGCAATGACATGTTCCCCACCTTTCCTGCCATGGCCGGGGATGCGGCCGGCCGGTGCGGGAGCCGGGCCCGGCATTCGGCCGGTGGCCCGCCACGCGCCGCCCTGATCCCCGGTTGTCGGTGTCACCTGCCACAATTGCCGCGCAACCTCAGTGGAGAAGGCGGTACGGGATCGTGACGACACCCGGATCCATCGAAGCAGGATCCATCGAAGGCAGGATCGCCGAGGAGCTCGGCGTACGGGAGCGGCAGGTGAAGGCCGCGGTGGAACTGCTCGACGGCGGTTCGACCGTGCCCTTCATCGCCCGCTACCGCAAGGAAGCGACCGAGATGCTCGACGACGCGCAGCTGCGCACGATCGAGGAGCGGCTGCGCTATCTGCGGGAGCTGGAGGAGCGTCGGGCGGCGATCCTGGAGTCGGTGCGCGAGCAGGGCAAGCTCACCGACGAACTGGAGGCCCGCATCCGCGGCGCCGAGACCAAGGCGCGGCTGGAGGACGTCTACCTCCCCTACAAGCCCAAGCGGCGCACCAAGGCGCAGATCGCGCGCGAGGCCGGCCTGGAGCCGCTGGCGGAGGGCCTGCTGGCCGACCCGACGGTGGAGCCGGCGGCGGCCGCCGCCGCGTTCGTGGACGCCGACAAGGGCGTCGCCGACCCACAGGCCGCCCTGGACGGCGCGCGGGCGATCCTGGCCGAGCGGTTCTCGGAGGATGCCGACCTGATCGGTGAGCTGCGCGAGCGCATGTGGGTGCGCGGACGGCTGGCCGCGAAGGTGCGGGAGGGCAAGGAGGAGGCGGGCGCGAAGTTCGCCGACTACTTCGACTTCGCCGAGCCGTTCACCGAGCTGCCCTCGCACCGCGTCCTGGCGCTGCTGCGCGGCGAGAAGGAGGAGGTCCTGGACCTCGTCCTGGAGCCGGAGGAGCCGGCCGAGTCCGCCTCGGTCCCCTCCTCGTACGAGGGCATCGTCGCTTCGCGGTTCGGGATCGCCGACCGGGGCCGGCCCGCCGACAAGTGGCTGACCGACACGGTCCGCTGGGCCTGGCGCACCCGGATCCTGGTGCACCTCGGCATCGACCTGCGGCTGCGGCTGCGCACGGCCGCCGAGGACGAGGCGGTGAACGTCTTCGCGGCGAACCTGCGCGACCTGCTGCTGGCCGCCCCGGCCGGCACGCGCGCGACGCTGGGCCTGGACCCCGGTTTCCGTACGGGCGTGAAGGTCGCCGTGGTCGACGCCACGGGCAAGACCGTCGCCACCGACGTCATCCACCCGCATGTCCCGGCCAACAAGTGGGACGAGGCGATCGCGAGGCTCGCGAAGCTCGCCGAGGAGCACGCGGTCGAGCTGGTCGCGATCGGCAACGGCACCGCCTCCCGCGAGACCGACAAGCTCGCCGGTGAACTGATCGCCAGGCACCCGGAGCTGAAGCTCACCAAGGTGATGGTGTCCGAGGCGGGCGCGTCGGTGTACTCGGCGTCCGAGTACGCCTCGCGGGAGCTGCCCGGCATGGACGTGTCGCTGCGCGGCGCGGTGTCCATCGCGCGCCGTCTGCAGGACCCGCTGGCCGAGCTGGTGAAGATCGACCCGAAGTCCATCGGCGTCGGCCAGTACCAGCACGACCTGTCCGAGGTGAAGCTCTCCCGTTCGCTGGACGCGGTGGTCGAGGACTGTGTGAACGGCGTCGGCGTGGACGTCAACACCGCCTCCGTGCCGCTGCTTTCCCGGGTGTCCGGCATCTCCTCCGGCCTGGCCGAGAACATCGTGGCGCACCGGGACGCGAACGGCCCGTTCACGTCCCGCTATGCGCTGAAGAAGGTCGCCCGGCTCGGTCCGAAGGCGTACGAGCAGTGCGCGGGCTTCCTGCGCATCCGCGGCGGCGACGACCCGCTGGACGCCTCCAGCGTGCATCCCGAGGCCTACCCGGTGGTGCGCCGCATGGTGAAGGCCACGGGCCAGGAGGTGGCCTCCCTCGTCGGCAACACGGGCGTGCTGCGCTCGCTGAGGCCCGCCGACTTCGTGGACGACACGTTCGGTCTGCCGACCGTGACGGACATCCTGAAGGAGCTGGAGAAGCCGGGCCGCGACCCGCGGCCCGCGTTCAAGACGGCCACCTTCAAGGAGGGCGTGGAGAAGATCTCCGACCTGGCCGCCGGGATGGTCCTGGAGGGCGTGGTGACGAACGTGGCGGCCTTCGGCGCGTTCGTGGACGTCGGCGTCCACCAGGACGGCCTGGTGCATGTCTCGGCGATGTCGAAGACGTTCGTCAAGGACCCGCGGGACGTCGCCAAGCCCGGTGACATCGTCAAGGTGAAGGTCCTCGACGTGGACATCCCGCGCAAGCGGATCGCGCTCACCCTGCGCCTGGACGACGAGGCCGCGCCGCAGGGGCAGGGCGGTGGCCGTCAGCAGCGCGGTGGCGGCCCCCGTCCGCCGCAGCAGCGGCAGGGCGGTGGACAGGGCCAGCGCCACGGCGGCGGGCAGCGGCAGGGCCGGGGCGGTGACCGGGGCGGCCGTCAGGCGCCGGCACCGGCCAACAGCGCGATGGCGGACGCGTTGCGCCGGGCCGGGCTGCTGGACCCGAAGAAGCGGTGACCCCGCGGGGCCGCTGACACGGCACCCTCCCCTGGCGGAGGGTGCCTTCGTCCAGCTCCCGCGCTAGCGCTCCGTCACCTTCCCGTCCGCGACCTCCAGCCGCCGGGTCACCCGGACCGCGTCCAGCATGCGCCGGTCGTGGGTGACCAGGAGCAGGGTGCCCGCGTAGGAGTCGAGGGCCGCCTCCAGCTGTTCGATGGCGGGCAGGTCGAGGTGGTTCGTCGGCTCGTCGAGGACGAGGAGGTTGACCCCCCGGCCCTGGAGGAGGGACAGGGCGGCGCGGGTGCGCTCGCCCGGGGAGAGGGTCGCGGCCGGGCGCAGCACATGCTCGGACTTCAGGCCGAACTTGGCGAGCAGCGTGCGCACGTCCACCGGCTCGGTGTCGGGCACGGCCGCGCAGAACGCGTCCAGCAGGGTCTCGGGTCCGTGGAACAGCTTGCGGGCCTGGTCGACCTCGCCGACCAGCACACCGGAGCCGAGCGCGGCGTGTCCGGCATCGAGCGGGACGCGGCCGAGGAGCGCGCCGAGCAGGGTCGACTTGCCGGCGCCGTTCGCCCCGGTGACCGCCACCCGGTCCGCCCAGTCGATCTGCAGCGACACCGGGCCGAAGGTGAAGTCGCCGCGCCGCACCTCGGCGTCCCGCAGGGTCGCCGCCACCGCGCCGGAGCGCGGCGCGGTGGCGATCTCCATGCGCAGCTCCCACTCCTTGCGCGGCTCCTCGACCGTCTCCAGGCGTTCGATCATGCGCTGGGTCTGCCGTGCCTTGGCGGCCTGCTTCTCGCTGGCCTCGCTGCGGAACTTGCGGCCGATCTTGTCGTTGTCGTTGCCGGCCTTGCGCCGGGCGTTCTTCACGCCCTTGTCCATCCAGGACCGCTGCATCTGCGCGCGGTCCTGGAGGGCGGTCCGCTTGTCGGCGTACTCCTCGTACTCCTCGCGGGCGTGCCGGCGGGATACCTCGCGTTCCTCCAGGTAGGCCTCGTAGCCGCCGCCGTAGAGGCTGATCTGCCGCTGGGCGAGGTCGAGTTCGAGGACCTTGGTGACGGTGCGGGTGAGGAACTCGCGGTCGTGGCTGACGACGACCGTGCCGGCGCGCAGCCCGGAGACGAAGCGTTCCAGGCGCTCCAGGCCGTCCAGGTCGAGGTCGTTGGTGGGCTCGTCCAGGAGGAAGACGTCGTAGCGGGACAGCAGCAGCGAGGCGAGCCCGGCGCGGGCCGCCTGGCCGCCGGACAGGGCGGTCATCGACTGGTCCAGGCCGACGGCGAGGCCGAGGGAGTCGGCGACCTCCTCCGCGCGCTCCTCCAGGTCGGCGCCGCCGAGGCCGAGCCAGCGCTCCAGGGCCGTGGCGTAGGCGTCGTCGGCGCCGGGCGCGCCCTCCACGAGTGCCTGGGTGGCCTCGTCCATGACGCGCTGGGCCTCGGCGACACCCGTACGGCGGGCCAGGAACTCCCGGACGGTCTCCCCCGGCCTGCGCTCCGGCTCCTGCGGCAGATGACCGACGGTGGCGGACGGCGGGGACAGGCGGAGTTCGCCCTGTTCCGGCGGGGTGAGTCCGGCGAGGAGCTTGAGCAGGGTGGACTTGCCCGCGCCGTTGGCGCCCACGAGACCGATCACGTCGCCGGGGGCGACCACGAGGTCCAGCCCGGAGAAGAGGGAGCGGTCGCCGTGGCCGGCGGCGAGGTTCTTGGCGACGAGGGTGGCAGTCATCAGGAGGCAGATCCTAACGGGCCGCTCTCCCCGTCTCAGTCGCGTTTCCGGCCGGTGACCGGCGCCGTGAGCACGCCTCCGGTCGTGCGGGCGACGACGAACGCCTCCCCCTTGACCGCCTTCGGGTCGAGGGGGACGCGGTGCCGGCCGGGCTCCAGGACGCCGTCGAACACCTCGCGCACCTGGGTGCGGTAGAGCCGGTCGAGGCGGTAGGCGGTGATCCGTACCCGGCACGCGGAGGTCACCTCCACGTCCGCGGTGCTGCCGGCGGCGGCCAGCCCGGTGAGCCGGCGCTGCGGGAGCGGGCTGCGGTCCAGGGCGTGCTCGATCTGGGCGACGAGCAGCGGCACGATGGGCGCCAGCCCGTCCACGCGGGCGACCTCGACGCCGGCCCGGTCGAAGGCCTCCAGCACGGCGGACCGGTCGGCCTCGCCGACCGCGCGGCCGAAGGCGACCGCGCCGTAGCCGCGCAGCTCCTCGGCGGGCACGGCCCGGGCGTCCTGCGTGATGTCGGCGCCGATGCCGATGGTGCGCAGCGCGGCGGCCAGCCTGGCCAGCACCGCGACCCGGGCGCCGATCAGCAGCACCCGCCGGCGGGGCGCGACGGAGCCGTCCCTCAGGGCGCCGAGTGCCGCGCGGTACTCGGCACCGTGGAAGCGGAACGGTCCTATGCCGTGGTAGCCGTTGAGCTGCAGGTCGGCGTGCTCCTCCGTCTGCCAGGCGAAGTCCCGCCAGATGTAGTCCTCGCCGTCGCGCTCGATGACGGCGGTGACCGCTCCGCAGGCCAGGTCCGCGCACTCGGGGCAGCCGTAGATGACGAACCGGCCTTCCGGGAGCGGCGGTTCGGCTTCCAGGAGCAGCGCGCGCACCTGCTCGGTGAAGATGGCGGGCGGGATGTCCGAGGCGAGCGGGGAGACGGCGTCGAGGTCGGACAGCCGGAACAGCAGCGGACGGCCGTCCACGACGAAGTCCACGAAGTCGCGGTGCGCCTGGTAGCCGCCGTCGGCGAGCACACCGCCGGCGCGGGTCGCCGGTGCCAGGCCGAAGGTCGCGTATGCGGCAGACATGCTGTGAGTATCCCCACGCCGGCCCGGATCTGAGCCCGGCGGGACGCAGCCGGCCCAAGTGGGCCTATCGTCCTGGCGTGGACAGCGAGCCGAGTGACGAAGTGATCGTGGTCGGGAGCGGGGTCGCCGGGCTGACGACGGCCGTGGTGCTGGCCGAGTCCGGACGGCGGGTACGGGTGTGGGCGCGGGAGCCCGCCGAGCGTACGACCTCGGCGGTCGCCGGCGGTCTGTGGTGGCCGTATCGCATCGAACCCGAGCCCCTGGTCGGCGCGTGGGCGCTCGCGTCCCTCGCCGTGTACGAGGAGCTGGCGCGGCGGCCGCAGGAAACGGGCGTACGCCTGGTCGACGGCGTACACCGGGGGACCCTGCTGGACGGGCTCGGCGCGTGGGCGGGCCGGGTGGCGGGGCTGCGGGCCGTCGCCGAGGGGCTGGCGGCGCGGCTGCCGCTGATCGACATGCCGGTGCATCTGGCCTGGCTGCGGGAGCGGCTCGCCGAGGCGGGGGGCGTGGTGGAGGTGCGCGAGGTGTCCGGCCTCGCCGCCGTACCGGCGCCGGTCGTGGTCAACTGCACGGGTCTGGGGGCGCGTTCGCTGGTGCCGGACCCGGCGGTGCGTCCGGTGCGCGGGCAGCTGGTGGTGGTGGAGAACCCGGGGATCACGACGTGGTTCACGTCCGTCGAGCACGCCTCGGACGCCTCCACGTACTTCATGCCGCAACCGGGCGGACTGCTGCTGGGCGGTACGGCGCAGGACGACGACTGGTCCCTTCGGCCGGACCCCGCCACCGCCGCGGCGATCGTCGCCCGGTGCGCGGCGGTCCGGCCGGAGATCGCGCGGGCCCGGGTGCTGGGCCACCGGGTGGGGCTGCGGCCGGCCCGGGACGCGGTACGGCTGGAACGGCAGCGACTGGCCGACGGCCGCGTCCTGGTGCACAACTACGGGCACGGCGGGGCCGGGGTCACCGTGGCGTGGGGATGTGCCCGTCAGGCGGCCGAGCTGGCGTTCCCGGCCGCCTGACGGGGCTCAGGGCGGGGTCGCTCCGGGCGTCGGCGGGGCGGCCCGGACCGCCGCGCCCGCCCGTGCCGCTCTCGGGGCCCCCGGGCCCTTGGGGCACTGGGGCACTGGGGCACTGGAGGAAGCACGGCCGCCCGCGGTCGCGGGCGGCCGCACCGTCCCAGGGGCGCGGGAACCGGCGGGGCCGGGGCCGCGACGGACCCCGCCCGGCGGCGCTCAGGCCCCCGACGGCGCGATCCCGCAGGAGCTCTCACCCGCCGCGGCCCAGGCCTCGCCGCGCCTACATCGGGATGTGCTCGGCGGCGCGCGGTGTACGGACGCCGTTCAGGATCCTCGGCGCGGGAGCCGTACCGGCCGCACCGGCCGTGGCCCGGGCGAACGCCGGTGCGCCGCCGGCCAGCGGGAGAGCCGCCCGCGTACCGGACAGGTCGATCGTCAGGGCCGGCTTCGTCGACGGCGGGTCGATCAGGTCCTTGTCCGTGCCCGCGATGATCAGGGCGAGCCGGTGTCCTCGGGGGACGACATGGTCGGTGGCCGCCAGACGCAGGGTCATCGTGTACGCCTTGCCCGGCGTGAGCGGGACGCCCTTGGCGAGGGAGGCGTGGTGGCCGAGGTCGGCCCAGCCGCGGCTGAACACGGTGTAGTCGACCTTGGCGGTCTTGGCCCGGGTCTCCTTGAAGCAGGCGCTGTCCCCGGCCGTGCTCTCGCCCCAGCAGGTGCGGTCGGTGAGCGTGGTGATGCCCTCGTGCGGGTCCGCGTAGTCGCGGATCGTGTCCGGGCCGAGGTCGACCAGGACCGCGGAGACGTGGGCCGAGGTGGTGGTCGGGGTCGCGGTCACCGTCACCGTGGACGAACCGGCGAGGCGCAGGTCGCGGGTGAGCGGCGCGGTGAGGAAGCCGGTCTTCTCGGCCGTGGGCGTGGTCAGGTGCGCGGCCCAGTCGGTCTCGCTCAGCTTCGGGTCGTCGGTGAAGCTCTCGGTGCCGGTGGCCGGGCGCAGGCCGAGCGTGCCGACGCCGGCCCGGGTGCCGGACGCCGGGTGCAGGACGGTGGCGCGGGTGGTCTGCGGCGGCCAGACGCGGGAGGTGACCCACTGGTCGGGGTGGCGTTCGACGTCGGCCATCGGTTCACGGTCGATACCGTTGTCGTAGCCGAGGAGTTCGTGGTCGAACCAGCGGTGCAGGGTGTCGACCCAGGCGCCGCGCCGGTAGTCGAACGGGTCGACGTGCCCGGTCTGGGACAGCCAGATCTTGCGCTGGACACCGTGCTCGGCGAGGGCGTCCCACCACTGGCCGAAGTGCTTGGTGCGGACGTTGAGGTCCTGCATGCCGTGCACCAGGAACACGCTGGCGCGCACCTTCGCCGCGTCCTTGACGTAGTCCCGCTCGCTCCACAGCCCGGTCCAGTCGCCGCTGCGCGGGCTGCCGTCGGCGAGTTTCTTCTGTACGGCGGCGCAGTGGGCGTGCGCCGCGTCGCTCTCCACGTAGCCGGCCAGTTCGTCGGGGCCGCCGTGGTACAGCGGGGCGCCCTGTGCGAAGTAGTAGTCGTACCAGGAGGAGATGCCGCTGATCGGGACGATCGTCTTCAGGCCTTTGACACCGGTGGCGGCTACGCCGTTGGCGATCGTGGCGTCCCAGCTCTTGCCGATCATGCCGGTGCTGCCGTTGCTCCAGACGGCCTTGACGGTCCTGGCCCCGGTCCGGCTCGTGTACGCGGTGGCGCGGCCGTTCAGCCAGTCGATGACGGCCTTCGCGGACCGGATGTCGGAGCGGCCGCCGACGTCGACGCAGCCGTCGGAGCGGTTGGTGCCGGCGAGGTCGACGCCGACGAAGGCGTAGCCGCGGGGCACGAAGTAGTTGTCGTAGAAGAGCGGCATCCGGACGACGTGGCCCTGTGGGTCGTACGTCTTCTTCTGGCTCTCGTTGCCGCGTCCGCAGCAGGAGTAGTAGGGGCTGGCGTCCATGATGACGGGCACCTTGCGGCCCTGGCGGGCGGGTTCGGCGGGCCGGACGATGTCGGCGGCGACGCGGTCGCTCCTCCCGTCGCCGTCCCCGTCGAGGCCGGTGTCCACCCACACGGACTCGCGGACGGCGTGGGCGTAGGAGTAGACCGGCCGGCTCTCGCGGGTGGTCCGGCCCGCGCCGGTGGCGGCCTGTGCGGCGACGGGGGTCAGGAAGGCGGCCGCCAGGACGGCGGCGACCGCGGTCGCGAGCGTTCTCCAGATCGTGAAGCGCGTTCTCATCGGCGTGCGAAGTGGCATGCGCGGACGGTACTCCGGTCAACTCCCTGGCAGAAGGGTGATTTCCGGCGCCTCGCGTGTCGCGTGACGGCTGAATGGCGATCGTGTGACAGCGGGGGCCATGGACAGGTCAGGGGCCTCAGGGACTGAATAGGCTCCGTACAGAGTTCTCCGAACGGACCTGCAGTCCCTACGACTTGGAGCTGACGTGCACCGCAGAATCATCGCGCCGGGCGCGCTCGCGGCGGCCTCCCTCCTGCTGGCGATCCCGGCATCGGCCGCGAGCTACTCCCCCGGCGCGCCGGGCATCGGCGACCCCTACTACCCCGACTACGGCAACGGCGGCTACGACGTCTCCCACTACGACCTGAGGCTGCAGTACCAGCCGAAGACGGACGAGTTGCAGGGCACGGCGACGATCCTGGCGCGGACCACGCAGGACCTGTCCAGCTTCGACCTGGACTTCCTGCTGGACGTGAGCGAGGTACGGGTCAACGGCGCCAAGGCCGCCTTCACGACCTCCGGGCAGCACGAACTGGTCGTCACACCGAAGACCCCGCTGGCCAAGGGCACGCCGGTCACCGTCGTCGTCCGCTACAGCGGTGTGCCGTCCACGAAGGCCGCCTACGGCTTCACCGCCTGGCACCGCACGCCCGACGGCGCGGTCGCGGCCGACGAGCCCGAGGCCGCCTGGTGGTGGTTCCCGAGCAACGACCACCCGAGCGACAAGGCCACCTACGACGTGTCGGTGGCCGTGCCGGACGACACCCAGGCGATCTCCAACGGCACCCTGCAGGCGACGAGTTCGAAGCTCGGCTGGACCCGCTACAGCTGGCGGCAGAACAAGCCGCAGGCGACGTATCTGGCCACGCTCGCCGTCGGCAGGTTCGACATCACGACCAGTACCTCCGACGGCGGGGTGCCGGTCGTCAACGCCTACAGCAAGGACCTCGGCGACAACGACGGGGCGGCGCGGGCGAGCGTGGAGCGCACCGGCGAGCTCGTCGACTGGCTGAGCGGCTACTTCGGGCCGTATCCGTTCAGCTCGGCCGGCGGGTACGTGCCGAACACCACCACAGGGTACGCGCTGGAGACCCAGGGCCGCGTCTACTACAGCCCGAAGCAGTTCGCGAAGGGCTCCAACGCCTCGGTGGTCGTGCACGAGCTGGCCCACCAGTGGTACGGCGACGACGTGTCGGTGAAGGACTGGAAGGACATCTGGCTCAACGAGGGCTTCGCGACCTACGCGCAGTGGCTGTGGTCCGAGCACGAGGGCGAGGGCACCACGCGGCAGCTCGCCGACTACGTGTACGCCTCCCACCCGGCCGACGACGCCTTCTGGACGGTCAAGCCGGGTGACCCGGGCCCGGACAACCAGTTCGACGACGCCGTCTACGACCGGGGCGCGCTCGCCATCCAGGCGCTGCGGGACGAGATCGGCGACGACGCGTTCTTCCGCATCCTGAAGGGCTGGCCGCAGGAGCACGCGTACGGCAACGCCTCGGTGGCCGACTTCCAGAGGTACGCCGAGCAGGTGTCCGGCAAGCCGCTCTCGGCGCTGTTCGACACCTGGCTGTTCCAGCCGTCGAAGCCGGCCGCGTCCGCGGCCCGGTCCCTGGCGAAGGCGGACGCGCCGGTGGCCCGGCCGAAGTCGTGGAAGAAGGTCGAGGCGGCGCACGACGCGCACGCCACGCCCGGGCACTGACCCGGCGCGGTCTGGTGCTGTGGCCTGAAAGGTTTGCCGGAAAGCTCGCGGCGTCCGGTGCGGAGCATCGCCCGCGTACCGGATGTACTCGGGTGGCGCGACAACGCGGCGAGGTGCCGTGCCGGGCGTCGCGAGCCGGTGAACCTTTCCGGCCGCGGTACTAGGGTCTCGGCGCCGTCGCCCGCTTCAGCAGCTCGTCCCGGCCTATCGACTCCGCCCGGGAGGCCGGGACCGTGCAGGCGTGGGCGCCCGCGACGGCGCCGTAGCGGGCGCACGTCCCGGGCGGCTCGCCGCCCAGGCGGCCGTAGAGGAAGGCGGCGGCGAAGGCGTCGCCCGCGCCGTTGGAGTCCACCACCGGCGCGGGCGGCACCGCCGCGGGGACGCGGGACAGCTCGCCGTCGGCCAGCAGGTACGCGCCCTCGGCCCCGGCGGTGGCGACGACGGCCTCGGCCCGGCCCCGCTCGGCGATGCGCCGCATGGTCCGCTCGGGGTCGGTCAGCGCGGCGGCCGACAGGAAGACGACGTCCGCCGCGTGGGCGAACGGCTCGTGGTACGGGTTCTCGCCGTCCCAGTCGTGCAGGTCGGTGGAGAGCGGGATGCCCGTCGCGGTCAGCACGGGCAGGGCGTCGGCGCAGGGCGGGGTGATCGTGACATGGACGTGCCGGCTCGCCCCGGCGAGCGTGCGCAGCGTCTGGGGCGGAAACCGGTCGCCGGGACGGGCGCGGCTGGTGTCGTACAGGGACAGGCGGCGGCCGTCCGGGCCGACGAGGTTGACCGCCCGTCTGGTGCCGGCGGGCTGCGGGAGCGCGGTCAGTGCGATGCCGTGCTCGCGGTGCAGGGCGCGCACGAGGTCGCCCTCGGGGTCGTCGCCGAGCAGATCGAGGTGGTGGGCGCGCAGGCCGAGTGCGGCGAGGCCCAGCGCGACGAAGTCGCCGGTCTGTCCGGCCCGGGTGCGGATCCCGGAGTCGATCAGGTAACTGTCGGCGTAGGGCAGGGGGAGCTCGGGGACCTGGATGATCGTGTCCACGCCGGCTCCGCCCAGCACCAGGACATCCGTCGCACCGCTGCGCGAGGTCATCCGCCGCCCTCCCCGTGGTCGTAGACCGTCACCGCGATCCCCCGTTTCACCAGTCGCTCGTCGATGAGCGGCGCTACGCGGGACCACCTGCCGCCCGCCAGGCCGCAGCCTATGCGGGGCATGTGCACGGACGCACCGAGTCCGGCCGCTTCGCCGGCGAGGGTGTTCAGGGCGGTGTCGATCGCCTCGTAGCGCACGGGGACGCCCTTGCTGCCCCTTCTGATGCCGCGCTGGCCGATCATGTTGGCCACCCACACATACGGCTCGACCCGGACCAGCTGGACCGCGCCCAGGGCGAAGTCGTTGCGCGCGCGGTCGCGGTGCCAGGCGCGGTACGCCGCCTCCGGCTGGGGCCAGCGGCGCGAGAGCGCGAGCACGAAGCCCTTCCCCCAGCCGCCGATGTCGTTGCAGACATGGGCGATCACCTTGACGCCCTTGACCGACGGCACGGTGGCGTCACCCCGGACATACGTGATCTCCGACATGACGCCACCGTAGGCGATGCCACCGACAGTGGCGGAGGGCCTCCTCCCGGGCCGCTACTTCGTCAGCCCGGACAGCTCCTGGTCGGTGTTGCGCGACACGCGGCGGCGCACGCCGAACCAGCCGGCGACCAGCATGAGGGCGATCACCGGGATCAGCAGGATGGTCTTCCGGCCGACGTCGGGGTCGTTCCACATCATGCCGAGGCAGACCAGCAGGAACACGATCGTGGCGATCTCGGTGACCGGGCTGAACTTCAGCTGGAAGTGCGGCCGGGTCGCCAGGCCGGCGCGGGCACGGCGGACGAAGATCATGTGACAGAGCATGATGATCACCCAGGTGCTGATGATGCCGAGGGAGGCGACGTTCAGCACGATCTCGAAGGCCTGGCTGGGCACCAGGTAGTTCAGGCCGACGCCGAGGACACAGACCGCGCAGGTCAGCAGGATGCCGCCGTAGGGGACCTGGCTGCGGTTCATCCGCGCGGTGAACTTCGGGGCGGAGCCCGCCATGGCCATGGAGCGCAGGATGCGGCCGGTGGAGTACAGACCGGAGTTCAGCGAGGACATGGCGGCGGTCAGCACGACCAGGTTCATCACGTCACCGGCCGCCGGAACGCCGATCTTGGACAGCACGGTGACGAACGGGCTCTGGTCGGCGGAGTACACCGAGCCGGGCAGCAGCAGGGCCAGCAGCACGACCGAGCCGACGTAGAAGAGGCCCACCCGCCACATGATCGAGTTCACCGCGCGCGGGACGACCTTCTCCGGCTCGGCGGTCTCGCCGGCGGCGACGCCCACCAGTTCCAGGGCGGCGTAGGCGAAGATCACGCCCTGCATGACCAGGACGACCGGCATCATGCCGTGCGGGAAGAGCCCGCCGTTGTCGGTGATGACGCTCAGGCCGGGGGTGTGGCCGCCGACCTTGTGCTGGGTGGCGAGCAGGAAAATGCTGATCAGCATGAAGCCGACGATGGTGGCGACCTTGATGATCGCGAACCAGAACTCCATCTCGCCGAAGATCTTCACCGAGATCAGGTTCACGGCCAGGACCACCGCGAGGGCGATCAGGGCGAGCACCCACTGGGGAATGCTGGTGAACATGGACCAGTAGTGCGTGTAGAGCGCGATCGCGGTGATGTCGGCGATGCCGGTGGTCGACCAGTTCAGGAAGTACATCCAGCCGGCGACGTAGGCGCCCTTCTCGCCGAGGAACTCGCGCGCGTAGGACACGAAGGACCCGGAGGACGGGCGGTACAGGACCAGCTCGCCCAGGGCCCGGACGACGAAGAAGGCGAAGACGCCGCAGACCAGGTAGGCCAGGGCGAGCGCCGGGCCCGCGTTGTGCAGGCGGCCGCCGGCGCCCAGGAGGAGTCCGGTGCCGATGGCGCCACCGATGGCGATCATGTTGACGTGGCGGGCCTTGAGGTCCTTGCTGTAACCGGCGTCGCCCGCGTCCGCGGGCGTCGGGGCCACCTCGGGATGGGTGGTGGCCTGCACCGATTCCACGGTGTCCTTGCTGCTCACGGGTGGTTCCACTTCCTGGTGCGCCCGGGCCTCGTGGGCCCGGGGGTCGTGCAGGGCTCGGCCCGCACCACCCTGTTGAGTCGCGGTACAGACCAAGACAGCAGCTTCCCAGAGAGATCCGCGGATACGCGGTGGCCGATGTCACAGAGCGTCGCTTGTCACACGATCCACTCAGGGTTCACCCGGCGTTCACCATGGGTTTCACACTCCTGGTGAGACAGCGATACTGCTGCACATGACGACCGAGGCCGGGGAGACGCCCCTCACCATCGACGAGCTGGCCGCCCGGGCGGGCGTCACGGTCCGCACCGTGCGCTTCTACGGCAGCAAGGGTCTGCTGCCGCCGCCGGTGATCGGCCCGCGCCGGGTGGGGCACTACGGGCCGGACCACGTGGCACGGCTGGCCCTCATCGAGGAGTTGCAGCAGCAGGGCATGACCCTGTCGGCGATCGAGCGGTACCTGAAGCAGCTGCCGCACGACCTCACCCCGCATGACCTGGCCATTCACCGGGCGGTGGTCGCGTCCTGGGCGCCGGACGCGGTGGACACGGTGTCCCGGCGGGAACTGGAACGGCGGGCGGGACGGCCGCTGACCGTCGAGGACCTGGAGCGGCTGGCGGCGATGAACGTCGTCGCCGGGGCGGGCGACGACACCTTCCGCGTCGACTCGGGGCTGCTCCGGCTCGGTGTGCAGCTGCTCGACGTGCCGTTGTCGCAGGAGGTGATCCTCGCGGCGCGCAAGGTGCTCATCGAGCACTCGCGCGCCGCGGCTCACGAGCTGTCCCAGCTCTTCCGCGGCGAGGTGGCGGAGCGTGACGCCCAGGACGTGAGGTCCCTGTCGGCGCACATGCACCCCTTGGTGGTGCAGGCGCTGCTGACGACGTTCCAGCGCTCGCTGCGGGAAGAGCTGGGCCAGTGGGTCACCGGGTCAGGAACGGACTGAGTCGCCGAACGGTTCGCCCTTCTCGCCCTTTGCCGCCTTCTCGACGAGCAGCGCGGGCGGGGTGAACCGCTCGCCGTAGGTCTCGGCGAGTTCCCGCGCGCGGGCCACGAATCCGGGCAGGCCGCCTTCGTAGCCGTTGATGTACTGCAGGACGCCGCCGGTCCAGCCCGGGAAGCCGATGCCGAGGATGGAGCCGATGTTGGCGTCGGCGACCGAGGTCAGGACGCCCTCCTCAAGGAGCCGCACGGTGTCGAGGGCCTCGGAGAAGAGCATCCGCTCCTGCATGTCGCGGAACGGGATCTCGTGCCCGGGCCTGCCGAAGTGCTCGCGCAGTCCCGGCCACAGCCCGGCCCGCCTGCCGTCCTCGGTGTAGTCGTAGAAACCGGCGCCGCCACTGCGGCCGGGGCGGCCGAACTCGTCGACCATGCGGTCGATGACCGCGTCCGCCGGGTGCGGGGTCCAGGTGCCGCCCGCCTCCTCCACGGCCCGCCTCGTCTCTCCCCGGATCTTGCGCGGCAGGGTGAGCGTCAGCTCGTCCATGAGGGAGAGCACCTTGGCCGGGTAGCCGGCCTGGGCTGCGGCCTGCTCCACGGAGGCGGGCTCGATGCCCTCGCCGACCATGGCGACGCCCTCGTTGATGAAGTGGCCGATCACCCGGGAGGTGAAGAAGCCGCGCGAGTCGTTCACGACGATCGGCGTCTTGTTGATCTGCCGGACCAGGTCGAAGGCCCGGGCGAGCGCCTCGTCACCGGTGCGCTCACCCTTGATGATCTCCACCAGCGGCATCTTGTCGACCGGCGAGAAGAAGTGCAGCCCGATGAAGTCGGTCTGGCGCTGCACGCCCTCGGCGAGCGTGGTGATGGGCAGGGTGGAGGTGTTGGAGCACAGCAGCGCGTCCGGGGCGATGACGGACTCGATCTCCTGGAACACCTTGTGCTTGAGCGTGGTGTCCTCGAAGACGGCCTCGATCACCGCGTCACAGCCCGCGAGATCGGCCACGTCGGCGGTCGGCGTGATCCGGGCGAGCAGCGCGTCCGCCTTCTCCTGGCTGGTACGGCCCTTGGCGACGGCCTTGGCGCACAGCGTCTCGGAGTAGCCCTTGCCCTTGACGGCCGCCTCCAGGGCGACGTCCTTGAGGACGACGTCGATGCCCGCGCGGGCGCAGGAGTAGGCGATGCCGGCGCCCATCATGCCGGCGCCGAGGACGGCGACCCTGCGGACCTGGCGGGGCTCGATGCCCTGGGGCCGGTTCGCGCCGGAGTTGACGGCCTGGAGGTCGAAGAAGAACGCCTGGATCATGTTCTTCGAGGTCTGCCCGGCGGCCAGCTCCACGAAGTAGCGGGCCTCGATGACCTGAGCGGTCTCGAAGTCGACCTGGGCGCCCTCGACGGCCGCGGCGAGGATGTTGCGGGGGGCCGGGTACGGCGCGCCGTTCGTCTGCTTGCGCAGGCTCGCCGGGAAGGCCGGCAGGTTGGCCGCGAACTTCGGGTTGGCGGGGGTGCCGCCGGGGATCCTGTAGCCGGGCTTGTCCCAGGGCTGCTGGGACTCGGGGTTGGCGTCGATGAAGGCGCGGGCCTTGGCGAGCAGTTCCTCCGGCGTGGCGGCGACCTCGTGGACGAGGCCGTTGTCCCGGGCGCGCCGTGCGTTGTACTGCTGCCCCTGGAGGAGCACCTTCAGCAGCGCGTCCGTGATGCCGAGCAGCCGGACGGTGCGGACCACTCCGCCGCCGCCGGGGAGCAGGCCGAGGGTGACCTCGGGGCAGCCGATCTTCGTGCCGGAGGTGTCGAGGGCCACCCGGTGGTGGCAGGCGAGGGCGAGCTCGAAACCGCCGCCCAGGGCGGCGCCGTTGATCGCCGCGACGACCGGCTTGCCGAGGGTCTCGATGCGGCGCAGGTTCCGCTTGATGGCGAGACCGCCGTCGAACAGCTCCTGCGCGGTCTCGGGCGTGACCCGGATCAGGTCGCGCAGGTCGCCGCCCGCGAAGAAGGTCTTCTTCGCCGAGGTGAAGATGATGCCCCGGACGGAGTCCTTCTCGGCCTCCAGCCGGTCGGTGATCGCGGCGAGGGAGTCCCGGAACGCCTGGTTCATGGTGTTCGCGGACTGGCGCGGGTCGTCCAGGACGAGGGTGACGACACCGGTGTCGTCCTGCTCCCAGCGGATGGTGGTGCTCTCGGTCATGACAGTCGTCTCCGTTGAAGTCCGTTGGTCCGCGGGGAGTCAGATGCGCTCGACGACGGTGGCGATGCCCATGCCGCCGCCGACGCACAGGGTGGCGAGGCCGTAGCGCTTGTCCTGCCGCTCCAGTTCGTCCACGAGGGTGCCGAGGATCATCGCGCCGGTCGCGCCGAGCGGGTGTCCGAGGGCGATGGCGCCGCCGTTGACGTTGACCTTGTCGAGGCTGAGGCCCATGTCCCTGACGAAGCGCAGCACGACCGCGGCGAACGCCTCGTTGATCTCGACCAGGTCGATGTCGTCGATGGTGAGTCCGGCCTTCGCCAGGGCCTTGCGGGTGGCGGGGGCGGGGCCGGTGAGCATGATGGTGGGCTCGGAGCCGGAGACGGCGGCCGAGACGATCCGCGCGCGCGGGGTGAGGCCGTAGCGCTCGCCGACCTCCTTGGAGCCGATCGCGACGAGGGAGGCGCCGTCCACGATGCCGGAGGAGTTGCCCGCGTGGTGGACGTGGTCGATCTTCTCCACCCAGTGGTACTTCTGCAGCGCGACGGCGTCGAAGCCGCCCAGCTCGCCGATGTCCGCGAACGACGGCTTGAGCTTCGCCAGGGAGTCGGCGGTGGTGCCGGGGCGCGGGTGCTCGTCGTGGTCGAGGACGACCAGGCCGCTGCGGTCCTTGACGGGGACGACCGAGCGGTCGAAGCGGCCCTCCTTCCAGGCCGTGGCGGCGCGCTCCTGGGACAGGGCCGCGTACTCGTCGACGTCGCGGCGGGAGAAGCCCTCGATCGTGGCGATCAGGTCGGCGCCGATGCCCTGCGGGACGAAGTTGACGGCGAGGTTGGTCATCGGGTCGTTGAACCAGGCGCCGCCGTCGGAGGCCATCGGGACGCGGGACATGGACTCGACACCGCCCGCGAGGACCAGGTCCTCCCAGCCGGAGCGGACCTTGGCGGCGGCCAGGTTGACGGCCTCCAGGCCCGACGCGCAGAAGCGGTTCTCCTGCACGCCCGCGACCGTGTCCGGCAGTCCGGCGGCGATCGCCGCGATCCGGGCGATGTCGGAGCCCTGGTCGCCGACGGGTCCGACGACGCCGAGCACGATGTCGTCGACGGCGGCCGGGTCGAGGCCGGGGAAGCGGTCGCGGATCTCGTGGATGAGACCGACCACCAGGTCGATGGGCTTCGTGCCGTGCAGGGCGCCGTTCGCCTTGCCGCGGCCGCGCGGGGTGCGGATCGCGTCGTACACGTACGCTTCGGTGCTCACTGGTGTGCCTTTCCGAGAGGGTGGGGCGAGCGGGGGCGGGCGGGTCAGCCGGCGTCGGTGACCGGTTCCTCGTTCACGGGTGCGGGTGTCCCCCAGTCGCGGGCCACCGTCTCCGTGTCGGCGCCCGGCAGGGCGGGGCCGGTGCGGACGGCGGTGGGGGTGGCGGAGAAGCGGGGGGCGGGGGCGGGCTGGGTGATGCCGGCGTGGTCGGTGAAGGTGCCGCGGGCGGCGAGGTGCGGGTGGTGCGGGGCCTCGCGCAGGGACAGCACGGGGGCCACGCAGGCGTCCGTTCCCTCGAAGACGGCCGTCCACTCGTCCCTGGTGCGTGCCGCGAAGCGGGCGGCGATCCGCTCGCGCAGTTCGCCCCAGCGCGTCCAGTCCTTGCGGGCGGGCACGAGGTCCTCCAGGCCGAGCAGGCGCAGGAACTCCTCGTAGAACCGCTCCTCCAGGGCGCCGACCGCCATGTACCTGCCGTCGGCGGTCTCGTAGGTGCCGTAGTAGGGGCAGCCGCCGTCGAGGAGGTTGGCCCCGCGCCGGTCCTGCCAGCCGCCGGCCGCGAGCATGCCGTGGATCATCGCGGACAGATGGGCCGTGCCGTCGACGATGGCGGCGTCGACGACCTGTCCGGTGCCGCCCGCGCGCGCGTGGTGGAGGGCGGCGAGGACGCCGACCACCAGGTAGAGGGAGCCGCCCGCGTAGTCGCCGAGGAGGTTGGCGGGAACGGCCGGGGGCTCGCCCGGGCGGCCGATCATGCCGAGGGTGCCGGTGAGCGCGATGTATGCGACGTCGTGGCCCGCGCGGTCGGCGAGGGGGCCGTCCTGGCCCCAGCCGGTCATCCGGCCGTAGACCAGGCGGGGGTTGCGGGCGTGGCACTCCTCGGGGCCGATGCCGAGCCGCTCGGCGACGCCCGGGCGGTAGCCCTCGATGAGGATGTCGGCCCGCTCGGCGAGCTCCAGCACGCGCGCGGGGCCGTCCGGGGACTTCAGGTCGACCAGGATCGAGCGCTTGTTGCGGTTGGTCACGTCGTGGGCGGGGTCGATGCCGAGGCCGGGGCCGCCCGGCCGGTCCACGCGGACCACGTCGGCGCCCAGGTCCGCCAGGAGCATGGCGGCGAACGGGCCCGGCCCGATGCCGGCCAGCTCCAGTACGCGCACACCCAGGAGCGGACCGCTGCCCGGCGTCGCCGGCGTCCCTGCCGTCGTCATGCGTCCAGCCCCCTGAGCATGTGTGACACAACTGATGTAACACCGGTGATGCTAAGAACGCGTTCCACCGGACACAAGACCCAACGAGCAAGCGCTTAGCCAAGTGCCCGGCCACGCGCCGATCACCCGGGAGGGTGAGCGGCCGCCGCGGCGCGGCTCGCGTGGTTTCTCCCGCTTTCTCAGGGCGTTCCCGACTGCGCCCACCGCTGCCTCCGGGCTGGTCGTCGTCGCTGACTCCGCCCACGCTAGCCTCAGCCACCGACAGCGGCGCGATCTGCGGGACGAAGGGGTGTCATGAGCAGGCTGAACAGGGCGGACCGTCCCTACGACCTCGTGCTCTTCGGAGCGACCGGCTTCGTCGGCACCCTCACGGCGGAGTATCTCGCCGCGCATGCGCCGGAGGACCTGCGCTGGGCGGTGGCCGGGCGCGACGAGGGGAAGCTGGAGCGGCTGCGCGAGCGGCTGCCCGGCGGCGCGCGGGTCGGCGTCCTGCGCGCCGACGTGAGCGAACCGGCCGGCCTGCGCGCCCTCGCCGAGCACGCGCGCGTGGTGGCCACGGCCGTCGGGCCGTACGTGCTCCACGGCGAGGAGCTGGTCGCCGCCTGCGCGGACACCGGGACGGACTACCTGGACCTGACCGGCGAGCCGGAGTTCGTGGACCTGATGTACGTCCGGCACGACACCCGCGCGCGGGAGACGGGCGCGCGTCTGGTGCACGCCTGCGGCTTCGACTCCGTGCCCCACGACCTGGGCGTGTACTTCACGGTCCGGCAGCTCCCGGAGGGCGTGCCGCTGACCGTGGACGGCTATGTGACCGCCGACGCCGCCTTCTCCGGGGGCACCCTGGCCTCGGCGCTGAACCAGTTCGCGCGCGGCCGGCAGCTGCTGGCCGCGGCGCGCGAACGGGGCCGGCACGAGCCGCGGCTGATGGGACGCCGGGTCGCGGCGCCGACGGGTGCGCCCCGGTTCGCCCGGGAGGTCGGCGCGTGGGCGCTGCCGCTGCCGACCATCGACCCGCAGATCGTGCGCCGCTCGGCGAAGGCGATCGAGCGGTACGGCCCCGACTTCCGCTACCGGCACTACGCGGCGGTGCGGCACCTGCCGGTCGCCCTCGGCGGGGTCGCCGCCGTCGGGGCGGTGCTGACGGCCGCCCAGCTGCCGCCCGCGCGGCGCTGGTTGTCGGGCCAGCTGCGGCCGGGGGACGGGCCGAGCCCGGAGCGGCGGGCGAGGAGCCGCTTCGCGGTGCGCTTCGTCGGCGAGGGCGGCGGGCGGCGCGTGTGCACGGAGGTCGCGGGCGGCGACCCCGGCTACGACGAGACGGCGAAGATGTTCGCCGAGGCGGCCCTGTGCCTGGCCTTCGACGACCTGCCGCCGACGGCCGGTCAGGTCACCACGGCGCAGGCGATGGGCGACGCCCTCACCGGGCGGCTGCGGGCCGCGGGCATCACCTTCCGGGTGGCGGCCACCGGCCCGGCCGCCTCATCGCCCGTTTGAGACTCGCGCACCCGGAAGTCCCGGCTGTCCGCGGCCACTGCCCGGAAAGTCTCACAGGGCCTTTCAATGACACGATGGAGTCCCGGGCAAAGAGCCGAAGGAGGCGGGCCAGGCATGAAGTTCGTGCTCGAAGTGACCGTGGACGAGGACGCGCCGGCGCAGGACCGCGCCGGCGAACTGGGGCGGATCCTGCGCTACTGGGGCGGCAACCTGCACCACTACGCCCTCGAACCCGGCGACGGCTCGGCCGTCTACGACGCGGCGTATCAGGAGGTCGGCGCCTGGCGGGTCGTGGCCTCCTGAGCTCCGCCCCCGGTGCCCCCCACCGCCTCGCGAAGCGCACGGCGGCACAGGGCGTCCGCCCGGCGCGTGGTCTCCGGCAGCCGGTAGCGGGGGGTGAGGGCCAGGGTGTGGGCCAGCGCGTTGTCCAGGCTCACCCGGTGGCCGACGGAGACGAAGACCGGTTTGACGGCGTCCCGGGTGCGCAGCGCGCGCCCGACCTCCTCGGTCCCCGCGAGCAGCGGCGCGAAAGCGCCCCGCCGCGGGCCGGGCTCGTCGTACGTGAAGGTGAACGGGTTCTTGGCGACGCCGATGACCGGCAGCCCGGTGAGCACACCGAGGTGGCTGGCGAGGCCGAAGCGGCGCGGATGGGCCAGTCCGTAACCGTCGCAGACGACCAGGCCGGGCGGGCACGGCAGCCGGTCCAGGACGGCCCGGACGGTGGGGATCTCACGGAAGGCCAGCAGGCCGGGCACGTACGGGAAGGACACCCGGCCGACGGCCGTCGCCTCGGCCACCACGTCCAGCGTGGCGGCGTCCAGCACGACGGCCGCCGCGGCGACGAGGTCGAGGGTGTCGTCGTAGGCGACGTCGACCCCCGTCACATGGCCCGTCCCGGGCTGCGGCCCGCTCTCGTCGAGCACCACCCGGCCGCGCAGCTCGTCCTGGACGGCGCGGGCCTCTTCCTCGGTCGCGGGCCAGCCCGCGGGTACGCCTACGGTCGTCATGGTGACGCCGACTCTACGGGCCCGGGGCGGCTGTCGGAGCCGGGGGGTAGGCTCGCGATCATGTTCGTTCTGGAGCTGGCCTACACCGCCCCCCTCGACGCCGTCGACGCGCTGCTCGCCGACCATGTGGCCTGGCTGGAGGAGCAGTACGAGAAGGGCTTCTTCCTGGCCTCCGGGCGGAAGAACCCCAGGGACGGCGGTGTGATCCTCGCCGTCGCCGAGGACCGCGCCCGGATCGAGGAGATCGTGGCGGGCGACCCGTTCACCGTCGGCGGTGTGTGCACGTACCGCGTCACGGAGTTCGTCGCCACGAAGACGGCTCCCGAGCTGGCCCGCCACCGGCAGACACCGAACTGAGGCCCGGCGGTCATCCCTTCTTCGCGTTCAGCGCGCGCTGCAGCTGGTCCTTGTTCATGTTCGAACGGCCTTCGATGCCGCGCTGCTTCGCCTCGTTGTACAGCTGGTCCTTGGTCGGGCCCTGGGGGCCGGACCGGTTGCCCGACCGCTGGCCGCCGCGCTTGCCGGACGACATGTCCTGCGTCGAGCTGCGGCTCGCGGTCTCGGACTCGCCGGAGCGGGCGCGTTCCTTGTTGACCGTCCGCGCGGCGATCTCCTTGGCGCGGCCGGCGCTCTCGCCCCGGTCCTGCGCGCTCTTCTTGATGTGTTCGTACTGACGCTCGCGCTTGGAGCTGGAACCGGCGGGCATGACCGCTCCCTTCCTCTGGGTCCTCTGGGTCCTCCTGATTCCCGTGCGGGACGAGTACCCGGTTTCCCGGCGCTCACCTCAGCGTTCCAGCCGGGCCACCCTCCCCTGCTCCCCGGCCGCCCAGCAGCTCAGGTCGGCGGTGCAGGCCACGGTGTCGTACGAGCCGGAGTCGATCGTCCGCCAGGTGCGGCCGGCGTCCGTGGTGAGGTCGGTGCCGGTGGGGCCGACGGCGAGCGCGGCGGTGCGGCTGTGCGGCAGCCAGGCGGCGCCGGAGCGGTAGGCGGGCGGCGGTGTGGCGGCCGGGGTCCAGGTGCGGCCGCCGTCGGCGGTGACGGCGGCCGCCTGCGGCGAGGGCCGGCCGGGGCGGTAGTCGCCGCCGACGGCGAGGCCGTGGGTGCGGTCGCGGAAGGCGAGGGCGAAGACACCCGTGGCGGGATCGCCGGCCGGCACCGGTGTGCCGGCGGCCGTCCAGGTGAGTCCGCGGTCGGCGGAGTGCAGCACGCGCGCGTGGGCGCCGCCGCCCGTGGCCAGCCAGACGTCCTTCGGGCCCGAGGTGACCAGGCACTGGCCGCTCGCCGCGAAACCGGCCTCGCCGTCCAGGGCGGGCGGCATGCCGGCCGAGGGCAGCACCCGCCAGGAGCGGCCGCCGTCGCTCGTGGACAGGACGCGGAACCTCCCGTCCACGGGGTCACCCACCGCGAGGCCGTGCCGCCGGTCGAAGAAGGACAGGCAGTCGTAGAACGCCTTGGGGTCGGTGTTGCGGAAGGACTCCGCCCAGGTCGCTCCGCCGTCGTCGGTGCGGTACACCCGGGACGCCTCGCCCTCGCCGACGGCCAGCACCACCGCGCGCCGCGCGTCGAACGCCTCGACGTCCCGGAACTGCAGGTCCCCCGCGCCCGGCGGAGAGACGTTCCGCCAGCTCGCCCCGCCGTCCGTGGTGCGCAGCACCGTGCCGCCGGTGCCGGCCAGCCAGGCGGTGCGCCGGTCCACGGCCGCGAGGCCACGGAAGCGGATCTGCGGGGTACCCGGGTCCTTCGGCGCCCAGTGCGGGCCGCCCGCCCCGAGGGACCCGGCCTCGGCCGCCGGAACGGTCAGCGTGGCCAGCACCGCCCCGCACGCCACCCCCGCCGCCACCAGCCTGCCCATACGTCCTCTGCGTCGCGTGCTCCCCGAACGCCTCATGGCGGGCGAAGCTAGCCCACCGGGCCGGTACCGTCCAGAGGCCGAGCGCCCGCCGTCGCGCGCGAAAACACCCGGTGTCCCACCGTGCATGAAGGCGGTGACCGAGGTCACTCGGTCCGCGTGTGCACGGATCGGCCGGATCCGTCGTCTCTTCCAGTGCCGGGTAGCGCACACCCGGGCGTAGTCCAGCCGTCACGAGGGAGCAAGGCGTTGTCCACCGTCATCGAGCAGCCCGTAGAGGCCCGTCTCGTCGCCGCCGCACCACGCATGCCGAGCATCCCCGCGACGCTGCGCTACGACCGGAGCGATCCGTTCGCCGTCGTCATGACCTTCCCGGCCCCGGCCACCCTGGAGGGTGTCGACGTGTGCTGGACCTTCTCCCGCGAGCTGCTCGCGGCCGGGCTGCACGGCGCCGAGGGCCACGGGGACGTCCGGGTGCGGCCGTACGGCTACGACCGCACCGTGCTGGAGTTCCACGCCCCCGAGGGCACCGCGATCGTGCACGTGCGCTCGGGTGAGATCCGGCGCTTCCTGGAGGCGGCCAACGCACTCGTGCCCGTCGGCCTCGAACACCTCCAGCTCGACCTGGACCACGGCCTGGCCGAACTGATGCGGGACGCCTGCTGAACGCCACGCACGCGTGAAAACGCGTTGACAGCCATCAGGCCCCCTCGTACGGTGTACATCGGTCCTGTTGCCGTCGATTGGAGAAGGACGTTGCTCGTCTGAGGTTCTGAGACATCGCGTCGCACCGGTGAGGTGTGCGCGGCGTACGACCTCGGCGTCCGAGCCGTCCTCCGGCACAGGCCTTTTCACGTTTCACGGCCTTGCCCCACGACCTTTCGGTTCCCGCCTCGCGGTGTCTCGACATGCGCTCACCGACCGCACGACACCCCTCGCGAGGCCCTCATGTCATCTTCCCTCACCTGCACGTCCCTGTCCTTCACCTGGCCCGACGGCACCGCCGTCTTCGACGGCCTGGACGTCGCCTTCGGCCCCGGCCGCACCGGACTCGTCGGCGTCAACGGATCGGGGAAGTCCACCCTGTTGAGACTTCTCGCCGGTGAACTCACGCCGTCCGACGGCACCGTCAAGGCGGTCGGCGAGGTCGGCTGCCTCCCGCAGAACGTCACCCTCGACACCGCGCTCCGTGTCGACCAGGCCCTCGGCATCGCCGAACGGCGGGCCGCGCTGCACGCCATCGAGGCGGGCGACGTCGCCGAGGAGCACTTCGAAACGGTCGGCGACGACTGGGACGTCGAGGAACGCGCCCTGGTCACCCTCGGCGAACTGGGCCTCGGTCACATCGGCCTGGACCGCACCGTCGGCGAGGTCTCCGGTGGCGAGTCGGTGCTGCTGCGACTGGCCGCGCTGCTGCTGCGCCGCCCCGACGTGCTGCTGCTGGACGAGCCCACCAACAACCTCGACCTGTACGCGCGCCGCCGGCTGTACCAGGCCGTCGCCGCCTGGCCGGGCGTGCTGGTCGTGGTCAGCCACGACCGGGAACTGCTCGACCTGGTCGACCAGATCGCGGAGCTGCGCTCCGGGGAGGTCACCTGGTACGGCGGCAACTTCTCGGCCTACGAGGAGGCCCTGGCCGTCGAGCAGGAGGCGGCCGAGCGGATGGTCCGCGTCGCCGAGGCCGATGTGCGCAAGCAGAAGCGCGAACTGGCCGACGCCCAGGTCAAGCTGGCCCGCCGCAAGCGGTACGGGCAGAAGATGTGGGACTCCAAGCGCGAGCCGAAGATCGTCATGGGCGCCCGCAAGCGCGCCGCCCAGGAGTCGGCGGGCAAGCACCGCATCATGCACGAGGAGAAGCTCGCCGACGCCAGGGATCGCCTGGACGAGGCGGTGGAGGGGGTACGGGACGACGACGAGATCCGCGTCGAACTGCCGTACACCGCCGTGCCGCCGGGCCGGCAGGTGCTCACGCTGGAGAACCTGGCGACGGCCTACGGGGCGCGGATCGAGGGGGTCCTCGATCTGCGCGGTCCGGAGCGGATCGCGCTGGTCGGCCGGAACGGCTCCGGCAAGACGACGCTGCTGCGGACGGTAGCCGGGGAGCTGGCGCCGGTCGCCGGGGAGGCGCGGGCGCACGTCCCGTTGCGCTTCCTGCCCCAGCGGCTGGACGTCCTGGACGACGCGCTGACGGTCGCCGAGAACGTGGCCCGGTTCGCGCCGGACGCCACCAACAACCGGATCCGGGCACGGCTGGCCCGCTTCCTGTTCCGGGGCGCGCGAGCCGACCAGAAGGCGGACACCCTGTCGGGCGGCGAGCGGTTCCGGGCGGCCCTGGCCGCGCTGATGCTGGCGGAGCCTGCGCCCCAGCTGCTGCTGCTCGACGAGCCGACGAACAACCTCGACATGGCGAGCGTACGGCAGCTGACCTCCGCCCTGGAGTCGTACGAGGGCGCGCTGCTCGTGGCCAGCCACGACCTGCCGTTCCTGGAGTCGATCGGCATCACCCGCTGGCTGCTGATGGAGGAGGGAGAACTGAAGGAGATCACGCCGGAGGACGTCGGGTATCCCGCCTAGCGTCGGCGGCATGCCCGGGGCGGTGGTGAGGCGGTGCATGGTGTTCTCCGGTGGATTGGTTCGGTCCGTGGCATGTGGCTGCGCGGTCGGCGTCACGCGTGCCGGCTCAGCGCCCGCAGCGCCAGCCGGCCGCACAGCGCGGCGAGCGGCAGCTCGGCGCCGAGCGCCATGGCGACCGCGGTGGCGAAGTCGCCGCCCGGGGCCGCGGTCGTGGTGTCGAACCAGGCGTCCACCACAAGCAGCGCCGCGGTCGCGGCGGCTGCCAGGGCGTGCCGCCGGTCGCCGCGGGCGGCGAGGAGGCCGGTGGCGATCAGGCCGAGCGCCTCCAGCGCGTCGAGCCCGACCCAGGCGACCGGCCAGTGCGCCGCGGTCGCGGTGGCCGGCAGGCCGGTGGCCAGCACGTACAGCCACGGCAGCAGGGCGAGCCCGCAGGCGACCAGCAGCCACCCGGCCCGCCGCATGCCCCGCGCCGGGCGCGGCTCCTCCGCCTCTTCGTGGAGCGGGATGACCTCGGCGCGGTCGAAGCCCTCGGTACCGACCGATTCCTCATCGCACAACACCAGTTGACGCATCGTCTTCCCCCGCTCCCCGCCGGCTCTCCCCTTCACGTGCTCCACCCTCCGCCGCACACCGGGGCGCCGTCAGTCACGCAGGGTTCCGACCCGGGGTGGAGACAAGTGCACCCCCGAACCGGGCGGGAGCGTCATGGCACGGGGATCGCCTGCGGCTTTACCGTTTGGCGCATGCAACTCACCACGTGGCTGCACCTGTTCCTGGGCCGGCCGTTCCGCAGGGCGGGACACCGGACCGCGCTCGTCGCCGCCGGCCTGCCGCTCCACCTCGCCGTGGTGCCCCTGTGGCTCTGGCTGCTCGGCACGATGGCGGCGTTGGTGCGCGCGCCCGGCGCGGTGGCCGTGGCTCCGCTGCCTGTGCTGCTCACGCTCGTGGTGACACCCCTGCTGACCGTCGGGCAGCGGCGACGCTACCGGGCGCTCGTCGGCAAGGACCTCCCGCGCCCCGCCGTACCAGGGCCGGGACGCAACTGGAAGTCGGCGGTGCGCCGGCTGACCGGCCGGGCCTTGTGGCGGCAGGTCTGCTACCACGCCGTGGCGGGTCCGCTGCTCGCCGTCCTGGACCTCGCCGTCCTCGCCGTCTGGGCCGCCGCTCTCGTGGCAGCCTCCATCTACGTGTGGATCTGGGCGCTGCCCCCGCAGTGGCGGGTCACCGACCTCGGGTACACCACGCAGGCCGCGTACATCACCGCCGGCGGCCTCGCCCTGCTGTTCCTCGGGCCCCGGCTGACCGGCGCTCTGGTGCGGCTGGACACCCGGGCGGCCGAGGTCCTGCTCGGCCCCAGCCGCACGGAGAAGCTGGCCCGCCGGGTAGCCGACCTCGCCGAGAGCCGGGCCGGCGTGCTCGACGCCGCCGACGCCGAGCGGCGGCGGATCGAGCGCGACCTGCACGACGGCGCACAGCAGCGCCTCGTCTCACTCGCCGTCAACCTGGGCCTGGCCAGGTCCACCCTCGGCGACCTGCCGGAGGACGCCCGCAAGGTGATCGACGAGGCGCACCGCGAGGCGAAGGAGGCGATCGCCGAGCTGAACAACCTGGTGCGCGGCCTGCATCCGGCCGTCCTCGAGGACCGCGGCCTCGACGCCGCGCTCTCCGGAGTCGCCGCCCGCCTCCCGGTCCCGGTGCGCGTGGCGGTGGACCTGCCGCAGCGCCCCTCACCCACGGTCGAGGCCGTCGCGTACTTCGTGGTCTCCGAAGCCCTGACGAACGTGGTCAAACACGCCCAGGCGACCCGGGCCGACGTGACCGTGGAGCGGATAGGGGAGACACTGCTGGTGGTCGTCGCGGACGACGGCGCGGGCGGCGCGGATCTCGCGGCGGCCGGCGGTGGCACCGGGCTCGCCGGGCTCGCCAAGCGCGTCGCGTCCGTCGACGGCACGTTCTCCTGCCGCAGCCCCGCCGGGGGCCCGACCGTCATCACCGTGGAGCTGCCGTGCGCGCCGTGATCGCCGAGGATTCCCTCTTGCTGCGCATCGGCGTGGTCAAGGTGCTGGAGACGGCCGGCTTCGAGATGTGCGCACAAGTCGCCGACGCGGAAGGGCTGCTGGCAGCCGTCGAGGAGCACCGGCCCGACATCGCCGTGGTCGACGTGCGCATGCCCCCCGGTTTCACCGACGAGGGAGTACGCGCCGCGCTGGTGATCCGCCGCCAGTATCCGCGTACCGCCGTGCTCCTGCTGTCGCAGTACGTGGAGGAGCGGTACGCCGCCGATCTGCTCGCCGCCAACACCTCGGGCGTCGGCTATCTGCTCAAGCAACGCGTCGCCGACGTCGAGGAGTTCGCCGAGGCGGTACGCCGGGTGGCGGCCGGCGGCACCGCGCTCGACCCGCAGGTCGTCGCGCAGCTGCTGGTGCGCCGGCACAGCGATCCGCTCGACCGGCTCACACCGCGCGAGCGGGAGGTGCTGGAGCTGATGGCGGGCGGCCGGTCCAACTCCGGCATCGCCGCCGAGCTGGTGGTGAGCGAGAGCGCGGTCGCCAAGCACATCAACAGCATCTTCACCAAGCTCGACCTGCCCAAGGCCGACGCCGACCACCGCCGCGTCCTGGCGGTGCTGCGCTTCCTGGGCGTCGCGACCGCATAGTGCGCGATCAGGCCGCATGCCCGGTCGACAACGGTGCTGAGCAGCACTCGGGGAATGCGTCGCCTTCGGACAGGTGCTCTCGACCAGGCTTTGCCGCGCTGGGCGCCGAAGGCGGTCGTCAGCGCCTTCGTCCCGGGTTCGGCGGCGCCGGTCACCCTCGACGTGCCAGGCAAGGTCGCCGACTTCCTCCGCGCGGGCGACCTGGAGCCCGCCGAGCGGGCCGCGCTCGACCAAGGGGTGGCCGTACGGCGCGGCCAGGGCTACACCCTGCGCGTCACGGCCGTGCCGGCGATCCACCGCCAGCTCCTCGCCCGCTGCCAACCGCTCGACGGGGGCCAAGGGATCCCCCGCCGTCCCTGTCCAGCGCAAGGCCCGACGCGCGTACGAAAACCGCGTCACCCGCCTCGGAGCCCCGGCCTGACCAAGGTCACTGGCTTGGCGTCAACCGCTGTACCGATGTTCCCCGAGGTCGGAGCACGACCTCGAGAACGCCGGTCTCCGCATGACGAGGTGTGACGTCTCAGGAGGGGCACAGCCTGACAACGAGGGTTTTGTCCAGGCCGGAGCGGACTGCATGATGGCGGACCGGTGCCGCAACCAGCGGCGCCGCCGCCGCACCGCCGACCGCACCGATTCGAAAGGCCCCTCGTGCCCAGCAAGAAGGCCCTCGTCCGCCGCCCCAGCCCCCGCCTCGCCGAAGGCCTGGTGACGCACATCGAGCGGGAGAAGGCCGATGCCGGGCTCGCCGTCGAGCAGTGGGAGGCCTACGTCGAGGCCCTGCGCACGCACGGCTGGGAGACCATCGAGGTGGATCCGGCCGACGACTGCCCGGACTCGGTGTTCGTCGAGGACACCGTCGTCATGTACAAGAACGTGGCGTTGATCACCCGCTCCGGCGCGGAGTCCCGGCGCGAGGAGACCGTCGGCGTGGAGGAGGCGGTGGCCCGTCTCGGCTGCTCGGTGAACTGGATATGGGAGCCGGGAACGCTGGACGGCGGTGACGTGCTGAAGGTCGGTGACACGGTGTACGTCGGCCGCGGCGGACGTACCAACGCGGCCGGTGTGCAGCAGCTGCGGGCCGCGTTCGAGCCGCTGGGCGCGCGGGTGGTCGCCGTCCCCGTGAGCAAGGTGCTGCACCTGAAGTCGGCGGTGACCGCGCTGCCCGACGGCACGGTGATCGGGCACATCCCGAAGGTCGACCGGCCGTCGCTGTTCCCCGGTTTCCTGTCGGTGCCGGAGGAGGCCGGCGCGCATGTGGTACTGCTCGGCGGGCACAAGCTGCTGATGGCGGCGAGCGCCCCGAAGACGGCGGAGCTGCTGACCGATCTCGGCTACGACGTGGTCACGGTCGACATCAGCGAGTTCGAGAAGCTGGAGGGCTGTGTGACCTGTCTCTCGGTACGCCTGCGGGAGCTGTACGCCTGATCGGGGGAACCCGTCACCCCGACAGCCCCTGGGTCATGGGTCCTGGTGCCGTCGGTACGCCTGTGAGAGCGTTGACGAAAGCGGACGTAACACGCCGGGAGGACCCGTCTCGGCCCTGCTGATCAGCGATGTTTACGACGTCCTTAACCTACGGCTTCGTAACCTACGGCTTCGTAGCCTACGATCTCGTAGGTTTCCGGCACCGCTCGCCGGACCGTTGCCTTTTTCTCCCCCGTTGTTCGGCGTCCCTCTGGAGTTCCTGTGACGATCACTTCTCCTCACCTCGGCAGCCCGTCCGCCTGGACCGACGCGCGGCTGCTGTTCGCGCTGGAGGAAGTGGTCGAGACCGAACTGAACCGGCATCTGAAGGTCGCCAAGGACTGGATGCCGCACGAGTACGTGCCGTGGAGCGACGCCCGCAACTTCCCGGGCCTCTTCGAGGACGGCGAGGCCTGGGGCAAGGAGCAGTCCAAGGTGACCGAGGTGGGCCGCATCGCCCTCGTCGTCAACCTGCTGACCGAGGACAACCTGCCGAGCTACCACCACGAGATCGCCACGCTCTTCGGCCGTGACGGCGCCTGGGGCACCTGGGTGCACCGCTGGACGGCCGAGGAGGGCCGGCACGGCATCGTGATGCGTGACTACCTGCTCGCCTCGCGCGCGGTGGACCCGGACAAGCTGGAGCAGTTCCGCATGTCCCACATGAGCGAGGGCTTCGAGTCCGACAACCGGCACTCGATGCTGCACTCGATCGCCTACGTCGCCTTCCAGGAGCTGGCCACCCGCATCTCGCACCGCAACACCGGTCACCAGTCCGGCGATCCGGTCTGCGACCGCATGCTGGCCCGCATCGCGACCGACGAGAACCTGCACATGGTCTTCTACCGCAACCTGCTGAAGTCCGCCTTCGAGCTGGCCCCCGACCTGACCATGCAGGCGGTGCGGGACGTGGTCGTCAACTTCCGGATGCCCGGGCACGGCATCCCCGGCTTCGAGCGGGCCGCCGCCCAGATGGCCATCGGCGAGGTGTACAACCTGCGCATCCACCACGACGACGTGCTGCAGCCGGTGCTGCGCTTCCTGAAGGTCATGGAGATCGACGGCCTCGGCCCCGAGGGGCGCCAGGCGCAGGAGGAGCTGGGCCTGTTCCTGGGTGGCCTGGACGCGGAGGCCGCCAAGTTCGACGAGAAGCTGGCCGCCCGCAAGGCCCGTATGGCGGCGCGCGCCGGGGCCTGAGGCCCGGGACGGCGGTGCGGTGTCAGCGGGAGGTGCGGCGCAGAGCGAGGCGTTCCTTCTCCGAGAGGCCGCCCCAGACGCCGAAGCGCTCGTCGTTGGCCAGCGCGTAGTCCAGGCAGGCCGGGCGCAGCTCGCACATGGCGCAGATGCGCTTCGCCTCGCGCACCGAGCTGCCGGGCTCGGGGAAGAAGAAGTCCGGCCCGGTCTGCGCGCACAGGGCCTGCGCCTGCCAGGTGTCATCGGCCGGAGTGATCGTTTCGAAGTGCATGGACAGGATCGTGCCGCGCGGCGAAAAACGTTCGATCAACGCCGGGTCAACGCTGCCGCCAGGGCTTCCGCCGTTGCGATGATCCTCCCCGGACCCCACCGGCGCACGGCGGCGCGCGGGGCGACCCGGATTCCGGGGGCGTGCCCGGTCACCCGGCGGGAGAGCGGAGGCCGGTCCGGCACGTGGCGGCGTTGCGGCGGCGATTGTCGGTGGGCGGTGCCAGACTCGGCAGTGCAGAGGACGGGACCCCTTCCGAGGAGGGCGACGATGCTCACCACCCGCTTCGTCAACGGCGCGCCGAACTGGATCGACCTCGGCACCCCGGACATCGACGGTGTCCTCTCCTTCTACGGCGGCCTCTTCGGCTGGCAGTTCCAGTCGGCGGGGCCCGACGCCGGAGGGTACGGCTTCTTCCAGCTGGGCGGCAGGACCGTCGCGGGCGGTATGCCGTCCGGCCCCGAACAGGGCCCGCCCGCCTGGACGGTGTACTTCCGGAGCGAGGATGCGCAGGCCACCGCCAAGGCCGCCGAACAGGCCCACGGCCACGTGCTGTTCCAGCCGACGGACGTGATGGGCCAGGGCCACATGGCGGTCCTCGCGGACCGGGCGGGCGTACCGTTCGGGATCTGGCAGCCGGCGCGGACCCAGGGCGTCGACGTGGCGAACGAGCCGGGTGCGCTGTGCTGGGTCGAGCTGTGCACCCCGGACATCGCGGCGGCCGCCGCCTTCTACCACCGGGTGCTGGGTCTGGAGACCTCCGCCGTGCCCTTTCCGGGCGGGACGTACACCTGTGTCAACCCGGCCGACGGCGGGGAGGACGCGATGTTCGGCGGGATCGTGCCGCTGGCCGACGCCCCGGCCGAGGCCGAGGGCGGCCCGCACTGGCTGCCGTACTTCGAGGTCACGGACACCGACGCGGTGGTCGACACGGCACGGCAGCTCGGCGGCGCGGTGCGCATGCCGGCGACGACCCTGGAGGGCGTCGGCCGCATCGCCAAGCTCAGCGACCCGTACGGCGCCCGCTTCGCGGTGATCAGAAGCGCGCCGCGACAGGGCTGAGCCGGGCCGGCTAGGCGGAGGTGCGGCGTATCAGGGTGGTCGGGAGGATCACGCCGCCGGCCGGTGGCGGGGTCGCCGGGGCGCCGGTGCGGTCGCGGCCGTCGGCCAGGCCGCGCAGCAGCAGGCGGGCCATCAGGCGGCCCATCTCCTCGATGTCCTGACGGACCGTCGTCAGCGGCGGGTCGGCCTCTTCGGCGACGGGCAGCATGTCGTCGAACCCGATCACGGCCACGTCCTCGGGCACCCGCCGGCCGCTCGCGCGCAGCACGCGCAGGGCACCGAGCGCGGTGAGGTCGTTGGCGGCGAACACGGCGTCCACGTCCGGGCACCGGCCGAGGAGTTCCCGCATGGCGCGTTCACCGCCGGACGGGGTGAAGTCGCTCTCCACGACCAGCCGGGGGTCGTTCCCGCCCGGCACCTCGCCCATGACGTCCCGGTAGCCGTCGAGCCGGTCCACCGCCGAGGTCTGGTCCAGCGCCCCGGTGAGGTGCGCGACGCGTCGGCGGCCGAGGTCCACCAGGTGCCGTACGGCCGTGCGTGCCCCGCCCCGGTTGTCGCAGTCGACGTACACCACGCCGGGTCCCGGACCGCGCCCCGTACGCGTGGCGCGCGCCGGCCCGTCCGCCCCGCCGTCGTCGCTCCAGCCCGGCCGTCCGCCGAACACGGTGGGCACGCCGACCTGGCGGATGAGGCCGGGCAGCGGGTCGTCCAGGTGCAGGGAGAAGACGAGCGCGCCGTCGACGTGGCCTCCGGCGAGGTACCGGGCCACGCGCGCGTGATCGTCACGGCCCTCGGTGAGCAGCAGCACCAGCTGGTTGTCGTGGGCGGTCAGTTCCTTGCTGATCCCGCGCAGCTGCAGGGCGAAGAAGGGGTCGGCGAAGACCCGGGTCTCGGGCTCGGCGATGACGACCGCGACGGCGTCGTGCCGTCTCGTGACGAGGCTGCGCGCCGCCTGGTTGGGGACGTACCCCAGCTCCGCCACGGCCTGCCGGACCCGCTCGGCCACGGGTTCGCGCACCCCGTCGCCGCCGTTGACGACCCGGGACACGGTGGCCCGGGACACACCGGCCCGCGCGGCCACGGCCTCCAGCGTGGGACGCGACACTGCCTCGGTCACTTCGGGACTCCTCATCGGCGGCTGCCGGTCAGGATATCCGCGGGGCGCGAGCGGCGCCGGGGCGGCGACAGCGGCCCACCGGTGGGAAGCCGGCGGCGGGACCGGCGTTCAGGACGTCTTCTCCCGCCGGGCCCGGCTCGGCTGGACGCGCTTCGGTTCGCCCGGCATCTTCGGGTACTCCGGTGGGTAGGGCAGGTCGCCCAGGCCGTGGTCGTGTTCGTCGCGGCGGGCCAGCTCCAGCAGCGCCTCCAGGGAGTAGGCGTGGTCGTCCATGTCGGCGTGCACGTCGCCGAGTTCGGCGAAGCGGGCCGGCATGGTGGCGAGGTCGAAATCGGCGGGGTGGGCCACGCCGACCTCCTCCCAGCTCAGGGGCGCCGATACGGGGGCGTTCGGGCGGGGGCGCACGGAGTAGGCGGAGGCGATGGTGCGGTCGCGGGCCGTCTGGTTGTAGTCGAGGAAGATACGGCGGCCTCGCTCCTCCTTCCACCACTTGATCGTCACCTGCTCGGGCATCCGGCGTTCCATCTCGCGGCCGACGGCGATCGCGGCGCGGCGCACCTGGGTGAAGGTCCAGCGCGGTTCGATCGGGACGAAGACGTGCAGGCCACGGCCGCCGGAGGTCTTCGGCCAGCCGCGCAGCCCGCCGAACTCGTCGAGGACCGCGCGCAGTTCGTGGGCTGCACGGGCGGCGTCGTCGTAGTCGGTGCCGGGCTGCGGGTCGAGGTCGATGCGCAGTTCGTCGGGGCGGTCGACGTCGGTCGCGCGCACCGGCCAGGGGTGGAAGGTGAGCGTGCCGTACTGGGCGGCCCAGACGACGGCGCCCTCCTCGGTGGGGCACATCTCGTCGGCGCTGCGGCCGCTGGGGAAGGTGATGTGCGCGGTCGGGATCCAGTCGGGCATGCCCTTCGGCGCCCTCTTCTGGAAGAACCACTCCCCGCCGACGCCGTCCGGGTAGCGCTCCAGGGTGGTGGGGCGGTTGCGCAGGGCGCGCAGGATGCCGGGGCCGACGGCGGCGTAGTACCGGGCGAGGTCCAGCTTGGTGAAACCCCGTTCCGGGAAGAAGACCTTGTCGGGGCTGGACAGGCGTACCGTCCGGCCGCCCACCTCCAGTTCCACCGCAGCACCCATGCGGCCACGGTAGGCGCACCCCGCGTCGCTCGCACACCGGGCGGCAGGGGACGTATGCGCGCAGAATCAGGGGCATGGACCTGCCGGTGATGCCGCCTGTGAAGCCCATGCTCGCCAAGTCGGTGGCCAGGATCCCGCCGGGTATGCACTACGAGGCGAAGTGGGACGGGTTCCGTTCGATCGTGTTCCGGGACGGGACGGAGGTCGAGCTGGGCAGCCGTACCGGAAAGCCGCTGACCAGGTACTTTCCCGAGCTGGTGGCGGCCCTGAAGGAGCGGGTGCCGACGCGGTGCGTGCTCGACGGGGAGATCGTGATCGCCCGGGACGGGCGGCTGGACTTCGACGCGCTGACCGAGCGCATCCACCCGGCGGACTCCCGGGTGCGGATGCTGGCGGAGCGGACCCCGGCGTCGTTCGTCGCCTTCGACCTGCTCGCGCTGGACGACGAGTCGCTGCTCGACGTGGAGCTGACCGGCCGCCGGGCGCTGCTGGACCGGGCGCTCGCCGAGGCCGCGCCGCCGGTGCATCTGGCGCCCGCCACGACCGATCTGGAGGTGGCCGGGCAGTGGTTCGAGCAGTTCGAGGGTGCGGGACTCGACGGGATCGTCGCCAAGCCGCTGACCCTGCGCTACCGGCAGGACGAGCGGGCCATGTTCAAGATCAAGCACGAGCGGACGGCGGACGTGGTCGTGGCCGGATACCGCTTCCACAAGAGCGGCCCGGTGGTCGGCTCGCTGCTGCTGGGGCTGTACGATGACCGCGGCGGACTCCAGCACGTGGGCGTGTCGGCCGCCTTCACCATGAAGAGGCGCGCCGAGCTCGTCGAGGAGCTGGCGCCGCTGCGCATGGACGACGTGGCCGGGCAC
The DNA here is from genome assembly GCF_000725475.1 of Streptomyces durhamensis. Lineage (NCBI taxonomy): Bacteria > Bacillati > Actinomycetota > Actinomycetes > Kitasatosporales > Streptomycetaceae > Streptomyces > Streptomyces durhamensis. The sequence goes on from NZ_JNXR01000015.1 coordinate 202,221, forward strand.
CCGTGGGCGGCCTGGTCGGACGAGGCCGCCCATGAGACGGCCCGGCTGCCGGGGGCGCCGAGCCGCTGGTCCGGCAAGAAAGACCTGTCCTGGGTGCCGCTGCGGCCCGAGCGGGTCGCCGAGGTGGCCTACGACCACATGGAGAACGGGCAGCGCTTCCGGCACACCGCCCGCTTCCGCCGCTGGCGCCCGGACCGCACACCGCGCAGCTGCACCTACGCCCAGCTGGAGGAGCCGGTCCGCTACGACCTCGCGGAGATCCTCGGTGAGAAGGACCCGGGCTGACCGGCCGACCGCACGGCTCGGGGCCCAGGGCCGGCTCAGGGCTGCATGAGGATCTTGATGGCGCCGTCCTGCTTGCGCTGGAACATCTCGTAGGCGTGCGGGGCCTCGGCGAGCGGCATCCGGTGGGTGGCGAAGTCCTCGACCCCCAGCGGGTCCTCGTCGGTCAGGTACGGCATGATCCGGTCGGTCCAGCGGCGGACGTTGGCCTGGCCCATGCGCAGCTGGATCTGCTTGTCGAACAGGGTGAGCATCGGCATCGGATCGGCCATCCCGCCGTAGACACCGCTCAGCGAGATGGTGCCGCCGCGCCGGACCAGGTCGATCGCCATGTACAGGGCGCCGAGCCGGTCGACGGCGAAGCGCTCCGCGAGCGGCGCGCCGAGTTTGCGGGGCAGGAGCCCGGTGGCGGCCTGGGCGAGCTTGGCGGCGGCGCTGCCGTGGGCCTCGGTGCCGACGGCGTCGATCACGGCGTCCGGGCCCCGGCCGCCGGTCTCGTCGCGGATGGCGTGGACCAGCGCCTTTTCGTCGTCGAAGGCCCTGAGGTCGTACGTCTGGACACCGTCCCGGCCGGCCCGCGCGAGCCGTTCCGGCACCAAGTCGACGCCGAACACACGCTCCGCGCCCAGCGCCAGCGCGATCCGGCAGGACATGTCACCGATGGGCCCGAGACCCAGGACGGCGAGGGTGCCGCCGGGCGGTACGGCGGCGTACTCGACGGCCTGCCAGGCGGTGGGCAGCACGTCGGAGAGGTAGACGAAACGGTCGTCCGGCGGGCCCTCCGGCACCTTGATCGGACCGAACTGCGCCTGCGGGACGCGCAGATACTCGGCCTGGCCGCCGGGGACGGCGCCGTACAGGCGGGTGTAGCCGAACAGCGCGGCGCCCATGCCCTCGCCGGTGACCTGGGTGGTCTCGCACTGGGTGGGCAGACCGGTCTCGCACATGAAGCAGCGTCCGCAGGCGATCTGGAAGGGCACCACGACACGGTCCCCGGCCATGAGATCCGGCACGCCGGCGCCGACCTCCTCGACGATGCCCATCGGTTCGTGCCCGAGGATGTCGCCCGGGGTCATGAACGGGGTGAGCACCTCGTACAGATGCAGGTCCGAGCCGCACAGTCCGGTGGATGTGACGCGGATGACGGCGTCCGTGGGCTCCTCGATCCGCGGGTCGGGCACGTCCTCCACCCGGACGTCCCGCCTGCCCTGCCAGGTGACTGCCTTCATGGGGTCGCGCTCCCTCGGTCGCGTGGGCGTTTCGCGGTGGCGCCCGGGTACCCGTGCTCCCCGGCGCCCAACCCCCGCCCGGCCCGCCGCCGTGCCGGTCAGCTCCGGGTGACCGCCGGCTCCGCCGGGTCGCGCAGGTCCTCGGCCGCGGCCGCGACCCGGCGGATCAGGTCGAAGAACACGGTCCGTTCCCCGGCGGACAGCGGCGCCAGGAAGACCTGGTTCATCCGGGCGGTGCGCACGGTCAGCCTGCGGTGGGTGCGCAGGCCCTCGTCGGTGAGGCGGAGCAGGTAGCGCCGGCCGTCCTGCGGGTCGCGCACCTTGTGCAGCAGCTCGCGGCGGCCGAGCCGGCTGATGACCTCGGCGATGGTCGACCGGTCCAGCCCCACCCGCTCCCCCACGGTCCGCTGGTCGAGGCCCGGTTCGGCGACGAGGGCGTTCATGACCGCGAACTGGGGTGAGGTGATCTCCTCCGAGACCATGGTGTTCCACAGCAGGTAGTGCGCCTGCTGCAGCCGCCGGGCCAGGTGCCCGGGATGGGTGGTGAGGTCCACCGCGGCCATGCGCGCTCCTCCGGTTCAGTTCGTTTGCGCACTGACGATAACCGACGTACGACTCAGCCGCCTCCCCTTCGAAGCACACATATGCCGAGGCCTTGACGGCTCTCTGCTCCGGTGGCAGCGTGAGGCGCACCTCGTTTGAATACTCAGTGCCCTGACTAATTCGAAGAGATGGGGCTGCACGGATGGACAAGGTGGTCTCCACGGCCCGGGAGGCGGTGGCCGATGTGCCGGGCGGCGCGTCCCTCGCGGTCGGCGGGTTCGGGCTGAGCGGTGTGCCCGACGTGCTGATCCGGGCGCTGTACGAGCGCGGGGTGGGCGCGCTGAGCGTGGTGTCGAACAACTGCGGGGCGATGGAGTCCGGGCTCGCGGTGCTGCTGGCCGCGGGGCGGATCGCCCGGGTGACCGGCTCGTACATCGGCGCCAACAAGGAGTTCGCCCGCCAGTACCTGGCCGGTGAGCTGGAGGTGGAGCTGATCCCCCAGGGCACGCTGGCCGAGCGGCTGCGCGCGGGCGGCGCCGGCATCCCCGCCTTCTACACCCCCGCCGGGGTCGGCACCCAGGTCGCCGACGGCGGACTGCCCTGGCGCCACGACGGCGAGGGCGGCGTCGCGCTGGCCTCCCCGCCGAAGGAGGTGCGGGAGTTCGACGGCGTCGAGCACGTCCTGGAGCGGGCCATCCGCACCGACTTCGCGCTGGTCAGGGCGGCGAAGGGCGACCGGCACGGAAACCTCGTGTTCCACCGGTCCGCCCGCAACTTCAACCCCCTGGCCGCCATGGCCGGAAAGGTGACGATCGCCGAGGTGGAGGCACTGGCCGAGCCCGGCGAGATCGACCCGGACGCCGTCCACCTGCCGGGCGTCTTCGTGCAGCGGGTCGTGCCGCTGACCCCGGAGCAGGCGGTGGACAAGCGGATCGAGCGGCGGACGGTGAGCGGCTGATGGCCTGGACACGCGAGGAGATCGCCGCGCGCGCGGCACGCGACCTGCGCGACGGCCAGTACGTCAACCTCGGCATCGGCCTGCCGACGCTGATCCCGAACCATCTCCGCCTGGGCGTCGAGGTCGTCCTGCAGTCGGAGAACGGCATCCTGGGCACGGGCCCCTACCCGTCCGACGACCGGGTCGACCCGGATCTGATCAACGCCGGCAAGGAGACGGTCACCGTCCTGCCAGGCGCCTCCTTCTTCGACTCGGCGCTGTCCTTCGCGATGATCCGCGGCGGGCACATCGACGTGGCCGTGCTCGGCGCCCTGCAGGTCTCGGCCGGCGGCGACCTGGCCAACTGGGCCGTGCCGGGCAGGCTGGTGACCGGGATCGGCGGCGCGATGGACCTCGTGCACGGCGCCCGTCAGGTGATCGTGGTGATGACCCACACCGCGAAGGACGGCTCCCCGAAGATCCTCAAGGAGTGCACGCTGCCGCTCACGGGCAGGGCCTGTGTGAACCGGGTCATCACCGACCTCGCGGTCCTGGACGTCACCGAGCGGGGACCAGCCCTGGTCGAGACCGCCCCCGGTGTGACCGTCGAGGAGGTCGTCGCCCGGACCGACGCGGAACTGATCCTCGCGGAGAACCTGCTGTGAACGCGGTCAACACCGAACGCCGCGCACGTCGCTCTCGCCCTCGCCCTCGCCCTCCAGGAAAGCATCAGGTATCCCCGATGACTCTCACCCAGCAGGACGTCGACCAGGAGATCGCCGCCGAGCGCGCCGCGTACGAGGAGCGCCTCGCCGGCGGCGCGCCCGTCGAGCACCACCCCCGCCGCGACTACGCGCCCTACCGCTCCTCCGTCCTCCGCCACCCCCAGCGGCCCCTGGTCGCCGTCGACACCGCCCAGGACCCCGAGATGGTGGAGCTGTACTCCCCCGCCTTCGGTGAGCGCGACATCACCGGGATCGACAACGACCTCACCCGGCACCACCGGGGCGATCCGGTCGGCGAGCGGATCACCGTATCCGGCCGGCTGCTGGACCGCTCCGGGCGCCCGGTACCCGGCCAGCTGGTCGAGATCTGGCAGGCGAACTCGGCCGGCCGCTACGCGCACCGGCGCGAACAGCACGACGCCCCGCTCGACCCGAACTTCACCGGCTCCGGCCGCACCCTCACCGACGCCGAGGGCCGCTACCACTTCACCACCATCCGGCCGGGCCCGTATCCGTGGCGCAACCACGTCAACGCCTGGCGCCCCGCCCACATCCACTTCTCGGTGTTCGGCACGGCGTTCACCCAGCGGCTGGTGACGCAGATGTACTTCCCCGGCGACCCGCTCTTCCCGTACGACCCGATCCTGCAGTCGGTGACGGACGACGCGGCCCGGCAGCGGCTGGTCGCGTCCTACGACCACGGCCTGTCCGTGCCGGAGTTCTCCCTCGGCTACCACTGGGACATCGTGCTGGACGGCCCGGTCGCCACCTGGATCGAAGAAGGGCGCTGAGTCCATGACGAAGACCGGCACGAGCAGCCCCGGCCGGCCGGACCAGGTCCTGCCCACCCCGTCCCACACGGTCGGCCCGTTCTACGGCTACGCCCTGCCCTTCCGCGGCGGCGAGGAGATCGCACCGCTGGGCCACCCGGACACGATCACCGTGCACGGGTACGTCCTCGACGGCGCGGGCGGGCCACTGCCGGACGCGCTCGTCGAGCTGTGGGGTCCGCGCCCCGACGGCACGGTCCCGCGGGTGGACGGCTCCATCCGCCGGGATCCGGCCACCGGCGGCTGTCCGGGCCGCAACGGCGTGGAGTTCACCGGCTGGGGCCGCGTCCAGACCGACGCCGGCGGCCACTGGTACGCCCGCACCCTGCGCCCCGGCGCCCGCGGGCGCAGCGCCCCCTGCCTCAGCGTCTGTGTCTTCGCGCGCGGCCTGCTCGTGCACCTGTTCACCCGGATCTACCTGCCGGGCGACGACGCCGCCCTCGCCGCCGACCCGCTGCTCACCCGGGTGGGCGACCGGCGCGACACGCTGATCGCCGCCGAGGAGGCCCCGGGCACCTACCGTTTCGACATCCGCCTTCAGGGTGAGGGCGAGACGGTCTTCCTGGAGTTCCGGTGACATTCGCATCCCCTCCGTACGCCGACACCGGCCTGCTCGCCCCCGAGTGGGGGCTGTCGGACGCCGCGGCCGAGACCGGTGACCTCGCGTACCTGCAGGCGCTGCTGGACGCCGAGGCCGGGCTGACCAGGGCACAGGCCGCGCTGGGGCTGGCCCCGGCCGAGGCCGCGACGGCGGTGACGCGGGCCGCGGTCCGGGACCGGTTCGGCGTGCGTTCGTTGGCGGCGCGCACCCGCGAGGGCGGCAACCCGGTCATCCCGCTGGTGGCCGACCTGACGAGGGAGGTCGGCGAGGAGTACGGCCCCTACGTCCACCGGGGCGCCACCAGCCAGGACATCATGGACACGGCGACGATGCTGGTGGCCGCGCGCACCCTCGGGGTGGTCCTGGCCGGCCTCGGCCGCACCGAGCGGGCGCTGGCCGCACTCGCCACCGAGCACCGGGACACGGTGATGCCGGGACGGACGCTCACCCAGCACGCCGTACCGACCACGTTCGGGCTGAAGGCGGCCGGCTGGCGCTCGCTGGTCCTGGACGCGACGGACCGCGTGACCCGGGTACGGGCCGCGCTCCCCGTCCAACTCGGCGGCGCCGCCGGCACCCTGGCGGCGTTCCAGGCGTACGGCGCCGCGGACGCCGCCGCCCTGGTCCGGGAGTACGCCGGTCAAGTCGGTCTCGCGGCACCGGTGTTGCCCTGGCACGCGCTGCGCACGCCGATCGCGGACCTGGCGGGGTGCCTGGCCTGCACGGCGGGGGCTCTGGGCAAGTTCGGGGTGGATGTCCTGACGCTGTCGCGCACCGAGATCGGCGAGGTGAGCGAGGGCAGCGGCGGCGGCTCGTCGGCCATGCCGCACAAGGCGAACCCCGTACGCTCCACCCTCCTGGCGGCCGCCGCCCGGCGCGCCCCCCAGCTCGCGGCCACGCTGTACGGCTCCCTGGCCGCCGAGGACGAACGGCCGGCCGGCGCCTGGCATGCCGAGTGGGCGCCGCTGCGCGACCTGCTCCGGCTGGTGGGCGGCACGGCCGAGCACGCGGCGGGGCTGGCCGAGGGACTGCGTGTGCACCCGGCCGCGATGCGCCGCAACCTCGGCACCACCGGGGGGCTGATCGTCTCCGAACGGCTGGCCGCCGCCCTCGCCCCGGTCCTCGGCCCTGCCCGCGCCCGCGCGCTGCTGACCGAACTGGCCCGCCGTGCCCACGCCGAGGGCCGGCCACTGTCCGAACTCCTCGCCGGGCAAGAGGAGTTGAGGGGAGTCGATCTGGACGACCTGAGCGACCCCGCCCACTACACCGGCTTCGCCGAGTCCCTCACCGACCGTGCCCTGGAGCGACGTTGACCGAGACCCTCCCGCATCACCTGGCCGAAGGCCCGGCTTCCGCTCCTCCGCTGCTGCTCGGGCCCTCGCTCGGCACGTCGTACGCCCTGTGGGACGCGGTCGCGCCCGAGCTGTCGGCCGCCCACCGCGTGGTGCGCTGGGACCTGCCGGGGCACGGCGGGTCGGCCCCGGGGCTGATCGGACCGGGTGCGACCGTCGGTGACCTCGCCGCACTGGTGCTGGCGCTCGCCGACGCCCTCGGCCACGACCGGTTCGCCTACGCGGGCGTCTCGCTCGGCGGCGCCGTCGGCCTCCACCTGGCCGTGCACCACCCCGAGCGGCTGACCTCGCTGGCCGTGCTGTGCTCCTCCGCCCACTTCGGCGACGGCACGGCCTGGCGGGAGCGGGCGCGGCGGGTGCGCGACGAGGGCATGGCGTGGCTGGCGGAGAGCGCCGACGCGCGCTGGTTCACCCCCGGGTTCAGCGTGCCCAGGCTGGTCCGGGACCACCGCGAGGCCGATCCGGGGGCGTACGCCGCCTGTTGCGACGCGCTCGCCGCGTTCGACCTGCGCGACCGGCTCGGCGACATCGCCGTACCGACGCTCCTGGTGGCGGGCCGGGAGGATCCCGCGACGCCGCCCGCGCATCTGCGGGAGATCGCCGACGCCGTGCCCGGCGCCACGCTGCTGGAGCTGCCCGGTGCCTCCCATCTGGCGCCCGCGCAGTGCCCGCGGGCCGTGCTGAGCGCACTGCGCACCCAGCTCGACTGGCCGGCGGCCGGCGGGATGGCGGTGCGCCGGGAGGTGCTGGGCGATGCGCACGTGGACCGGGCGCAGGCCCGGCAGACCCCGTTCACCGCCCGCTTCCAGGACTTCGTCTCCCGCTACGCCTGGGGGGAGATCTGGACCGACCCGACGCTGTCGCGCCGCGAGCGCAGCATGATCACGCTGACCGCGCTGGTCGCCCACGGCCGCGACGACGAGCTGGCGATGCACGTCCGGGCGGCGCGGCGCAACGGACTGACGGCGCAGGAGATCGGCGCGGTGCTGCTGCAGACCGCCGTGTACTGCGGGGTGCCGGCCGCGAACTCCGCGTTCGCGACGGCCCAGCGGGTCCTCGCCGAGGAGCACGGGGAGCACGGGGAGGAGGCCCGGTCCGAGGGCCGAGGGTGACCCTGCTGGTCGTAGCTTCACCAGCACCCCTGTCCCGGTGCCGGACCGTGCCTAGGGTGAGAGCATGTCCACCATTCTGATCACCGGTGCCACCTCCGGACTCGGCCGGTACGTCGCCTTCGAACTGGTCCGCTCCGGTCATGTGGTCCTCGCCCACGGCCGCGACCGGCAGCGCACCGAGCGGCTGGTCGCGGAGCTGCGCACCGAGGGCGAGGCCGAGGGTTTCGTCGCCGACCTGGCCCGCCTCGCCGAGGTGCGCGAGCTGGGTGCCCGGGTCGCAGGGACGTATCCCGGCCTCGACGTGCTGATCAACAACGCGGGAGTGGGCGGCGGCACGCCCGGTTCGAGGCGGGAGCTGAGCGCCGACGGCCATGAGCTGCGGCTCGCCGTGAACTATCTCGCGCCCGTCGTCCTCACCCGGTCCCTGCTGCCGGTCCTGCGCGCGAACCCGCCGGCCCGGATCGTGAACGTCGGCTCGGCCGGCCAGGAACCCCTCGACTTCGGCGACCCGGAACTCACCCGCGGCTACGACGGTGTGTCGGCGTACTGCCGCAGCAAGTTCGCCCTCGCCGCGCACACCTTCACGCTCGCCGCGGAACTGGCGGACACCGGGGTGTCGGTGAACGTCGTGCACCCCGCCACCTACATGGACACGGCGATGGTCCGCGAGGGCGGCATCGCCCCGTGGAACTCGGTCGCCGACGGAGCGCCGGGCGTGCTGGCGCTGGCCACGCAAGAGCGGGGCAGCGGAGGCTACTTCGACGGGACGCGGCGGGCGCGGGCGCACGAGGAGGCGTACGACCCGGAGGTACGCAGGCGACTGGCGGCGGTCACGGAGCAGCTGCTCGCGATGTGAGGCCGGCCTACCGCAGCCCCCGGCCCGTCTCCAGCACCTCCCTCGCCTGGGCCACCAGCCCCTCCGCGCCGCAGGCCCGGGCGAGGTCGAGGCCCCTGCCCAGTTCCGCGACGGAGCGGGCGGCGATGCCGTACTCGACGCGGGCCGCCGCGTGTTCGTACTGGCAGGGTGAGGCCTCCAGATAGGTGACGGCCTGGGCGGCGAGCTGGACCGCCCGACCACCCGTCTCCAGGGCGGCGGCGCAGCGCAGGGCCTCGCCGATGGCGGTGTCCGTGCCGAAGCGCTCGGCCTGCCGGCGGGCGTCGGAGGCGAGCCGGGCGGCGCGGGCCGGGTCCTGGTCGGCGACGGCCCTCGCGAGGTCGACGGACCAGGGCGACAGGACGGGGTTGTGGCCGCCGCGCGAGGCGGCCGTCTTCTCGGCGGCCTCCAGTTCGTGGACGCCCTCGCTGGTGCGGCCGACGGCCAGCAGCAGCCGGCCGCGCACGCAGCGGATGTCGGGCAGCACGATCGTGGACGGGTAGGGCGGCGCGAAGCCGTACTGCTCGGCGATCGACCAGGCCTCCTCGACACGGCCGCGGGCCAGCAGCGTGTCGACCAGTCCGCAGGTCGCCGACCAGTACAGCGGCAGGCGGCGGCCGACGCGTTCGGCGAGGACGAGGGCCTCGCGCAGGGTGGACTCGGCGTCGCGCAGCCGGCCCTGTCTGCGGTAGGCGAGCCCGAGGAAGGCGTTGGCGAGGGAGAGGTGGCCGCCGCGCCAGCCGGCGGTGGTGTAGGCACGCAGGGCCTCGGCGAAGAGGCTCTCGGCGCGGTCGAGCCGGTCGGCATAGGCGTACGCGCTGCCGAGCATCATCAGCAGCTCCATGCCCCACTCCTGGTCGGTCCAGCCGAGGCCGGGTGCCAGGCGGCCGTTGACCAGGGCCCGGTCGCACAGTTCGAGGACCTCGTCGGCGCTCTCGCCGTGGGTCATGGCGTCGAAGCCGCGCAGGATCAGCAGGGCGCGTTCGGCGTTGTCGCGGCCGGTGCAGGTGCGCGCGAGGTCGGCCAGGCGCCGGGAGCGGGCCGGGGAGACCGTCTCGCCGTGGATGCCCTCCCACATGAACTGCACCGCATGCAGGCGCAGCTTGACGGGGCCGGGTTCGTGCCGTGCGGCCTCGGCCTCGACCGTGCGGACGGCCTCCTCCAGCTGGTCGTTGTGGAGCAGGGCCCGGGACAGCCGGACCACGGCGTCGACCCGCCGCCGGCCGTCGAGGCCGGGCAGGCCGAGGGCGTGCTGGAGGTGCTCGATGGTGACGGCGGGCGCGGTGAGCAGGGTGGCGCAGCCCAGTTCGTACAGGACGTGCGCGTGGACGTCGGGGAGCGGCGGCTCGCGCAGGGCGCGTTCGAGGCAGATGCGGGCCGCGTCCGGGGCGCCGACGGCGAGGTGGTCGCGGGCGGCCTCGCGCAGCTGCTCGACGAGTTCCTCGTCCCCGTCCGGGTGCACCTTCAGCAGGTGCCGGGCGGCCTGGGAGGCGCCGCGGCCCAGTTCGGTGATGATCTGGGCGGCGACACCGTGCATGGCGGTGCACACGCCGGAGGGGATGGAGTTGTAGACGGCGGTGGCGATGAGCGGGTGGACGAACTCCAGCTCGCCCTCCTCGCGCTCGGTGCCGGCCACCGGCGCGGGTTCGGTGAGGATGCGGGCGGTGCAGAGCAGGTCGGCGCAGTGCCGGGCCACGGCCTCGTCCATGGTGGCGAGGCGGGCGACCATGTCGACGGTGATGCCGGTGCCGAGGATGGCGGCGGCCCAGGCGAACTGGGTGGCCTCCAGGCCGAGCCCCTTGAGCCGGTCGACCAGTCCGCCGCCGCGCGCGGCGCGGTTGAGGGCGCGCAGTTCGCCGGCCCGGCCCTCGACCGGCTGGAGTTCGCTGTCCTGCACCTTGGCGAGGAGTTCGACGGTCTCGTAGGGGTTGCCGGCGGTCACGGCCCAGACCTCGCGGCAGAACGCGTCGTCGGCGTGCCGGCCGAGGGTGGCGCGGGTGAGTCCGGCGGCGGCGTCGGGGGTGAGGGCCCTGAGGCTGCTCACGGTACGGCCCGCGGCGGCCACCGCGTCGAGGTGGCGGGCGCTGTCGCCGCTGACCTCGCCGGGCCGGCGGGCGACCACGACGAGGACGGAGAGGTCGTCCAGGCGTTCGGCGAAGGCGGCGAGCCAGCGCAAGGTCTCCTGGTCGGCCCAGTGGGCGTCGTCGATCAGCAGCACGAGCGGCCACTCGCGGCGGGCGAGCCGGCGTACCGCCGCGACGAGTCCGTCGCACACGTACTGCGGGTCGGCGCTGCCTTCCTGCGGTTCGGCTATGCCGAGGGCGGGGCCGGCGATGTCGTACCAGTCGCCGAGGTACTCGCGGGCCTCCTCCGGCAGCAGGGACAGCAGAGCGGGCTGGAGCAGCTGCCGTACCACGTTGAACGGGACCGACCGCAGGGTTTCCGCACCCCGCGCGGACCACACGGCGCAGCCGCGGCGTTCGGCGATGCGGCGCGTCTCGGCCAGCAGCGCGGTCTTGCCGAGGCCCGCCTCGCCGCGGATGACCAGCAGACTCCCCGCGGACGACTGGTCGGCGCACAGGAGGTCGAGTGCCTGCGCGACGGTGGCGATCTCCCCGTCCCGCTCCCACAGGCAGGCCGAGGCGGCCGCCGGCGGCCGTCCCTCCGTCATTCCGATACCTCCCCAGGTCGCCCGAATGACGTACAGACCACGAGCCTAGCCGTCCGGTGGGATGTGTGGTGGCCGGTCGGGGCAGCTGTTGCCCCGGTGGGTGAACGCGGGTGCGGGCAGGCGACGCGCACCCGGCCCGAGCCGCCGGTCAGCAGCGGACGGAGCGTCAACCATGGCTGGCACGAAACCTGTTTCCGGCGCCCGCGCGCCCTCGCGGCGGCCGACGGTGCGCGCGGTGGCGGCGGGGTCGGTGGGCAATCTCGTCGAGTGGTACGAGTTCGGGGTCTACGGCTTTCTGGCGACGGTGCTGGCCGAGCGGTTCTTCGCCCCGGCGGGCGGCGGCTCCGCCGAGGCACTGGTCCGCACGTACGCCTCGTTCGCGCTGGCCTTCTTCTTCCGGCCGCTCGGCGCGGTGCTGTTCGGCCGGCTGGGCGACCGGTGGGGGCGGCGGCCGGTGCTGATCGCGGTGGTCGCGCTGATGTCGGGCACGACGACGCTGATCGGCGTACTGCCGACGTACGCCACCGCGGGCGCGCTCGCACCGTGGCTGCTGACCCTCCTGAGGGCCGTTCAGGGGCTGGCGGCGGGCGGCGAGTTCGGTGGTGCGGTCACGGTGCTGACGGAGTTCGCTCCGCCGCGCCGGCGGGGTCTGTACGGGGCGTGGCAGTCGTTCACGGTGGCACTGGGGCTGCTCTGCGGGGCGGGCGTGGCGGCGCTGACGGCCACGGCGCTCACCGGATCCCAACTGGCCTCCTGGGGCTGGCGGTTGCCGTTCCTGCTCGCGTTGCCGCTCGGGCTGGTGGCGCTGTGGCTGCGGGCGGGACTGACGGAGACGCCGTCCTTCCTGGCCCACGCGGGCGCGCCGGGCGCGCGGACGGCGCGGCTCGGGTCCGGGGCGCTGCTGCTCGCGGCGGCGCGGGTGACGGGCTGGTCGGCGGCCGGCTACACCTTCCTGGTGGTGCTGCCCTCGTACCTCCAGGTCTCGCTGCACGCGGACGTCCGGCGGGCGCTGCTCTCCGCGGCCGTGGCGAACGCCGGTTTCGCGGCGGCGATCCTGCCCGCGGGGCTGCTGAGCGACCGGGTCGGGCGGCGGCCGGTGCTGTTCGCGGGGGCCGTGCTGGTGACGGTGACGGCGCTGCCCCTGCTCGACGTCCTGCAGGATCCGGCCGCTTCGGGCGTCGCGAAGGGAGGGGCGCTGGCCGCCGCGGGCGCGGTCGTGGGCCTGATGGCGGGTCCGGGTCCCGCTCTGCTGGCCGAGACGTTCCCGACCGGGGTGCGCTGGACGGGCCTCGGACTCGCCTACGCCCTGGCGAACGCGGTGTTCTCCGGCTGTGCGGGTCTGATCATCACGGAGGCGGTGCGCCGCACCGGTAACCCGGACGTACCCGCGTACTACGCGGCGGCGGCGTGCGCGGTCAGCGCCCTGGCCCTGCTGGCCCGGCCCACGGGCGACACAGGGCCCACGGACGACGCGCGGTCCGCGGAGAACGGAAGCGGAGAGGGAGGTGACCGATGCTGGTGATCGGGTTGATGTCGGGGACGTCGTACGACGCGGTCGACGCGGCGGCGGCCGAACTCCGGCTCGACGGTGACACGCTGCTGCTGCGGCCCCTGGGGATGGTGAGCAGCCCGTACGACGCCGGTCTGCGCGCCGCCCTCACACGGGCCCTGCCGCCGGCCGCCGTACCGCTCGCCGAGGTGTGCCGGCTGGACACCGGCATCGGGCGGGCGTTCGCGGCGGCGGCCGTCCGGGCCGACCGCGAACTGTGCGCGGGGCGGGCCGAGCTGGTGGCCTCGCACGGGCAGACCGTCTATCACTGGGCGGACGGCGGCCGGGTGCACGGCACGCTCCAGCTGGGCCGGCCGGCGTGGATCGCGGAGGCGACCGGACTGCCGGTGGTCGCCGACTTCCGGGCCCGGGACGTCGCGGCCGGCGGCCAGGGCGCGCCGCTGGTCAGCCTGGTCGACCTGCTGTGGCTGCGCGGCAGGCCGGGCCGGGCGGTGGCCCTGAACATCGGTGGCATCGCCAACCTGACCGCGCCGGACGGGACGGCCTTCGACACCGGTCCGGGCTGCGCGCTGCTGGACGCGGCCGTCCGGGAGTTCAGCGGCGGGCGCGAGGCGTACGACGCGGACGGCGCGCTGGCCGGGCGCGGGCGGCCGGAGCGACGGCTGCTGGACCGGCTGCTGGCGGAGCCGTACTACGCGCTGGCGCCGCCCAAGACGACCGGCAAGGAGGTGTTCCACCGGGGGTATCTGCGGTCGGCCGGGCTGTTCGACGGCATCCGCCCCGAGGACGCTCTGGCGACCCTCACGCTGCTGACGGCCCGGACGGTCGCGGACGCGGTGCGGGCCGTCGGCGCGACCGAGGTGATCGCGTCCGGCGGCGGCATCCGCAACCCGGTGCTGACGGGCATGCTCCGGGAGCAGCTCGGGCCCGTCCCGGTACGCGCCTCGGACGAGCTGGGGCTGCCCGGCGCCGCGAAGGAGGCGTACGCCTTCGCGGTCCTGGGCTTCCTGACCGCCCACGGCCTGCCCGGGACCGATCCGCGCAGCACCGGCGCCCGGCACGCGAGCGTGCTGGGATCGCTGACTCCGGGCGGGGACGGGTTCCGGCTGCCGCCGCCCGCGGCGCGCGGGCCGGTGCGGCTGGTGGTGGAGGGGGCGGACGGGAAGCCGTGAGAGAAGAGACGTGAGAGAAGAAAAGTGCGGGCGAAATGTCCCGTCCGACAGATTGATCGTGAATCCTCTCATCCCACTTTCACCGTCGCCTCATACGGTGGGGGCATGACGCAGGTGACTCCTCCCGGGTGGTACCCCGACCCCGGGCAGACGAACGACGGTCCGCCCACCGAGCGCTGGTGGGACGGCAAGGCCTGGACGGACCAGACCCGCTCCGCCGGGACGGCCGCCACGTGGGGTCCCCCGGCGCAGCCGCCGATGGCCGGCGCCCCGCAGCCGGCGCACCCGGCGGCGCCCTCCGCGCCCCCGGCGTACGGCGCACAGCCGGGGTATGCGGCGTATCCGGACCACCCCGCCGCGGCCCCGGCCGGGCCGCGGCGCGGTCTGCGCACGGCCGCGGCCGTCACGGTGGCGACCTCGGTCCTGGCCTGCATCGGGGTCGGTGTGTACCTCCTGGCCCAGGACCACGGCGGCGGCGACCGGGCCGGGGCGCGGCAGGGCGCCACGGGCGGGCAGGACGGCGGCCAGGGCGGCGGGCCCGGCGGCTCGGGCGGTCCCGGCGACTCAGGCGGACCGGGCGGCGGTCCGGGCGGGTCCGGCGGGGCCTCGCCGTCGCCCGGCCAGTCCGAGGCGCCCAAGGTCAAGGGCGGCGGCACGCTGCCGGACCCGGTCAACGGGATCAGCCTGCCGGTGCCCGAGGGCTGGACCGGGCAGACGATCAGCGTCGGCGCGCAGGTGACCTCCGACGACTCCTACAAGTGCCCGGGCGACTCCGCCCATGTCTGCACCTCGGGCGGCGCCTACACGGCTCCGGCCCGGTCGCTGGGGATCCAGGGCGGCACGGCCGAGAAGGTCGCCGAGACGGACATCGCGGCCAACGCCAGGCAGTCCTACGGCGGGAAGACCTACGGCAGCATCACCTCGCACCAGGTGCTGGCCTCCGGCCCGGTGACGGTGGCCGGGCAGGAGGGCTACATGGTGCGCTGGAAGGCGGTCACCAGCAAGGGCGCCGACGGCTATGTCGAGTCGGTCGCCTTCCCCTCGCCCGACGACGCCCAGCAGATCGTGGTGGTGCGCTTCGGCATCGACGTCGGGCAGAAGACGTCGGTCATCGACGAGATCCTGAAGGGGATCAAGGTCTCGTCCGGCGGCGGGAACGGCCAGGACGTCTGATCCCCTTCCCCTGACCCCCGTCCCGTGACCCCCGTCCCCGCCGGCACATGATGCGGCCGGATGGGGCTCCCCTCCGCTCAAGAGGAGCCCCACCCGGCCGGGGGGTGCGCGCCGCCCCCGTCCCCACGGTGCGGCGCGGACAGGTCGCCGTTCGGTCATCCCGTGAACGGCGGCCTGGGTCCGGTGTCAGCCCGAGCCCTGCGTCAGCCCGAGCCCTGCGTCAGCCCGAGCGCGGGCAGCACGGTGGCCTCCACGAACCGGGCGAGATAGTCGGCGTCGGCGTACTGGCCGCTGAGCACGGGCCGCACGCGCAGCACGCCGAACATCATCGCGGGGATGTACTCCAGCGCCGGATGGTCCGCTCGCACCTCGCCGCGGGCCACCCCCCGGGCGAGCATCTCCTGCAACGCGGCGATCTCCGGATGCACCAGCGCCTCGCGCAGCGCCTGCGCCAGTTCATGGTCCGCCGTCACCGCGTGCCCGAGCGCCTGCAGCAGCTTGGTGTCCTTGCCGGACCAGTCGCCCGCGGCCCGCGCGGCCTGGCGCAGGTCCTCGGCGAGCGATCCGGTGTCGATGCCGGCGAACCGCACCCGGCGGCTGGCGCGCAGCGCGGCCGCGACGAACTGGGGCTTGGTCTTCCACTGCCGGTAGAGCGTGGACTTGCTGCAGCGGGTGCTGGCGGCGACGCCCTCCATGGTGACCGACTCGTAGCCGCACTCGCGGATCTGCTCCAGCACGGCGTCGAAGAACTCCCGCTCACGCTCCGGCGTGATCTTGGAGCGGCGCGAGGCGACGACCGTCTCCGGTCCGTCCGCGTCCTGCGACGTCATGCGGTGCTTCCTCTCACTCGTGTCCGGGGGTCATCCGTGACGGCCGGCTGGAGCAGCGCTCCAGCGGGGCCTTCGACCCTGTCTCCAGTGTGTCGCACATCAATCGATACGCCAGTGTACCGGTACTCCATCGTATCGGTACACTGGCGTATCGGTACGAGGACGTATCGATGAGCCGGGGCCCGGGACCGGGGCCCGGACCCACCACCACACGCACACCGTCAGCGAGGGGGCCGGGGGATGAACGCCCGAACCGAGCCTGCAGAGGCAGAAGCGGTGCCGCACGCGCAGGCGCGTCCGGCACTGATACGTGAGTTTCTGCTGGTCGCGGGGCTCTTCCTCGTCTACAAGCTCGGCCGGCAACTGGCCACCGGGCACACCGCGAGCGCCTTCCGCAACGCCCACCGCGTGTGGGACCTGGAGCGGACACTGCACCTGCCGCACGAAACCGCCGTGCAGTCCGCACTGCTGCACGGCGACACCCTCGCCCGCCTGGCCAACACCTACTACGCCACCGTCCACTTCCCGGCGACGCTCGCCTTCCTGGTCTGGCTGTACCTCAGGCGGCCCGCGCACTACGTGTGGGCCCGCCGGGTCCTCGCGGTCGTCACCGCCGCCGCACTGGTGCTGCCGTTCACCTTCCCGCTGGCCCCGCCCCGGATGCTGACCGGCACCGGCCTGGTGGACACGGCCCGCCTGTACGGCCCCTCCGTGTACGGCCCGCCGTCCAGCGACCACCTGTCCAACCAGTTCGCGGCGATGCCGTCGCTGCACTTCGGCTGGGCGCTGATGGTGGCCGTCGGCCTGATGGCCGCCACCCGGTCGCGGTGGCGCCGGCTGTGGCTGCTGCACCCGCTGGTCACCCTGCTGGTGATCGTGGGCACGGCGAACCACTACTGGCTCGACGCGATCGTCGCGACGGCGATGCTCGGCACCGCCTTGGCCGTGCTCCGTCCGCCGCACCGGACGGCCACACCGGCGCCACGCGGCTCCGGCCGGCTCGCCCCGCGCGAGAGCGTCCTGGTGGGAGCGGGCCGATGAGCACCGCCGCCGTGATCGCCGTCGCCCTCTCCCTCGTCTCGGCCGTCGCCTACGCGCTGGCCGCCGTCGCCCAGGAACGCCTCGCCTCCCGTTCCACCGGCACCGGCCTGCTGCGGTTGCTCGGCACCGGCGCCTGGTGGTCGGCGGTGGGACTGAACGCGGCCGCCGCCCTGCTGCACGTCGTCGCCCTCAAGTACGGCCCCCTCACCCTCGTCCAGCCGCTGGGCGCACTCACCCTGGTCGCGGCCGTACCGCTCGGAGCGCGGGCGGCCGGGCGCCGGGTCAGCACGGCGGAGTGGCGGGGTACGGCGCTGACGCTGCTCGGGCTCGCCGCGCTGCTCGTCACCGCCTCCGGTCCGGCGCCCGCCCGGGTGCTGACCCTGACCGAGGCGCTGGCGGTCGCCGGTACGACCGCCGCGGCGATCGGCGTGCTCTCCCGGCCCGGCGCCCGGCCCGGCCTCAGACACGCGACGGCGTCCGGCTTCGCCTCCGGTGTCGCCTCGGCGCTGACCCAGACGGTGACCGTGGCGGCCACCGACCGCACGGGTCCGGCCCTGGGCGCGGAGGTGGTCGTCGTCGCCGTGCTCGTGGCCGCGTTCGCCGTCGGCGGGCTGCTGCTGTCCCAGACCGCCTACCGCGGCGGCCTCGGCGCGCCGCTGGCCGTGGTCACCCTCGCCAACCCGGTGGCCGCCGCCGGGATCGGCCTCACCCTGCTCGGCCAGGGCCTCAGGGGCGGCCCGGCCGGTGTCCTGCTGGCCCTGGCCGGAGCGGGCCTGGCGGCCTGGGGCGTGGTCCTGCTCACCCGGGTCGCACCGGAGCCGGTGCACCCCGTGCGGCCGGTGGCCGAGGACGACGACCATCCCGTGGCCGCGGTGCTGGCCCTGGACGCGGGCACGGCGACCGCCGAACCGGCCCTGGTGCCGCGGCAGCCGGAACAGCCGGGCCACCTCACCGCGCTCTGATCACCCGGGCCGCGGACACACGGCGGCGGCCGCTACGCGCGATGTCGCGTACCGGCCGCCGTCGCCGTACTCCCCGTGTCCCGTTCTCCCCGTCGGGCCCTGCTCAGTTCCAGCCCCGCGAGTCCTGCTTCAGCGCGGTGTCGACGGTCAGGGCCGTCGCCACCACCAGGCTCAGCAGCGGCTCGGGCAGCTGGTAGTGGATCTGCAGGACGTAGTTGTCGGCGCTGGTGAAGAGCGTCTTGGCGAGGCCCTCCCAGGTCTTGGTGATCCGGGCGACCTCGTTGTCCGCGTGGTCGACGATGGCGAAGTTCCACGCCCGCCAGTTCTCCGCCTTGATCGCGCCGACCTGCTGGCCGTTCGCGTTCATGGCGAAGTTGATCTTCCCGATCATGTTCTGCTGGACGATCTCACCGACCGTCGAACCGTCCGGCCGCGTCACGATGACCCGCGACTTGAAGATCTTCGCGGGCCGGGTCAGCAGCAGCTGCGGCTGGCCGTAGGCATCGCGGATCTCCAGCTTGTGGGTCAGGAACTGGTCCCAGCTGGAGACGAAGCGGAAGATCTTCCGCAGCACGCCCTGGCCGACCTCGGTGACCGAGCCGAGGTCGCGGCCGTTCTGATCCATGACCTTGTACTCGTTGGTCACCTCGATCAGCTTGGCCTTCTGGTTCACCACCAGGACCGGCTCGGTGAAGAGGGTGCCGCCGCCGGGGCCGCCGGCCGCGACCCCGGCCTGCTGCTGCACCTGGCGCTGCACCTTGGGGTCGGAGGCCTGCGCCTGCGGGGCGCCGTACTGCTGGGGGGCGGCCTGCTGTTGAGGGGAGGCCTGCTGCTGGGGCACCTGGCCGGCGGGCGCCTGCGCCGGGTTGGTGTGCTCTGTCCACTGAGCGCCGTCCCAGTAGCGGAGCGTCTGCGGGGCTCCGTGCGGATCCGGGTACCAGCCTGCAGGGGTGTTCGATTGCGTGGTCACCGGGGCACACTACCCTGATGTGACCGGTACCTGACCAGTCCGCACGGAGCGGTGTTCATCGCCCGTTCACTCCGCTGCGATCGCCGGGTCGCTGACGCCGGGTTGCCCGTTCTCCACGTGGCCGGCGAAGCCGCGCACGAAGGCCGGATCGGCGTCACAGGTGACCGTCACGTCGTACCAGCGCTTGCTCGCCGTGAGGTCGACGGTGTGCTTGACGGTCGCGCCGGGCCGTACGGACACGGTGGCCGGCGTGCCGCCGTAGCCGTTCACGAGCTTGAGCTTCACCGTGCCGGAAACCTTGTTGGTGAAGGTGAGTTCCAGGTGGTCGCCCACGTGCCGGGCGGTCGCCTCCGGGCCCGCGGTCCTGCCCTTGCCCTTGAAGACCCGCAGGAAGCCGTTGGGACCGTGCACGGTGAGGTCGTGGACACCGCCGGAGTAGGCCGAGTTCCAGGTGTCGGACAGGGAGGTGCCCGCCTCGGTGGTGTAGGTCCAGGGGCCGTCGGTGCGGTTGCCGGAGGTCACGAGGAAGGCGGTGCCCGCGTGCGCCCCCGGCGCGAACGTGAGCGTGAAGGTGCCGTTCGCGGTGTCCGCGGAACCGTCGACCACCGGGGCGTACTTCAGCGGGCGGGTGGGCCGGCTGCCGCGCTCCTGCTTGGGCAGGGAGGGGTGGGCGGGCGGCTTGGGCACGTAGTCGGGGTGACGGACCCGGTCCGGCGGCGCGTAGCCGGCCGTGGACGGCAGCGCGACCGGCTTCGTGTCCTTGCGGGAGAAGTCGAAGGCGCTGGTCAGATCGCCGGTGACGGCGCGGCGCCAGGGCGAGATGTTGGGCTCGTGCACGCCGAAGCGGCGCTCGATGAACCGGATGACCGAGGTGTGGTCGAAGGTCTCGGAGCAGACGTAACCGCCCTTGCTCCAGGGAGAGACCACCAGCATCGGCACGCGCTGGCCGAGCCCGTAGGGACCCGCGACATGGCTCGCGTCGCCCTTGAACAGGTCCGGCGAGGGGTTCACGGTCGACTTGCCCTGCGCCCCGGAGGCCGGCGGGAACGGCGGGATGACGTGGTCGAAGAAGCCGTCGTTCTCGTCGTAGGTGATGAACAGAGCCGTCTTGGCCCACACCTCGGGGTCGGAGGTGAGCGCGTCCAGGACCTGGGAGACGTACCAGGCGCCGTAGTTCGCGGGCCAGTTGGGGTGCTCGGTGAAGGCCTCGGGGGCGACGACCCAGGAGACCTGCGGCAGCTTGCCCGTCTTGACGTCGGCCTTCAGCCGGTCGAAGAAGCCCTCGCCCTTCTTGGCGTCGGTGCCGGTGCGGGCCTTGTCGTACAGCGGGTCGCCGGGCTTGGCGTCGCGGTACCGGTTGAAGTAGAGCAGCGAGTTGTCGCCGTAGTTGCCGCGGTAGGCGTCGTTGATCCAGCCCCAGCCGCCGGCGGCGTCGAGGCCGTCGCCGACGTCCTGGTAGATCTTCCAGGAGACGCCGGCCTGCTCCAGCCGCTCCGGGTACGTGGTCCAGCCGTAGCCCTTCTCGTCGTTGCCGAGGACCGGGCCGCCGCCCTTGCCGTCGTTGCCGACGTAACCGGTCCACAGGTAGTAACGGTTCGGGTCGGTGGAGCCCATGAAGGAGCAGTGGTAGGCGTCGCAGAGGGTGAAGGTGTCGGCGAGCGCGTAGTGGAACGGGATGTCCTTGCGGGTCAGGTACGCCATCGTCGTGGTGCCCTTGGACGGCACCCACTTGTCGTACTTGCCCCCGTTGAAGGCGGCGTGGGTGTCCTGCCAGCCGTGCGGCAGGTCCTGGATGAACGCCAGGCCCAGGTCGTCGGCGTCCGGGTGGAAGGGCAGGACGTCCTTCGTGCCGTCGGACTGCTTCCAGACGGACCGGCCGTTCTGGGTGACGGAACGGGGGTCGCCGAAGCCGCGGACACCTCGCAGCGTGCCGAAGTAGTGGTCGAAGGATCGGTTCTCCTGCATCAGGACGACGATGTGTTCGACGTCCTTGACCGTCCCGGTGCGGTGGTGCGCGGGCAGGGCCGCGGCGCGCTGGATGCTGTTGGACAGCGCGGAGAACGCGGTGGTGGCACCCGCGAGTTGGAGGAAGCGGCGCCGGTTTACTTCGGCCATGGGTGTGAGGGTCCTCTCATCCTGGTACACAGGCTCGGAGCATGCGGAAACGTGCGCGGAGCGAGTGTTCCAAGAGCACCAAACGTCAGGGAAGGGTTTGGTGGCGCCCATGTGAAAGTCGACGGTATATGTGGTGCAGCTGTGCACAGACCACACGGCTCTCTCGACACTTGCCCCAGGTCATCTTGGTGACCCAGCCCATTTGGGCGGCTACTTGTCCGGAGAGGTGATCGTTTTCCGAGGCCCGGTGGACACGCCGGGGCCCCGCACCGCGCGGCGCGGGACCGACGGGGTCAGGACGTCGGATCCGCCTCCACCTCACTGAACTGCCCCGCAGGCGAGCCGGTGTTGGCGCTGACGGTGAGACGCCCCAGCCGAGGACGGGGGCAGCTTCCGCACCGGCCGCCGCACGGCGCAGGACGAGCCGAGGCCGGCCGTCCAGGACTGCGGGAAGGCGTCGTCGGCCAACTCCCAGGAGGAGTTCGCGTCGCCGTCGACCGCCTTCCCGGGGGTGCAGACGTCCTGGGAGCCGATCGCGATGGCCGGGCGGCCCCTGGCTAGGTCGCGGTTCGGGACGGGGCAGGTGCCGGCGTGCACCGCGGTTGCCCGCGTCCCCGCCGGGGCGCTGCGTGCCGGGCCGTGGAACCTCCCCCGGCCCGGCGCCGCCGGCGACCTGAACGCCGGCGGTGCCGGGTCAGTCCTCGGGGGCGCGGACGACCGTGAGGTGCCCCGCGGGGCCACGCGGCCGGCGCGGGCGGCGCACGGGGGCGGCGGGCCGGCGGCTCTCGCGCAGGACCATCGTCAGCCGCCGGTAGCCGAGCTCGCGCAGGACCCCGGGCGTCTCCTCGACGATGCGGCACTCGGCGGGGCCGCGGCGCGGGTCGGGATGCTGCAGCAGCCGCACGGCCCCGTCGAGCCGGGTGGCCGTCTCCCCGACGGCCCGGATCCAGTGCGGCAGGCCCTGCCGGTAGGCGGCCTCCATGAGGGGGTCCTGGGCGATGTCCCGGCGGAGGGCCTGGAGTTCGTGGTCGTGACCGTACGTCTCCAGGGCGGACCGGAGATGGGCCAGCATCGGCAGACACCAGCCCTGCTCGTGCTCGCCGAGGACGTCGCCCGCGTCCGGGTGGAACAGGACGAACCGCAGGAAGTTGTCCCCCGGCATGGCCGTCGCATGCGGGCGCACGCCGCGGAAAAGTGTCTCGAACGCACCGTTGGCCATCACCACGTCCCAGCGGTGGTCGACCACCAGGGACGGGCAGCCGACGGCCTCCAGCAGTACGGCGTAGTCCTGGAGGTACGCCTGGGTCTCGCAGGTCTCGGGGACGGGCCGCGGTGCCGGCCGCCGCCCTCCTGCCTGATGTGCCATCGGGAGGTCACCCCTCTTGCCTCTGCCGCCTTCACGCGGCCCTGCGATCCTGCGGCCCCCGGCAAGACCGTGTCAACTATCGTGGCATTCGGTGCCCGTTGACGGCTGAAATTCGCCACAGTTGTGGCGACACCTGGATGTGAGTTCGAGGCACCCGCTACTCTCCGGGAAGTTCACGGCGATCGCTCGTGAGAAGCACGGACACATCTGAAGCCCTCGAGAGACGTAGGAGTTCTGTCGGTGACGGATGGCTACGAGGATCCGGGCGCCACGGCGACCGCCCAGCTGCCGGCCGTCGTCGCCCGCGTCACCGCGCTCGCCGACCGGCTCGGCGTGCCACAGGCCGAGGTCTTCGACGTCGGGCGGCTCTGCGTGGCCTGCGGCGTCCCGGAGGCGGTGGTCAAGGCGCTGCTCAGCGGCCGGCCGGCCGGCGAACCGGACGTCCAGGCGCGCTTTCTGCAGCGCCTGGGCCTGCTGCGGCGCACCCGGCTGAAACCCAACGGCCGCAAGTACACCCAGCAGGAGATCGCCGACGGCGCGGGCATGTCCCGGCAGCAGGCCGGCGCCCTCATCAACGGCGACCGGCGCCCGACCATGGAGCACTGCGACGCGCTGCAGCGCTTCTTCCGGGTGCACGCCGGCTTCCTCACCGCGGAGGACCCCGAGGCGCTGGCGGGCGCGCTGCAGCGCACCGAGCAGGAACTGCTGCAGAAGCTCGCCGACCGGGAGCGGGCCGCCGCCGGGGCCGCGCAGGACCCGCTGGAGCGGCTGCTGCAGGACCACGGGGTGCGCGGCATAGCCTGGCGGGCCGCCCAGCTGCCCACCGACCAGCACCGGGACAAGGTCGCGGAGTGGCTCGACATGCTCCTGGAGAGCGTCAAGCGGCCCGAGTCGTGAGCCGGGGGAGGACTGTGGGCATCGGCAGGGACATGCGCCGGCTGTGCAACGAGCTGGTGGGCGGGCTGGGGCTGCCGGCGCCGGCACCGCCGGGGGAGCTGTACCGCGCGCTGTGCGAGGCGATGAGCCGGCGCCGCGGCCGGCCGGTGCACTTCCGGGCCGCGGCCTTCCCGCCGGGCACGGCGAGCGGGCTGTGGCTGGACCTGACCGACCGGGACCTCGTCGTCGTGGAGGAACGCACCGCGCCCGACCACCAGTTGGTGATCCTCGGCCACGAGCTGTGGCACATGCAGGCCGACCACCGCGGACACCACGTCGACGGTGTCCCGGTCGCCACGCGGCTGCTGTACGACGACACCGACCGGGACGCGCTCCAGGCCACGGTGCAGCGGGTCGCGGCCCGGACCCGCTTCGACCTCGCCGAGGAGCGGGACGCCGAGACCTTCGGCCTGCTGCTGGCCCGCAAGTGCCGCACGTGGCTGCCCGGTTCCGCCCTGCGTGGTCCGGTGCAGCGGGACGACGTGGCCGGGCGCATCGAGGCCTCCCTCGGATATCCGGGCGCACAGGGCTGAGGCCCCGGGTGCCGCGGCGCCCTGGGGCACGGGCCCGGCCGCGCCTCGAACTCGGCGTGGCCGGTTCTCGCCTGCGCTGAGCGGGCGAACCGGCGCGGGGCCGAGCGGCGTTGTCAGTGGTGGACGGCAAGCTGGGGGTGTGCGCCGTCCTGTGCGGTGCGCTGCGCCGCCGTGCGCATGACCGCGACGCCTACCCGGGGAGAGCCGACCGATGCCCACCGCCGTACTGACCGACCGTGAGCGCACCGCCGTACAGGCCTATCTGCGGCTGCTCCATACGGTGCGCGCCGCCTTCGACGGGCCACCCGAGGAGAGCCGGCCCGTCGTACTGCCGCCGGCCGCGCTGGCCGAGGCGGAACAGGCCCTGGCGCGCGCCGGCCTGACGGGCAACGAGGAGCGGTTCTTCCGTCTGCTGCGCCACTGGTGCCCGCCGGCCTGAGCGGACCGCCGCACGCGGCCTGCGCCCGCGGCCGGCCCGGCCGGGGCTTCAGGGGTGCGGGACGACCACGGCGGTGGCGACCAGCCCGTCGCGCACGGCCCACCGGCCCTCGAAGACCTGCAGCCGGCGGTCGCCGACCCGGGGCCCGGGGACGAGGAGTTCGGCGCGCAGGGTGCCGTGCGGCTCGTCGCCGGGGACCGGGTGCAGGGTGATGTCGGCCTCGGAGAAGTCCAGCCAGGTGCGGGTGAGCGGGAACCACGCCTTGTAGACGGACTCCTTGGCGCTGAACAGGATCCGGTCCCAGTGCACGGAAGGCCGCTGTACGGCGAGCCGGGCGAGCCGCTCGCTCTCCACGGGCAGGAAGACGGAGCGGCCGACACCCTCCGGGAGCGGACCGTGCGGTTCCGCGTCGATGCCGAGGGAGACGAGATCGTCCGCGCGAGCCAGGGCGGCGGCGCAGAAGCCGTCGCAGTGGGTCATGCTGCCGATCAGGCCGGCCGGCCAGCGCGGCGCACCCCGCTCGCTGCTGAGCACGGCCTGGGCCGGCATACCCAGCTTCTCCATGGCCTGCCGGGCGCAGCCGCGTACGGCCGCGAACTCACGGCGGCGCTTGTCGACCGCGCGTTCGACGAGCGCGGCCTCGCCGGGGTGGAGCGGGGCGTCCCACAGCGGGTCGTCACCGTGTGCCTCCACGGCCACGACCGACTCCGGGAGCAGCGCCTCGATCACCGGTTTCGACCTCCATCGGCAGGATGCGGCGCAGCCTTCCCGGCGGTTCCGGACGCTTGCGCCATTCGCGGGGATATCCTACGGACACCTCTTCGAAGCGGACTCCGTCGTGCCAGGTGGTGCGCGGGATGTGCAGATGCCCGTAGACCATCGTGGCGACCGGGAAGCGGCGGTGCCAGTCGGCCGTCAGCTCGGTGCCGCACCACATGGCGAACTCGGGATACCACAGCACCTCGGTGGGATGCCGGTGCAGCGGATAGTGGTTGACCGGTACGACCGGCAGGTCCGCGGGCAGCGCGGCGAGCCTGCGCTCGGTCTCGGCGACCCGCGCCCGGCACCAGGCGTCCCGGGTCGGATAGGGGTCGGGGTGCAGCAGGTACTCGTCGTTGCAGACGATGCCGGTACTGTGCGCGTAGGCCAGGCCCTCGGCCTTGGTGGCGCAGCCGGACGGCAGGAACGAGTAGTCGTACAGCAGGAACAGCGGGGCGACGGCGACCGGGCCGCCGGGCCCCCGCCACACCGGGTAGGGGTCCTCGGGGGTGACGACGCCCAGGTCCCGGCACAGCTCGACCAGGTGTTCGTAGCGGGCGACGCCGCGCAGCGTGACGGGATCCTTCGGGTGCGTCCACAGCTCGTGGTTGCCGGGGGCCCACAGCACCTTGCGGAAACGGCCCGCCAGCTTCTTGAGGGCCCAGCGGATGTCGGCCACCGTGTCGGCGACGTCACCGGCCACGATCAGCCAGTCCTCGTCGCTCGCGGGCCGCATGTCCTCGACCAGGGCGCGGTTCTCCGGATAGGTGATGTGCAGGTCGCTGATGGCCAGCAGCTGTCCGGCCCCGGCCGCAGACTCCACCCCGCACCCCTTTCCGATCATCCTCTGCCTGAACCACAAGAACACATTCCCGGACAGCGGACAAGTGGCACCTCGGCCGCCCGCTCGCGGGTCACGGCAGGGGCCGGCACCGGCCTGGAAAGGCCCCCCGATCCGTAACATGCGCGTTGCACGCGCGGGCTCTTGAAAGCCGTATGATCGCCCCGACACCGGAACCCCAACCTCCCTTTTCGCAGGGGTTGTTCGGTGTCCCTTCCTCCCTCCTGCCCGGGCACGGGCCGCTGAGCCCTGCCCGAAAACCCTGAAAGGCGGCCTGCATGCTCTCTCGCGTACGCGTCTGGCTCAACCGCACGTACGCGGAGAACGTGTTCTTCATGGATCAGCTGCGCAGAAATCCCAGCGATCGCGCGGTGGAGATCCACGCCACACACGGGGACCCCGACTCCCCCGTCCTGGCCGCCGCCGACACCGCCGACCTGGAGCCGGAGGGCCTGTCCCCGGCCGCGTACGTCGAGTACGCCCTCGACCAGTGCGTCCGGCGCGGTATCGACGTGTTCGTGCCCCGGCTGCACCAGGCGGCGATCGTGGCGCACCGCGCGGAGTTCGCGGCGGCCGGTACGGCGCTGCTGGCGCCGACCCCCCAGGCGGTGGCCGTGTTCGAGGACAAGGCCACCGCGTACGAGGCGGTCCGCTCCGTGGGGGTCCCGGTGCCGCCGTGGTGGCGGGTGCGCACGGCGGACGAACTCCTCGCCGCCGTCGAGGAGTTGGAGGCGGGCGGGTACCGGGCGTGCTTCAAGCCGGCCGCCGGTTCCGGCGGGGTCGGCTTCCGGGTGATCACCCGCGCGCCGTTCTCGCTGGCCCACCTCACGGGGTTCCCGAGCCCGTACGTCCAGCTGGACCTGGTCGTCGAGGCGCTGCGGCGGGCCGGGGAGCCGGTGGACTGGCTGGTGATGCCTCGCCTGGAGCAGCCCGAGGTGTCCGTGGACTGCCTGACCGGACCGGACAACCGGCTGCGGCTCGCGGTGGGCCGCACCAAGAACGGCCGGCGGCGGGGCTTCACCCTGGACGAACGGTGGCTGGAACCGGCCCGGCTGGTCGTGGAGGGCTTCGGGGTGCACCACCTGTCCAACGTCCAGTTCCGCATGCTCGGCGACCGGCCGGTGCTGCTGGACGTCAACACGAGGCCCTCCGGGGGGTTGCACCAGTTGTCCCTGTGCGGGGTGAACGCGCCCTGGGCCGCGGTGCGGCTGGCGCTGGGCGAGGACCCGGGGGTTCTCGAACCGCCGTTCCTGGGCCAGGACTACACGGTGGTGTCGGGGGCGCGGCCGCTTCTGCCCGTGGCGCTCCCCCGGCAGAGGGAGGCGGAGATCACCCTTCCGGCGTTGCCCGTGCAGCCGGCGTCGGCGGTGGAGGCCCTGCCGCTCTAGACCGCACGCCGGCCGCGGGTGCCGCGTGCTCGCTCGCGCGGTTCCGCGCGCCCCTTTCGGCGCGCGGGTGCTTGACAGTTCGATTGGTCCATACCAAATTTCTTGGCGCACCTCCGCACAGCCGTGCACTCCCGAACACCCCATCCCCACAGGGAGATCGCGTGCGCAATCCACTCGGACGTCCCAGACGTCGGCTCCTCGCCCTGCTCGGTTCCGTCGCCCTCGCGGTCGGCGGGGCCGTCGCCCTCCCCGGTACCGCTCAGGCGGCCAACCTCCTCACCAACCCCGGCTTCGAGTCCGGCGGCCTCTCCCCCTGGACCTGCACCGGCAACCTCGGCTCGGTCGTCTCCTCCCCCGTGCACGGCGGCTCCAAGGCGCTGCAGGGCGCGGTGACCGACAGCGACGACGCACAGTGCAGTCAGACGGTCGCCGTCCAGCCGAACACGACGTACACCCTCAGCGGCTGGGTACGCGGCAGTTATGTGTACCTGGGCGTGACCGGCGGCGCCTCGACCTGGACGACGTCGCCGTCGGCGTACAGCCGGTTGAGCCTCACCTTCACCACCGGTGCCGCGCAGACCAGCGCCACCCTCTACGTCCACGGCTGGTACGCCCAGGGCACCTACTGGGCCGACGACATCGGCCTGGACGGGCCGGGCGGCGGGGGCGGCGGGGACACACAGGCGCCGACCGCGCCGACGGGCCTCACCTCGACCGGCAAGACGTCGTCGAGCGTCTCGCTGTCGTGGAACGCCGCCACGGACAACGTGGGCGTGACCGGCTACGACATCTACAGCGGCGCCAACCAGGTGCTCACCGTCTCCGGTACGTCCGCCACGGTCGGCGGGCTGTCACCCAGCACCTCGTACACCTTCACGGTGAAGGCGCACGACGCGGCCCAGAACGTCTCGGCCGCCTCCAACGCCGTCTTGGTGACCACGAACGCGGGCAGCGGCGGCGGCGCCGGGTTCAAGCAGGCCGCGCCGTATCTGTACGAGGGCTGGGGCGATCCGCCGAACCCGACGACGGTGATGAGCGCGACCGGGATCAAGTGGTTCACGATGGCGTTCGTGCTGGACTCCGGCGGCTGCACCCCGGCCTGGGACGGCAGCCGGCCGCTCACCGGCGGCGCCGACCAGAGCGCGGTCGACGCCGTCCGGTCCGCCGGCGGTGACATCGTCCCGTCCTTCGGCGGCTGGCAGGGCAGCAAGCTGGGCGCCGACTGCTCCTCCGCGGCGGCGCTCGCCGGCGCCATCCAGAAGGTGATCGACGCCTACGGTCTCAAGGCCGTCGACATGGACATAGAGAACACGGACGAGTTCGAGAACGAGGCCGTACAGGCCAAGATCCTCACCGCGCTGAAGACGGTCAAGGCCGACAACCCCGGCCTGAAGACCATCGTCACCTTCGGCACCTCCACCACCGGACCGACGTACTACGGCAACCGGCTGATCGAGCAGGCGCAGTCGCTCGGCGCCGGCATCGACGTGTTCACGATCATGCCGTTCGACTTCGGCGGCGGCTCGGACATGTACGGCAACACGGTGAACGCGGCGGAGGGCCTGAAGAACAAGCTGAAGTCGGTCTTCGGCTGGGACGACGCGACCGCCTACGCGCACATCGGCATCTCGGGCATGAACGGCCTGTCGGACCAGCAGGAGACGACCACCCCGGCGATCTGGAGCCAGATCCGCGACTGGGCGAACTCCCACCACATCGCGCGGCTCGCCTTCTGGTCGGTCAACCGCGACCGGCCCTGCGCGGGCGGCGGCGTGGTGAGCAACTGCTCCGGCATCGGCCAGAACAACTGGCAGTTCACGTCGGTCACGGCCGGGTTCACCGGCTGAACGCGCCCTGGGTGTCACCCGGTTCCCTGGAACCGGGGGACATTTTTTTCCCGCGGGGGTGTATCAGGACGCCGTCCCGCGGCTCTCCATGACAGCAACACCCACGGGGGAGCAACGGGGGAACGGGGGCCCGGGGGGACGGGCCGGTCGGTCGCGGTCACGGGGAGCGACCGGCCGGCCCGCCGGGTCAGGAAAGCGACCGGCGCAGACGCAGAGTCAGGATCTGGAAGGGCCGCAGTGCGAGCGGGACCGAGCCGTCGGGGCCGTCTTCCGCGTCGGCCAGCGGCCGCTCCAGCAGGTCGGTGATCACGGCACCGGCCAGCCGGAATCCGGTGCGCAGCACCCCGGCGGCCCGGCCGCCCCGGCACTCGTACAGCCGTACCACCACGTCCCCGGAGCCGTCGTCGGCGAGTTTGACCGCCTCCACGGTCACGCCCTCGCCCTCCACGGAGACGACCGGTTCGGGCTCGCCCGCCGCATCGGCCACGCGGAGCGGGAGGTTGAGGGCGTACCCCTCGGCCACCGCGTCCTCGATGCCCGCGCCGGGCAGCAGCGCGTAGGTGAAGCGGTGCCGGCCCTGGTCGGCCTCGGGGTCGGGGACGCGCGGGGCGCGCACCAGGCTGAGCCCGACCGTGGTGGTCGTCCCGCCGTCCGCACGGACGGTACGGGAGACGTCGTGACCGTAGGTGGAGTCGGTGATGAGCGCGACGCCGTAGCCGGCTTCGCCGATGTGCACCCAGCGGTGCCCGCAGACCTCGAAACGGGCCGCCTCCCAGCTGGTGTTGGTGTGGGTGGGCCGCTGGACGTGGCCGAACTGGATCTCGGCGCAGGAGTGCGGGGCGCGCAGGTCGACGGGGAAGCCCGCCTTGAGGATCTTCTCCGTCTCGTGCCAGTCGATGTCCGTCTCGAAGTCGATGCGGGCGCTGCCCGCCCGCACGGTGATCGTCTGGGTGATGCGGGATCCCCTGCCGAAGGAGCGGACCACGCGGATCGCGCCGGCCAGCGGCGTTTCCTCGGCCACGGAGACCGAGTCGGGCTCCAGCAGGTCGGTGTAACGGTTCCGGTAGTGCTTGTCGATGTCCCAGGCGTCCCAGCAGTTGGGCAGGTCCGTGTGGAGGCGGAGCAGATTGCCCTGGCCGGCGAGGACTTCGCGGCCCGCCCGTAGATCGTGTACAGACGACAGTGTTCCGTCGACCGCCACCTGGACACGGACGATTCCGTTGTCCAGGGTGCGCCCGGAGACCGTGACCGGGTGCGGGGGGTCGGCGGGGGTGAGGGGCGCGGAACCGTTCGCGGGCACCTCGACGTACACGGGTGCGCCCTCAGGGGTGCGGACCACCTCGGCGCGCCGGTACGGGGCGGTGTTGAACACACGGGGGCCGCCGGTACCCAGCGCGGCGATCGCCTCCCCCGTGAGGGCGCGCAGTTCCTCGCTCACGCGGGCGTGTTCGGCCTCGGCCTCGCGGTGCACCCAGGCGATGGAGGAGCCGGGCAGGATGTCGTGGAACTGGTGCAGCAGGACCGTCTTCCACAGACGGTCCAGCTGGTCGTACGGGTAGGCGTAGTCCGGCGCGTGCACGGCGGCCGTGGTGGCCCACAACTCGGCCTCGCGCAGCAGGTGTTCGCAGCGCCGGTTGCCCTGTTTGGTGCGGGCCTGCGTGGTGGAGGTGGCGCGGTGCAGCTCCAGGTACAGCTCACCCGCCCAGACCGGGGCGTCCGGGTACTCCTCGCGGGCCTTGGCGAAGAAGGCGTCGGGGTGTTCGATCTCGACCTTCGCGGAGCCCTCCAGGTTCTTCAGGCGGCGGGCCCGTTCCATGATCTCGCGGGTGGGGCCGCCTCCGCCGTCGCCCCAGCCGAAGGGGGCCAGGGAGCGGGTGGCGCCGCCCTTCTCGGCATAGTTGCGGACGGCCCGGGCCAGCTCCGCGCCGCTGAAACGGGCGTTGTAGGTGTCGATGGGCGGGAAGTGGGTGAAGATGCGGGTGCCGTCGATGCCTTCCCACCAGAAGGTGTGGTGGGGGAAGGTGTTGGTCTGGTTCCAGGAGATCTTCTGGGTGAGGAACCACTCGTTGCCGGCGAGCCGGGCCAGCTGCGGGTAGGCGGCGGTGTAGCCGAAGGAGTCCGGCAGCCAGACCCCCTTGGTCTCGATGCCGAAATGGTCCATGAAGAACCGCTTGCCGTGGACGAGCTGACGGGCGAGGGCCTCTCCGCCGGGCAGGTTGCCGTCGGCCTCGACCCACATGCCGCCGACCGGCGCCCACTGTCCCTTGGCCACCGACTTCTTGATCCGCTCCCACACGTGCGGGGAGTGGTCGCGCACCCACGCGTACTGCTGGGCCTGGGAGCAGGCGAAGACGAGCTCCTCGTACTCGTCGGCGAGCGCGGTGACGTTGGAGAAGGTCCGGGCCGCCTTGCGCCGGGTCTCGCGGACCGGCCACAGCCAGGCGGTGTCGATGTGCGCGTGGCCGACGCCGGAGACGAGGTGCGCGCTGGCGTGCGCGGGCTTGGCCAGCACCGGGCGCAGGGCGTCGCGCACGGCGGGGGCCGAGCTGGGGATGTCGTCCAGGTCGAGCAGGTCCATGGCCCGGTCGAGGGCGTGTGTGATCTCGTGGCGGCGCGGGTCGTGCTCGCCGAGTTCCGCCATGAGTTCGCGCAGCACCTGGAGGTCGAGATCGAGGTGCCAGACCTGCTCGTCGAGCACGGCGAGATCGGCGCGGCGGAATGTATACAGTGGACGGTCGCCCGCCGTCCGTACATCGCCGAGCGGGGTCGGGCCGGCGAAGCCGTTCGCGAGGACGTCCGGGTTGGAGGCCGCCTCCACCAGGTACGCGACCGCCTCCCCGCCGGCCGCCGGGTGGGCGACCGGCACGTACTGGTTGAGCGGGTTGACCGCCTTCAGCGGGGTGCCGTCGGTGCGGTGGACGAGCGCCTCGGCCTGGCTGCCGGGCCAGTCGCCGACGAAACCCAGGTCGATGACCGACTCCACCCGTTGGCCGGCCCACTCGGCGGGCACCCGGCCGCGCATCCGGAACCAGGTCGTCCCCCAGGGCGGGCCCCATGGGGTGTCCGTCGCGAAGGGCGTGTACGGGGCGGCCGCGGCCTCCTCGAAGGGAACCGGTTCCCCCGGGGCCTGCCAGGCCTCCACCTCCAGCGGGACGGCGGCCGCGTAGATCGCGGGCCTGATGCGCTGGTGGTGGAGGCGTTCGACGCGCTCCTCGATCCGGCGGCGTTCGTCGTGCATGGCGGTCTCCCATGGACGCTGGGCCGAGCGGAGGGACGCCGCGGAAGCCGGCCGACGCTGGGGGCGGACGGACGCGGCGGCACCACTCACTTCAGGTACGCCAGACCAGGATGGACCTCGATGTAGCCCGCGACCAGCCTGCGCGCCACGTTGACCGAGTCGACCAGCGGGTGCAGCGCGAAGGCCTTCACGGCCGTCTGCCGGGAGCCGGATCCGGCGGCGGCCAGCACCTCCCGTTCGACGGCCTTGACCGAGCAGACCAGCCCGGTGGCGTGCCCCGGCAGCGGGGCGACGGCGACCGGGTGGGCGCCGTTGGCGTCGACCAGGCAGGGGACCTCGATGACGGCGTCGGCGTCGAGCACCGGCAGGGTGCTGCGGTTGCGCACGTTCAGGATCAGCGTCGTGCGCTCGTCCCGGGCGATCGCCCGCATCAACGCCAGCGCCACCTTCTCGTAGCCCCCGGACAGGTCCTCGGCCTCACGCTCCCCCGCGCCGGCGCTCTCCCGGTTCTCGGCCATGTAGGTCGCCTCCCGCTCGGCGCGGGTGCGGTTCCACACGTCCAGCGCCGGGCGGTCGGTGCGCAGGGCCTCCGCGTAGAAACGGGCCTGCTGGTCGCGCAGGAAGGCACCCCGGGTCTGCTCGGCCTGCTGGTAGGCGCGTACGGCGTCCCGGTTGAAGTAGTAGTAGTGCAGGTACTCGTTGGGGATCGCGCCGAGCGACTGCAGCCAGTCGGCGCCGAACAGCCTTCCCTCCTCGAAGGAGCCGAGCAGCGCGGGGTCGGCGAGCAGGCGCGGGAGTTCGTCGCGTCCGGCGACGTGCAGGCCGCGCACCCAGCCGAGGTGGTTGAGGCCGACGTAGTCGATGTGGGCCTCCTTCGGGTCGGCGCCGAGGACGCGGGCGATACGGCGGCCGAGGCCGACGGGTGAGTCGCAGATGCCGATGACGCGGTCGCCGAGGTGCCGGGACATGGCCTCGGTGACCAGGCCGGCCGGATTGGTGAAGTTGATGACCCAGGCGTCCGGCGCGAGGCGGGCCACCCGCCGGGCGATGTCGACGGCGACGGGCACGGTGCGCAGACCGTAGGCGATGCCGCCCGCGCCGACGGTCTCCTGGCCGAGCACGCCCTCGGCGAGCGCCACCCGCTCGTCGTCCGCCCGGCCCGCCAGCCCGCCGACGCGGATCGCGGAGAAGACGAAGCCGGCGCCCGTGAGCGCCTGGTCGAGGTCGGTGGTGGCGGTCACCCGGGGGGCGTCGGGGACACCGGTGGCCTGCTCCCGCAGTACACGGGTCACCGCATACAGTCGACGGTCGTCCAGGTCGTGCAGGACGACCTCGGTGACCCGCCCTTCCCCGCGGTCGGCCAGCAGGGCACCGTACACGAGCGGCACCCGGAATCCGCCGCCGCCCAGAATCGTCAGCTTCACGTCTGCTCCCTTCCCGGAACTCCCGCCACGACCACCTCGGCGCCGGCGTGCCGGCGGGCGGACCGGGTGACCGGGTCCGGCGGAGCGTCGGTCACCAGGGTGCTCGCCCGTTCGTCCGCCGGGCACCTGGGAGAACGTGGCATGCCGTCACCGTAGTGGTGTCCGCGGCCGGGGCGGGCCCGCGGAGCCGTATCCGGGGCACGCACACCTCGGTCCCGCGCGGCGCCCACGGCTGGTCCCGGGCGACGGTCACCCGCAGCGCCAGCCAGGCCTCGCCGCTGTCGCGTGGCACCGGGAAGGGCAGCGGTACGGCGGCCGTCTCGCCCGGCCGCAGATCGGGCAACCGGGCGGGTCCGGTCAGCGTACGGCCGTCGGCGAGGGTCAGTTCCCAGGTGCCGGTCAGCCAGCCCAGGCCCCGAAGGTGCTGGTGGTTGGCGACGACGACGCCCTCGTGCCGATGGCACCGGATGCGCACCGGCGGTGTGCTCGCCCGGTGCTCGGACAGCGTGCCCCGAGCCGGAGGCGGCTCGGGCCGGACCATCCCGGCCGGGACGAACGGGCCGTCGGGCACCGCCCCGCCGACGTCGCCCTCGTACGCCCCGTGCCGGCCGGGCCCGGCGACACCGTTGCCGTGGAGTCCGGCGCCCGCGCGTCCGGCCGGTCTTCCCTCGCTCACGCGCTGCAGGATCCCGCGACCCCGCAACTCCCGGATGAAGCCGCCCTGAAGGCTT
Source organism: Streptomyces durhamensis (assembly GCF_000725475.1). Classification (NCBI taxonomy): domain Bacteria; kingdom Bacillati; phylum Actinomycetota; class Actinomycetes; order Kitasatosporales; family Streptomycetaceae; genus Streptomyces; species Streptomyces durhamensis. The sequence continues at coordinate 236,652 of NZ_JNXR01000015.1, forward strand.
GGCGTGGACTCGATGGCCGCCCCGTGGTGCATGCCGGACGGCACCGGGTTCCCGGGCACAGGGCGCGGGTGCACGTCCGCTGCCTTCGCGGTCCACCGCGTCCCGGCCGCCGTCCTTCGCCCTTCGCCCACGGCCGGAGCCGGCCCTCGCGCGCGCCTGCTGCAGCACCCCGGTCCTGGGACCGGTGGTGCCGGACCGGTGGTGCCGGAAGGTAGCCTCCCCGACGTTCGCCCGGGGTCCGTTCATGCGCCGTCCTCGGTCCTGGGGTGACCGTACGGGGTCACCCCGGGACGGTGCCCGGCGGGCTCCGCCGGGCTCAGCCCGGGAAGGGCCCCTGAGGATGCGCCATGCCCGCCGGCCCCGCCGGTTCCCTGCGGCGGGCCGACCGTGCGAGGAGGACAGCGACGACCAGGAGCCCCAGCCCCACGCCGGCGGCGACCAGGCCCGTCATCCACAGCCCCTGCTCCAGCGGGGCGTGCTTGGTCTTCGCGGTGCCGTCCGGCGTCGCCAGGTGCTCCTTGCCCTGGTAGCTCACCGGCGCCGTCCTGTCCTTGGGGGGCGAGGCGGCGGCCTGCACCGCCGCTGCGGCGTCGATCCGTCCGTAGCCGAGCAGGGCGCTGCCACCGTGCGCGGGACGGTGTGCGGTGGCGATCAGGATGTCGTTCACCTGCGCCGGGGTCAGTTCCCGGTTCTTCCCGTACAGGAGCGCCACGACACCGGCGGCCAGCGCGCACGCCGGTGAGGTGCCGTTGATCGTCCGGTAGCCGCCGGTGTTCCTCGCGCTGACGATGCCGACACCGGGCGCGGCGATGTCGTTGTAGGTGTGCACGGTGGAGAAGCCGGCGCGCGCGCCGTTCCGTTGGGTGGCGGCCACCGCGATCACGCCCGGGTAGCCGGCCGGGTAGGAGTTGTCGTTGCCCTTGTCGCCCGAGTTGCCGGCCGACGCGAGCAGGGTCACGCCCTTGCGGACGGCGTACGCGACGGCCTCGGTCTCCTCGTCGTCGTAGGTGCTGAAGCCGTCCGCGCTGCCGAAGGACATGGAGATCACGTCGGCGCCGTGGTCGGCCGCGTAGCGGATGCCCTGGGCGGCCGGGCTCCTGCCCCGCTTGCGCAGTTCTTCCAGGTCCTTCTCGTCGATGTGCTCGTCGTCCTTGTCGGAGGTGACGCGGACGGACAGGATCCTGGCCCCGGGGGCCACCTTGAGGACGTCCGAGGCCATGGAGGTGCCGTGCCGGCCCCAGTCCGGGTTCCCGGGCCGCAGCCCGTCCTGGCGGTAGTCGGGGCCGGTCGTCACCCTGCCCTTCAGGGCCGGGTGGTCGGCCGCCACACCGCTGTCGAGGACCGCGACCGTGACTCCTCGGCCCTGGCTCTGCCGCTGCGCCGCGGACAGGCCGAGTGCGCGCCCTTCCCAGCCGACCGGCGTGGCCGCGTACGCGGGGGCGGCGGCCAGGGTGGACAGCAGTCCGGTGAGGGCGACCGCGGTGCAGGTGGCGCGTATCGTCTTGAGCTTCACTGCGGGTCTCACCTTGCCAGGTTCAGGATGTGGGTGTGGAACGTCTCGCTCAGGGCCTTGGCCGCGTCCATCCAGGGCTGCCTGTCCGCGTCGTTCCCCTCGAAGTTCCTGGGCAGGGTGGAGGAGGCGCGGCCGTCGACGGCGCCTGTGGTGACGGCGACGGCGTAGGGGAAGTCGTCTCCCAGGCCGGTGCCGCCCATGCCGTTGCGCCGGCTCTCCTGCCACTTCGCCGCGAGCGTCCCCGGGACCCGCAGCGGAACCACCGCGGCGTCGGGGATGTCCTTCGACTGCTGGCCGTCGAGGTACTCGCCCATCTGCTGTGCGGCGGTTGTGCCCTTCGGCAGCACGATGACGGCGACGGTGGCGACCGTCTCCCCGCTGAGGTCGACGTACGTGGCGCGCAGGACGGCCTTGCAGCCGAGCCGCCGGGCGGTCTTGCCGGTCTCTCCGCTCAGGCCCGCGGCGCACGAGGTGTCCTCGGAGACACCCATCCGGTTCCACTGCGCGGCCTTCTTGTCGGAGGCCTGGTAGGTGGAGTCGGGCGGTTGGCCGATGGTCGCCGGGAAGAGGTGGTCGACGGTCTCGTCGCGCCACAGCACCGGCCCGTAGGCGCCCGAGTTGGGCACCGACTGGCGGCTGTTGCTGTAGGCGTGGGTCGCCAGCGCCCCGCCGCCGAGCAGGCCGAGCAGCCCGGACACGCCGAGCAGGACGCCCAGGACCTTCCGGGCGCCGCCTCCCGCGCCCGAGGGGGGCGCCGGCGGGGCGGGCACGGCGGTCGCCGGCGGGGGATAGGCGCCGTACGGAGAGGGCGCGGTGGTCGCCGGCGGGGGATAGGCGCCGTACGGAGAGGGCGCGGGGTGGGCCGGAGGGGCCGCCGGGACGGGCGGGGGTGCCGCCGGCATGGGCGGCGGCACGGGGGCCGGGCCCTGCCACTGCGGTTGCGGCTGCCAACCGCTCTGCGAGGGCGGCTGCCCGTACGGATGGCCGCTTCCCGGCGGCGGGGGGTAAGACATGGGTTCCCTCTCACAGGTCAATCTGCGAGGGAGCACGACAACCGGTCCGGCTCACATGACAGAGCACGCACCTCAAGTGTCCTGCACACCAGGATGCGGCGAGGCACAACTCCAGCAACTCGCGCACCTCTTCGGCGCCCCCGCGAATCTCCCGACAGCTTATGACCTTCGCAGGCGCAAGGCGTGATCCGCTCGTGGAGTTCAGATAACGATCTCATTGAACGTGCCTGGTCAGGCGGGTCCGTCTGCCGGCGCGGCCGGACCGGCGCCGAGAGCCTTCACGGGGTGAACTCGTCTGCGCCCAGGGGACTTTCCTTGTTTCAAGCCTTGACGGTCGTAGGGGCGGGGAGGACATTGGCGGCATCGTGAGAGCGCTCTCAGAACCCGTTCTTCCCCGACACCCCGCACCCGGAAGGCCTCCCCATGAGCGATACCTCCGGCATGGCCAGACCCCGCCCGCTGCGGCGCGCGCTCGTCGCCGTCGTCGCCGCACTCGGCCTGGCCGCGGCCGTCGCCACGGCCGCCACCGCCACCGCGAACGCCACCGCCCCCGCCCCGCCCTCGGGCTGGGACCAGGTCTTCATCGACGACTTCAACGGCGCGGCCGGCTCCGCCGTGAACACCGCCGACTGGCAGTACGACACCGGGACCTCGTACCCGGGCGGGGCCGCGAACTGGGGCACCGGCGAGGTCGAGACGATGACGTCGAGCACGAACAACGTGGCACTCGACGGCAACGGCAACCTGCTGATCACGCCGCGCCGCGACGCCTCCGGCAACTGGACCTCCGGCCGGATCGAGACCACGCGCACCGACTTCCAGCCCCCGGCCGGCGGGAAGCTGCGCGTGGAGGCACGGATCCGGATGCCCGACGTGACCGGTGACGCGGCGGCGGGCTACTGGCCCGCGTTCTGGATGCTGGGCGCGCCCTACCGGGGCAACTACCAGAACTGGCCGAGCGTCGGCGAGCTGGACGTCATGGAGAACGTCCAGGGCCTGAACAAGACGTGGGCCACCCTGCACTGCGGCACCAACCCCGGCGGCCCGTGCAACGAGACGACGGGCCTCGGCAACTCGACCGCGTGTCCGGGCACCACCTGCCAGTCGGGCTTCCACACGTACACCATGGAGTGGGACCGCTCGGTGAGCCCGGAGGCCATCCGCTTCTCCGTCGACGGCATGACCTACCAGACGGTCACGGCGAACCGGATGGACGCGACGACCTGGGCCAACGCCACGAACCACGGCTTCTTCGTCATCCTGAACGTGGCGATGGGGGGCGGCTTCCCGGGGGCGTTCGGCGGCGGCCCGACCAGTGCCACGCAGCCCGGCCACCCGATGGCCGTCGACTATGTGCAGGTCCTTCGGTCCTCGGGCAGCGGGGGCGGCACCACTCCCCCGCCGTCCGGCGGCCGCGACGCCTACGGCGCCATCCAGGCCGAGTCCTGCGACAGCCAGTCCGGCATCGCCACCGAGACCACCGCCGACACCGGTGGCGGCCAGGACATCGGCTACGTCGCGAACGGCGACTGGGCGCTGTACAAGGGCGTCGACTTCGGCTCCACACCCGCCACCCAGTTCTACGCGCGGGTCGCGAGCGGGGCCGCGTCCGGGGTGAGCGGGCTGGTGGAGGTGCGGCTGGACAGCCGGGGCAACGCGCCCATCGGCAGCTTCGCGGTGGGCAACACCGGCGGCTGGCAGACGTGGCGGACGGTGCCGGCCAACATCGGCTCGGTCACCGGCACCCACGACGTCTACCTCACCTTCACCAGCGGCCAGCCGGCCGACTTCGTGAATGTGAACTGGTTCGACTTCGGCCACTGACCGGGCACCGGTCACCGGCGCCGGGGGCGGCCTTCACGTCCGGGTCGCCCCCTGGCGTCGCCGCCATGACGACGGCACATCCCGCCCTCCTGCCGGCTGATCCGGTGGTGCACCGGCTGGGCCGGCGGGAGTGCGCGGCCGCGGAGGCGGGGGGCGTTCCGCCGGGTGGACCGGGACGCCTGTACCCGCCCGTCCCTGTACCTCGGGTTCGGACTGGTGGCCTGTGCCGGCCTCATGGAGGTGGCCGGGCTCCGGCCGGGCGAGACGGTGTTCGTCTCCGGCGCGGCCGGGGCGACGGGCCATCTCGCCGGGCAGATCGCCCGGTTGAAGGGGGCTCGGCGGGTGATCGGCGGTGCCGGGTCGGCGGCGAAGGCGGCCCGGCCGACCGGGCGGCTCGGCTTCGACGCGGCCTTCGACCCCCATGACAGGCCCGTCGCCGACCGGTTGCGCGAGGCCGTGCCCGACGGGATCGAGGCCGTGCCCGACGGGATCGACGTCTGCTTCGGCCATGTGGGCGGCGGGCAACCGGGCGCGGCGACCGGGGTGATGAACGGGCACGGCCCGATCGCCCTCCGCGGTGCCCCGCAGCGGAAGTCCGCCGGCCGGCCGGACCCGGTGCCCAGGCGCCACCCCCCGTGCCCTGCCGCAACGTGCGCGATCCGCTCGCGTCCGGGTCCACCGTGGAGAACGTCAAGTCCTTCGTGCGCTACCTGGACGGCGGTCTGCCCGAGGTGTTCGACTGCGCCGGGGCCTGCGCGGAGCACTACGGGGTGGGGGCCCGCCGGGTGGCTGAACTCCCGGAGCGGATCGAGGCGCTGACACGGATGCGGGACACGCTGGTGCGGCGTACGTCCTGGCCGGCGCCTTCCTGAGGGCTCAGCGCAGCTCCGCCCGGAAGGCCACCGGTGTCTGCCCGGTGTGCAGATGGAAGAACTTGGTGAAGTTCGCCGCGTCGGGGAAGCCCACGGCCGCCCCGACGCGGCCGATCGGCATGTCGGTGTGGGCGAGGAGGCGTTTGGCCTCCAGGACGACGCGTTTGTCGATGAACCCCTTGGGGGTCTCGCCGGTGGCGGCGCGGACGGCGCGCACGAGCGTGCGGCGGGAGTAGCCGAGGGCGTCGGCGTAGGCGCTGACGCTGTGGTTGGTGGCGAAGCCGTGCTCGACGGCGTCCCGGAAGAGGGTGAAGGTGCTGTCCGTCTGCTGCCGGGAGGCCTGCGCCGAGCTGGCCGCGAGGTGCGCGAGGCGCAGCAGGCACGCGGTGAGGCTGTGCCTGAGGACGGCGGTGTGCAGGCTGAGCGGGAGCGTGGCGGTGTCCTCGTACTCGCGGCGCAGCTGGTCGAGGGCGGCGTGGAGTGCGGTGAGCTGGGCGGGGGCGGGGTGCAGCAGGGGCGGGAGGTCGTAGCGGTACAGGCCGGCGGCCTCGACGGTGGCCCGCGGCAGAAAGCCGGGCTGCATGGTCAGGACGGTTCCGCGGTACACGGTCTCGCGGGAGAAGCGGTGGACCTGTCCGGGGCGGATCCAGAGCAGGTCGCCGGCGCCGGCCTCGTACTCGGCGAAGTCGACCATGTGCCGTACGGGGCCGCCGGTGAACAGCATGACGACGTGGAAGTCGATGCGGTGGACGCGGTGCAGGGGGGCGTCGGCGTGCCAGGTGTGGTCGGTGCCCATGGGACCGATCTGCATGCCGACGCCGCCGACGGCCAGTTCGGTCGGGAAGGGGAAGGTTGTGATGCCGTCGCCGTCGGCCTGAGGGGTTCCGCCTGTCATGTCCTTTTCGTGCCGTCCCTGTCATGCGATCGCTGTCCCAGATTCACCACAGGCTGACACACCCCGACCTTCCTTCGAAAAAGTCAGACTTTTAAGTTTGAACGCGTCAGGCCAGCCACCCCGCATCGAACGAGGACTTCTTGAAGATGACCACGCAGACTTCCGAGGGCTTCGAGTGGACCGACCTCGACCGCCGTGCCGTGGACACCGCCCGTCTGCTGGCGGCCGACGCGGTGCAGAAGGTGGGCAACGGCCACCCGGGCACCGCGATGAGCCTGGCCCCTGCCGCGTACACGATCTTTCAGAAGGTGATGCGTCACGATCCCGCCGATCCCGAGTGGACCGGCCGGGACCGTTTCGTTCTCTCCCCCGGCCACACCTCGCTGACCCTGTACACGCAGCTGTTCCTGTCGGGCTACGAGCTGGAGCTGGACGACCTGAAGGCGTTCCGGACCCATGGCTCCCGGACTCCGGGACACCCCGAGTACGGGCACACCGCCGGCGTCGAGACCACCACCGGCCCGCTCGGCCAGGGGGTCGCCAACGCGGTCGGCATGGCGATGGCGGCCCGCTACGAGCGCGGCCTGTTCGACCCGGACGCGCCGCGGGGTGAGTCTCCCTTCGACCACACCGTCTGGGCGATCGTCTCCGACGGCGACCTGGAGGAGGGTGTCTCCGCCGAGGCCTCCTCCCTGGCCGGCCACCAGAAGCTCGGCAACCTGGTCTTCCTCTACGACGACAACCACATCTCCATCGAGGGCGACACCGCGACCGCCTTCTCGGAGGACGTGCTGAAGCGGTACGAGGCCTACGGCTGGCACACCCAGCGCGTCCAGCCCACCGCCGACGGCGACATCGACGTGCCCGCCCTGTACGCGGCGCTGGAGTCCGCGCGGGCCGAGACCGAGCGGCCCTCGATCATCGCGATGCGCACGATCATCGCCTGGCCCGCCCCGAACGCGCAGAACACCGAGGCCTCCCACGGCTCCGCGCTCGGCGCGGACGAGATCGCCGCCACCAAGCGCGTCCTCGGTTTCGACCCGGAGCAGAGCTTCCAGGTCGAGGACGCGGTGCTCAAGCACACCCGCCGGGCCCTGGACCGGGGCGCCGAGGCGCACGCGGCCTGGGACAAGCGGATCACCCAGTGGCGGGCCGCCCAGCCGGAGCGGGCCGGCCTGTTCGACCGTGTCAGCAAGGGCGAGCTGCCCGAGGGCTGGCAGGGCGCGCTGCCGGTGTTCGAGGAGGGCCGGTCCGTCGCCACCCGTGCCGCCTCCGGCAAGGTGCTGCAGGCGCTCGGCCCGGTGCTGCCCGAGCTGTGGGGCGGCTCCGCCGACCTCGCCGGCTCCAACAACACCACCATCGACAAGGACAGCTCCTTCCTGCCCGAGGGCAACCCGCTGCCCGAGGCCGACCCGTACGGCCGTACCGTGCACTTCGGCATCCGCGAGTTCTCCATGGCCGCGGAGATGAACGGCATCGCCCTGCACGGCAACACCCGGATCTACGGCGGCACCTTCCTGGTCTTCTCCGACTACATGCGCAATGCCGTGCGGATGTCGGCGCTGATGCAGCTGCCGGTGACGTACGTGTGGACGCACGACTCCATCGGCCTCGGCGAGGACGGCCCCACCCACCAGCCCGTCGAGCACCTGGCCTCGCTGCGCGCGATCCCGGGCCTGAACGTCGTCCGCCCGGCCGACGCCAACGAGACCGCGGTGGCATGGGCCGAGATCCTGAAGAGGCACGCCACGAACCCCGCCCCGCACGGGCTCGCGCTCACCCGCCAGGGCGTGCCGGTGTACGCGCCGAACGAGGACGCGGCCAAGGGCGGCTATGTGCTGCGCGAGTCCTCGACGGCGGTTCCGGAGGTGGTCATCATCGCGACGGGCTCCGAGGTGCAGCTCGCCGTGGCCGCGCGCGAGCTGCTGGAGGCCGAGGGCATCGGTACCCGGGTGGTGTCGATGCCGTCCGTGGAGTGGTTCGAGGAGCAGCCGCGCGCGTACCGCGAGCGGGTGCTGCCCCCGGCCGTCAAGGCCCGGGTCGCCGTGGAGGCCGGGATCGGTCTGACCTGGTACCGCTACGTGGGCGATGCGGGCCGCATCGTCTCCCTCGAGCACTTCGGCGCCTCCGCGGACGCCGGCACCCTGTTCGCCGGGTTCGGCTTCACCCCTGAGAACGTCGCCTCGGCGGCCCGCGAGTCGCTCGCCGCCGCGCGCGCCTGACACCGACGCCCGACACCTTCCCGAAAGAAAGATGATCACTGTGACCGAAGCAATCGCGACCCCGGGAGCCCTCAAGCGCCTCGCCGACGAGGGCGTGTCGATCTGGCTGGACGACCTGTCGCGCAAGCGGATCACGTCGGGCAGCCTCGCCGAGCTGGTGGCGAGCGGCAGCGCCGTCGGTGTCACCACCAACCCGTCGATCTTCCAGGCCGCCATCGGCTCCGGCGAGGGCTACGAGGAGCAGCTCGGCGACCTCGCCGTACGGGGTGTCACGGTGGACGAGGCGGTGCGGATGATGACGACCGCCGACGTGCGCGACGCCGCCGACATCCTGCGGGACGTGTACGACACCTCCGGCGGCCGGGACGGCCGGGTCTCCATCGAGGTCGACCCGCGCCTGGCCCACCGCACCGAGGCCACCGTCGCCGAGGCCAAGCAGCTGGCCTGGCTGGTCGACCGGCCCAACGTGATGATCAAGATTCCGGCGACCGAGGCGGGCCTGCCGGCGATCACCGAGGTCGTCGGGCTCGGTATCAGCGTCAACGTCACGCTGATCTTCTCCCTGGAGCGCTACCGCGAGGTCATGGCCGCCTACCTGGCCGGTCTGGAGCAGGCCCGCGAGCGGGGCATCGACCTGTCCACCATCCATTCGGTGGCGTCCTTCTTCGTCTCCCGCGTGGACTTTGAGATCGACAAGCGGCTGACCGCCCTCGGCACCGACGGGGCCCGCGCCCTCAAGGGCCGCGCGGCGCTCGCCAACGCCCGGCTCGCCTACGCGGCCTACGAGGAGGTCTTCGCCTCCGCGCGCTGGCTGGCGCTGGCCGGGGACAAGGCGAACAAGCAGCGGCCGCTGTGGGCCTCCACGGGGGTGAAGGACCCCGCCTACAAGGACACCCTGTACGTGGACGAGCTGGTCGCCCCGGGCACCGTCAACACGATGCCGGAGGCCACCCTGAACGCCGTCGCCGACCACGGCGAGATCACCGGCGACACGGTGACCGGCGGCTACGCCCAGGCGCGCGCCGACCTGGCGGGCATCGAACGGCTCGGCATCTCCTACGACGAGGTCGTCCGGCAGCTGGAGGACGAGGGCGTCGCCAAGTTCGAGGCCGCCTGGCAGGAGCTGCTGGACGCCGTAGCGAAGTCCCTGAAGAGCAAGGGAGTTGACGCCCGATGACCGAGAACGCACCCGCCGCCGCGGCACCCGCACCCGAGCCGGTGCGGGTCCCGGTGGCCCCGGCCGCCGACTGGGAGAACCCGCTGCGGGACGCCCGTGACCGCCGCCTGCCCCGGATCGCCGGCCCGTCCGGGCTGGTCATCTTCGGTGTGACCGGTGACCTGTCCCGCAAGAAGCTGATGCCGGCCGTGTACGACCTGGCCAACCGGGGGCTGCTGCCGCCGGGCTTCTCCCTCGTCGGCTTCGCCCGCCGGGACTGGGAGGACCAGGACTTCGCGCAGGTCGTGCACGACGCCGTCCGCGAGCACTCCCGGACCCCGTTCCGCGAGGAGGTGTGGCAGCAGCTCGCCGAGGGCATGCGGTTCATCCCCGGCGACTTCGACGACGACACCGCCTTCAAGCAGCTCAAGGACGCCGTGGAGGAGCTGGACGCCTCCCGCGGCACCGGCGGCAACTTCGCCTTCTACCTCTCGGTGCCGCCGAAGTTCTTCCCCAAGGTCGTGCAGCAGCTGAAGAAGCACGGCCTGGCCTCCCCGCCCGAGGGTTCCTGGCGGCGCGCGGTCATCGAGAAGCCGTTCGGCCACGATCTCGGCAGCGCCCGCGACCTCAACGCGATCGTGCACGACGTGTTCGAGCCGGACCAGGTGTTCCGCATCGACCACTACCTCGGCAAGGAGACCGTCCAGAACATCCTGGCGCTGCGCTTCGCCAACCAGATGTACGAGCCGATCTGGAACCGGTCGTACGTCGACCACATCCAGATCACCATGGCCGAGGACATCGGCATCGGCGGCCGGGCCGGCTACTACGACGGCATCGGCGCCGCCCGTGACGTGATCCAGAACCACCTGCTGCAGCTGATGGCGCTCACCGCCATGGAGGAGCCGATCGCGTTCGACGCGGAGGCGCTGCTCACCGAGAAGCTGAAGGTGCTGAAGTCGGTGCGCCACCCGGAGGACCTCGGCCTGCACACCGTGCGCGGCCAGTACGCGGAAGGCTGGCAGGGCGGCGAGAAGGTCGTCGGCTACCTCCAGGAGGAGGGCATCGACCCGAAGTCGAAGACCGACACCTTCGCCGCGATCAAGCTCGGCATCGACAACCGCCGCTGGGCGGGCGTCCCGTTCTACCTGCGCACCGGCAAGCGGCTGGGCCGCCGGGTCACCGAGATCGCGGTGGTCTTCAAGCGGGCCCCGCACTCCCCGTTCGACTCCACCGCCACGGAGGAGCTGGGCCAGAACGCCATCGTCATCCGGGTCCAGCCGGACGAGGGCATGACCGTGCGGTTCGGCTCCAAGGTGCCGGGCACCTCGATGGAGATCCGGGACGTGTCGATGGACTTCGCGTACGGCGAGTCGTTCACCGAGTCCAGCCCGGAGGCGTACGAGCGGCTCATCCTGGACGTGCTGCTCGGCGACGCGAATCTGTTCCCCCGTCACCAGGAAGTGGAAGAGTCCTGGAAGATCCTCGACCCGATCGAGGAGTACTGGGCGGCGCACGGCCGGCCGGCGCAGTACGCGTCGGGCAGCTGGGGACCGAGTGAAGCGGACGAGATGCTCGCACGAGACGGACGGAGCTGGCGCAGGCCATGAAGATCGACCTGACCGACACCACGGCAAGCAAGATCAACAAGGCGCTGGTGCAGGGCCGCCGCGCCATCGGCACCCCGGCCGTGGGCATGGTCCTGACGATGGTCATCGTCACGGACGAGGAGAACGCCTACGACTCGATCAAGGCCGCCGAGGAGGCCTCGCACGAGCACCCCTCGCGGACCCTGGTCGTCATCAAGCGGCACGCCCGCACCCTGCGCGACCGCACCCACTCCCGGCTGGACGCCGAGGTCCGGGTCGGCTCCGAGGCGGGCACCGGTGAGACGGTCGTGCTGCGCACCTACGGCGAGGTGTCCGACCACGCCGACTCGGTCGTGCTGCCGCTGCTGCTGCCGGACGCGCCCGTGGTCGTGTGGTGGCCGGTGGACGCGCCCGACACCCCCTCCAGGGACCCGCTCGGCGCGCTGGCCCAGCGGCGGATCACCGACCTGTACGCGGTGGAGCGGCCGATGGAGGTGCTGCAGACCCGCGCCCGCAACTACGCGCCCGGCGACACCGACCTCGCCTGGACCCGGCTCACGCTGTGGCGGTCCATGCTGGCCGCCGCCCTGGACCAGGCCCGGGTGAAGGTGACCTCGGCGGCCGTCGAGGCCGAGGCGGACAACCCGAGCGCCGAACTGCTGGCGCGCTGGCTGGAAGCCCGCCTGAACGTCTCCGTCGACCGCGTGATCACCGCGGGCCCGGTCGTCACGGCCGTACGCCTCGGCACCGCGAACGGCGAGATCGTCATCGACCGCCCCGAGGGCCCCCTCGCGAGCCTGACCCTGCCGGGCCAGCCGCCGCGCACCCTGGCCCTGAAGGTCCGCCCCACCTCCGAACTCATCGCCGAGGAGCTGCGCCGCCTCGACGCCGACGAGATGTACGCCATCGCCCTCAAGGGCGAGGCCGCCAAGGAGAACGCCTGAGATGGCAGAGTCCCAGTCTTCCGGGTTTCCCAAGCTCACCAACCGGCCCGAGTGGACGGCCCTGGCCGACCACCGTGCCGAGGCCCAGCCGCACCTGCGCGAGCTGTTCGCGGCGGACCCCGGCCGCGCCGAGCGCTATGTCGTGCGGGCCGGTGACCTGTACATCGACTACAGCAAGCACCTGATCACCGACGAGACCCTGGCCCTGCTCCAGGAACTCGCCACCGCCACCGGCGTGTCCGCGCTGCGCGACGCCATGTTCCGCGGCGAGAGGATCAACGTCACCGAGCGGCGGGCCGTGCTGCACACCGCGCTGCGCGCCGCACGGGACGCGGTGGTCGAGGTCGACGGCGAGAACGTCGTCCCGAAGGTGCACGCGGTGCTGGACAGGATGGCCCGCTTCGCCGACCGGGTCCGCTCCGGCGAGTGGACCGGCCACACCGGCCGGCGCATCCGGAACGTCGTCAACATCGGCATCGGCGGATCCGACCTCGGTCCGGCGATGGCCTACGAGGTGCTGCGTCCGTACACGGCACGGGAGCTGACGTTCCGGTTCGTGTCGAACGTGGACGGCGCCGACCTGCACGAGGCCACCCGCGACCTGGACCCGGCGGAGACCCTGTTCATCGTCGCGTCCAAGACGTTCACCACGATCGAGACGATCACCAACGCCACCTCCGCGCGGACGTGGCTGCTCGACGGCCTGGGCGGCGACGAGAAGGCGGTCGCCAAGCACTTCGTGGCGCTGTCCACGAACGCCGAGAAGGTGACCGGCTTCGGCATCGACGCGGACAACATGTTCGAGTTCTGGGACTGGGTCGGCGGCCGGTACTCGTACGACTCGGCGATCGGCCTCTCCCTGATGATCGCCATCGGACCCGACCGGTTCCGGCACCGCGCCCGCCGAGGCCAACGCGCCCTTGCTCCTGGGTCTGCTGGGCATCTGGTACGGCAACTTCCACGACGCCCAGTCGCACGCCGTGCTGCCCTACAGCCACTACCTGTCGAAGTTCACCGCCTACCTGCAGCAGGGCTTCGCCCGCCCCGTCGACGAGCTCAGCGGTGAACTGAAGGCCCAGCACGACCTGTTGATGGCCAACTTCTTCGCCCAGACCCAGGCGCTCGCCTTCGGCAAGAGCGCGGAGGAGGTCCGCGCGGAGGGCGTGCCCGAGGAGCAGGTGGCGCACCGCACCTTCCAGGGCAACCACCCCACCACCACGATCCTCGCCGGCGAGCTGACCCCGTCGGTGCTCGGCCAGCTGATCGCCCTCTACGAGCACAAGGTGTTCGTGCAGGGCGCCGTGTGGAACATCGACTCCTTCGACCAGTGGGGCGTGGAGCTGGGCAAGGTCCTCGCCAAGCGTGTCGAGCCCGCGCTGACCGAGGGCGCACAGGTCCCCGGTCTCGACCCGTCCACCACGGCCCTCGTCGCCGCCTACCGCACCCTCAAGAACGCTCAGGAAGTGAACTGACATGCAGCTCGGTCTCATCGGTCTCGGCAAGATGGGCGGCAACATGCGCGAGCGGATCCGCCGCGCCGGCCACACCGTCATCGGGTACGACCGCAACCCCGAGGTCTCCGACGTCAAGTCCCTCGCCGAACTGGTCGAGCAGCTGGACGCGCCGCGCCATGTGTGGGTGATGGTCCCGGCCGGCACCGCCACCCAGACCGTCGTCGACGAGCTGGGCGACCTGCTCTCCCCCGGCGACACGGTGATCGACGGCGGCAACTCCCGCTGGACGGACGACGAGAAGCACGCCGCGGCGCTCGGCATCAAGGGCATCGGCTTCGTGGACGCCGGTGTCTCCGGCGGTGTGTGGGGCCTGCAGAACGGCTACGCGCTCATGGTCGGCGGCGACAAGGAGCACGTGGAGCCGCTGAAGCCGGTCTTCGACGCGCTCAAGCCGGAGGGCCCCTACGGCTATGTCCACGCGGGCCGGGTCGGTGCCGGGCACTTCTCGAAGATGGTCCACAACGGCATCGAGTACGCCATGATGCAGGCCTACGCCGAGGGCTGGGAGCTGCTGGAGAAGGTCCACTCGGTGGAGAACGTCCGCGAGGTGTTCCGGTCCTGGCAGGAAGGGACGGTCATCCGCTCCTGGCTCCTCGACCTCGCGGTCAACGCCCTGGACGAGGACGAGCACCTGGAGAAGCTGCGCGGGTACGCGGAGGACTCCGGCGAGGGCCGCTGGACCGTCGAGGCGGCCATCGACAACGCCGTCCCGCTCCCGGCGATCACCGCGTCCCTGTTCGCCCGGTTCGCCTCCCGGCAGGACGACTCCCCGCAGATGAAGATGATCGCGGCGCTGCGCAACCAGTTCGGCGGCCACGCGGTCGAGAAGAGGGACTGAGCCGCGGTGGGGGACCTCCTGCTGGTCCGCCACGGTGAGACGGAGTGGAGCAGGTCGGGACAGCACACGAGCTTCACCGACCTGCCCCTGACCGAGCACGGCGAGGAACAGGCCAAGTCCCTCGCCCCGCTCCTCACCGACCGGACCTACGCCCTCGCGCTGTCCAGCCCGCTGGGCCGCGCGATACGCACCGCCGAACTGGCGGGCATCTCCGGGGCCGTACCCGAGCCCGGCCTGCACGAGTGGGACTACGGCGGCTACGAGGGCGTCACCACCGTCGACATCCACCGCTCCCGCCCCGGCTGGGACCTGTGGACCGACGGTGTGCCGCCCGGCCCCGCCGGGCATCCCGGCGAGTCACCGCGGGAGGTCGGCGCTCGCGCCGACCGGGTCCTGGCCCGGGTCGAGGCGGCGCTCACCGAGGACGCCGGGGACGTGGTCCTCGTCGCCCACGCCCACTTCCTGCGCGTGCTCACCGCCCGCCGGCTGGGTCTGCCGCCCGCCGAGGGCCGGCTGTTCCAGCTGGCCACGGGCACGGTGAGCCGGCTCTCCACCGAGCACGGCCGGCCTGTGATCGCCGAGTGGAACAGACGGCCGTGACGGCCCGTCGCCCGCGGCCCGGTTCACCCCTGGTGAGCCGGGCCGCGAGCGTCACCGCCCCGGCGCCGAGCCGCTCACCGCCTCCGGTGCGGGCCGTGCGCAAGACCACAACCGCGGCGGGGAGCCCTGCTTCTACAATCACCGGCACACAGCGAGCGTGCCGCCCAGGCGTCCACCGGCCCGAAGGAAAGCGATGACCATCGTCGAAGAACCGGTACGACCCGGCGGACGGGTGCGCGACGCGGCCCGCACCAGGGCCGAGATCCTCGACGTGGCGACGCAGGAGTTCGCGCGGGCCGGCTTCGACGGCGCGCGGGTGGACGAGATAGCGGCCCGCACCCGCACCACCAAGCGGATGATCTACTACTACTTCGGGGGCAAGGAACAGCTGTTCACGGCCGTGCTGGAGCGGGCGTACGGGGTGATCCGCGAGGCCGAGCGGCAGCTGGACGTCGAGCACCTGGACCCGGTCGCCGCGATCCGGCGGCTGGCCGAGCTGACCTTCGACCACCACGAACGGCACCCGGACCTCATCCGCCTGGTCAGCATCGAGAACATCCACGGCGCCGAGCACATCGCGGCCTGCGGGAAGCTGGGGGAGATCGGCTCCCCGGCCCTGGCGGTGATCCGCCGGATCCTCGCCGCGGGGCAGGAGTCGGGGTTGTTCACGGCCGACGTGGACGCGGTCGACCTGCACGCGGTGATCAGTTCGTTCTGTTTCTTCCGGGTCGCCAGCCGGCACACCTTCGGGGCGCTGTTCGGCCGCGACCTGGTGGACCCCGCCCGGCGGGAGCACTACCGGACCATGCTCGGCGACATGGTGATCGCCTACCTGACCGCGGAGCGGGCCGACGGCTGACGCCCCCGCACGCCTACGGGCGGGGGTGGCGCGGCTCGTACAGGGCGAGTTCGCCGCCGCCCGGCAGGCGCAGGGCGGTCACCCGGCCCCAGCGGGCCTCCTCGACCGGACGCGTGAACTCCACTCCGCGCTCGGTCAGTTGACGCCGCGTCGCGTCGAGGTCGTCGCACATCAGCATCAGCTCGTGCGCGGGCTCACCGTCGGTGGGGTGACAGGCCACCTCGGCGGGCGGCGCCTGGAAGAGCAGCCAGCCGTGGCCCGCGTCGACGTGCGCCCAGCCGAGGGTGTCGCGCAGGAAGGCCCGGTCGGCCTCCGCGTCGCGGGTGTAGAGCACCACATGTGCACCGTTGATCACGCGCGGAGGCTAGTGCGGCTCACGGGCCCGGGCAAGCACCGGCGGCCGGCGACCCGCCACGCGCCCCGGTTCACGGGGCCGGGGCCGCCGCCGCGTCGAGGAGCGGGCCGAGTTCCCGCACGGCCGTGCACAGGGGGGCCGTGTCCCGTTCGGCGCGGGCCATCAGGATCGCCCCCTCCAGCGTGCTGATCATCAGGGTGGCCAGGGACGCGGCGCGGGCCGCCGGTACCCCCATACCGGCCAAGGCCTCGGCGAGCGGGTTCCGCCAGGTCGCGAACGCGGCGGCCGCAGCCTCCCGGGTCGAGCCGCCGGCGGCGGCGCACTCGACCGTGGCGGCGGCCACCGGGCAGCCCGCCGTGAAGCCGTCCGCCGCGTACTCGTCGGTCCACTGCGCGGCCATCGCCGCGAACAGACCGCTCGGCGTCGGCGTTTGGAGTCCCGCGAGGAAACGTGCGATCCGCTTGCCCGCGTAGCGTCCGGCCCAGCCGACCGCCTCGTTGACCAGCTGTTCCTTCCCGCCCGGGAAGTAGTGCTGGAGGGAGCCGCGCGGTGCGCCGGCGTGTGCGGCGACCTCGCGCATGCCGGTCGCGGCGACGCCGTCGCGCCGGATGAGCTGGGCTGCACTGAAGACCATCCGCTCCCGCGGCCCCCATCGCGCCTCGCTCATGGCCGTCCTCCGTCCTCACGGCGCCCGTTGCCGCACGGCCTCCACTCTATGACCGGCGTCATAGCGACGGCTACTATGACCGCGGTCATACCCGGTTCCCGGAGCGAAGGACGGTCGCCATGCACGTCGGTTTCATCGGCCTCGGAGTGATGGGCCGCCCCATGGCCGAGCGCCTGGCGGCCGCCGGCACTCCCCTGGTGGTCTGGAACCGGACCCCGGAACGCGCCGCACCCCTGCGCGCGGCCGGCGCGTCGGTCGCCGCGGACGCCGAGGAGGTGTTCGCGCGCTGCGACGTGGTGCTGCTGATGCTCGCCGACGAGGCCGCGGTCGACGCCGTACTCGGCCGGGGCACGCGCGCGCTCGCGGCGCGCGTCGCGGGACGCACGGTCGTCCACATGGGCACCACCTCGCCCGAGTACTCCCACGCCCTGGAGACGGACGTCCGCGCCGCCGGCGGCCGGTACGTCGAGGCGCCAGTCTCCGGGTCACGGGTACCGGCACAGGAGGGTCAGCTGGTGGCGATGCTCGCCGGGGAGGCGGACGCCGTGGCCGCCGTACGCCCGCTGCTCGCGCCGCTGTGCCGGCAGACGTTCGTGTGCGGTCCGGCGCCCGGTGCGCTGCTGATGAAGCTGTCCGTGAACCTCTTTCTGATCACCCTCGTGACCGGGCTGACCGAGGCGTTCCACTTCGCCGAGCGCCAGGGCCTGGACCGGCGGCTGTTCCTGGACGTCCTCGAAGCGGGCCCCATGGCCAGCGGCGTTTCCCGGATGAAGGCGCCGAAGCTGCGCGAGCGCGACTTCGCGGTCCAGGCGGCCGCGCTGGACGTGCTGAAGAACAACCGGCTGATCGCCGAGGCGGCCCGCGGGGCGCGGCTGGCCTCCCCGCTCCTCGACGTGTGCCACACCCTGTTCGAGGAGACGGTGGCGCAGGGGTACGGCGGCGAGGACATGGTCGCCGTCCTGCGCGCGATCGAGGCGCGGACCGCCGGCGCGCCGTAGCCGGTCGCCGCGGGTCAGCGCCTGGGGGCGCCGTAGACCCGGTCCACGTGCAGGCGCACCACGAGGCGCCGGTCGCGGACCATCGCGGCCCGGTAGTCGTCCCAGTCCGGGTGTTCGCCGATGACGTCCCGGTAGAGGCGGACCAGTTCCTCGACGGTCTCGTCGTGCGGATCCCGGGCGACCGGGGACAGTTCGGCCGTGCCCTCGGCGACCGTGTACGCCCAGCGGTCGGCGCTCGTGACGTGGTAGGAGGCGCGGGGGTCGCGGCGCAGGTTGCGGGTCTTGGCGCGGTCGTCGGTGACGGAGATCCGGATGATCCGCTCGTCGGGGTGGTAGGCGTGGCTGACGTTGGACAGCTGGGGGCGGCCGTCGCGCTTGAGGGTGACCAGCACCCCGCCGTGGCCGTCGGAGAGGAGGTCGAGCAGCGCGTCCTGCGTGGAGTCCTGGGTCATGACTGGGTCAACTCGGCACGAGGGGCGGAACATTCCCGCGCGGGCGTACCACCGGAGACCGGTAGACACTGTCTACGTCCCCCTGGTAGACAGTGTCTATGACTGAGTCGGACATCGGGTTGCGGGAACGTCTGGTCGATGCGGGGGTGGAGCTGCTGGCCGCCGAGGGGCTGCAGGCGCTCACCCTGCGGGAGATCGCCCGGCGCGCCGGCGTCTCGCACGGGGCGCCGCGCCGCTACTTCCCCTCCCATCTGGAACTGCTGTCGGCCATCGCGCGCCGGGGCTTCGGCGACCTGGCCGAGCGGGTGCGGCAGACGCTCACGGACGGGCCCGCCGGACCGCGCGCGCAGGTGGCGGCGCTGGCCCGGACGTATCTGGAGTTCGCGCTGGACCACCCCGGCATGTACGAGCTGATGTTCCGTCACGACCTGCTGCACAGCGGGCACCTGGGACTCCGGGAGACGAGCCTGCCGCTGTTCGGTGTGCTCGCCGGGCTGGTCGGCGAGGCCCGGCCCGGGGCCGACGCGCGCCGGGTGGCGGGCGCCCTGTGGGCGAACCTGCACGGGATCGCCCAGCTGTGGCGCTGGCGCAGCCTGCAACTGGCGGTCGGTGACGAGGAGTTCGGGCCGCTGCTCGACACGGTGCTGGCGGCGCACCTCGGCGGTCCGGAGGGTGGCCGGTGAACCGGCGGTGGACGCTGGCGAGCAGCGTGGCGGGCGCGGTGGTCGTCGCGCTGGACGGTACGGTCCTCACCGTCGCACAGCCCCGTCTGCAAAGGGATCTGGGCGCGTCGTTCGCCGAGGTGCAGTGGACCAGCACGGCGTATCTGGTCGCGGTGGCGAGCCTGCTGGTGTTCGCGGGGCGGCTCGGTGACCGGTACGGGCAGCGGCGGGTGTTCGCGCTCGGCCTGCTGGGGTTCGGGGCGGCGTCGGCGGGGATCGGTGTCGCGCCCGGGGTGGACTGGGTGATCGGACTGCGGGCGGTGCAGGGGGTGTTCGGGGCGCTGTTGCAGCCGGCCACGCTGGGCATGCTGCGAGCCGCGTTCCCGCCGGACCGGCTGGCCAGGCCGCTCGCCGTGCGCACGGCCGCGATCGGGCTGGCGGCGGCAGCGGGTCCGCTGGTGGGCGGCGCGCTGGTGACCGGCCTGGGCTGGCGGGCGGTGTTCTTCCTCAATGTGCTGCCCGCGCTGGTCTTCGCCCTGCCGGCCCTGCTGCGGCCGGAGCCGCCCGCCGCCGGCTCCCGCACGCCGCTGGACCTGCCGGGTGCCGCGCTGCTCGCCGTGGCCCTGGCCTGCCTGGTGCACGCGCTGACCGCACGGCCCGCTTCCGGGGCGGGGCTCGCCGTCGCCGCGGTCACCGCCGCCGTCCTGGTGCGGCACGAACGGCGCGCGGCGAGCCCGCTGCTGCCGACCGCGGTGATCGGCTCCCGTGCGGTGGGCGCGGCGCTCGGCGTGCTGGTGGTCGTGTCCGCGGCCCTGTTCGGCGCCCTGTTCGTGGCCACCTATGTGCTGCAACGCCGGCTCGGACTCGACCCGTTGCACAGCGCGCTGCGGAGCCTGCCGCTGGCGGTGCTGATGGTGGCGTCCGCCGCGCTGTGCCCGCTGCTGCTGCGCCGGTTCGGGGCACGCGGTACGACGACGGCGGCGACGGCCCTCCTGGCGCTCGGCGTCCTCGTGCTGTCCGGGGCCACGTCCGCGCCTGCGCTCGGGGCCGCGTTCGCGCTGCTGGGCGCGGGGTTCGGCACGGTGATGGTGGCGGCCACCCAGGTGGTCGTACGGCGGGCCGAGGTGGCGGTGGCCGGCGTGGCGGGCGGGCTGCAGCAGACGGCGCTGAACGTCGGCCCGGCCGTGGGCGTGGCCACGGCGACGGCGCTGATGAACACCGGCACCGGTCCGACCCTGCTCGCCCTGGCGGGCCTGGCGGCGCTCGCCGTGCCCCTGGCCTGCGCGCTGCCCAGGACCGACGGCGACGACGCACCGCCCGGGGACGGTGGCGTCGGGCCGGTCACACCCGACGGTGATCAGCGGGTGCACGGGGGTGTCGTTGCGCGACGATGAGGGGTGGGTGCTCTCGGCGGGCGGCCGGGGGCACCGCGGACTAGGCGACCGGAGGAGAGCGATGGCACAGCTGCGGCAGGAAGTCGACCCGGACGAGGCGGGGCTGGACGCCAGGGCACTGGACCGCCTGGACCGGCGGGTCGCGGATTACGTCGACCAGGGGCGGCTGCCCGGCTTCCTGGTGGCCCTGTCCCGCGGGGGCCGGGTCGCCCGTCTCAGCACCTACGGCCACCGTGACGTCGCGGCCGGACTGCCGGTCGAGGCGGACACCCTGTGGCGGATCTACTCGATGACCAAGCCGGTCACCGCGGTGGCCGTCCTGATGCTCGTGGAGGAGGGCCGGCTGTCCCTGGACGACCCGCTGGAGCGCCATCTGCCCGCGTTCGCCGACCCGGTGGTGTACGAGGGCGGTTCGGGCGCCGAGCTGCGCACCCGCCCGGCCGCCGGCCCGATCCTGATCCGGCATCTGCTCACCCACACCGCGGGCCTGACCTTCGGCTTCTACCACCGGCACCCGGTCGACGCCCTCTACCGCGAGGCCGGGCTGGAGTACTCGGTGCCGCCGGGCAAGGACCTCGCCGAGGCGGTCGAGGTGTACGCGCGGATGCCGCTGCAGTTCGATCCGGGCACCCGGTGGAACTACTCGGTCGCCTCGAACGTACTGGGCCGGGTCGTCGAGGTGGTGTCCGGCCGGCCGCTGGACGCGTTCTTCGCCGAGCGGATCCTGCGTCCGCTCGGCATGACCGACACCGGGTTCCACATCCGGCCCGAACAGGCGGACAGGCTGGCCGAGTTGTACGGCGGGACGGACGAGGGCGGTATCCGGCCGGTGCCGGGGCTGCCGGTGCACTCCCGGCCGCGGTTCCTGTCCGGCAGCGGCGGCCTGGTCTCCTGCGCGTACGACTTCCACCGGTTCATGGAGATGCTGCGCCGGGGCGGCGAACTGGACGGCGTCCGGCTGCTGTCGGCGGACAGCGTCGCGCGGATGACCAGCAACCAGCTGCCGGGAGACGCGACGGTGCGGTCCTTCGGCTCCCCCGTCCATCAGGAACCGGCCAACGACGGGCTCGGCTTCGGCTTCAACGTGTCGGTGGTGACCGACCCGTCCCGCACCCTGGCCCCGACCGCCCTCGGCACGTACGGCTGGACCGGTGCGGCCACGACCGCCTTCTGGGTCGACCCGGCCCATGAGCTGACGGTGCAGTTCATGACGCAGGTACGCCAGGAGACGCTGAAGATCTTCCCGGAGCTGCGGCGGCTCGTGCACGAGGCGCTGGTGGACTGAGAGCAGGGGGCACCACCCGCACCGCCCCGGCGCCGCCACCCGCCCGCCGGCGCCGCCACCCGCCCGCCGGTGCCGCCCGCCGGTGCCGCCGCCCGTCTCCCGCGGGGAGGGGCGGCGGGCGCCACGGTCTCGCTTCAGGAGCCGTGCGCGACGGCGTCCAGGTGGGGCAGGATGTGGTCCATCCGCTCCCGCTTGGTGCGCAGATAGGTGATGTTGCTCTCGCACGGCTCGATCAGCAGGGGCACCTGCTCGGCGACCTGGACACCGTGCCGGACCAGCGCCTCCCGCTTGCGCGGGTTGTTGGACATCAGGCGTACCGAGCGCACCCCGAGGTCGCGCAGGATCTCGGCCGCGACGCCGTAGTCACGGGCGTCCACGGGCAGGCCGAGCGCGAGGTTCGCCTCCACCGTGTCCAGTCCCTCCGCCTGCAGGGCCATCGCGCGCAGCTTGGCGAGCAGGCCGATCCCGCGGCCCTCGTGGCCCCTCAGGTAGACGACGATCCCGCTGCCCTCGGCGGCGACGGCGCGCAGCGCGGACGCCAGCTGGTCGCCGCACTCGCAGTGCCGGGAGCCGAACGCGTCCCCCGTCAGGCATTCGGAGTGCAGCCGGGTCAGCACGTTCTCGGTGCCGATGTCGCCGTACACCAGAGCCACTTGCTCGTCACCGCGGTCATGGTCCAGGTAGCCGATCGCCTGGAACTTCCCGTAGACGGTGGGCAACGGTGCATTCACGACGCGTTCCGCGCCCGAACGCCGCGAGGACTTCTTGCCGAGTACGCCGAGGTTGACGCCGGTGTTTTCTGTCATGATCTGATTCCTAAGCAGAGACGAAAGGCCGTGAAACGATGAGTGGTTCGGGCGCGCGTGCGGCGGCATGTGAGAGGACGACCGACGTGGCGAACGGCGTGCTGCCGACGGACACCACGGAAGACGTACGCAGCCTGGGGGCGGGCGTTTCAGCACAGGTCGCCGTCCTTCCCGTAGGGAGCTTCGAACAGCACGGGCCGTTCCTTCCGCTGGCGACCGACACGCTCGTCGCCTGTGCCGTGGCACGGGAGATCGCCGCCGCGTACCCGGTGCACCTCCTTCCTCCGGTGACGGTCTCCTGCTCGCACGAGCACGCGGACTGGCCGGGGACCGTCAGCATCTCCTCCGTGACCCTTCATGCGGTGGTCCGGGACATCGCGGCGTCGCTGCGCCGCTCGGGCGTCGACGCGCTGGTCGTGGTCAACGGGCACGGCGGCAACTACGTGCTGGGCAACGTCGTCCAGGAGGCCTCCGCGCGCGGTGAGCGGATGGCGCTGTTCCCGGCCGCCGAGGACTGGGAGACGGCGCGGGAACGGGCGGGGGTGCGCACCTCGCTGCTCACCGACATGCACGCGGGAGAAATCGAGACCTCGATTCTGCTGCACGCTCACCCCGAATTCGTCCGCCCTGGTTACGAGTCCGCCGATTTCACCGCTGACGACCGTCGTCATCTGCTGACCGTGGGAATGTCCGCCTATACCGAATCGGGTGTCATCGGGCGTCCTTCCCTGGGGTCGGCGGAAAAGGGGAAGGAACTGCTGGCGAGCCTGGCGGAGTCCTTCGCGCCGTATCTCGCGCTGCTCACCCCGGCGGAGGGGCGCGGGTAGTCCCGAGCGGGCGCGGGGCCCTGCCCGGGGGTGGAGCCCCGCGCGGGCCGCGGGCCGTCCGGCACGGGAGCCTGTACGCAAGCCGGTGCGCGGTCCGTTGTGTCTGTCGTTGTGCGCAGGCCGGCGTACCAGCGCACGGCGAGGACGACGGCGCCGGGCAGGCTCGCCAGGAAGCTCAGCACGCCGTACACGACGGCGACGGCGACACCGGTGCTCGCGCCGAGTCCCGCGGCGCCGAACGCCCAGGCGGTCACGCCCTCGCGGGGGCCGAAGCCGCCGACGTTCAGCGGCAGGCCCATGGCGACCAGCGCGAGGACGGCGAGCGGGACCAGCACCGCGACCGGTGCGGCACAGCCGGCGACCCGGGCCGCCACGACGAACATCGCCAGGTGCCCGGCGAGGACGAGGGCGGAGGAGACGGCGATGCCCGGTCCGCCCCGGCGGGAGAGCAGGCCCCGGCGCGCCTCGCCGAGGGCGGTGCGCAGGGCCCCGGCCCGGCGTGCGGGCGCGCGGTTCATGCGCACGGCGAGGGCGACGGCGAGCGCGCCGGCCGCGGCGAGGGCCACCAGCGGGGCGAAGTCGCGGGCATCGGCCCGCACCGGGGACGGCAGGGTCGGCAGCACCGCGGCGGCGAACACGGCGAGCGCGATCTGCCCGGCGACGCGTTCCAGCACCACGGCCTGCACGCCGCGGCGCAGATCACCAGCGCTCTGTCCGTGCCGCACCGCCCGGTGCACATCGCCCAGGATCCCGCCGGGCAGCGCCGCGTTCAGGAACAGCGCCCGGTAGTAGTCGGCGACGGCGGGGCCCAGCGGCAGCCGGATGCGCAGGCCGCGGGCCACCAACTGCCAGCGCCAGGCGCTGAGCACGGTGGTGACCGCGCCGATGCCCGCCGAGGCCAGCACCGTCGCCGTGTCGATCCGCCGCAGCCCGTCGAGGAGCACCCCCGTGCCCAGCCGCCACAGCAGGAAGCCGAGGATGACGACTCCGGCGACGGTCCCGAAGTGCGTGCGCAGCGCGCGGAGTCCGGGGCGGCGGGGGCTGAGGCGCCGCGCGGCCTCGGCGGACGGCGGCTCCGTGGGCGAGGGCGGTTCGGGGAGCCGGGCGCCGGCGCCGTTCTCCGCCCGCACCGTGCCCAGAGCCTGGCGCGCGGGTGCGGGGCGGGTGCCCGCGCTCTGCACGCGCGCGTGCGGCGCGCCGGCGTCGTGGACGCACCCGTGAACCTGGCCGGGGGGCGTCACGCGCGCGTGGGCGTCGGCCCCGGTGACCCGGTGCCCGGCCTGAGCCGCGGCCGACCGCGTGGTCATGACGTCTCGTCCGTCGACGGGGGCAGGGCCAGCAGGTCGCTGTGCTGGACCACGACCCGCAACTCCCCGGCGGCGCAGGCGGCGAGCCGGTCCCGCAGGTAGCGCTCGGCTCGGCCGCGCAGCTCGGGCCGCTGTTCGACGGCCGCGCCCACCCAGCCGCGCAGCCACTGCTCGGTCAGCGCCGACTCCTCGGGGCCGAGCCGCCACGGGCTCGGACGTACCCGTACGGCCGCCCCGCGCGCGGCGAACGCCTCGCTGGCGGCCGTGACCGCGTCCGGGCCCAGCAGCCCACCGCGCCGCTGGTGGGCGTTGAACGCCTCGGCGATCTCCGCGTCCAGCGGGTCGGCGGGGGTGAGTTCGACGTGTCCGGCGACGGACAGCGTGAGCAGTGCGGGGCAGCCGGCCCCCACGCAGGCGTCGGCGAGGGCGACGACCTCTTCGCGGGTGAGGACGTCGAGCAGCGCGGAGGCGGTGACCAGCGAGGCGCCGCTCAGCGCGTCCGGGGTGAGCCGGGCCACGTCGCCGCGCCGGGTCTCCACGGTGACGCCGCTGCCGTCGGCGGCGGAGCGCGGGGAGCCGACGGCGGCGAAGTGCAGCAGGTAGGGGTCGCGGTCGTGCAGGACCCAGTGCTGGGCTCCGGCCAGGCGGGGCGCGAGCCAGCGGCCCATCGAGCCGGTGCCGCAGCCCAGGTCGTGCACGGTCAGCGCGCCGGTGCGGCCGGGCTGGTCCGCCGACCGGATCCGCAGCGCGTCCAGCAGTTCCTCCGCGCGGGCGGCCGCGTCGGCCTCTTCCCTCAGCCGCAGCCATTCGGGCGCGTACCGGGCGGGTTCCTCGGGCTCGCCCGCCCGCAGCCGCACGGTGGTCCGCTCACCGGAAGGCCGCACGGGCCCGGCCCCGGCGACGACCCCGCCGACCGAGTCGCCGGCACTTCCCGCCGAGTCGACTCCACCACCGAGGTCCCCGGCACCCGCCGCGCCGACGGCACCGCCCAAGTCCCCGGATCCTGCTGCCAGGTCCACGGCACCGCCCAAGTCCCCCGTCGCGCCCTCAGCCCCGCGCACCGGCGCCTCCCCGTCCTCAGCCCCGCGTGCCGGCTCCGGCTCGCCGTGCGCCCCGGGTGCCGGCCGGGCCTGCCTCGGCCCGGTCCGGGCCGGGATCGACGTCATCCCGTTCGTGGTCTGTGGAGCGGTCATGCCATCCTCCTCGGGGCTTCGGGGAGCCGGGAGAGGACTCCGGCCAGGCTGCGGGCGGTGGTGGCCCAGCCGTCGAGCGCGGCGCGGCGGCCGCGGGCCGCGGCCTTGAGCCGGCGGCGCACGTCGGGTTCGCCGAACCAGCCGCGCAGTTCGGCGGCGAGCGCGGCGGGGTCCTCCGGCGGGACGAGGATGCCGGGCACCCCGCCGTCGGGGGCGCGGCCGACCGCCTCCGGAAGGCCGCCCACGTCGGTGGCGAGGACCGGGATGCCGCGGGCCAGGGCCTCGGTGACCGCCATGCCGTAGGTCTCGGCGTAGGAGGTGAGGACCATCAGGTCGGCGGCGGCGTACGTGGCGTCGAGGTCCGCGCCGGAGCGCGGGCCGGTCAGGTGCAGCCGGTCGGCGAGGCCGTACCGGGCGATCAGCTCCCGCAAGTGGGCCACGTACGCGGGGTCGTGGCCGAGTCCGCCGACCAGCTCGCAGGTCCACGGCAGGTCCCGTACCGCCGCGAGCGCCTCCACCAGCCGGTGCTGGCCCTTGCGCGGGGTGACCGCGGCCACGCACAGCAGCCGCGAGACGCCGTCGGTGCCGGGCGCGAGCGGCGCGATGTCGGCGCCGGGCGCGGCGACGTGCACGTGTTCGGGGGCAAGGCCGTGATGGGAGACCAGCCGGCGCACGGCCCAGTCGCTGGTCGCGATCGAGGCGGGCACGGCGCGCAGCACGGCGCGTTCGCGGGCGTCGAGGTCGGCGGCGACGGACGGGTCGAGGCCGGTCTCGTCGCCGAGCGGGAGGTGGACGAGCACCGCCAGGCGGAGCCGGCCGGTCTGCGCGGTGACGATCTCCGGGACGGCGCAGGCGACGAGCCCGTCCAGCAGGACGACCGAGTCGTCCGGCAGGTCCCGCAGGGTGCGGGCGAGGCCGTCACGGGCGGCCCGGTCGGGGTGCGGCCAGCTGCCGGGCGCGGTGTGCGGGGTGACCTGCCAGCCGAAGCCCGGCAGGTCCAGGCAGACCCGGCGGTCGTAGGCGTTGCCACCGCTGGGCGCGGCCGGGTCGTCGACGCCGCCCGGCAGGACGAAGTGCACGGTACGCAGGGACATGGGGGTGATTCCGGCCTTTTCGACGGCGGTCGGCTGCACCGGCACGTAGGTCAGGCGGACCCGCTCGGTGGTCGTCTCGGTCACAGGTCACGCTCGTAACTCGCCCAGGCGACATGGGACTCGTGCAGGGTGACGGTGATGCCCGCGAGGCCCTTGGCGCCCTCGCCGAGCGCGCCCTTGTGGACGCGTTCGGCGAGCCGGTCGGCGACGACCTTGGCGAGGAACTCGGTGGAGGTGTTGATGCCGGCGAACTCGGGTTCGTCGTCGAGGTTGCGGTAGTTCAGCTCGGCCGTGATGGCACCCAGTTCCTGCGTGGCCAGGCCGATGTCGACCACGATGTTGTCCTCGTCCAGCTGCTCGCGGCGGAAGGTGGCGTCCACCAGGAAGGTGGCACCGTGCAGGCGCTGCGCGGGCCCGAACACGTCGCCGCGGAAGCTGTGGGCGATCATGATGTGATCGCGGACGGTGATGCTGAACAACGGACGACCCTCCAGGTACGGCGCGTCTGGTCCCCCTGGCCCTACCCGGGGGGATGCCGTGTAGTACGGCTCTTCGCTTTCCCGCGTTCAGCCCTCTTTCACTCTTTTCTCAGGTCAGGCCGGTCTCCGCGTACCGGACCCGGTGGCACAGGGCGGGGATCTCGCCAGAGGCGAGCTTCGGCATGACGTCGGGGAGTTCCTCGAAAGCGCTCTCCCCGGTGATGAGCGCGTCCAGTGCGGGGTCGGCGAGCAGGTCGAGGGCGAGGGCCATCCGGTCGGCGTAGCCGCGGCCGGGACGGGCGGCCGGGGAGACGGTGCCGACCTGGCTGCTGCGTACGGTGAGCCGGCGGGAGTGGAAGGCCTCGCCGAGCGGCAGGGCGACGCGCCGGTCGCCGTACCAGCTCAGTTCCACCACGGTGCCCTCGGGGGCGAGGAGTTGCAGGGCGCGGGTGAGGCCGGCCTCGGTGGCGCTGGCGTGCACGACGAGGTCGCAGTCGCCGAGGGCGTCGGCGGGCGTGGCGAAGTCGACGCCGAGCGCCTCGGCGGTCTCGGCGCGGGCCGGGTCGGCGTCGACGAGCTGCAGCCGCACGCCCGGGAACCGGGCCAGCAGCGCGGCCACCGAGCAGCCGACCATGCCGCCGCCGACCACCGCGATCCGGTCGCCGATCAGCGGCGCCGCGTCCCACAGGGCGTTCACGGCGGTCTCCACGGTGCCGGCGAGGACGGCCCGCGCGGCGGGCACCCGCTCGGGCACGACGGTCACGGCGCTCACCGGAACGACGTAACGGCTCTGGTGCGGGTACAGGCAGAAGACCGTACGCCCGATCAGGGCGGCCGGGCCCTCCTCCACCTCGCCGACGCTGAGGTAGCCGTACTTCACCGGGCCGGGGAAGTCGCCCTCCTGGAACGGCGCCCGCATCACGGCGCGTTGGCTCTCCGGCACCCCGCCGCGGAAGACGAGCGTCTCCGTGCCGCGGCTCACCCCGGAGTACAGGGCGCGCACCAGCACCTCGTCGGCGGCGGGCGGCGCGAGGGTCGCGTCGCGCAGCTCGCCGTGGCCGGAAGAGCGCACCCAGAACGCGCGGGCCGAGTGGTTCATCGGCATCCTCCTGAACGATGGGGAACTTGTTCACGTAACGAGAAGTGCACAGGCCGCGCACAGTACGCGGCGTTGATCGACTCTGTCACTCGGCCGGAGGGTGTGCGGTGGCCCTGAACAACACGTATGGCGCGAGGCTCCAGCAGGAGACCGCTGTGGGAGCGGGCGTACAACTGCTGCTGCTCGCGCTGCTCGGCACGGCGATAGGCATGGGGCCGGCCGGCTGGCTGACGGGGCTGGCGTTCGCGTTCGCCACCTGGGCGGTACTGGCCCGGGCGCTGCACCGTTCCCGGCTGCGCTCCTTCGGCCCCGCGAACCGGGTCACGCTCGGCCGGGCGACCCTGGTGGGCGGGGTGACCGCGCTGGTCGCCGACTCCTTCGAGAGCGCGCCGCCGGTGACCCTGCTGGTCGGTCTGACGGCGGTCGCCCTGATCCTGGACGGCGTCGACGGCAAGGTGGCCCGGCGCACCGGGACGTCGACCGCGCTCGGTGCGCGCTTCGACATGGAGGTCGACGCGTTCCTGATCCTGGTGCTGAGCGTGTACGTGTCCATGCAGCTGGGCCCGTGGGTGCTGCTGATCGGCGGGATGCGGTACGCCTTCGTCGCGGCCGCCCGTTACGCCCCGTGGCTCAACGCCCCGCTGCCGCCGTCCTTCGCCCGCAAGACCGTCGCCGCGATCCAGGGGATATGCCTGCTCGTGGCCGGCGCCGAGCTGCTCCCGCGGCCGGCGAACCTCACGATCGTGCTGCTGGCGCTGGGCTCGCTGGTGTGGTCCTTCGGCCGGGACGTGCGGTGGCTGTGGCGCGCCTCCCGGATGCCCGTGGAGCCGGCGGCCGAGGCCGAGGTGAAGGTGCTGGAGCTGGCGGCGCGCTGAGCGGGTGCGCACAGCACGGGTGAAGGGCCCGGACCGGGTTGCCGGTCCGGGCCCTTCACCGTGGCGCCTGGGCGGTTACGACCGGGCGGCGCGGCTGCGTACGATCGCGAACGCGGCGGCCGCGAGGCCGAGGACGCCGACGACGAGCCCGGCGATGCCGAGCCCGCGGGCGGTGGAGTCGCTGCCGTCGGCCGTCTTGACGGTGGCGGTGGCCGTCCGGGCGGGCGCCTGCGCGGCGCTCGCGTCACCGGCCGTCAGCTTCAGCGCCGGTGCCGGGTTGTCCGGCTCCTCTGCGCCGGTCGGCTCCTCGATCCAGCGCGCGACCTTGCCGTCGGAGTAGGTCTGCAGGGTCTTGAACACCAACTGACCGGTGTCGTCCGGCAGTTGACCGAAGGCGACGTCGAAGTCCTCGTACTGCCCGGCGCCGATCTTCCCTCCGGTGAAGGTGATCGCGGAGGCGGCCTCGGTGATGGTGCCGTCGTCGGTCTTGACCGGCGTCTTGAGCTTGGTGGTGGTGACCTTCGCGGTCCAGCCGTCCTGCGGGTGCACGAGCACGCCGAGGACGGGGTGGTCGGTGGGCAGGAAGACCTGCACCTTGGTGGTGGAGGCGCTGTCCTCCTCGTTGGGAACGCGGAAGGTGAGCACGCCGTCGGTGGCTCCCTTCGCGTAGCTCTCGGGGTGGACGGTGACGTGCGCGGCGGCGGCGCCGGCGGCGAGCAGGACGGTGGCGGCGCTGACGGCGGCGACGGTCGCGGCGCGGCGCGCGGTGCGGCGTGAGGCGGACATGGGTGAGTCGATCTCCGTACGGGTGAGGTGTCCTTCAGGGGTCAGAGCGGGTACGGGATCGGGGCCGGTGGTCCGCGCCGGCTGACCGCGTGCCGCAGCCGGGCCGGCCGGGGTGCTGCGGGGGCGGCCGGGACACGGGGGGCGCCGCCGGAGGGCGCGGGCAGCGGGGTGGCGCACCACCAGGCGAAGAGGCCGGGTACGAGCGTGGCGGTCCGGCGCAGCAGCGACCACAGGGCGGCCTCGCCCCGCCGCAGCCACCAGGAGGCGGCCAGGGCGGCGAGGACATGGGCGGCGGTGGCGTGGCCGGTGAGGTGCGGGTGCACGGTGAGAGGGGTCGCGGCGTGCGTGGCCATCGCGGCCATGGCGTGGCCCGGCATGACCGCCATGTGCGCGGCGCCGGGACCGGGACGGCCGGGGCGGGCGGCGTCGAAGCCGAGGTGCAGTCCGGCCTGGGTGAGCAGCATGGCCGCGCCGATGCCGGGCAGCGAGCGTTCCCGGCCGCCGAGCACCCAGCCGAGCGCGAACACGGCGAGGAAACCGGCCGTGTCGGCCCACGACGGCGGCAGGGCACCCATGGCGAGTCCGTGCCCGGCGGCGGCGAGCAGCACGCACACCGCGGCGAAGACCGCGGCGCGCAGGCCTCTCACCGCCGGGGACGCGCTCATGGTGGTCATGGTGAGGGATCCTCCCACGGCTGGGTGGTACGTGCGGCGCGGTTGTCCTGTTCAGCGGGGACGTGGCGGCTTCCCGTCGCCGAGATCCGGTCCGTGGCGGGCCGGCCGGGTGGCCGGGGACGCCATGGGCGGGCGCAGCGGCACCCCGCCCGCACCGGTGAGCGCCACGCCCTGTTCCAGCAGCCCCCGGCCCGCCGCGTGACGAGCGGCACCGACACCGCGCTCACCGGGCGGCCGGTCCCCTCCTCTCCGGCTTCTTCGGCTCCTTCGGCTTCTTCGACGGCCGTCCGGGGCGCCCCACCGCTCCCGTCGCGGTCACGGCGAGCGCGCCCAGGACGGGCGGGCACGGCCGCCGGGCGAGGAGCGTTCAGGGGGCGCGCTCGGCATAGGGCTGGTTCTCGGCGAGCAGGTGGTCCCGTGCGGGGGGCGGCGGCCGGGCGCCGAGGCCGAGGAAGCCGGGCGAGGCGAGGGCGGTGCCGGGCAGCCGCAGCAGGGCGTGCCGGGCGACGGCGGGCAGGAGTTCGTGGCACAGCGGGTACCAGCGGCCGGCGCCGAGGGCGCGCGGGTGGCGGTGAGGTGGAGCGCGGCGCGTTCCTGCCACGGCAGGGCGGAGGTGCGGGCGGCGAACGGTGCCCAGGCGACGACGAGCGCGGGGGTGGCCGGGCCGCCGCCAGAACGCCTCCGCGCCCGGCACGGCCGGATCGGTGTGCAGGTACCGGCCCGGTACCCATCGTCGGCGACGGCGAACTCCGCGAACTGCTCCACGCGTTGCCGTGTGATCCCGCGCCGCCGGTGCCCGGGCCGCCGTACCCGCGGCGCAGCCGGGCGGTCCTCCCCGGCCGGTACCGCTCGGCCGGCCACCGGGGGTTCGGCGGGCGCTGCGGCCCCCGCGGGTGCTCGCTTCCCGCGCCCCACCGGCCGGCCGGGCCCCGCTCAGGCGGCCCGGCGCGCTCGGCCGCGGTGGACGCGGACGATGTCCGCGTACCGGCGTCCGCTGCCCTTGATCGTGCGCACCTGGGTGCGGTAGTCGACGTGGACGAGGCCGAAGCGCTGGTCGTAGCCGTACGCCCACTCGAAGTTGTCCAGCAGGGACCAGGCGAAGTAGCCGGCCAGCGGGGCTCCCCTGCGGGCGGCCGAGGCGCAGGCGGCGAGATGGCGCTCCAGGTAGTCCTGGCGTTCGGGGTCGTCGACGCCGCCGTCGGCGCGGACCACGTCGGGGAAGGCGGAACCGTTCTCGGTGACGTGGATCTTCCGGGCGCCGTACTCCTCGGTCAGCCGCAGCAGCAGGGTCTCCATGCCGCCCGCGTCGATCTCCCAGTCCATGCCGGTGCGCGGGACGCCCTCGCGGCGCACCGAACGGGCGTACGGCGCCGGGCCGTCGGGGGCGTCGGCGACGTACGCGGGGAAGTAGTAGTTCAGGCCGAGCCAGTCCAGCGGCGTCGCGATCGTCGCCAGGTCCCCCTGCCGCAGGGGCAGTTCGGCGCCGTACGTCTCGATCATGTCGGCGGGGAAGCCGCGGCCGTGCACCGGGTCGAGCCACCAGCGGTTGACATGGCCGTCGTGACGGCGGGCGGCCGCGATGTCCTCGGGACGGTCGGTGGCCGCGTGCACGGTGGAGAGGTTGTTGACGATGCCCACCTCGGCGCCGGGTGCGGCGGCGCGGATCGCCTGGGCGGCGAGGCCGTGGCCGAGGAGCAGGTGCACGGAGGCGCGTACGGCGGCGGTGAGGTCGGTCCAGCCGGGGGCCATCCTGCCCTCCAGGTGGCCGATCCAGGCGGAGCAGCTCGGCTCGTTGAGGGTCGCCCAGAGCTTCACTCGGTCCCCGAGGCGGGCGGCGACGGCCGCGGCGTACTCGGCGAGGGCGAACGCCGTGTCCCGCTCGGGCCAGCCGCCGCGGTCCTGGAGCGCCTGCGGCAGGTCCCAGTGGTAGAGGGTGACGCACGGGGTGATGCCGGCCTCCAGCAGGGCGTCCGTCAGCTCGTCGTAGAAGGCCAGGCCCTTCGGGTTGACCGGGCCGGTCCCGCCGGGCAGCACACGGGGCCAGGCGAGGGACAGCCGGTAGGCGTTGACGCCGAGCCGCCGCATCAGGGCGATGTCCTCCCGCCAGCGGTGGTAGTGGTCGCAGGCGACGTCGCCGGTGTCGCCGTTCGCGACCTTCCCCGGGGTGTGCGAGAAGGTGTCCCAGATCGAGGGCGTACGGCCGTCCTCGGCGACCGCCCCCTCGATCTGGTAGGCCGCGGTGGCCGTCCCCCACAGGAAGTCGTGCGGGAGTGCGGCGAGGTCGATGCGTTCGGACACGGAAGTCCCTTCGGGACAGGGGGGTTGGTCACTTGACAGCACCCGCCGTCAGTCCGGCGACGAGAGAGCGCTGCAGCAGCAGGAAGCCGGCCACCACGGGCACGCTGACGACCAGCGAGGCGGCCATGAGCCGCCTCCGCAGGCCGTGGCCGCGAGGACGAGAGACAGGGTGACGGCGCCTGTGGCCGCGGCTCGGATGCTGCGCATGGCTCCTGGTGTCCCTTTCCGGGAGTCGAGAACCCCGAGGCCGCCCAGAGGGCCGGACCCGCTCTGATCCGTTCGGCCCCCGTAAGCCCCTCACGGCTTAATTTAGGACGTGAGTTAAACCTCTGGGGAAACGGGCGTCAAGGGATACGGCAGCGAGGAGCAGCCCAGCAGTCCGGAAAGCCACGGCGGAACGCCGGAAACCGGGGAGTCCGGGGCGGCGCCGGGCGGCCGCGCGGCGCGTGACCCGCGAGCGAGTGCTCCAGCTTCGTTCACTTGCTGTCCGCCGCTTCCCGCGCGTCCCGCGCCGTGTCTTCCCCGTCTTTGCGGTGCGCCCACGGGCCACCGTCCGCCCCCGCTCCCCCGCCGTACGGCGATGGCGGCGGGCGTCCGGCAGGAGGGTGAGCAGACCGAGGGCGGCGAGGGCGGCACCGAGCCAGAGGGGGCCGCGCAGACTCCAGGCGTCGATGGCGAGGGCACCGAGGGACGAGCCGAGGACGACGCCGAGCGTGATGAATGAGGAGTGCACGGTGTTGACGAGCGGCCCCCCGTTGCCGGTGCGCTGGACGCGGGTGACCATCGCCGGGTTCATGGTGACCCCCGCCAGGCCGACGCCGAGCAGACAGACCACGGCCGCGGCGGGCACGTCGGCGAGGAGCGCGAAGCCGGTGAGGAAGAGCAGGTTGAGCAGCAGGCCCGCGGCGAGTACCGGCACGGTGTACCGGTCGGCGAGGCGGCCGACGACCGTGTTGCCGACGACGGTGGCGGCCCCGTAGGAGATGAGCAGCGGCGGCACGGCGGAGGCGGAGAATCCGGTGAGGCCGGTCAGGATGGGGCTGAAGTAGCTGAACGCCGCGAAGGTGGCCCCGATGATCAGGGTGCTGGTGGCCAGCACCAGCCACAGCCGCCGCCGGGCGAAGACACCGGCCTCGGCCCGCAGACCGCCGCTCGGGGCGGCCTGGAGTCGCGGCACCCCGGCCAGAGTGGCCCCGGCGGCGACCAGGGTGAGCACCGAGACGGACCAGAACACCCCCCGCCAGCCGAACCGTTCGCCGATCAGCGTGGACAGCGGCAGGCCGAGCAGGGTGCCGAGCATCAGACCGTTCATGGCCACGGCGACGGCGCGCCCCCGCGCCTGCGGCCGGGTGAGCCGGGCGCACAGGGAGAGGGCGACGCCGAAGAACGCCTGGGAGGCGACGCCGGTGACGATCCGGGCGGCCAGCATCGTGCCGTAGCCGGTCGCGGTGGCGGCCAGGACATTGCCCGTGAGGAAGACCGCGAAGAGCACCGACAGGGCGGTGCGCGGCGCGAGGCGCATCACCGCCACGGTCAGCACCGGACCGCCGAGGGCCATCGCGGCGGCGAACGCGGTGATGAGGTAGCCGATCTGCGGCACGGTGGCGTGCAGGCCGCCGGCCATCTGCGGCATCAGGCCGGCGACCGCGAACTCGCTGGTCACCATGGCGAAGATGCCGAGCGCCAGGACGTATACGGCACGGGGCACGGTGGTTTCTCCCTTGCTGTTCGCTGCTGTTCGCTGTGCGAGGCGTGTCGGTGAGGGATTGCGGATCGGGCGGTTGTCGCTCGACGGTTATGGATCGGTCAGTTCAAAACAAAGGCAGCGGAATGCGCCGCCCGGTGGCGACCCGTGCCGACCGGTGCAGACCGGGCCCATGCCGGGAGCCCGGCAGCCGCGGGCGGGGTCAGGCGGTCAGCGCGTCCAGGGCGATCGCCGCGACGGCCTCCAGGGCGGCCCGGTCGGCACCGCCCTGCGCGGAGACGCGCAGTCCGGCCACGGTGGCGTTGACGAACCGGGCCAGGTCGCCCGCGTCCCGGGCGGACGTGACACTGCCGTCGCGCCGGCCCGCCTCGACCGCCGCGCGCAGGGCGGCGAGCCGGCGGGCCGTGTCGCGCTCCAGCATCCCGGCCGCGGCGGCATCGCGCGCGGCCCGTTCGACCGTCGTGTTGACGGTGAGACAACCCAGGCTGCGACCCTGCGGCCGGTTGTCCGCGTCACCGTCGAGCACCAGCGCGAACAGGGCGCGGATCCGGTCGGCGCCGCTGCGGGCGGGGTCCTCAAGAACGGCCAGCTGGGTGGCGTTCATGGTGGTCATATAGCGGTGCAGTGCCCGCTGGAACAGGTCGTGCTTGCTCTTGAAGGTGTTGTAGATGCTGCTGCGGCCCAGCCCGGTGGCGTCGCACAGATCCCGGGTGGAGGTGGCCTCGTAGCCCTTCTCCCAGAAGGTGCGCATCGCCGCGTCCAGGGCCCGCTCCTCGTCGAAAGTCCTCGGTCGGGCCATACCGGGACCCTAACCGTTTTGGACTGTCCATTGCAATACAGGGGGCCGGGACGGTCGAGCGGGCGCGGGACCGCACCACGCGCCGTGTCGGCGCGGGGTGCGGTCCCCGTCCTCGCTACCGGGCCGGCACCGGTCGCGGTGCCGGCGCGTAGCCGGCCGGCCGGGTCGTGAAGGTGCCCCGGCCCTGGGTGCGGCTGCGCAACCGGGTGGCGTAGCCGAACAGTTCGGCCAGCGGCACCGTCGCGGTCACCGCGGCCGCTCCGCCGCGGGTCTGCGAGCCGCCGACCCGGCCGCGCCGGGCGGCGAGGTCGCCGAGGACCGAGCCGACGGCGTCCTCCGGCACGGTGACCGTGACCTCGGCGACCGGTTCCAGCAGGGCGACCGCGCAAGCGCGCAGCGCCGCGCGGAGCCCGAGCCGGCCGGCGGTGCGGAAGGCCGTGTCGGACGAGTCCTTCACATGCGTGGAGCCGTCGGTGAGCGTGACCCGCAGCCCGGTCACCGGGTGTCCGTCGAGCGGGCCCTCGGCGAGCGCGTCCCGGCAGCCGGCCTCCACCGCGCGCACGTACTCCTGCGGCACCCGCCCGCCGACCACGGCGGAGCGGAACTCGAAGCCGGTGCCGCCCGGTTCAGGCCCGAGCGGTTGGACGTCGAGCACGACATGGGCGAACTGCCCGGCCCCGCCGTCCTGTTTGACGTGCCGGAACACGAACCCGGTCACCCCCTCGACGACCGTCTCGCGGTAGGCGACCCGTGGCCGGCCCACGCCGACCTCCGGCCCGCCGTCCCGGCGGATCTTCTCCACCGCGACCTCCAGATGGAGTTCGCCCATCCCGGACAGCACGGTCTGCCCGGTCTCGGCGTCGGTGCGCACCACCAGCGAGGGGTCCTCCTCGGCCAGCCGTGCCAGCGCCGCCGCCAGCCGGCCGGTGTCCGTGGCGCGCCGGGCCTCGACCGCCACGGACACCACGGGGTCAGCGGCCACGGGCGGCTCGAACAGCAGCGGCGCGCCGGGGTCGCACAGCGTGGAGCCGGCCCTTGCCGACTTCACACCCGCGAGCGCCACGATGTCACCGGCGACCGCCCGGTCGAGCTGGACGTGCCGGTCCGCCATGACCCGCAGGATGCGCGCGACGCGTTCGGTGCGCCCGGTGCCCGGATCCCGCACGGTGTCTCCCTTCTCGACGGTGCCCGCGTACACGCGCACATAGGCCAGCCGCCCGGTGGCGCTCGCGTTCACCTTGAACACCAGCCCCGCGAACGGCGCTTCGGGGTCGGCGGCCCGCCGCTGCTCGGTGCCCTCGTGGACACCGCGTACGGCGGGGACGTCCAGCGGCGAGGGCAGCCAGGCCACGACCGCGTCCAGCAGCGGTTCGACGCCGCGGTTGCGGTAGGCGGACCCGCACAGCACGACCACGCCGTCCCCGGTGCGGGTGAGGTCCCGCAGGGCGGCGGCGAGGGTGCCGGCGTCGAGCGTGCCCCGGTCGCAGAACTCCTCCAGGGCGGCCGGGTGCAGCTCCGCCACCGTCTCCTCCAGCGCCCGGCGCCGCCGTAGCGCCTCCTGCCGCAGCGGCTCGGGTACGGGTCCCTCCACGGCCGTACCGGCGGCGTCGGGCCACACCAGCGACCGCATCCGCACCAGGTCGACCACTCCGGTGAACGCGTCCTCCGCGCCGATGGGCAACTGGACGACCAGCGGCGCGGGATGCAGCCGCTGCCGGATGGACTCGACGGCCCGGTCGAGGTCGGCGCCCGCCCGGTCCATCTTGTTGACGAACGCGATTCTCGGCACGCCGTACCGGTCCGCCTGCCGCCACACCGACTCGCTCTGCGGCTCGACCCCGGCGACGGCGTCGAACACGGCGACCGCCCCGTCGAGGACGCGCAGGGAGCGCTCGACCTCGTCGGCGAAGTCGACGTGCCCGGGGGTGTCGATGAGGTTGACGCGGTGGCCGTCCCAGGCACAGCTGACGGCGGCGGCGAAGATGGCGATGCCGCGGTCGCGTTCCTGCGGGTCGAAGTCGGTGACGGTGGTGCCGTCGTGCACCTCGCCCCGCTTGTGGGTGGTGCCCGTCGCATACAGGATCCGCTCGGTGACGGTGGTCTTGCCGGCGTCGACGTGGGCGAGGATGCCGAGGTTGCGGACGGCGGCGAGGTGGGTGAGGTTGGTGCGCACGGCCCAGGGCCTTTCTGACGATCAGGAAACGATCAGGAAAAGGGCAGCGCGATGACCCGTGCGTCCGCTTGGAGCGGCCGACGCCCGACCGCCGGCGTGAGCCGGTCCGGCAGGGGTCAGCGGGGCGTCACGGGCGTCCGGTGCCGGCCGCGCAGCGGGCACCGGCCGGACCAGGACACGAGGATCACGTCGTACCGGGAACGGGGAGCGACGACAGCGGTGCGTGCGCGCACGGCCGGGCTCCCCTCTGTGTCGGACGACAGGCGCCGCCGTACGGTCGGCCGGCGCTCGGTACGGCATGACGGTACGAGAGGGACGCGCCCGGGGCACCCGATTTTCGCGTGGGGAGCCACGGCACCGCGCACGGCTGGTCGGAGGCTGCGGTTGCGTCAGGCGCGTCGTGGCTCACGCCGAGGGGGCCGCGGTCGTAGGCCGGGCCTGAGCGTTGCCGTGCGCCTCGTGGAGCCGTGGGGGCATCA
This sequence comes from Streptomyces durhamensis, assembly GCF_000725475.1. Taxonomy (NCBI): domain Bacteria; kingdom Bacillati; phylum Actinomycetota; class Actinomycetes; order Kitasatosporales; family Streptomycetaceae; genus Streptomyces; species Streptomyces durhamensis. The sequence goes on from NZ_JNXR01000015.1 coordinate 274,898, forward strand.
GCACCCGGACGGGCCCCCATGGGTGAGGTCTCGTCACGCCACCCGGCCCGCTCCCGCTCCCGCTCCCGCTCATGGTGAAGCCGTGGCTTTCCGGGTCTCGGCCCGGAAAGCCGGTGTCAGCGCCCGGAACGGTCACAGGGCCGGTCCGGAGGGCGCCCCGGGAGGTCAGCGGCGGGTCAGGCGACGTCGTCCTGGAGCGCGGCGTCTTCCTCGGTCAGGTCATCGTCGAACGCGTCGTCCGGTTCCCCGTCGTCCTCGTCGAGGTCGGTGTCCAGGTCGTACGAGTCCTCCGTGTCGATCCCGTGCCGCTGGATGCTTCGCTGCTGCCAGACGGGCAGCTTGAACGGGACGTCCTGCGGGATGTTCCGCCAGGCCTCGCAGTCGGCTCGGTCGGCGCCCAGCGAATCGATGGCGCGGGTACCGTCGTCCGCCCTGACCGCCTCCACGCCCTTGACCGCCTGGATCGACGTGGCCAGGTCGTGCAGGGAGTTCCCCAGGACTTCCGCCGCGTTCCGCGGCGCCGGCGTGGGCGCAGGGCCTTCGCCGGCCGGGGGGAAGGTGCGGCGGAGGTCCGCGTCGGTGACGAGGATGTGGCGGCCGTCGTCGTTCTGGATGACCTGCCCCCTCTCGTCGACCTTCCGGGCCCTTCGGCCGGCGGCGGAGTCGAGGAGCGTCTGCTTCAGCTGGTGCTAGCAACGGAGACGACACCTGCTCGGCGATTTCCCTGTTCCCGGCTTGCACGAGCCCGAAGTGTGCTAGATACGTGCGCCCGCTTCGAAGCTCCTTCCGCGCCGCAAACGCGACGAGGACCGCGACCGTAAGGGCTTGTACCGCCTGTCGCACCCACGGGGGCCGGCAGTCAGTCGCGGGGGCGGAGGCTGGCCTCTTCGAGGTCGAGTTCGTGCTGGATCCGGCGCCGGGTGGCATTGCTGATCTTGTTCGCTTCGTAGAGGTGCTGGAGTTCGGCCGCCTCGATGGCGATGAGGGTCCGGCGGATCTCGCGGTAGGCGTCGGCTGGACGGGCGTCCGGGTCGCTGTAGTGGGCGTCTTCCACCTGGTGGATGCGCGCTTCCAGATGACGGCGGGCCTGCTTCAAGGCGGCCTGCGCGGCGGCACCCAGATCGGCCAGCTCATCCAGATCGCCCAGTTGCTTGAGCTCTTCGAGGGCGGTGTGGGCGATGTGCCGGCGGGTCCGCGCCTCCTCGCGAGCGGTGTGCTCCGGTTCCAGGGCGATGCCGGAGCGGCGGACGACAGGGGCCAGGGTGAAGCCCTGGAAGACGAGGGTGAGCGCGACGGTCCCGGTGGTGAGCGTGAGAATGAGTGCCCGGTGCGGCAGCGGCGCCCCGGTGTGGGTGACCAGGGGGATGGCCAGCGCGGCCGCCAGCGGCATGACGCCTCGGGTGCCCGCCCAGGACAGGACAGCCGGAACGCGCCAGGAGAGGCGACTCTCGCCCTCCCCGTGCCGGCGATGGATCAGGGCGGACAGCGGGAAGATCCACAGCAGGCGGATGGCCAGCAGGGTGAAGGCGATCGCCGGTACCCACAGCGGCCAGCCGTGCTCGTCGCGCGCGAGATGGCGGACGACCGAGGGCAGCTCCAGGCCGATCAGGGCGAAGACGACGCTCTCCAGCAGGAAGGTCACGGTGTCGTAGACGGCGTGGACCTGGACGCGGACGGAGGCGTTGCTGAGCTTGTGGCCGGTGCTGCCGAGGACGACCCCGGACACGATGACGGCGGTCACCCCGGAGGTGTGCGATTGCTCCGCGATGACATAGGAGGCGTAGGGGGTGACCAATGCGATGACGGTCTCCAGCATGGGGTCGTCGGTCCGTCTGCGGATCAGGGCCACCACCGCGGCGACCGCCGCGCCCATGAGGGCTCCTCCGCCTGCGAGAATCAGGAACTGCAGGGCGGTCCCGGGCACGCTGATGGCGCTGCCGGTCACCGCGGTCACCACGGCGACCTTGTACAGGACCAGCGACGTGGCGTCGTTGAACAGGCTTTCCGCCTGCACCAGGGCCTGCACGCGCGGTGGGAGGGACAGACGTCGGCCGAGCGCGGTGACGGCCACGGGGTCGGTGCTGGCCAGGACGGAGCCGAGGATGAGCGCGGTGGCGGCGGTGAGCGGAGTGATCACGGCGGCCACGTAGCCGACGACGATGGCCGAGGCGAGGACCAGGCCGAAGACCAGGCCGGTCACAGACCGCCACACGGTGCGCAGGTCGCGGACGGAGATTTCCCCGGCCGAGGCGTAGAGCAACGGCGGCAGCACCAGCACGCTGATCACGTGAGGCTGCAGACGCACCTCGGGAACCCAGGGCATCAGCCCCACGACCAGACCGGCAACCACGAGGAGTGACGGAGCGGGCAGGCTCCAGCGCCGGGCACCGGTCGACACCGCCGTGGCCAACACCACCAGCAGCAGGACAACGGTCAGGCCGGTCATGGAGCGTCCCGAGTGGGTCGGCGGTCAGTGTTCGTGGGCCGTGGGGCGGACCGTGATCGCGTTGACTGCGACATGCGGGGGCTGAGTGATCATGAAGGTGATGGCCCGGGCGGCGTCCTCGGCATCCGGCCAAGCGCTCCGCGGCACGCCACGGGCGGCCGTCCCGTACCTGTCGCAGGCAGCGTCGCCCCAGCTGCTCCGAGCGGCGGCGAACGGCCCGCTGGGGTCGCTGATCGCGTGAAGCGATCCACGGCGTCCTCGATGGCACGGCGCGCCTGTGCCGCGTCTCCAAGGGCAGCGGTGAGAACCCTGCACGAGCCGGCCCGATCATGGATCACCGCGGCCGGGTCCTCCAGCCGCCCCGTACGGCGGGCGGTCACCGCCGCAGCGGCGCTCTGCCTCGGGAGCGACGAGGCGGTTGCCGCGCCGGCGCCGTCGGACGCACCCGTCACCAGCGCCGCACATCCCGCCGATGGCGCATCGCGGTCGGCGACGCCGGCGCCTGCCGCCGTGACGCCCTGATCCGCTCCCGTCTGCCCCGCGTTCGGATCCCTCACACTCATGATCACCCTTCACAGGTCATCCCGCCCCGGGCAGACCGGGGTGCCGCACCCTCGCACCGCAGCCGCCGGCGAAGTGCCGCCTGCTCTTCGAAGCTTGCACCACGTGGTCCGAGACCGCCTCCGGGCCTTCGCCCGACGGGCCTCACCGGCCGCCTCGAACAGGGCAACCGCGATCCCACGGCCACCCTCCAGCCCGGGGGGCAGCCCTTGCGCTCACACCCAGGCTGCGGCGTCGGCGATCCCCTCCCGGACGACGCGCGCGACGTCACCGGCCTCGCCGGGCGAGAACACCGCCGAGGTGCACGACGACGGTGACGGGAACGGCGGGGTGCACCCCGTTGATGTGCACCCCGTTGATCAAGCCCCGGGCCTCGGTAACGCATTCGCGATGCGTGGAATCCGCCACAAATCACTCCCTTTCGGAAGGGTGAATGCATCACAGTGGTTCTTTGAAGCTGGTTGCCCCCGCGGTGACCAGTTCAGGGATTCACGATCCAGCGGCATGGGAGAAACGTTTGATTACGGCACGTAAGCGGCACACCGGGCTGATGGCCACGGCCGGGGTACTCGGCGGCGTACTCGCACTCACGGCTCTCGGCGGTACGAGCCACGCCGCCACCACCGGCAACGGCACCACGAGTCCCCCGAAACCACAGGCGCAGGCTGATCAGGCGGGTGCCCAGGACGCTTCCGACGCCCGAATAGTGATCACGCCCCGCCAAGGTGCCCACAACGTCGGGATCAACGGCCCCGTCCATGTCACCGTCAGCCACGGCAAGCTCACCAAGGTGACCATGACCGCCGTCGCGACCGGTGCCGAGATTCCGGGCACTGTGTCCGCGGACGGCACGTCCTGGAAGCCGAACAGCCCGCTGGAGCCGGCCACCAGGTATCAGGTCTCCGCAGAGGCCGAGGACGCCCAGGGCCGCTCCGCCACCGGGAATGCCACGATCACCACGGTCTCCCCGGCCAACGACTTCATCGGGCACCTCCTCCCCGAGAACGGCTCGACCGTCGGCGTGGGCATGCCGGTGACGGTCGACTTCGACAAGGCGGTCGGCGACAAGGCTGCCGTGGAGTCGGAGATCCAGGTGAGCTCCAGCAGCGGCCAGCGGGTCGTCGGTCACTGGTTCAACAACGACCGACTGGACTTCCGACCCGAGAACTACTGGGAGCCCGGCTCCACCGTCACCGTCAAGCTCACCCGCCACGGCATCCAGAAGACGGTCACGTTCAAGATCGGCCGGAGCCAGATCAGCACCGTCGACGCCAGGACCAAGCAGATGACCGTCGTACGGGACGGCAAGACGATCAAGACGATCCCGATCTCGTCCGGCAGCCCCGAGCACCCGACCTACAACGGCCGGATGGTCATCTCCGAGAAGTTCCGGCAGATCCATATGAACGGTGCGACCGTCGGCCTCACGAAGAAGGACGGCAAGCCCGCCTACGACATCAACGCCGTACCGCACGCCATGCGCCTGACCGACTCGGGCACGTTCATCCACGGCAACTACTGGGGTGCGGACTCGGTCTTCGGCAAGGCCAACACCAGCCATGGCTGCGTGGGCCTGAAGGACGTCATGGGCGGCGGCGACGGCAGGCAGCCCGCCGCATGGTTCTTCGGCAACTCGATGATCGGTGACGTCGTGGTCGTCAAGAACTCCGAGGACAAGACCATGCTGGCCCCGGACAACGGCCTCAGCGACTGGAACATGCCGTGGAGCGAGTGGGTCGCGGGCAGCGCGACCAGCTGACACCACGCCACTCCCCGCACAGGAACATGAATCCTCCGCCGGGCGGCGGCCGACACCATGTCGGCCGCCGCCCGCGGCGTCAGGCCGATCGGGCTGCCCGGCTCCTCCGTCGCGGCCGGGCCGACGGGTCAGGCACCCCTCCCCCGCAACCGGCGAAGGCCACAGGGCAGCAGCGTGACCCAGTGGATCAGCGAGGCGCGGCGAGCCAAGGACGCGGCACAGAAGAGGTTCGCCGCGCGCACGCCGTCACTTCCGCTACGCGGCCCAGGGCATCACGATCAGTCACGAACACGCAACGAGGACCCCGACCGTAAGGTCGAGGTCCTCGTTTCTGTTTCGCCACAGCGAGTACAGCGAGTGTCCGAGGGGGGACTTGAACCCCCACGCCCGATAAAGGGCACTAGCACCTCAAGCTAGCGCGTCTGCCATTCCGCCACCCGGACCAGGTGTCTGCCGCCTTGCGGTGGGTGTTCCCCGCGGCGACAGGGACAACAATACCAAGGTTTCGGAGTGCGTTTCACCTGCGTATCCGCCCCGCGGGCGGCGGCCCGGGAGGGCCCGGGCCACCGGATCGGCGACGGTATACAGGATGCAAGATTCTGCGTACACGGCGTGAGGATCAGGGCATGAGCTGGTACTCCGGGAAGCTCCCGGGCAGCCGCTCCCCGGCCGGTCCCTGGGTCACGGCGCGCACCAGGAGCTCGCCGCCGACGAACGCGCCCCGCCAGGACGCGCCGAACCCGCCGAACAGCTCGTCGCGGTCGCCGCGGGAGCGGGGGACGCCGTGCCCGGTCTTGAAGGCGCGGATCTGCGGGGCGAGACGGTCGAAGGTGGCGCGGTCGTCCGTGGCGAGCGTCGCGACCAGCGCCCCGTTGGACGCGTTCATGGCGGCCAGCAGCTCGGCCTCGGTGTCGACCAGGACGATCGTGTCGACGGGTCCGAAGGGTTCCGCGTGGTGCAGCGGGGAGTACGGCGGCGGGTTGAGCAGGGTGACCGGGTGGACGTAGGCGGAGGTGTCCTGGCCCGGCAGGAAACGGGTGCCGTCGGGCCGGCCGCGGTACAGCGGTACGGCACCCCGGTCGACGGCCTCGGCGACCTGGTCGGTGAGCTCCTTGGCCTTGGCCGCGTTGATCAGCGGGCCGTAGTCCAGCTCGGGCAGCGGGTCGGCGGGGTCGGCGACCGCGAGGGGGTGGCCGACGCGGACGGAGCGGACCGCGGGCAGGTAGGCCGCCAGGAACGCGTCGAAGAGCGAGCGCTGGACGACGAAGCGCGGGTACGCGGTACAGCGCTGTTTCCCGTAGTCGAAGAGTCGGGGGATCACGGCGGTGAGCCGCTCCCAGCCGGAGAAGTCCCAGACGCCCCAGGTGTTGAGCCCCTCCTGTTCCAGGATGTGCCGCGTGCCGAGGCCGGCGACGGCGGTGGCGACGTCGGCGCCGGTGTCCCGGCCGCCGACGAAGGACACACAGCCGATCTCCGGGGCCCGCACCAGCGCCTGGTTCAGCTCACGGCCGCTGCCCCCGACCAGCGTGACGGGCACCCCCTCGCGCGCGGCCAGCGCCATGGCGAGGGTCAGGCATGCCGCGCCGCCGTCGGTCGGTGTCTTGGCGATGACGGCGTTGCCCGCCAGTGCCTGCACGAGGGCGGCGTGCACGAGCACGCTCATCGGATAGTTCCAGCTGGCGATGTTGGACACGGGTCCGTCGAGCGCGCTGCGGCCGGCGAGCATGGGCTCGATGCCGTCGACGTACCAGCGCACGCCGTCGATCGCCCGGTCCACGTCCGCGAGGGCGAGCCGCCAGGGTTTGCCGATCTCCCAGACGAGCAGCAGGGCGAGCAGCTCGCGGTGGGCGGTGAGCGCGTCCAGGGTGGCGGCGATCCGCGCCCGCCGTTCGGGCAGCGGGGTGTGCCGCCAGGCGCGGTGCTGGTCGAGCGCGGCGCGCACGGCCTCCTGGGCGACGGTGCCGTCGAGACGAGGGGCGCCGGCGATCGGGCTGCCGTCGACCGGGGTGGTCGCCGGGAGCGTGCGCCCGTCGGGCCGCCAGTCGCCACCCCGGAGGGTGAGGACGCGGTCGTCCCGGAAGGCCTCGGGCGCGGCGGCGAGACAGCGCCGCCAGGCGTCGGCGTAGGCGGTACCGGGTTTCAGGAGCGCGGGGGCGGAGGGCGGGGGGCTCGCGGGCAGCGGGTTCGGGAGCAGGGGGTCGGGGGTGCCGGTGGGTGCCATACGTCAGCTCCGCTCTCGGTGCACGGTCGGGGCGGGTCGGGTCGGGGCGGTGGGACGGACGGGGCGAGGTGGTGGGGGCGAGGTGCAGGGGCGTGGGACGGATCCGGGAACCACGACGGGGTGCCGGGAACGGTCCGGCCGGCACCACGTGTCGCGCTCGCGCTCGCCTCGCACGGACCCGGATCGGCCGCACCGGCCGTTCCGCGCCCTCGGCCGGCGGCACTCCGCCGCGGCACGGCCGCGCCCTCCCCGCACGGCCGCGGAGCGGCGGCCCGGACCCTCGTCGGGCGCCGCATCACCTGGGCGCGGTCGCCCCGCACGCAGGCGGACCGGCCGCGCGGGTCGGCCCGCGTCAGCCGCCGCCGCGGGTGTCCATGCCCAGCCGGGCCGTCTCGGCCGGGGTGCGGCCGACCCGGACCCGGCGGCCTCCAGGGCCCCCTGCTCGGCGCGGGCGGTGCCGGCGGAACCGGGGACGATCGCGCCGGCGTGGCCCATGGTGCGGCCGTCGACAGCGGTGAACCCGGCGATGTGGCCGACGACGCCGGCCGGCGGCGTGTCGAGGCCGGCGGCGTGTCGAGGGCGGCGGCGGTCATCGCGCTGCCGCTGCGCCGGCCCGGACAGGACCGGACCCGCCGTCGCGGCACCGCGGATCCGGCCGGCGGCCTGAGCACGGCTGCGCGGACGCCGCCCCTCTACGATCTGCTCAGCGATCGCCGGAGGGGGAACACCGTATGCACATCACGCCGTTGGAGACGCCGTCGCCGGAGGGAACGGCCGGGGAGCCGGGGCGCCGGGTCACCACGCTGGAACTCTTCTTCGACCTGGTCTTCGTCTTCACGCTCACCCAGCTCACCGTGCTGCTCGCCCACGACCTGTCCCCCGCCACCGCCGGCCGGGTGGCCCTGATCCTCGTCGTGCTGTTCTGGATGTACGGCGCCTACGCCTACCTCACCAACCAGGTGCCGCCCGACCGTCCCTCCCGGCGACTGCTGCTGATGCTCGGCATGGCCGGGTTCCTGGTGTGCGCGCTGGCCATCCCCCGGGTGTTCGAGGACACGGGTGTGGTCTTCGGTCTCGGTTTCCTGCTGGTGGTGGTCGTCCACACGGCCCTGTACACCCGCGGCCACGGCTGGGACTCCGTCTGGTACGGCGTCCCCAACGCGCTCGCGGCCCTGTCGGTGACCGCCGCGGGACTCGTCGGCGGTCTCGCGGCGGACGGCCTGTGGCTGCTCGCGATCGTCCTGCAGTTCGTGACGCCGCTGGTGGCCGAGCACGGGCCGGGCCGCAGGGACGGGCGCGGTGCGGCGGTGCTCAGGGTGCAGCTGGGCGACCTGGACCCGGCGCACTTCGTGGAGCGGCACGGGCTGCTGCTGATCATCGCCTTCGGCGAGTCGGTGGTCTCCATCGGGGTCGGCATCGGTGATCTGCCGCTCACGCCGGGGCTGTTCTGCGGCGCGTTCCTGGCGCTGGCCCTGTCGGTCGCGCTGTGGTGGACGTACTTCGTGCGGGACGAGGAGGCGGCCGAGGCGGCGTTCCGGGCGACACCGCCGCCGGCCCGCTGGCGGCTGGCGATGAACGCGTACTACTACGCCTTCCTGCCGATGCTGCTCGGCATCGCCTGTCTCGCCGCCGGCCTCAAGAGGACCCTCGGGCATCTCACCCAACACCCCCAGACCGGGCCCGCGTTGGCGCTCGCGGGCGGGGTGGCGCTGTTCCTGGTGGGCGACGCGGCCTTCCGTACGGCCCTGCGGCTGCGGCCGGTTCGCCACCGGTGGGCCGGTGCCGTGCTCGCCCTGGCCACCGCCGCGGCCGGCGTCCGCCTGCCGGTCTACGGCGAACTCCTGCTGCTGGTGGCCGTGTTGGTGGGGATGCTGGCGGTGGAGGCCCGGTCCTGCGCGGTGTCCCCGCCGGTGGAAGAGGCGGTGGACGAGCCGGTGTGATCAGGAGCCGTCGTGCTCGTGGTAGGAGCGGCGGGTGTGTTCGATGTGGTCGCGCATCAGATGGGCTGCCCTCGGCGGGTCGTTGTGGAGGATCGCGAGGATCAGTTCCCGGTGCTCGACCCACGACTGGCGGCCGCGCTGCCGGGCCACCGGGGCGTAGTACCAGCGGACCCGCCGCTCCACCTGGGCGGCGAGTCCGGCGAGGACGGCGTTGCCCGACAGTTCCACGACCTTGGCGTGGAAGGCCGCGTTGAGGGCGACGGTGCGGTCCACGTCGTCGGCGGCGACGGCCTTCTCCCCCTCGGCGCACAGCTCGTCCAGCGCGGCGATCCCCGGGGCGTCCGCGTGGACGGCTGCCAGCCGGGCCGCCTCCGCCTCCAGCAGGGTGCGGACCGTGAGCAGCTGGTCGGCCTCCTCCTCGGTCGGCTCGTGCACGAACGCGCCCTGCGCGGGCCGCAGATCGACCCAGCCCTCGGTGTTGAGGCGCTGCAGCGCCTCGCGCACCGGCTGCCGGGAGACGCCGAGGTGTCCGGCGAGCTCGCTCTCGACCAGATGCTGGCCGGGCTGCAGGGCGCGGGTGGTGATCAGTTCCAGCAGCGCCTCGTAGACGCGTTCGCGCAGTGGTCCGGGGCGTTCCAGTCGGGGCACGGCACCGTGCGGCAGTCCGGTCGACAACATCGCGTTCCCCCTCCTGAGCAGGACCGACGGGCGGACGCGGGACGCTCCGTCGGATTGCTCAGTATCGATTGTCTTTTGTCTACAGTCTACGGTTGTCTACATCCACGATGGGCGAACTCCAGGGCCGGTGCGCACAGTTGGTTCACTCACGGGCAGCGTCCGCTCACGGGCAGCGTACGACCTGTCCCGCGTACGAGAGGTTGCCGCCGAAGCCGAACAGCAGCACGGGATCGCCGGTGCTGAGCGCTCCCTGCTCGATCAGCTTGGAGAACGCGAGCGGGACACTGGCGGCGGAGGTGTTGCCGGATTCGGTGACATCGCGGGCGACCACCGCGTTGACGGCGCCGAGCTTCACCGCGAGCGGTTCGATGATGCGCAGGTTGGCCTGGTGCAGGACGACCCCGGCGAGATCCTCCGGGGCCAGGCCGGCCTTCTCGCAGGCACGGTGGGCGATGGCCGGCAGCTGGGTGGTGGCCCAGCGGTACACGCTCTGCCCCTCCTGCGCGAACCGCGGCGGGGTGCCCTCGATCCGTACCGCGTGCCCCATCTCCGGCACCGATCCCCACAGCACCGGCCCGATCCCCGGCTGCTCCCCCGGCGCGCAGGCCTCGACGACGGCGGCCCCGGCACCGTCCCCGACGAGGACGCAGGTGCTGCGGTCGCTCCAGTCGGTGACGTCGGACATCTTGTCGGCGCCGATGACGAGCGCCCGGCCGGCCGCGCCGGCCCGGACGGTGTGGTCCGCGGTGGCCAGCGCGTGCGTGAAGCCGGCGCACACCACGTTGACGTCCATCGCGGCCGGCTGCGGGATGCCGAGCCGGGCCGCGACCCGGGCGGCCGTGTTCGGGGATCGGTCGATCGCCGTGGAGGTGGCGACCAGCACCAGGTCGATGTCGCCGGGGGTCAGACCGGCGGCGGCGAGGGCCTTGGCGGCGGCGTGCGCGGCCAGCTCGTCGACCGGCTCGTCGGGCCCGGCGATGTGCCGGGTCCTGATGCCGACCCGGCTGCGGATCCACTCGTCACTCGTGTCGACCAGGCCCGCCAGGTCCTCGTTGGTGAGCACCCGGGCGGGCTGGTAGTGACCGATGGCGGCGATGCGCGAGCCGTTCATGGCGGAGGTCCCTCGTTTCCGTCGTAGCGGGATCCACCAGTCTGATCAGTGACTGGCGAGTACGACGGCAGGTGAAGCCACAGGAATCAGGCGCCCGGGTTGTCGGCTTCGCTCAGCACCTCGAAGGCTCGTGCCCTCATCCCGTGAACAGCTGGGTCGCCTTGTGTACGAGTTCGTACACCCCGTACGCGAGGGGCGCTGCGACCCACAGCCAGGCGAGGGTGATCAGGCCCCGGCGGCTAGGCGGGCTGCTGTCGCTGGGCATCTGCGGCCTCCCTGGGCGCGGGGACGTGATGGCGGGCGTGGACGGGGCGGACGAGTTCGTTGGCGACGAAGCCGACGACGAGCAGGCCGATCATGATGCCGAACGACAGCCCGTACAGCGACGAGCCGTGCTTGCCGGCCTCCTTCTGCCGGTCGGCGATCCAGTTGACGATCAGCGGTCCGAGCACGCCGGCCGTGGACCAGGCGGTGAGCAGCCGGCCGTGGATGGCACCGACCTGGTAGGTGCCGAAGAGGTCCTTCAGATAGGCGGGGACGGTCGCGAAGCCGCCGCCGTAAAAAGAGAGGATCACCAGGGCGCACAGGACGAACAGCGGCTTGGACGCGTCCCCGAACAGGGCGATGAGCAGGTACATCAGTGCGCCGACGCCCAGGTAGACACGGTAGATGTTCTTGCGTCCGATCAGGTCGGAGGTGGACGACCAGCCGATGCGGCCGGCCATGTTGGCGGCGGACAGCAGGGCGACGAACCCCGCTGCCGCGGAGGCCGACACCGGCGCGGAGCTGTCGGCGAAGAAGTCCGTGATCATCGGTGCGGCCTTCTCCAGGATGCCGATGCCGGCGGTCACGTTCATGCAGAGCACGATCCACAGGCACCAGAACTGCGGGGTGCGCACCGCGCCGCGCGCGGAGACCTGCACCCCTTCGAGGCCGCTCGGCCCGCTCGGACCGCTCGCCGTGCCGCCGCCGTCCCCGGTGCGCGGCACACGGACCAGGAGCACGCCGAGGGTCATGAAGACGGCGTACGACAGCCCGTGCACCAGGAAGGCGAGGGCGATGCCATCGTTGTCACCGCCGAAGGACGCGAGCATCTGCGCGGACCACGGCGAGGCGATCAGCGCGCCGCCGCCGAAGCCCATGATGGCGATCCCGGTGGCCATGCCGGGCCGGTCCGGGAACCACTTGATCAGGGTGGAGACGGGCGAGATGTACCCGATACCGAGGCCGATCCCGCCGACGAAGCCGTAGCCGAGGACGATCAGCCAGTACTGCCTGGTCCAGGCCCCGAGCGCGGAGATCAGGAAGCCGGTGCAGAAGCAGACGAGGGCGACGGTCATCGCCCAGCGCGGTCCGTTGCGCTCGACGAGTGTGCCGCCGAACGCGGCCGACAGCCCGAGCATGACGATGGCCAGCTGGAAGGGCAGCGCGCTCTGGGTGCCGTCGAGGTGCAGGGCGGATTCCAGGGGCGGCTTGAACACGCTCCAGGCGTAGGCCTGGCCGATGGACAGGTGGACGGAGAGGGCTGCGGGCGGGACGAGCCAGCGGCTCCAGCCCGCGGGTGCGACAGGGGGGCTGCTCATGAGGCCGGACGGTACGGCGGGGCAGGGGTGTTGAGAAGGCGCGGCGTCGACCGTATGCGATGAGCGGTAGGCGGAATGCGGTAGGCGGTCGACGCGCGGGCGGCGAGTGGCGGGTGCCCGGGATGAGCCGCGGCAGAAGGAGACGGCCCACGGTGTGCGCGTCGCGCGGAGTGGCTGGAGCGGGCTGCAGCCTCACGGTCCCTGTGCAGGACAATGAGATCGTGAGGTCACCTCGCCGCACGACGACCCGGTGACCCACGGCAATCTCCGCATCAAGGGCCGTTTCGGCCACCAGCACGTACAGAACCGGGGCTGATCAGGACATGGGACGAGTCACGGAACGACGCAAGGTCCTGCGCATCCGGGACGGGGCGGTCTCCACGCGGCCGGACACACTGGTCGCCGAGGAACCCCTGGAGATCCGGCTGAACGGAAAGCCGCTGGCGATCACCATGCGCACACCGGGCGACGACTTCGCGCTGGCGGCGGGGTTCCTGGTGAGCGAGGGCGTACTGGCGACTGCATACGATCTGCAGAACATCGTCTACTGTGCCGGCGCGACGGCGGACGGCTCGAACACCTACAACGTCGTCGACGTGAGGACGGCGCCGGACGTCACCGTGCCGGACTTCACCCTGGAGCGGAACGTCTACACGTCCTCCTCCTGCGGCCTGTGCGGCAAGGCCAGCCTGGACGCGGTGAGGACCACCGCCCGCTTCCCGATCGCCGACACTCCCCCGGTGCGGGTCACCCCCGAGCTGCTGGCGAGCCTGCCGGAGCGGCTGCGGGCGGCCCAGCGGGTCTTCGACCGGACCGGGGGCCTGCACGCGGCGGCCCTGTTCACCGAGGACGGGGAGCTGCTGGACATACGCGAGGACGTGGGCCGGCACAACGCGGTGGACAAGCTGGTGGGGCGCGCGCTGCAGAACGGCGGACTGCCGCTGTCGCGGACGGTCCTGCTCGTCTCCGGGCGGGCCTCGTTCGAGCTGGCGCAGAAGGCGGTGATGGCCGGCATCCCGGTGCTGGCGGCGGTGTCGGCGCCGTCGTCGCTGGCGGTGGACCTGGCCGCCGAGACGGGACTGACCCTGGTGGGGTTCCTGCGGGGCAGCTCGATGAACGTGTACGCCGGTGAGGACCGCATCGCCTTGCAGGACGCGGCCGCCCAGGGCTGAGGCCTCTCCCCGCGGCACGGCGGCGAGGCCCCGGCCGGCGGGGAGTGCCCCGTGCGCCGCAGGGCCCCGTTACAGCCGGGGGACGGCGCCGCGTCGGCGCACGCCGTGACCAAGGCTGAGCAGCGACCGGCCACCGGGGCCGGCAGCGCGTGTGGGTTCGGCGTCGGCGACCTGGAGGCGAGCGGTGCCCGCGCGGGGGCTGTTCCGGTCGTCCGCCGGGTCGCCGCCGGTGGGGCGGACCGGGGAGCCGGCGGATGGGGCGGAGGTGCATCCGGACCCGATGCGTGCGGCATGAGGGGACGGCACCGGGCCGGTGGTGCGGGGGCGGAACGCCGCTGCGCGCGGTCAGGCGGGTGTGAGGTGTACGTCGGCGGCGGTGACGACCGTGCCCAGCCGGGGGAAGTCGAGCCGGACGGAGGCCTCGTGCTCGGCGGCGGTGAGGGCGGCCATGGCGTCCTCGGCGAAGACGAGGTCGTAGCCGAGGTCGGCGGCGGCGCGGGCGGTGGACTCGACGCCGAGGTTGGTGGCGATGCCGCCGAACACCAGGGTGGTGACGCCGCGTTCGCGCAGCCGTTCGTCCAGGCCGGTGCCCTGGAAGGCGCCGATGGTCCGCTTGACCACCTCCAGGTCGCCGCTCGCCGCGAGGCCGGGGACCAGGGCGCTGCCGGGCGGCTGTTCGGCGACCGAGGGGCGTTCCACCCGGACGAGGACGACGGGCGCTCCGGCGGCGCGGAAGGTGCGCGCCAACTCCTCGGCGACGACGAGCACTTCGGTGCCTTTGCGGGGTTCCAGGGGCAGCGCGACGATGCGTTCCATCAGGTCGACGAGGACGAGGGCGGTGCGCTGCGGATCGAGCACGGGAGCTGCGGTCATGACGGAACGTTAGCCGCCGTCAGCCGTCCGTGCCGGAAATCCGGATCAACAGGCCCGTGAACTGATCGCGTTCGGCGGCCGACAGCGGGGCGAGCAGCGCGTCGTTGGCCTCGCGGGCCGCCTGCTCGCAGCGCCCGAGGAGGCGGGCGCCGCCGTCGGTGAGGGACACGGCGTTCTTGCGCCGGTCCCTGGGGTCGGGGGCGCGCAGGACGTGGCCGGCGGACTGCAGGTCGTTGAGCACGCCGACCAGGTCCTTGGGGTCCAGGCCCACGCTGCGGCCGAGGTCGGCCTGGGCGACGGGCTGGAGGTCGCGGACGGCGGAGAGGACCACGTGGTGCCACATCTTCAGGCCCTCGGCGGCGAGCGCGTCGGCGACCAGGGCGCGCCCCCGGGCCGCGGCGCGGCCGAGGAGCCAGCTGGGCAGGGAGCGGATCGCGGGCAGGGGTGCTTCGGCCATACGGGCAGCGTATCCCGAGAATCGTTGGACCTCCCCATGAATGTCCGCTACCGTTGGGGCTCCCAACGAGTTCGTGGGGCTTCCCAACGATCGATGCGCCGGCAGATGCCGGCCCTGGAGGTGTGCGCGATGCGTCGTGTCCGGTACGAGTCCACCGGCGGCCCCCTGTTCGTCGAGGAGGCCCCGGTCCCCGAGCCCGGCCCGGGCGAGCTGCTGATCCGCTGCGCGGCGGTCGGCGTCACCCTGCCCGTCGTCCGCAAGGTCACCGAGGCCGCCGAGCCGATCGCGCTCGGCGGCGAGATCGCCGGCGAGGTGGTGGCGGCCGGCGAGGGCGTGACCCGCTTCCGGCCTGGCGACCAGGTGACCGGGATGTGCTTCGGGCACGGGTACGCCGACTTCGCCCTGCTGCACGAGGCCATGACCTCCCCCATACCGGACGGCGCCGACGCGGTGGACGCGATCGCACTGGTGCGCAGCGGTCTGGTGGCCTTCGGGGCCTTGGAGGCGGCACGCCCGGTGCCGGGCGAGGCGGTGCTCGTCACGGCGGCGGCGAGCGGAGTCGGACACCTCGCCGTGCAGCTGGCGCGGGCGCGGGGTGCGGGCCGGGTGGTGGGGGCCGTGTCCGACCCGGGCAAGGCGGACTTCGTCCGCTCGCTCGGCGCGGACGACTGTATCCAGTATGGCGACGACCGCTGGGGAGATCCCGTCGACTGTGTACTGGATGCCGTCGGCGGTGACCTGCTCACCCCCGCGCTCACCGCCCTGGCCCCGCACGGCCGCCTCGTCTCCTACAGCTCCGGCGGCGGCACCATCCAGGCGTACGACCTGCTGGTGGGCGCCAAGTCGGTGATCGGCTTCCAGATGGCGCTGATCGCCCGCGGCCGGCCGGACCTGTACGAGCAGTGGCGCCAGGAGCTGTGGCGGCTGTTCAGCGAGGGCACCCTGAAGCCCGCCGTGCACGCCGAGTTCACCCTGGAGGACGCGGCGAGGGCGCACGAGGCGATCGAGCGGCGGGCCAACCTCGGCAAGGTCGTACTGCGCCCGTAGGCCCCCCGCGCGGCCCTTGTGCTGCACGCTCCTTGTGGGGCGACCAGGCCCCAACTACCTTCGATGAGGCGCACGTTGGACATGGGACGTCCGGATGTCCAGATGTCCGGCCGACGAAGGGCAGGTCGCACCATGCCGTCAGGTCTTCGCGCCCGTCTCAGAGCCGCACTCACCGCCGCCGTCACCGTGGCGGCGGCCCTCGCGGCCTTCCTCCCCGGCACCACGGCACAGGCCCAGCCGGCCGCCAAGGCACCCGAGTTCGAGCAGCAGATCCTCTTCAAGGCGTCCCAGGACCCCGGCTACGCCTGCTTCCGCATCCCGGCGGTCGTGCGGACGACCGACGGCACCCTGCTGGCGTTCGCCGAGGGCCGGGTCCTCAACTGCGGTGACGCCGCCGACATCGACATCGTGCTCAAGCGCTCCACCGACGGCGGCCGCACCTGGGGCCCGCTGCAGGTGGCCAACGAGGGCGCCGGTGACACGCACGGCAATCCGGCGCCGGTCGTGGACCGCGAGACGGGCCGGATCTGGCTCGCGGAGACCTACAACACGGGCCGTACCGACAGCGCCGGTTGCCCGGTCCCCTGCGACCGCACCCCGCATCTGCAGTACAGCGACGACGACGGCCGCAGCTGGTCCGTGCCGCGCGACCTGAGCCCGGAGATCCTGCCCGCCGACTGGAACTCCTGGTACGCGACCGGGCCCGTGCACGGCATCCAGCTCACCCGCGGACGGTACGCGGGCCGGCTGGCCTTCGGGGTCAACACCGAGACCTCGGACGGCAGCCGGGTCACCGCCAACCACGCGGCACTGGTCGTGAGCGACGACCACGGCGAGCACTGGCGGATCGGCGCCACCGACACCTGGCCCATCGCCGACGACGGCACCTTCCGGCAGAAACCGTCCGAACTGACCCTCGCCGAGCGCGGCGACGGCTCGGTCCTGGTCAGCGGCCGGGAGCAGGACGGCACCGACCTCGGCCACCGCACCCAGGCGGTCAGCCGCGACGGCGGCGACAGCTTCACGGCGCCCTTCCACGACCTGCCCGACCTGTACGCCCCGCAGGTCCAGGGCTCCCTGCTGCGCCTGGGCGACCGGCTGCTGCTCGCCTGCCCCGCCGACCCCGACCGGCGGCGGACGATGATGGTCCGCTCCTCCTACGACGGCGGCCGCACCTGGGACAGCGTGGACCGCGGCACGGTCGTCACCACCGACTGGTCGGGCTACTCCGATCTGGTGCGCGCCGACGCGGACACGGTGGGCCTGGTCTACGAGGGCGGCGCGGTGGACGCGCGCGACGAGATCCGCTTCGCCCGCTTCACCGAGGACTGGCTCGCCCCGCGCCGCGGACCCGACCCGGTCACCGGCGACCGGGCTCCGCACGCCCGTCCCGCCGCGGTGCTCGGCGGGGCGGAGGAGACGGACGGGGTGTTCGGCGGGGCGCTGCGGTTCGACGGCACCGACGACGCCGTACGCCTGCCGTTCCGCGGTGGGCTGCCGCTGGGCACCAGGGACTTCACCGCGTCCCTGTGGTTCCGGTACACGGCCACGACCGGCGAGCAGCCGCTGCTGTGGATGGGCGGCGTCGGCACCACCCAGCCGCAGGTGTGGGTACGCGGCGAGCCGGCGAACCACCGGATCCAGGGACTGATCACGGTGCGGGACGGGGCGATCGCGCCGCAGACGGCCTACGTGCGGACGGACACCGCGTACAACGACGGCCAGTGGCACCATCTGGCGCTGCGGAGGGGCGACGGCCGACTGTCGTTGTTCGTCGACGGTATGCAGTCTTCCGTCGCCGACATACCGGGGTCGGTCAGCCGTAACTCACCCTTCGGCGTGCACATCGGTCAGCGCATGGACAGCCGGGCCTTCTTCACCGGTGCCATGGACGAGGTGCACGTCTGGGACCGGGCGTTCAGCGACGAGGAGCTGTCGGACCCGAAGGCGCTCCGGTCACCGAAGGACACGGTCCTGTGGCTGCCCCTGGACCGCGTGCGGGGCTGACGCACCGGAGGCGTCCGGGGCCTCCTCGGGGTCCCGGGCGCGCCGCTTGGCGATGACCGCGCACACCATCAGCTGCATCTGGTGGAACAGCATCAGCGGCAGCACGGCGAGGGAGGCCTGCGCGCCGAACAGGACGCTCGCCATGGGCAGCCCGGAGGCCAGGGACTTCTTCGAGCCGGCGAACTGGATGGCGATCCGGTCGTCCCGGCCGAATCCGAGTGCCCTGGCGCCGTACCAGGTCAGCAGGAGCATCGCGGCGAGGAGGACGGCCTCGACGGCGAGCAGGGCGCCCAGCCGCAGCGGGCTCACCTGGTGCCAGATGCCCCGGGTCATGCCCTCGCTGAAGGCGGTGTAGACGACCAGCAGGATCGAGCCGCGGTCGACCAGGCCGAGCACCTTCTTGTGCCGGGCGACGAAACCGCCGATCCAGCGGCGCAGCAGCTGCCCGGCGAGGAACGGCACCAGCAGCTGCAGCACGATCTTGACCAGGGAGTCGGCGGAGAATCCGCCCCCGTTGCTGCCGAGCAGCCCGGCCGCCAGCAGCGGCGTGACGCCTATGCCGATGAGCGAGGAGAAGGAGCCGGCGCAGATCGCCGCCGGGACGTTTCCGCGGGCGATGGAGGTGAACGCGATGGACGACTGGATCGTGGACGGCACCAGCGTCAGGAACAGCAGGCCCTGGTAGAGCGGCTGGGTCAGCAGCACCGGCACCAGTGCGCGCGCGGCCAGACCGAACCCCGGGAAGAGGATGAAGGTGCAGGCCAGCACCGTGATGTGGAGCCGCCAGTGGCGCAGTCCGTCCAGCGCCTCCCGGGTGGAGAGCCGGGCGCCGTAGAGGAAGAAGAGGAAGGCGATCGCGGCCGTCGACGCGCCCGAGGCCACGTCGGAGGCGGTGCCCCGGGCCGGCAGGAGCGCGGCGAGGCCCACGGTCCCGAGCAGCAGGACGATGTACGGGTCGATCGGCATCCAACTCGGCCAGCGCAGGCGTTTCACGGTGCTCCGATCGCTGTGCGGGGTCTGTTCGGACGGTGTCGTTCTTCGGGGCCGCGGAGCCCCCTTCATCGTCCTCCTGGGGTCGCCGATCGGGAATCCCGTACACCACTCTGACTGTCATCATGTTCTGCGATGACCCGAGTAGCCTGGGGGTGTGTACGACCCCACGCAGCTGCGCACCTTCCTCGCCGTGGCCCAGACGCTCAGCTTCACGCAGGCGGCGGGCCGGCTCGGGCTGCGCCAGTCCACGGTCAGCCAGCATGTGCGCCGGCTGGAGGACGCGGCCGGGCGGCAGCTGTTCGCCCGGGACACCCATTCGGTGGAGCTGACCGAGGACGGCGAGGCGATGCTGGGCTTCGCCCGGCGGATCCTGCAGGTGCACGAGCAGGCGGCGGCGTTCTTCACGGGCACGCGGGTGCGCGGCCGGCTGCGGTTCGGGGCGTCGGAGGACTTCGTGCTCACCCGGCTGCCGGAGATCCTGGAGGGCTTCCGCTACGACCATCCGGAGGTCGACCTGGAGCTGACGGTGGAGCTGTCCGGCACGCTGCACGAGCAGCTGGCCGCCGGGAAGCTCGACCTGGTGCTGGCCAAGCGGCGCCCGGAGGATCCCCGGGGTGAACTGGTGTGGCGCGACGACCTGGTGTGGATCGGCGCCGAGCGGCTGCATCTGGACGCCGACCGGCCCGTGCCGCTGATCGTGTATCCGCCGCCGGGCATCACCCGGGCCCGGGCGCTGGAGGTGCTGGAGCGCGAGGGCCGCGCCTGGCGGATCGCGTGCACCAGCGGCAGCCTGAACGGGCTGATCGCGGCGGCCCGCGCCGGGCTCGGGGTGATGGCCCACTCCCGGCGACTGATCCCGCCCGGCCTGTTGCGCCTGCCGGAGCGTTGCGGACTGCCCGACCTGGGCAAGGTCGACTTCGTGCTCGTCCACGGCCGCCGGCGGGGCGCTGCGGAGGGGGCTGCTGACGCGCTGGCGGCGGCGGTCCTGGCGGGCGGGGAACGCCTCAGCCGCCGGGGCGGCTGAGGTCCGCCGCCCGAGCCGGTCAGCGGGCCCTCGGGTAGGTGAGGTTCCTGACCTGGCGCAGGAAGGGCGTAGCTCCGTGTGCTGGACGCCGGCCAGGCCGCCGAGGGGGCCGCTGAGGCAGGCGTGGAGAGCCGCGGGCCCGCGGAACAGGCTGGTGGACGGCGAGGCGGGACGGTCCCGGCCGTCGCGAAGACCCAGGCGGTCTCCTCGCGCCCGCCCAGGCCTCGCCGACGGAGTGCAGCGCGTCGGGCGCGGCGGTGACCCACGGCGCGGCGACGAGGGGGTGGCCGAGGACGCCGGACCGGTGCTCGACGTCGGTGCACACCGCTCCCGAGGCGCGCAGCGCGGCCGGCCGGCGTCCGACCGAGGACTCCGAGCGGCCTGCCGCCACTGGAGTTCGGGCGGCCCGGCCGCGCCCCGCCGGCGAACCCGTGCCCGGACCGGACCGCAGCGAACCCGGGGACGAACCCCTGCCGGCAGCCCTGGAGACGCATATGCGCCCCTTATATGGCGAGAAGTACGGTGTGCGCCGTAATCGCCGCGTACAGATTCGGTGGAGATTACGGCACCGAAACTTACTGACCCGTCAGTATCGTGTCCGGCCCTTCCCCATGTGCGGGCATTTTCCGGTCACCGACGAACCAAAACGTGAGGTTTGCTCGGTTTCCGACCCCCTCCCGCCCGATGACGGCGTGGGGTAGCTTTCACCGCGCTGTGCCGCGTACCACGGGCGTGACCAAGCAGTGAGGATCGGGGAGCGAGGTTTGCGCGAGTTCACCAACCCGCCGCTCACGTCGGCACCGCCGGTGGGCGGTCTGGCCGACGCGGTCTTCGAGCATGCCCGGACGGACCCCACGCACATCGCCCTCGGCCGCAAGGACACCTCCGGGCAGTGGCGGGAGGTGACCTCCGCCGAGTTCCGCGACGAGGTCCTGGCCCTCGCCAAGGGCCTGCTCGCGCGCGGCATCCGCTTCGGCGACCGCGTCGCGATCATGTCCCGCACCCGCTACGAGTGGACCCTGTTCGACTTCGCCCTGTGGTCGATCGGCGCCCAGGTGGTGCCCGTCTACCCCACGTCCTCGGCCGAGCAGTGCTTCTGGATGCTCTACGACGCCGAGGTGTCCGCGGCGATCGTGGAGCACGAGGACCACGCGATGACCATCGCCACCGTCATCGACCGCCTCCCGCAGCTGCGCCAGCTGTGGCAGCTGGACGCGGGCTGCGTGCAGGAGCTCTACGACGCCGGGGCACACCTGGACGACGAGGTGGTGCACCGGCACCGGCAGGCGGTCACCCCGGAGTCGGTCGCCACCATCATCTACACCTCGGGCACCACCGGCCGCCCCAAGGGCTGTGTCCTCTCGCACGCCAACTTCATGTACGAGGCCGACACGATGATCCAGCGGTGGCAGCCGGTGTTCCACACCAAGAAGGACGACGAGGCCTCCACCCTGCTGTTCCTGCCGCTCGCGCACGTCTTCGGGCGGATGGTGGAGGTCGCCGCGATCCGCGGCCGGGTCCGCTTCGGGCACCAGCCGCAGCTGAACGCCGCCGCCCTGCTGCCCGACCTGCAGGCCTTCAGGCCGACCTTCATCCTCGCGGTGCCGTACATCTTCGAGAAGGTCTTCAACGCGGCCCGCCGCAAGGCCGAGAAGGAAGGCAGATCCGGGCCGTTCGAGAAGGCGGTCGACATCGCGGTGAAGTACGCGGAGGCCGTGGAGGCCAAGGCGTGGGGCACCGGGCCCGGCCCGTCGGCGGGGCTGCGCATGCAGCACCAGCTGTTCGACAAGCTCGTCTACTCCAAGGTCCGCGCGGCGATGGGCGGCCGGATACGGAACGCGATGTCCGGCGGTTCGGCGATGGACCGCCGGCTGGGACTGTTCTTCGCGGGCGCCGGCGTGCAGATCTACGAGGGTTACGGCCTGACCGAGTCGACGGCCGCGGCGACCGCCAACCCGCCCGAACGCACCCGCTACGGCACCGTCGGCCAGGCCATCCCCGGCGTGACCGTGCACATCGCCGACGACGGGGAGATCTGGCTGCACGGCGGCAACGTCTTCCAGGGCTATCTGAACAACCCCAAGGCCACCGACGAGACGCTGCACGAGGGCTGGCTGGGCACCGGCGACCTGGGCTCGCTCGACGAGGACGGCTATCTGACCATCACCGGCCGCAAGAAGGAGATCCTGGTGACCTCCGGCGGCAAGAGCGTCTCCCCCGGTGTGCTGGAGGAGCGGGTCCGTGAGCATCCGCTGGTCAACCAGTGCATCGTGGTCGGCAACGACCGCCCCTACATCGCCGCCCTGGTCACCCTGGACCAGGAGGCCGTGGAGCACTGGCTGCAGATGCGCGGGAAGCCGAGGATGACCCCGGTCGAGCTGGTGCGCGACCCGGACCTGGAGACGGAGGTGCGGCGGGCGGTGGTCGCCGCCAACACCCTCGTCTCCCAGGCCGAGTCGATCCGCACCTTCCGCATCCTCGCGCAGCCGTTCACCGAGGAACACGGCCTGCTCACGCCGTCGTTGAAGCTGAAGCGGAAGGCGATCGAGAAGGCGTACGACAACGAGGTCGAGGCCCTCTACCGGACGTGAGGGATCTGATGGGGCGCCAGCCGACCGCCATGCGTTTCCGGCCGGCCTCCGCCGCGAAGACTGACTGACCGGCCGGTCAGGTCGGATCGCGCGGTCAGGAATGCGGGGCGGCGCGTGATCGTTGACGATGGGAGTACCACCTGTCGACAACCGAAGGATCAAGAAGCTCGTGAGCAGCAAGGTCCCCCCGATCATCCTCAACAACGGCGTCGAGATGCCCCAGCTGGGCTACGGCGTCTGGCAGGTGCCGGACGACGAGGCCGAGCGGGCCGTCGCCACGGCGCTGGAGGCCGGGTACCGCAGCATCGACACAGCGGCGATCTACGGCAACGAAGCGGGCACCGGCAAGGCCATCGCCGCCTCCGGACTGCCCCGCGCGGACGTCTTCGTCACCACCAAGCTCTGGAACAGCGACCAGGGGTACGACTCCACGCTGCGCGCCTTCGACGCGTCGCTGGAGAAGCTGGGCCTCGACTACGTCGACCTGTACCTGATCCACTGGCCGCTGCCGTCCCGCGGCGCCTACCTCGACACCTACAAGGCGTTCGAGAAGCTGCTCGGTGACGGCCGGGCCCGCGCCATCGGCGTGTCCAACTTCCTCCCCGAGCACCTGCGGCGGCTGATCTCCGAGACCTCGGTCGTCCCGGCGGTCAACCAGATCGAGCTGCACCCGCATCTGCAGCAGCACGCCGCCCGCGAGGTGCACGCCGAGCAGGGCGTCGCGACCGAGGCCTGGTCGCCGCTGGGCCAGGGCAAGGGCCTGCTGGAGGTGCCCGCGATCGTCGCGATCGCGCGGAAGCACGGCCGCACCCCGGCCCAGGTCGTGCTGCGCTGGCACATCCAGCTCGGCAACATCGTGATCCCGAAGTCCGTGACGCCGGCCCGCATCAAGGAGAACATCGAGGTCTTCGACTTCAGCCTGGACGACGAGGACCTCGCCGCGATCAGCGCGCTCGACGAGGACCGCCGCCTGGGCCCCGACCCGGCCACCTTCGACATGGCCTGACACCCCTCACGGCCGTCCGCCCCCACCGCACAGCGGGGTGGACGGCCGTCCGCGTTCCGGGGACCCGCGCGCACCCGGGCCCTCCTCGTTCCGGGGACCCGCGCGCACCCGGGCCGCCCGCGCCGAGCGGCCGTCCGCTCCCCGGCGTCAGGCCGCCCCGGCCGGGAGCGTGTCCCGGCGCTCAGTCGCCCCGTACGTCGGCGTGCAGGATGTCGAACTCCTCCAGGGCGATCACCGCGATGCGGGCCTTGGCCGTGCCCTCGCGGCGGATCGCGGCCTGGCCGGTCCGGGTCGCGGCGAGGGAGGCGCGGTCGGCGAAGAGGACGCCGGTCATGCCGCGCCCGCGTTCGCGGTCCAGGAAGAGGGCCGCCCCGGCGAAGCCGGGCAGCATCTCCAGCCGGGGCAGCACACCGGCGTGGAAGGTGTCGACGGCGAGGTCGGCGTCGGCCGGTTCGCAGTCGAAGCGGGTGAGCCGCAGCCCGCCGCCGGACAGGACCCGTTGCCCGGCGTGGTAGACGGCGGCTTCGTAGTTCTCGACGGAGACGGTCCCGGCGAAGGGCTGCAGCAGCTCCGGCCGCCGGACGCTCATCACCTCGTCGCTGACGCGCCGCGCGTCCGCGGACTCCCACCAGCTGACGGTGAGCAGTTTGCCGAGGTCGCGGTCGACGAAGACACCCGCCCCCCGGTATCCGGGGCGCTCCTCCAGCAGGTCGTGCCCCCGGGTGTTCAGGGCCCGGACGGCCGTGCCCAGCTGCGCCGGATCGCCGGTCGCGTACACCGTGCGTACGAACATGCGCCTCGCCTCCCGGAGCCATGCCCCTGTCCGGCCTGTCGGCCGACAGCCGCCGGCATATCCGCAATCGCCGGTTCATCCAGTTTTGCCATGGTCATAAATCACCGCAATACGCACGCATTTCACCAGTTCGCAGCGGCGGGCTTGACGAGGACATGCATACGGGGTCACGGTGTACGGCACCTGGTAAGGAAACTTTCCTAACAGAAGGGCCCCCCACTGTGCGCCTTCGAAACCTGACCCTTGCCGCGGCCTTTGGAGTCGCGCTGCTCGCCGCCGGAGTGCTTCCCGCGCACGCGTCCTTTGCCGGCTCCACGCCGCGGACCGCCCCGGCCTCCGCCCAGGAGGGCTCGGTCAGTGCGGCCGACCTGCTGGCCAAGGTGAAGTCCTGTTCCCAGATATCGAACGGCAAGTACAAGACGGACGACGAGACATCGGCCACGGTCCCCGTGTGCGGCAAGAACGGCGCGGTGTTCTGGAAGGCCGACATGGACATCGACTGCGACGGCCAGCGCACCACCAACTGCAACGCGGACCGCGACCCCTGGTACCAGGACGACACCGCCTTCCACCAGTCCGACGGCAAGCCGCTGAAGGCGGAGTCGCTGCCGTACGTCGTCGTCCCCAGCTCCAGCAGCATCTGGAACTACTCCGGTGCCGGCATCAAGGGCGGCGGCGTGGTCGCGGTCGTCTACGACAACAAGGTCGAGTACGCCGTCGTCGGCGACACCGGCCCCACGAAGATCATCGGCGAGGCGTCGTACGCCACCGCCAAGGCGCTCGGCATCGACCCCGACCCGGCCACCGGTGGCGTCGACTCGGGCGTGACGTACATCCTGTTCAAGAACTCCAAGGCCTCCCCCATCGAGAGCCACAGCGCCGCGGTCTCGCTCGGCGACCAGCTGGCCAAGCAGTTCCTGGCCGCCAACTGACCACCCCCCTTCCCTCCGCCCACCGGGCCCTCCGTCCACCGGGCCGGCTCGCCATGCCCGGCACCGGATCAGACCGGCCGTACCGCGCGGTGCACCGTGTGGGCCGCCAGCACGAACACATCCGGACGCCGGTGGGCGCTGCCGGGATCGGCGGGGTCGAGGAGACGGTCCAGGGTGGCGAGGTCCTCGGCGTCCAGGGCGTCGGCGTGGACCTCGCGGGCCCGGGCCAGGGCGGAGACCACGAAGGCGCGCGCCCGGTCCGGGACCGGGGCGGGCACGTCGAGGAGGAAGCTGCGGGTGCCCGTGTGCTTCAGGCCCGCCCCGGCCAGCAGGGCGGGCCAGTCCTCGGTCTCGGCGACCGCGCCGGGCAGCTCGGCGCGCATCCGGGCGAAGCGGTCCTCCTGGGCCACGTCGATGCGGGCCTGGAGCCCGGGACGGCCGAAGCCGATGTCCCGGGGCAGCCAGCGTACGGGCAGGCCGCCCTCCAGGACGGCCAGAGTGCCGCCGGGGGCGAGCCGGGCGGCGAACGCGGTGAGCGCGGCCTTCTGGTCACCGAGGTGGTGCAGGCTGCGGCTGGCCCACAACAGGTCCGCCGGATAGTCCAACTCCGCCAGCGAGCCGGGCAGTTCACCGGCCAGGGTGCCGAAGCGGTCGGCGACGCCCAGCCGGGCGGCGCGGGCGCGGGCACGTTCGAGAAGGGGGACGGAGGCGTCGGCGGCGACCACCCGCGCACCGGGGAACGTCTCCGCCATCAGGCAGGCGATCACCCCCGGTCCGCTGCCCGCGTCCACGATCAGACCGGGCTCGGTCACCTCCTTGCCCAGCCAGGCCAGGGCGCGCGCGTACGCCGGACCGAACAGTTCGGCCTCCGCCTCCAGCAGCTCCGCGACGGTGGCCCAGTCGACCGTGCCGCCGTGGTCGTGGCGGTGGGCGTGGGCGTGCGGGGTGGGGTCCCCCTGGTGGGCCTGCTGGTCGTGGGGGAACTGCCGGTCGTGTGCCATGGCGGTCAGCCTCTCGCTCGGGTGCGGCCAGCCTGCGACGGCGCACGGGGGCGGTGCCACTTTCGTTGCCGGTACCGCAAAAAACGTGCCGGTGCCGCAAAAACCGGGTGCGCGGGAGCGGGCCGGGCGGCCAGCATGGCGCCCGTGGACGACGAGCTTGTGACACGCTTCGTGACCGACGGCTTCGTGAAGATCGAGGGTGCCTTCCCTCCCCGGGTCGCCGCGGACTGCGCCCGGCTGCTGTGGCGGGAGACGGGGTACGACCCGGACGACCCGGGCACCTGGAAGGAGCCGGTGGTCCGGCTGGACGGCATGGCACAGGGGCCGTTCGCGGCCGCCGCCAACTCCCCCGCCCTGCACGCGGCGTTCGACCGGCTCGTCGGAGCGGGCCGGTGGGAGCCGCGGTACTCGCTGGGCACGTTCCCGCTGCGCTTTCCGCACCCGGCCGAGCCGGACGACGCGGGCTGGCACATCGAAGGCAGCTATCTCCCCGAGGGCGAGCGGTGGTACTTCGCCAACCTGCGCTCCAAGGGCCGCGCGCTGCTGATGCTGTTCCTCTTCAGCGAGGTCACCGAGGCCGACGCCCCGACCCGGATCCGGGTCGGCTCGCACCTGGACGTACCGCCGCTGCTGGAGCCGTACGGCGAGGCGGGCGTCTCGGGACTGGAGATCGAGCCGCAGCTGGTGGCGGCCTCGGCGCACCGGCCGCTCGCGTACGCCACCGGCCGCCCCGGTGACGTCTACCTCTGCCACCCCTTCCTGGTGCACGCGGCCCAGCCGCACCGCGGCACCCGGCCCCGCCTCATGGCACAGCCGCCGCTGGAACCGGCGGTGCCGTACGAACTGGACCGGCCCGACGGGGCGTACTCACCG
Organism: Streptomyces durhamensis; assembly: GCF_000725475.1. Classification (NCBI taxonomy): domain Bacteria; kingdom Bacillati; phylum Actinomycetota; class Actinomycetes; order Kitasatosporales; family Streptomycetaceae; genus Streptomyces; species Streptomyces durhamensis. The sequence continues at coordinate 301,966 of NZ_JNXR01000015.1, forward strand.
GTGGAGCGGACGATCCGCCGGGCCCTGCGCCGCTAGCGGCCCGGGGGTGCGGACCCTCGGCCTGGGCGCCGTCGTGGCGTCCGCGGCGGCCGCGCCCGGTCCTCAGCCCGCCGTCGGCTTGCGGTAGGCGCGCAGCGCGAACACCGGGTCGGGGCGGGGGCGGTCCTGGTCCGGCAGGCGGGCCAGGCGGGCGGCGAAGTCCTCCGTGCGCGGCTCCCCGGGCGGGAGCCGGGTGAACCAGCCGCGGCGCAGGTCGGTGATGGTGGTGCGGGGGCTACGGCCCTGACCGATGCCGGGGAACGCGGTTCCGCCGGCCGGCCGCAGCCCGTGGCGTACGGCGTGCGCGGTGACGGTGGGGGCGGCGTCCTGGGCGGGGCGGCGCGGGCGGGTGGCGAGGACGGCGTCGACGTCACTGCCGACGTCGTGGGCCGCCGCCTTGTCGACGGTGGTGACGTACACCCCGCCGGGGCGCAGCACGCGGGCGCATTCGGCGACGATGGCCCGGACGTCCTCGGCGTCGTCGAGCAGGTGCAGCAGCCAGATGCTGGTGACGGCGTGGAAGGTGCCGGTGCGGAAGGGCAGTCGGCGGCTGTCGGCGCGTACGACCGCGCCCGGCAGCCGGGCCCCCGCCATGCGGACCATGGCGGGGGTGAGGTCCGCGCCCGTCACCCGCAACGCGGGGCGGTCGGCGGCCAGCCGACGGGTGACGATGCCGGTACCGCAGGCCACGTCGAGGAGGTGGCCCGGGCCGTCGGGGACGAGACCGAGGACCGCCTCGGTGGCCGCTGCGGCGCGGGCCTCGCCGCCCCGGGACGCGTCGTAGGCGTCGGCTTCCTTGTCGTAGTCGAGCACGTCCCTCAGTGTGCGCCGTGACCTGGGGCGATGTCCTCCACCCTGAGGGCGAGAGCGAAATCCTTCCCGGTGACGGCGCCGCCCGCGCTGTGGGTGTTCATGCTGAGGGAGACGGTGTTGTAGCCGAGGGTGAGATCGGAGTGGTGGTCCAGCTCGTCCTGGACGGCGGCGATGTGCATGACCAGCGCCGCCGCCGCGACATGTGAGCCCAGGCGGTAGGAGCGGGTGAGCCGGCCGGACTCCACCGACCAGCCGGGCAGCTCGGCGAGCCGGTCCTCGATCTCCTTCTGCGACAGCGGTTCGACGGCCATGGCCGGGGCTCCCTTCGAGGCGGCGGGAAGGAGGGGTACGGATTCAGCCTGCCACGCCGGCCGTGTGTGTACTCCGCCCGCGTGGTCCGCCTGCGCACGCCCCGGCGTCCCGCTCCGCACGTCTTCATTTGTGGTCGCGCAGGAAGGTAGGGATCTCGTCGGGGGTCGGGTAGTTCGGCAGGGGTCCTGGCTTGCCCTGAAGGAACGCGGTGATGACGGCGACGGCCCGGTCGTTGTTGTCGTCGAGGCCGTTCCACATGTGATGTCCGACTCCGGGCATGTACTGCGTGCGCTGGATGGCGGGGTCATCGGCGAGGACGGTGGTCTCCCATTGACGGACCTGGGAGGAGCACTCGGCGATCATCAGCATCGCGGGGGTCCGGGAGCGCCTCAGTTGCGGGGCGATGGAGGGCGAGTCCTTGACCGTCTGCTGGATGCGGAGGCTGGCGGCGGGGCTGAAGGAGAAGTTCTGTGCGGTGTCCTCGGCGGGGATGCGGCGCGCGTCGCGTGCGCAGTAGGCGGATGCGGTGTCGCTGCCGAGGTCTGCGGCGGTGAAGGCGTTGTCGCCTTCGGCCTGTCCGATCAGTCCGGTGTCGGGGGTGAGGAGTCCGAGTCGCATGAGGCCGAATGCCACGGCGTACCGGGGGGTGTGTGTCGATCGCGGTCCGGTGGGGGCCGGCGCGAGGCCGCGTGCGGATTTTCGGCCCTTGTGCCCGGCGATGTGCGCGGTGGGGCCGTCCATGGGGCCGGGCTCGGCGATGATCGCCCGGTGCAGGCGCGCGGCGACGCTCGGGTCGCCCAGGGCCCGGGTGAGCACGGCCCCGCCCGAGGAGAATCCGAGGATGTCGACCTTGCCTTTGTTCAGGCGGTCGATGAAGGCGGCGAGGTCGCCGACCGACCTGGAGATCGTGTACTGCCTCATGGGGAGCAGGTCGCTGCGTCCGCCGCCGGCCTGTTCGTAGGCGTAGACGTCGTGGCCCTCGCGGGCCAGGAGTTGCAGGAACCGGTGGTCGAGTACCGAGATGCCGCGGACCGGTCCGCCGTTGAGGTACACGAGCGGGACGGGATGCCGGGGGCTGGGGTGCGCGGGCGGGTAGTGGTACACCGCGACCCGGCTGCCCGTGGTCAGGCTCCAGTGCTGCGTGGTCACGAAGGGTGGCGCGGGCGGGTAGCGCCGGGCCGTCGGCACGGTCGGGATGCAGACCGACGCCGTCAACGCCGCCGCGACAGCCACCGGCAGGAACCGCACGAGCCGCGCCGGCCAAGTGCCGTGCCGGCCCCGCCACGTCGCGAGGACAGCCCCGACTCCAAGGGTCGTCAACCATGCGGCGAGCCCCGAGCCTGCCCCGTCCGTGAGGGCGATCAGTGCGAGAAAGACGACGACCAGCATCGCGACGGCGCCCAGGGCCAGCAGTAAGCGTCCGGTGAAGCGGACAAGACGTAGGGCGGACGTAGGCAAAGCGGACCTCCGATAGTTTCAGAACGGCGTTTCAAAACGACGTTATCAAACCGAGGTAGGCTGCTGGCCGTGGGTAGGCCGAGAACAAACGACGAGGCCGTCAAAGAGCGGCTTGTGAAGTGCGCGACCGAGATGCTTGCCACCCGTCCGCGGGAGTCGCTCACGGTCCGCGCCGTGGCCGCTGCTGCCGAGGCGTCGACGACGGCGGTGTATTCGTTGTTCGGCGGCAAGGACGGGCTGATCGGTGCGGTGCGCGACAGAGCCGTCTCAGGCCTGTTCCAGGACCTGTCGGCGGCGCAGACCTCCGCCGACCCTCTCGCCGACCTCTACGCGCTGGCCGTCGCCTACCGTCGTTGGGGGCGCGGGCACAGCCACCTGTACACGGTGCTGTTCGGCGGTGTGCAGCCCTTCGACCCGTCGGGGGAGGTCGGTGCCGGTGACCCGGTCCGTCCGCTCCTCGCGGCGATCGATCGCGCGTTGGCGGCGTCCGTCCTCGTCGGCGATGCAACGTCGATCGCCCTGTCGATCTGGGCCACTCTGCACGGGCTGGTGACTCTCGAACTGGCTGGGGCCCTCGACGCCGCCACGGCCGAGGCCGCATTCCGACCGGCGATTCACGCCACGTTGCGCGGATGGGCAACCCCGGCGGTGTTCCGCAGCCTTCGCCAGGCCGAACTCGCTCATTGACAGAATCAGGGGCTGCCGCTGCTCGCAGGCGAGGTCAATCTCAGTTGTCCGGCCACCACGTGAACGCCCCAGACCGTGGTCGTCGGGCTCGGGACGGCTTCCTCCCGGCGGTTTCCTTCTGATGTTGCCCGCCACGCCGGGCACCGGCGGCGTGCTGGTGAGCGCGGCAGACCGTGGAGTCGACGTTCACCTCCCAGGTGATCACCCCGGCCGCGTCAGCACGTGCCTGAAGACCAGTCAGCACCTGTGCCCACACACCACTCCGCTGCCAGCGCCGGAAAAGCCCGTAGACCGTCTGCCACGGCCCATACTCCGGTGGAATGTCCGGCCACGGCGTCCCCTCGCCACACACCGGGATCATCACGGCACGGGGCGAGACGCAGGACCCACTTCTCAAACACGCCCCAGGCCGGTTGCGGGACGTGCTCCAGGTCGGTGTGTCCTTCGGTAGTCGGGTCAACACCCCGGTGTCAGCCGCCCGCACGCCCCGCCGTCTCAGCCGTGCGCGCACTCCGCCGCGAGGTCGTCGGCGAGGGCGGCGATCGTGGCCCGGCCCTCCACCTGCGCCACCCAGGCGTGCGGCAGTCCGGTGTCGCCGTACCGGGCGCCCAGCAGATTGCCGCAGATCGAGCCGGTGGAGTCGCTGTCGCCCGAGTGGTTGACGGCCAGCAGCAGGGCGCGTTCTACGGCGGGTTCGGCGAGCGCGCAGTAGACGCCGATGGCGAGGGCCTCCTCGGCGACCCAACCCGCGCCGAGGGACTCCACCTTCTCGGCCGTGGGCGCGCCGTCGGCGGCGAGGTCCAAGGCGGCGCGCAGGGCGGAGGTGGTCTCCGTGTGGCCGCGGTGCCGTTCCAGCAGCCGCAGCGTGCGCAGCACCGCGCCCTCCAGGGAGTCCCCGGCCACCAGGTGGGCCACGATCGCGGCGAGGGCGCCGGCCGCGTAGTAGCCGGTGGGGTGGCCGTGGGTGATCTGGGCGCCGCGCGCGGCCATGGCGAAGGCCGCGTCGGCAGGGGCGACCAGGCCGAAGGGCGCCGAGCGCATGACCGTGCCGCAGCCCTTGGAGTCGGGGTTGACCCGGCCCGGTGCGCCGTCGAGCGGGAGCGCCGGGTCGGGCGCGTACGACTGGGCGATGCCGGACAGGCAGGCGTTGCCGGGGGCGCGGCGGGCGTACAGCCAGGCCTCGGTGACCAGGCCGCCGGCCGGTGCGGCGGGCTGCTGCGGGGCCGGCCCGGACTGGGTCTCCAGCCAGCGCTCGTACGCCTGGCGCAGCAGCAGCGGCCAGGCGCCGCCGACGCCCTTCTCGCGCTCCCGTGCGTGCGCCTGGATCAGGGCCTCCACGGTGAACAGGGTCATCTGGGTGTCGTCGCTGATCAGACCGACCGCGCCGGACGCGTCGGGGACGAGGCCGGTGACGCCGCGCGCCCCGTGCGCGGCGCGGATGTGGTCCAGGGAGGAGAACTCCACGGTGTAGCCGAGGGCGTCACCGAGCGCGCCGCCGAGGAGACAGCCGCGGACCCGGGCCCGGTACACGGCCGCGGCCTGAAGGGACGGGGTCCGCCACGGCATCGGCCACGGCTCGTTCGTGCGCACCTGGACAACTCCTCGACTACGGTCGGACGTATGACCATTGTCGCTTCCGGCCCCGTCGCGTCCGCCACCGCCCCCGCCGCCTCCGACAAGGGCGTCGGCCCGCTGCTGCGGGCCTGGCGGGAGCGGCGCCGGGTCTCCCAGCTGGAGCTGGCGCTGCGCGCCGACTCCTCGGCCCGGCACATCAGTTTCATCGAGACCGGCCGTTCCCGGCCGAGCGAGGAGATGGTGCTGCGGCTCGCCGAGCACCTGGACGTGCCGGTGCGCGAACGCAACTCCCTGCTGCTGGCGGCCGGTTACGCGCCGCACTATCCCGAGACCCCGCTGGACGACCCGGCGCTGGACGCGTTGCGCGACGGCATGGAGCGTCTCATCCAGGGCTACGAGCCCTATCCGGCGCTGGTGGTCGACGCCGGCTACACGGTCGTCGCCGCGAACCGGGGCATCGCGATGCTCCTGGACGGCGTGCCGGAGAAGCTGCTGAGCCCGGCGCCGAACGCGATGCGGCTGACCCTGCACCCGGAGGGGATGGCGCCGCGCATCCGCAATCTGCGCGAGTGGCGCGGGCATCTGCTGGCGCAGATGGAGCGGCAGATCGCCCTGGAGCGCTCGGACCGGCTGCGCGCCCTGTACGAGGAGGTGGCGGCCTACCCGGTGCCGGAGGAGGACACGCCGGGCGGCGAACCGGACGAGTCCGTCGCGTACTTCGCGCTGCCGCTGCGCATCGAACTCGGCGGCCGGATCCTGTCGTTCGTGTCGTCGATCTCCACGTTCAACACGCCGATGGACGTCACGGTCGCCGAACTCGCCATCGAGACGTTCCTGCCGGCGGACCCGGCGACCGCCAAGTACCTGCACACGCTGGCCGGTTGACCCCTCCCGCACCGTCCGGATCCTTCTCGGACCGGTGTGCGAGAGGGGATCACATGGCAGACTGCCCGGGTACTTCGGCGCGTAAGGGGAGGGCGTGGCGTGAGTGAGCGGCGGGCTGCGCCCACCGTGGGCCAGGTGGTGCTCGGCAAACGGTTGCAGGAGCTGCGGGAGGCGGCCGGTCTGGGCCGCGAGGAGGCCGCCCGGGTGCTCAGGGTGGCGCCCGCGACCGTACGGCGGATGGAGATGGCCGAGGTCGCGCTGAAGATCCCGTACGTGCAGGTGCTGCTGGACACCTACGGGGTGGCCGAGGAGGAGGCCGCCGCGTTCGTGCGGCTGGCCGAGGAGGCGAACCAGCCGGGCTGGTGGCAGCGGTTCCACGACGTGCTCCCGGACTGGTTCAGCCTGTACGTCAGTCTGGAGGGCGCCGCCCGGATCATCCGCTCCTACGAGCCGCACTTCGTACCCGGTCTGCTGCAGACCGAGGACTACGCACGGGCGGTGCTGGAGGCCGGGACCATCGGGCAGAGCTCGCCGCAGACCGTGGAACGGCATGTGTCGCTGCGCATGGAACGGCAGCGGCTGCTGGAGCGGGAGGATCCGCCCCATCTGTGGGTGATCATGGACGAGACGGTGCTGCGGCGTCCGGTGAGCGGGCGCGGCGAGGTGATGCGGGCACAGCTGGACCGGCTGCTGGACTACGCCGAGCGGGACCGGGTCACGCTGCAGCTCGCCGAGTTCGCGGCGGGCCCGCATCCGGGGACGTACGCGCCGTTCACACTGTTCCGGTTCGCCGAACCGGAGCTGCCGGACATGGTGTTCACCGAGTACCTGACCGGCGCGCTCTACCTGGACTCCCGCCGCGAGGTCGCCGCGCATCTGGAGGTGCTGGACCACATGACGGCACGTGCCGCGTCGGCGCACCGCACCCGGACCCTGCTGCGGGAGTTCCGCAGGAGCCTGTGACCTCCCGTCAGGCCGCGCCGCCCTTGGCGTCCCTGTCCTCGTCCACGATCTCCGCGTCCACCACACCCTCCTCCTCGGGGGCGGAGGTCTGTTCCGTGCCCGTCTGGCCGCCTCCGGCGGCGGCGGCGCCCTCGTACATGGCCTGCCCCATCTTCTGGCTGACGGTGGCGAGTTTCTCCACCCCGGTGCGCAGGGCGGTGGTGTCGGCGTTCTGTTCCAGCAGCGCCTTCAGTTCCGCGACGGCCGCCTCGACCTCGCCGCGGGTGTCGGCGGGGACGCGGTCGTGGTTGTCACGGATGAACTTCTCGGTCTGGTAGACGAGTTGCTCGGCCTGGTTGCGGGTCTCGGCGGCCTCGCGGCGCTTGCGGTCCTCGTCGGCGTACCGTTCCGCGTCCCGCATCATGCGGTCGATGTCCTCCTTGGCGAGGGCGGAGCCGCCGGTGACGGTCATCTTCTGCTCGCGGCCCGTGGCCAGGTCCTTCGCCGAGACGTGCATGATCCCGTTGGCGTCGATGTCGAAGGCCACCTCGATCTGCGGGATGCCACGCGGGGCGGGCGGCAGCCCGGTGAGGTCGAAGACACCGAGCTTCTTGTTGTAGGCGGCGATCTCGCGTTCGCCCTGGTAGACCTGGATGCCGACCGAGGGCTGGTTGTCGGTGGCGGTGGTGAAGATCTCCGAACGGCGGGTGGGGATCGTGGTGTTGCGTTCGATCAGCCTGGTCATGATGCCGCCCTTGGTCTCGATGCCGAGGGACAGCGGGGTCACGTCGAGGAGGAGCACGTCCTTGACGTCGCCGCGCAGGACGCCGGCCTGGAGGGCGGCGCCGACGGCGACCACCTCGTCGGGGTTGACGCCCTTGTGCGGGTCCTTGCCGGTGAGGTCACGGACCAGGTCGGTGACGGCCGGCATCCGGGTGGAGCCGCCGACGAGGATGACGTGGTCGATCGCGGACAGCTCGATCCCGGCGTCCTGGACGGCCTGGTGGAAGGGCTTCCTGCACCGGTCGAGCAGGTCCGCGGTCAGCTCCTGGAACTGGGCCCGGGTCAGTTTCTCGTCCAGGTGCAGCGGGCCCTCGGCGGATGCGGTGATGTAGGGGAGGTTGACCGAGGTCTCCGAGGACGAGGACAGCTCGATCTTGGCCTTCTCGGCGGCCTCGCGCAGCCGCTGCACCGCCATCTTGTCGGCGGCGAGGTCGATGCCGTGACTCCCCTTGAACCGCTTCACCAGGTGCTCGACGATCCGCTGGTCCCAGTCGTCGCCGCCGAGGCGGGTGTCGCCGTTGGTGGCCTTCACCTCGATGACGCCGTCGCCGATCTCCAGCAGGGACACGTCGAAGGTGCCGCCGCCGAGGTCGAAGACCAGCACGGTCTGTTCCTCGCCGCGGTCCAGGCCGTAGGCGAGGGCGGCGGCGGTCGGCTCGTTGATGATCCTCAGCACCTTCAGGCCCGCGATCTCACCGGCCTCCTTGGTGGCCTGCCGCTGGGTGTCGTCGAAGTACGCCGGTACGGTGACCACCGCGTCCGTGACGTCCTCGCCCAGGTAGGCCTCGGCGTCCCGCTTCAGTTTCTGCAGCACCCGCGCGGACAGCTCCTGCGCGCGCAGGCGGGTGCCGTCGATCGAGCCCTCCTCCGGGAAGCGCCAGCCCGCGTCGCCCATGTGGCGTTTCACCGAGCGGGCGGTGCGCTCCACATTGGTCACGGCCTGCCGTTTGGCGACCTCCCCGACCAGCACCTCGCCGTTCTTCGCGAACGCCACCACGGACGGTGTCGTCCGCGCACCCTCCGCGTTGGTGACGACGGTGGGCTCGCCGCCCTCCAGGACGGCCACCACCGAGTTCGTCGTCCCGAGATCGATCCCGACCGCACGTGTCATGGTCCGTCCCCTTCCGCCCGGGCACCTGCCGCTCTCCCAGCACATGACGTGCCTGCGACGCTGTCAATGCCCGGGTTCCCCGGGAACGGCGATGCCGCGCCCCTGAAACGGGACGCGGCATCCGGGGTCGTACGAGCCCTCAGGCCAGCTCGGCCGTCAGGGTGATGGTCGTACCGGTCAGGGCCTGGCTGACCGGGCAGTTCTTCTTGGCGTCCTCGGCGGCCGAGGCGAACCCCTCGGCGTCCAGACCCGGCACCTCGCCGCGCACGGTGAGGTGGATGCCGGTGATGCCCTCGCCCGGCTGGAAGGTCACGTCGGCGTTGGTCTCCAGCCGGGTGGGCGGGGTGCCGGCACCGGCCAGGGCGTGCGAGAGGGCCATGGAGAAGCAGCTGGAGTGAGCACCGGCGATCAGCTCCTCGGGGCTGGTCTTCCCGTTCGCGTCCTGGGAGCGCGAGGCCCAGGTGACCGGCTGCTCGCCGATGCCGGAGGAGTCGAAGGTGACGACGCCGTTGCCCTCGAGAAGGTTGCCTTCCCAGACCGTGTGCGCGGTGCGCGTGGTGGCCACGATGATTCCTTTCCGTCGGATCCCGTTACGGGGGCTTTCCGTACCCCTATCCGATCACATCCGGGCTCCTCGCACTCCGAAGACCGGCCCACGCGGGGTGAACGGGAGGTGACTTCCCGCAGGGGGCGGGTGGGCGCGGCCGGGTTTCAGGCGGCCCGCTCGTCCTCGGTGGCCCCGGCGTCCTTGGCGGCTTCCGGGTCCTTGGCCGCCTCGGGGTCTTTGGCGGCCTGCGTGGCCTGGGTGTTCTCGGTGGCCGTGGTGTCCTCGGTGAGGGGGATCTGGGGGCCGTTCAGCTCGTCCAGCCAGCGGCGCAGTACCCGGTGGACGTGCCCGGCGCCGCACAGTTCCCCGTCGTCGACCGGGGCGGACAGCTCCAGCGGCGAGAGCAGGAACGGGTGGGACTGGGCGCCGCCGAGACCGCCGTGCGAGCCGATCTGCTCCTCGAAGGCGAGGACCTCGCCGTCGGCGGGGTCGAAGGCGGAGTTCACCATGATGTCGGCGGTGTGCGGGAAGGAGTGGGTACGGCGGACCGAGTCGGCGGCGCCGGGGCCGAAGCGGGCCAGCGGGCCGGGCTCCTCGTCGAGCCGGGCGAGCGGGATCTCGGCGCCGTGGGCCCCCAGCACCACCCCGCCGTGCTCCTCGCCGCGCACCAGCAGGAAGCCGATGCCGGGATGGTTGGCGAGGGTGGTGAGCAGGGCGGGGTGGCGGGCGTCGATCTCCTCCTTGGTCATGCGGTGGGGCACGTCCGGGAAGGAGACCAGGCCGAGGTTGCCGGATGCCAGCACGATCGGCTCGGAGCCGGGGGCAGGACGGTGCCGCTCGTTCTCCTCCTCCACGGGCCGGCGCAGCGCGGCACGGACGGCGGCGCGGGCCTCGGCGCCGCTGTGCGTGCGGTCGGCGCGGCGCGGCACATGCAGTCCACAGCCGGCCCGGACGAGATCGCCGAGCGTGAGGCCGTAGCGGGAGCGGAAGGTCTCGCCGGGGCTCTGGCCGTGGTCGGAGAGGACGACGAGGTGGTACGGGCGGGGAGCGTGCTCGGCGACCCGCTGCAGCAGGGCGAGGGAGCGGTCGAGGCGCTGCAGGACCTTTTCGGCGTCCCGGCTGCACGGCCCGGAGTGGTGGGCGACCTCGTCGTAGGCGACGAGGTCGGCGTAGACGGCGGTGCGGCCGGCGAGCATGTCCCCCATCACCGCGGCGACGACGACATCCCGTTCCACGACGGTGGCGAAGGCGCGGACCAGCGGATACAGGCCGCCGCGGCTCACCCGGGGGCGCTGCCTGCGGAGCCGGGCCCGGGCGGACTGGCCGATCTCGCGGGCCACCTCGGCGACGAAGGACAAGGCGGTGCGGACGGCGTTGGCGGGGTCGGAGAAGTAGGCGAAGTACCCGGCGCGGGAACGGTTCTCCCGGCTGCGGCGGCGGGCCGCGATCGACAGGACGAGCGCCTGCTCGCCGGCGCCGCCGCTGAACAGGTTGCCGCGGCTGGCGCCGTCCACGGTGAGCAGTCCACCGTCGCCGGTATGCAGCATGGCGCGGCGCTGCAGTTCGGCGGCGCTCGTCGGCCGGTTGCACACCATCACCTCCCCGCGGTCCTTCTCGTACCAGCGGAAGGCGGGCACGTCGAAGGTGCTGCCGTGGAGGATGCCGAGCTGGCTGGCGCCGGTCTGGCTGGACCAGTCGGTGCGCCACGGGGTGAGGCGGTGGGTCGGCCGTGGACCGTCGCCGGTCGGCTGTATGCCGTCAGCGGTCGGCCGTGGACTGTCCCGGGTCGGCTGCAGGCCGTCCGCCCTCACCCGGATGCGGTCGGTCGTCTGCGACTCGGCGCCCGTCGGCTGTACGCGATCGACGGTCTGCGGCGCGTCGCTCGGCTGTATGCGGTCCGCCGCTCGTGGCCCGTCGTCCGCCGGCTGTATGCAGTCGACCGTCTGCCGGTCGTTGTCCGCCGGCTGCACACGGTCCACCGCCTGCCGGTCGTCGCCCGACGGCTGCACACGGTCCACGGTCTGCCGGTCATCGTCGCCCGCCGACTGCATACCGTCGCCCGTCGCCAGCCAGCGGGCGACCGTGGGCATCAGGCCCTTGCGCACCGCGTCCGTGAGGACGTCGTGGCCGACGCCGTCGAGCTGCACGAAGACGAGGCCGGGGGTGGTGGGGCAGGGCGGGTCGGATCTGCGGCGGCGTGCGGCGAGACGGTGCAGGCGGCGCCGGTAGGTCTCGTCGTCGCGGACGGCGAGGGCCGCGCCGGTGGCGGAGGCGACGGCGGACATCACCGCCGCCACGATGACGGCGGTCTCCGGGGCTGCCTCCCCGTGTCCGGAGGGGTTGATGCGCAGGGCGAGCAGCAGTAGGGAGCCGTTGAGGAAGAAGACCAGCAGGCCCAGCACGAGCGCGGGGACGAGCAGCAGGAGCCGGACCAGGAGGGGCCAGGCGACGGCCGACAGCACACCGAAGGCGCCGGCGCCGCAGGCGGCGGTGACGGCGATCCGGGTGGCGCTGTCGCCGTCGGCGGACTGGAGCCGGAAGTCGGGCAGGAGCACGGCGAGGACCAGCATGGTGAGGGTGGAGGCCGCCCAGACGACGACGCTTCGCCCGATCTGACTGGCGACCCGTCGCCACCGCACCCCTCGCACGCCCTGTACCCCTCACGTCCGGGCCCATACGTCTTCCGGGCCTCGCTCCACCTTGTCACACGGGCTGCGGCGCACAGCGGGAAGCGGTGCTCGGTACCACCGCCTTCCCAACCCCTCCTAGGCTGGCGCGGATACAGCATCGATACTGGCTCAGCTTGGAGAACACGTGCCGCCGGTCCAGCGCATCACCTCACGCAACGCCCGCTTTCAGCAGTGGGAGTCGCTGCTGAACAACCGCAACAAGCGCACGCGAGCGCGCGAGTTCCTGGTGCAGGGTGTTCGCCCCATCTCGATGGCGGTCCGGTACGGCTGGCCCGTCAAGGCGCTGCTGTACGACGCCGGGCGGACGTTGTCGCAGTGGGCGGAGGATCTGCTGCGGACCGTCGACGCCGAGCGGGTCGCCATGGCGCCGGACATGCTGGCGGACCTCGGGGAGAAGAACGAGAGCGCGCCGGAGCTCGTCGCCGTCATCGAGATGCCGGCCGACGACCTCGGCCGGTTCAGCGCCGACGGCGACTTCCTGGGCGTTCTGTTCGACCGGCCGACCAGTCCGGGGAACATCGGCAGCATCATCCGGTCAGCGGACGCCTTCGGGGCGCACGGGCTCATCGTGTCGGGGCACGCGGCCGATGTGTACGACCCCAAGTCGGTGCGGGCGAGCACCGGTTCGCTGTTCGCCGTGCCCGCGGTGCGGGTTCCCTCGCCCGGCGGGGTGATGGCCTGGGTCGAGGCGGAGCGGGCCCAGGGGCGGTCGATCGTCCTGGTCGGTACCGACGAGAAGGGGGACTGTGATGTCTTCGACTTCGACTTCACGCAGCCGGTGTTGCTGCTGGTGGGCAACGAGACGTCCGGGCTGAGCAGCGCCTGGCGGGGCCTGTGCGACCACACGGTCAGCATTCCGATGACGGGGTCGGCGAGTTCGCTGAACGCCGCGAACGCCGCGACGGCCGTGCTGTACGAGGCTTCCCGGCAGCGGATCGCGGCGCGGAGGCGTCCGGCCTGATCGTCACGCGCGGCAGATGTGCGGGGGTCACCGCCTCCAGCCGCGGTGACGGTGGCGGTGGCGGGGCTAGCGGCCGTCGTAGCCGGCTGTGGGCATGGAGAGCCGGCGGTGTACGCGGGCTTTCATCTGCGCGTCGTAGGACGGCTCGGCGCGCCCGACGGTCTCCACGCGTACGCCGCGTCGGACGCATTCGGCGGTGAACGCCTCGACCGAGGACACGGCGCGGCGGAGCACGCGCAGGCTGGGCGCGACGAAGACGTCCACGCCGGGCCGGACTCCGTCCCACAGGGCGCAGTGGTCGAAGCGCAGTCCGCCGACGAGGAGTTCCCGGGCGATGACGTAACCGCGTTCGGCGGCCCAGCGGGCGCACATGGCGTGCTGGCTGCGGGAGTCGACGAGGAAGGGATCCGCCTCCAGTTCTTCCAGGGGGGTCAGGCTCGCGATGGCGGTGACCCGCACCACCGCCGCGAGCGCGTCGGGAGAACCCCGCAGCTGTCCCATGGCGTCCCCCCTCACCTCCGGGTTTCGCCGCTGACCCTACTCCTGCCCGTAGGCTTCGGGGAGTCGCGTGAAGGAGGCGAAGAAGGTGCCGGTGGAGATCACCTGGTGGGGTCACGCCACCTGCACGGTCCGGGACGCGAACATACGGGTGCTGACCGATCCGCTGTTCGCCCGCCGGCTGGCGCATCTGCGGCGGCGCCGGGGTGTGCTGCCGCCGGCCGAGGCCCGTCGCGCGGACGCGGTGCTCGTCTCGCATCTGCACGCCGACCACCTGCATCTGCCCTCGCTGGCGGGCCTCGCCCCGGGCACGCGCCTGCTCGTGCCACGGGGCGCACCACGGGCGGTACCCGGCTTGCGCCGGCTGCGGCAGCTGCGCGTGACGGAGGTGGCGCCCGGGGACGAGGTGCGGATCGGTGAGCTGCTGGTGCGGGTGGTGCCGGCGCTGCACGACGGGCGGCGGCTGCCGGTGGGGCCGCGGCGTTCGCCCGCGCTCGGCTATGTCGTGGAGGGTGAGGCGCGGACGTATTTCGCCGGGGACACCGGGCTGTTCGACGCGATGGCCGAGCGGGTGGGCCCGGTGGACGTGGCGCTGCTGCCGGTGGGCGGCTGGGGGCCGTATCTCGGTGCGGGGCATCTGGACGCGGGGCGGGCGGCGCGGGCGCTGGCGCGGCTGGCGCCGCGGGCGGCGGTGCCGGTGCACTACGGGACGTACTGGCCGATCGGGATGGACGCGGTGCGGCCGCACGAGTTCCATGCGCCGGGTGACGAGTTCGTGCGGCTGGCGGCCGAGGCGGCGCCGGGGGTGGCGGTGCACAAGCTGGGGCACGGGGAGCGGGTGCGGCTGGAGGTCGCGCGGTGACGTGGCTGGCTGCCGCGTCGACGGCCGTCGCGCCCGAGTCGACGCAGCAGGCGATCGGGTATCCGATGCTGTTTCTGCTGGTGTGCCTGGGGGCGTTGGTGCCGGTCGTGCCGACGGGGGCGCTGGTGAGTTCGGCGGCGGTGGTGGGGTTCCATCAGACGGCGCCGTTCTCGTTGGCGCTGGTGTTCGTGACGGCTTCTTCGGCCGCGTTCCTCGGGGACATCGCCCTCTACTGGCTGGGGCGGCGCGGGATGGGTTCGAAGAACGGGTCGCGGTGGCTGGCGGCGATCCGGTCGCGCGCGCCCGAGGAGCGGCTGGCGCAGGCGCGGGGGAAGCTGGCCGAGCACGGGGTCGCGGTGCTGGTGCTGTCCCGGCTGGTTCCTGCGGGGCGGATACCGGTGATGCTGGCCTGTCTGATGGCGGAGTGGCCGCTGCGGCGGTTCGTGCGGGGGAACCTGCCGGCCTGCCTCGCGTGGGCGGTCACGTATCAGGTGATCGGCATCCTTGGGGGTTCGTTGTTCGAGGAGCCGTGGGAGGGTGTCGTCGTGGCGGTTGCGCTGACCGTGGTGATCAGTGCGGCGCCGGGGGTGGTGCGGCGGTTTCGGTAGCGCCGTGGGGGCGCCTCACTCCAGCACCTTCGAGGCTCCCACCGGCAGATCCCACAGGTCCGCCCGCTCCAGCCCCTCCTTCTCCCAGGCCGCCCGCACTCTGGTCAGCGGTTCGAGGACCGGCTCGGCCGAGAGGACGAAGGTGCCCCAGTGCATGGGGGCCATCCGGCGGGCGCCTACGTCCAGGGTGGCCCGGACGGCCTCCTCGGGGTCGCAGTGGACGTCGCGGAGCCACCAGCGGGGGTCGTAGGCGCCGATGGGCATGAGGGCGAGGTCGATGCCGGGGTAGCGGCGGCCGATGCGGGAGAACCAGTGGCCGTAGCCGGTGTCGCCGGCGAAGTAGAGGCGCTGTCCGGCGGTGTCGGTGAGGATCCAGCCGCCCCAGAGGCTGTGGCAGGTGTCCCTGAGGGTGCGCTTGGACCAGTGGTGGGCGGGGACGAAGTCGAAGCGGACGCCGGCGAGTTCGGCGCCCTCCCACCAGTCCAGCTCGGTGACGCAGGTGAAGCGGCGGCGGCGGAACCAGCGGGCGAGGCCGGCCGGTACGAACACCGGTGTGGCGCGCGGGAGTTGCCGCAGGGTGGGGGCGTCGAGGTGGTCGTAGTGGTTGTGGCTGATGACGACGGCGTCGATACGCGGCAGGCTCTCCCAGGGGACGCCGACGGGGGTGATGCGGGCGGGTGTGCCGAGGATCCGGCGGGACCAGACGGGGTCGGTGAGGACGGTCAGGCCGCCGATCCGGACGATCCAGCTGGCGTGTCCGGCCCAGGTGACGGCGAGGGTGCGGGTGTCGACACGGGGCAGCGGGGCGGGTGCGCAGGGGAGCCGGGAGATGTCGGTGAGGCCTTCGGGGCCGGGGCGTACGGCGCCTTCGCGGGCGAAGCGGGCGAGGGCCTTGAGGCCGGGGAGGGGGGCGGTGAGCCGGTCGTGGAAGGTGCGGGGCCACACGCGGTGTTCGCCGAGGGGGCGGGGCTCGGCCAGCGGTGGGAACGGGGGTGCTGCGGGGCCGGGCCTGCGGGCGTCTCGGCCGGGCGCGGGCTTCGTGATCGGGGCCGGTGCGGCCGTCGCGGTGGGCACGTTCGTCGTGACCGCCGTAGCTGTCGTGACCGCCGTAGCTGTCGTGACCGCCGTGGCCGCCGTAGCCGTCGTGGTCGTCGCGACCGATCCCGGCCCGTGCGGCGCAGGGCCATACCTCTCGGCCTCCGTCGTGGGGGGCTCGGTCGTCTCCGGATCATGCGTCTCGGGCTCATGCGTCTGCTGCGTCATCGAGGAGGCTCCCATCGCTGGGCGTCGTCGCGGAGATCGTCGAGGAGCGCCGTCAATCCGATCAAAGCGCTGTGCACATGCGGCAGTTCCAACGGCGCGGGGGAGGCGAGGCATTCCGCGCGCTCCTCGTCCGTGCCGCCCAGCAGGGGGCCCGTGGCGAGTCGGACGCGCAGCGCACCGAGGTCGTCGCCGAAGCGGTGCCCCCCGGGGGCGGGCATGCCGAGGCGGGCGGTGAGGAGGTCCTCCAGCTCCTGGGCGTCACCGACGCCTTGTGCGGCGAGGGGTTCGCGCAGCGGGCCGAGGTCGGCGTACAGGTGGCGGCCGGCCTGCGGGGGCCGGGCGAGAGCGCCGGCGGCGACGACGGCGGCGTGCGCGGCGGCGGCCACGCACGCGTGCAGGCGTACGGCGGCCTCGCGGCGCTCGGTGACGGGCGGGGGTTCGTCGAGGGCGTAGCCGGCGGCTGCGGCGAGGGGAGCGGCCACGCGGGCGCCGAGCGCGGTGAGGATGTCGAGCACGCGCGCGTGGAGGTGGCGTCCGGGCTCGGTGGCCGGGAAGCGGGCGACGGCGGCGGGCCAGCCGGGCGGCAGCAGGGACCCGGCGAGGTCGGTGACGACGGTGACCAGGTCGGGCCGCATCTCGGCGGGGCTGAGCAGGACGTTCTCGTGGGGGCGGTGCACGGTGTCGCGCCAGGTCTCGTCGCTGACCAGGTGCAGTCCCTCGGCCGTGGCGGCCTCGACGGTCTCGTGGAGCAGTTCGGGCGGCGCGACGGTGGCGGTGGGGTCGTCGGCGACGGACAGGACGAGCAGCCGGGGGTCGCCGCCCTCGGTGCGGACCCGGCGGACGGTCTCCAGCAGGGCGTAGGGATCGGGGACGCCGCCGCTCTCGGCGGGTGTCGGCACGTGGTAGGCGGGCCGGCCGAGGACACGGGCGTACGGGGCCCACCAGGCGGCGCAGGGGCGCGGGACGAGGATGTCGGCGCCGTCCCCGGCGAGTGCGGCGGTGAGGGCGAGCAGCAGCGCGGGGGCGCCGGGGCCGGCGGCCACCTGGTCGGGGACGGTGGGCAGGCCGCGCCGGGTCCAGTAGCCGCAGGCCGCTTCGAGGAGGGCGGGGGCGCCGCCGACCGGCTGCGCGTCGGTGCGGCTCGCCGCGGCGGCGAGTACGGCGGTGAGTTCGGGGAGTACGGGCAGTCCGTCGCCGGGCAGGGGCGGGCCGTAGCGGACGGGGCCGTGCCCCTCGGGGTCGGTCCGCCGCATGTCCGCCTCCGCGCAGTCCGGGTGCCGGGTGCCGCCCGGTCGGCCGCCGTGCGAGTCGGCCGCCGTGCGGCCGGGGCGGGCTGTGTCGTCGTGGGCTGCTGTGTGGTGTGGGTCCGTGGCCGGTGGTGTCGGTGGCCGGTGGTGTCGGTGGGTGGGGGGCCGCTTGCCGGTGTCCTTGTGAGGGTGTGTACCCGCCGGACGGCCGTCCATGGGGGTGAAGACCGTTGCCCCGGTCACACGTCCGTGGGCCGGTCTTCGGGGGCGCGCCGGCGGCCGTACAGCCGGTAGCCGGCACCGCCGCAGGCCACGGCGACGAAGGCGGCACCGCCGGCGAGGGCAGGGACCGAGTCGGTGAAGGTGCCTCCCTGGCCGGCCTCGACTCCGTGCTGCACGGTGGCCGGGTCGCATCCGTCGCTCTGATGGCCCTGCCGGTCGCCGGAGCCGCCGCAGCCGGGGCCGTCGTCGGAGCAGTCCGCCCCACCGGTGCACTCGCGGCCGTCGTCCTGGCACCGGCCGCCGTCACGGCACGGGTTCCGGCCGGAGCAGGCCTCCCCCGCCTGGCAGCTCACGCCGCCCCCGCAGTCCTCCCCCGCCCTGCAGCCCGCACCACCGCCCTGGCAGTCCTCCCCGGCCCTGCAGCCCGCGCCCCCATCCCCATCCCCGCTCCCGCCCGCGCCCGCGCCCGCGCAGTCCTCCCCCGCCTTGCACCCGGTTCCGGCCGTACCCGGGCAGGCCTCCGGGCTGCGGCAGCCGCCGCCGTCCTCCTCGCAGGGCTCGTTCGCCCGGCACGCGGTGGCGCCGTCGTCGCAGGGTGCGGTGGCGGTCGCGCAGGTGAGGGACGCGCCGCACTGCTGGGGCGCGGCACACGGGCCGGTGCCGGTGTCGGGGACGGCGGTGTGGGGCGGGGACTCGGGGCCGGCGCTCTGGGTCGGGGCGCCGGTGCCGGGACCGGTCTCGGCGCCGGCGGGCGCGGCGGGACCGGCCAGGGCCAGCGCGGCGCCGGCTATGAAGGCTATGGACAGGGCGCGGGCGGTGCGGCGCATGGGGCGAACTCCTCGGCGGGCACGGCGGGGCGGTCGGCGGCGGCGGTGCACCGGACACCGGTACGGCAGGGCACCGGGCACCGGTACGGCAGTACGTCCAGCACCGGTACCGCAGCGGTACGCGGGCACCGGTACCTCGGTACGGCCGGTACCGGTACGGCACCCGGGCACGGGGCGTGCCCTCGCTGCCATCACAGCCCCGCCGGCGCCGTGGCGCGCGCGGCCGGCCCCCATTCGCGGGACAGGGTGGGCCGGCCGGGTGACAGCCGGCGCCCGCCGGTCCCGTGCCCGCGCTCCGGCGGGGTTTCCGAGGTTTTCCGTCCCGTGCGCAGGTGACTCGGTATCTGCTGACCGGATCGTCCGCCTCGCACCTCACCGGGAGGTTCCTCCATGAGCACCAAGGTCTCCGACCACATCCTCGAGCGCCTGCGCGCTTGGGGTGTGGAACAGGTCTTCGGCTATCCGGGCGACGGCATCAACGGACTGCTCGCCGCCTGGGGCCGCGCCGAGGACCGGCCGCGGTTCATCCAGTCCCGGCACGAGGAGATGTCCGCGTTCGAGGCAGTCGGGTTCGCGAAGTTCAGCGGCCGCATCGGGGTGTGCGCGGCGACGTCGGGACCGGGCGCCATCCATCTGCTCAACGGCCTGTACGACGCCAAGCTGGACCATGTGCCGGTGCTGGCGATCGTCGGCCAGACCAACCGGACCGCGATGGGCGGCTCCTACCAGCAGGAAGTCGATCTGCACACGCTGTACAAGGACGTCGCCTCGGACTTCGTGGAGACGGTGACGGTGCCCGAGCAGCTGCCGAACGTGCTGGACCGGGCGATCCGTACCGCGTACGCCCGCCGCTCCCCGACGGCGCTGATCATTCCGGCCGATGTGCAGGAGCTGGACTACTCGCCGCCGACGCACGAGTTCAAGATGGTGCCGTCGAGCCTGGGCATGAGCGACTACACGGCGACCCCGACGGACGAGGCGCTGCGCCGCGCGGCGGACGTGCTGAACGAGGGCGACAAGGTGGCGATCCTCGTCGGGCAGGGCGCGGCCGGTGCGGTCGCGGAGGTGCAGGAGATCGCCGAGCTGCTCGGTGCGGGAGTGGCGAAGGCGCTGCTCGGCAAGGACGTGCTCAGTGACGAGCTGCCGTACGTGACCGGGCCGATCGGGCTGCTGGGCAGCCGGCCGTCGTACGAGCTGATGCGGGACTGCGACACCCTGCTGACGATCGGGTCGTCGTTCCCGTACACGCAGTTCATGCCGGACTTCGGCAAGGCGCGCGGGGTGCAGATCGACATCGACCCGCACATGATCGGCATGCGCTTCCCGTACGAGGTGAACCTCGTCGGCGACGCGCAGGCGACGCTCGCGCGGCTGATCCCGTTGCTGCGCAGCGACCGGGGCGGGCGCGAGTGGCACGACACGGTGTGCGCGAACGTGAAGCGCTGGCACGAGACGATGGAGCGGCGGGCCGGGCTGTCGGCCGACCCGATCAACCCGGAGTACGTGGCCCGGGCGCTGGACCCGCTGCTGCCGGACAACGCGATCCTCACCTCGGACTCCGGTTCGGTCGCCAACTGGTACGCGCGGCACATCACGATGCGGCCGGGCATGCGCGGTTCGCTGTCCGGGACGCTGGCGACGATGGGGCCGGGGGTGCCGTACGCGATCGGTGCGAAGTTCGCGCATCCGGACCGGCCGGTGTTCGCGCTGGTCGGTGATGGCGCGATGCAGATGAACGGCCTCGCGGAGATGATCACGGCGGCGAAGTACCGGGACCGCTGGTCGGATCCGCGGCTGGTGGTGGGGGTGTGGAACAACCGGGACCTGAACCAGGTGACCTGGGAGATGCGGGCCATGGAGGGCGCGCCGTCGTTCCTGCCGTCGCAGGAGATCCCGGACGTGCAGTACGCGGCGTTCGCCCGTTCGCTGGGCCTGACGGGGATCCGGGTGGAGAAGCCCGAGGAGGTGGAGGCGGGCTGGCGGGCGGCCCTGGAGGCCGACGGGCCCGCGGTGATCGAGTTCCTCACCGACCCCGCCGTGCCGCCGATCCCGCCGCATGCCACCTGGGAGCAGATGGAGGCGACGGCCGCGTCGATCCTGAAGGGCGACGCCGACCGCGGCTCGATGATCCGGCAGGGGCTGAAGGCGAAGGTGCAGGAGTTCCTGCCCGGCGGCAAGGACGGCAAGAACGGCAAGCACAAGGACAAGCGCTAGCTCCCTGTGGAGGAAGACATGCAGCGAGGCAGTGACCGGCTGAGCGTCCACCGGGACGACGAGATGAAACACGAACTGCAGGGGATGCTGAGGTCCGGGCATCCGACCCGGGTCGAGGAGTGGCACGATCCGGAGCCGGCCGCGGACGACGACCCCGAGGTCTGGAGCGGGCCCGTGGGCGGACTGGGTTCGCCGGCGTCGCTGGAGCGGGTGCGGGCGGAACTGGCCCGGACCCTGAGCCGCAGTTGCTTCCCGGCGACCGCGCGTGACCTGGCGCGGATGCTGCGGCGGCGGAACGCGCCGGCCGCGCTGGCCGACACGGTGGCGGCGTTGCCGCACTCGGCCCGTTACGACAACGTGCAACAGCTGGCCGAGGCGCTGGCGGCTCGCGGATGAGCCGGGGCCAGGCGGCCGAGATAGCGCACGGCGCCGACGTCGACGCCGATGTGGCGACCACCCGGTTCCTGCTGTACGGGCTGCTGCCCGGCTGGTTCCTGCCGGGGCTCGCCGACTGGGCGATGCACCGGCGCACCCGGATCGAGGAGACCGCGGGGACGAAGGAGTCGTTGATCCACGCCCTGATGATGGCGCAGGTCGGTCTGCCGATCGCGCTGACCCTGCGCTACCGGATCAATCCCGCGCTGCTGAGCGTGCAGCTGGGGGCGGCGGCGGTGCACGAGGCGACCGCGCTGTGGGACGTGCGGACGGCCGTCGACAGCGACCGGGAGGTGACGCCGGTCGAGCAGCACATCCACAGCTTTCTGGAGTCGCTGCCGTTCGGCGCTCTGGCCTCGCTGATGTGTCTGCACGCCGGCCAGGTGCGGTCGCTGCTGCGCGGCGGGCGGGGGGATCCCGACGCCTGGCGGCTGCTGCCGCGCCGGCGCGCGCTGTCGCCCGGCTATCTGGCGGGTGTCGGAGTGGCGATCGGCGCTTTCGTGCTGCTGCCGTACGGCGAGGAGCTGCTGCGCTGCCGGCGGGCGGCCCGCGCGCGCGGGCGACGGGCGCGTGCCGAGCGGGTGGCGCCGAGGAATCGGAAAGGGAACTGAGCATCATGCGTATCGCGTTTCTCGTGGCGCCCGAGGGCGTCGAGCAGGTGGAGCTGACCGAGCCGTGGAAGGCGGCCTCGGACGCCGGGCACGAGCCGGTGCTGGTGTCGACGCGGCCGGGGAAGATCCAGGCGTTCGACCATCTCGACAAGGCGGACACCTTCGACGTGGACGAGGTGGTGGGCGAGGCGTCGGCGGGGTCGTTCGGCGGTCTCGTGCTGCCCGGCGGGGTGGCCAATCCGGACTTTCTGCGGATGGACGACAAGGCCGTGGCGTTCGTGAAGGACTTCTTCGACCAGGGCCGTCCGGTCGCGGCGATCTGTCACGCGCCGTGGACGCTGGTGGAGGCGGACGTCGTACGGGGCCGGGTGCTGACGTCCTGGCCGAGTGTGCGGACGGACATCCGCAATGCGGGCGGCACCTGGGTGGACGAGCAGGTGAAGATCTGCGACCACGGCTCCAACCAGTTGGTGACCAGCCGCAAGCCGGACGATCTGAAGGCGTTCTGCGACGCCTTCCTGCACGTGTTCGCCGGTGAGCCCGGCTGACCGGCGTCGTCGCGTGCACGGGCCGGCCCGAACGGGCCGGCCCGTTCGCCGCGCGGGCGCCGGTCAGGTGCCCGGCACGCCGGGGCTCGCCGTCTCGCCGCAGCCGCGCTCGCGGGCGCCCTCACGGGTGCGTCCGGCACTCACCAGGCGGCGCGGATTGCGGCGCAGGTACTCGCCCTCCAGCTGTGCCATGCGCTCGTTGTGGGCCCGGAGCGCGTCGTTCGAGGCGTACAGCAGAGTGTCGTGGCGCGTGCGGTGGATCGTCTCCAGCTCCTTCATGAGCTGTTGGTCGTCCAGCCGGCTGGGGTCGACTCCGGTCATCGTGGTGCCCCGCTCGTCGTGTTCGTTCATGGGGTACGGGTACCCGCCCGGCGCGCACAGCCCCCGAGCGATTTCCGGGAGGAATCCTTGGAGCTCACGGTCCTGAGTCCACTGTACGAACATCCGGGGGCGTGAGCCCGGTGAGGCCCCTGCCCCGCGGCGGGAGCGGTACCCGGCCCGCCTCAGCGGGGGCGCGACACGCGGCGTTCGTCCCAGACCGGTTCCGGTGTCTCGCGGACGCGGCCGTCGCTGCCGAAGACCAGGAAGCGGTCGAAGGAGCGGGCGAACCAGCGGTCGTGGGTGACGGCGAGAACGGTGCCCTCGAAGGCCTCCAGCCCCTCCTGGAGGGCCTGCGCCGACTCCAGGTCGAGGTTGTCGGTCGGCTCGTCCAGGAGCAGCGCGGTGACGCCCGCCAGTTCCAGCAGCAGGATCTGGAAGCGGGCCTGCTGGCCGCCGGAGAGCCGGTCGAAGGCCTGCTCGGCCTGCTGGGTCAGTTCGTAGCGGCGCAGCCTGGACATGGCCGCGCCCCGGTCCTGGGCGTGCTCCTTCCACAGGATGTCGAGCAGGGGGCGGCCCTGGAGTTCGGGGTGCGCGTGGGTCTGTGCGAAGTGGCCGGGCACGACGCGCGCGCCGAGCTTCCACGCGCCCGTGTGTGTGACGTCCTCGCCGGCCAGCAGGCGCAGGAAGTGCGACTTGCCCGAGCCGTTGGAGCCGAGGACGGCGACCCGTTCGCCGTAGAAGACCTCCAGGTCGAACGGTTGCATCAGGCCGGTCAGTTCAAGGGCCTCGCAGGTGACGGCCCTGACGCCGGTGCGGCCGCCCTTCAGGCGCATGGTGATGTCCTGCTCGCGGGGCGGCTCCGGCGGCGGGCCCGCCTCCTCGAACTTGCGCAGGCGGGTCTGGGCGGCGGCGTAGCGGGAGGCCATCTCGTGGCTGACGGCGGCGGCCTGCCGGAGGTTCAGGACCAGCTTCTTCAGCTGGGCGTGTTTCTCGTCCCAGCGGCGGCGCAGTTCCTCGAAGCGTGCGAAGCGTTCCCGGCGGGCCTCGTGGTAGGTGCCGAAGCCGCCGCCGTGCACCCAGGCGTCGGCGCCGGCCGGGCCGGGCTCCACGGAGACGATCTTCTCGGCGGCGCGGGCGAGGAGTTCCCGGTCGTGGGAGACGAACAGGACGGTCTTGCGGGTCTCCCGCAGCTGTTCCTCCAGCCACCGCTTGCCGGGCACGTCGAGGTAGTTGTCGGGCTCGTCCAGCAGCAGCACCTCGTCGGTGCCGCGCAGCAGCGCCTCCAGCACGAGGCGTTTCTGCTCGCCGCCGGACAGGGTGCGGACCAGGCGCCACTGGGCCTTCTCGTACGGCACGCCGAGGGCGGCGGTGGTGCACATGTCCCACAGGGTCTCGGCCTCGTAGCCGCGGGCTTCGGCCCAGTCGGCGAGGGCCTGCGCGTAGGCCAGCTGGGCGGCCTCGTCGTCGACGGTCATCAGGTCGTGTTCGGCCCGGTCGACCGCCTGGGCGGCCTCGCGGATGCGGGGCGGGGCGACGGACACCAGCAGGTCGCGTACGGTCGTCTCGTCGCGTACGGAGCCCACGAACTGGCGCATCACGCCGAGGCCGCCGCTGACGGTGACGGTGCCGGCGTGGGGCTTCAGCTCGCCGGAGATCAGCCGCAGCAGGGTCGTCTTGCCGGCGCCGTTCGGTCCGACCAGGGCGACGGCGGCGCCCTCGCCGACCCGGAAGGACACGTCCCCGAGCAGGGTCCTCCCGTCGGGGAGGTGGTACTCGAGGTGCGCGGCTTCCAGGTGTCCCATGGGCAGGCATTCTCCGGGTCGGCCCGGGGGAACGGCAAACCGTTATCAGGCGGCGGGACGGTGAGGGGGTGGCGGCGGCGGTCGCCGCGGGCGCCGTCCCGGCGGGCGGCGCCGCTATCGCGCCGTCTGCACCGGCTCCCCGGCCGGGCCGCCCTCCCCGGCCGGTTCCACCGTGGCGCCCTGCCAGGACAGCGCCTTCCAGCCGTCGGACGGGGATCCTTCGACGACCACCACGCCGGTGTTCTTCAGGGGGCGGGCGGCGGCGAAGGCGACGTCGACGTTGGCGGCGCGGGCGGCGGCCCACAGGCGGATCGCGGCGCCGTGGCTGACCATGGCGACGGTACCGGCCCCGCTCGCGGCGGCCTCGGCGATCACGGCGTCGTACCGGGCGAGGACCTCCTCGCCGCTCTCCGCGCCGGGGACGCGCGGGGCGGTGTCGCCGGCCGCCCAGGCGAACACCGTCCGCATGTACCGCCGGCCCTCGGGCGATTCGCCGGGCAGCATCTCCAGGTCACCGGCGGACACCTCGCGGATGCCGTCGCGGACGAGCACCGCAAGGCCCCGGGCCGCGGCGAGCGGTGCGGCGGTGAGCCGGGTGCGCAGCAGTGTGGAGGCGTACAGGGCCTCGATGTCCTCGTCCGCGAGCGCCTCGGGCAGCGCGGCGGCCTGCGCCTCGCCGAGCGGGGTCAGCCCAGGTCCGGGCACGGCGGTGTCCAGCAGGTGGTCCACGTTGGACGGGGTCTCGGCGTGGCGGACGAGGAGCAGGCGCATCCGGGGGAACTCCTTACGCGCCGGCCGGGCATCCGGTGCCGGCCGGCACAAGAAACGGGCACTTCAGGGTAACCGCACCCCATGACCGCAGACCTGGACCTGACTGACCGGACGATCGCCCCGACCGCCCGCGGCCTGCTGCGCCGGCTGCTCGATCTGGACGGCCGGGTGTTCGAGGCGGCCGCCGCCTGGCACTGGCCGGGCGCCGAGCGGGTGCTTCCCCGGCTCAGCCGCGGCGCGAACCACGGGGTGCTGTGGTTCGCGACGGCCGCCGCGATGGCCGCGAGCCGCACCCCGAGGGCCCGCCGGGCGGCCCTGAGGGGCCTGGCCTCGCTCAGCGTGGCGTCGCTGACCATCAACACGATCGGCAAGCGCTCGGTGCGCCGGGCCCGGCCGGTGCTGGACCCGGTGCCGCTGGTGCGGCAGCTGAGGAGGCAGCCGATCACCACGTCCTTCCCGTCGGGGCATGCCGCGTCGGCCGCCGCCTTCGCGACCGGGGTCGCGCTGGAGTCCCCGGCCTGGGGCGCGGTGGTGGCGCCTGTGGCGTTCTCGGTGGCGGCCTCCCGGGTGTACACGGGTGTGCACTTCCCGAGTGACGTACTGGCCGGGGCGGCGTTCGGCGTGGGGGCGGCCTTCCTGGTGCGGCGGCTGGTGCCGACCCGCGCCCAGGTGCGGCGCCCGGCCCGGCCGCGTGCCGAGGCACCCGCGCTGTCGGAGGGCGAGGGTCTGGTGATGGTCGCCAACCGGGCCTCGGGCACCGCCGACCGGGTCCGGGCGCTGCAGGGTGCGCTGCCGAAGGCGGAGGTCGTGGAGTGCGCGCCGGAGGAGGTCGGTGACGCGCTGGCGAAGGCGGCGGCCCGGGCGCGGGTGCTGGGCGTGTGCGGTGGTGACGGCACGGTGAACACGGCCGCCGGGATCGCCCTGCGGCACGGCCTGCCGCTCGCGGTGCTGCCCGGCGGCACCCTGAACCACTTCGCCTACGACCTGGGCGTGGAGGACGAACGTGATCTGGTGCGTGCGGTCCGGCACGGCGAGGCGGTACGGGTGGACGCGGCCCGGTACGACACCGGCGACGGCGGGGGTCTGTTCCTGAACACGCTGAGCCTGGGGGTCTACCCGGAGCTGGTGCGCGAGCGGGACCGCTGGTCGCACCGGGTCGGCGGCTGGCCGGCCGGGCTGCTGGGCGCGCTGCGGGTGCTGCGCGCGGACCGGCATCCGCTGGAGGTGGAGCTGGGCGGGCAGCGGCGGCCGCTGTGGCTGCTGTTCGTCGGCAACGGTGTCTACCACCGCATGGGGTTGGCGCCCGGCCGGCGCACCGATCTCGCGGACGGGCTGCTGGACGTGCGGGTGGTGCACGGCAGCCGGCGGCCGGCGCTGCGGTTGCTGGCCGCCGCCGTGGCGGGCCCGCTGACCCGTTCCCCGGCCCATGCGGCGGTGCAGGTGAACCGGCTCCGGCTCACCGGGATCGCGCCGGGTACCCCGCTGGCCTACGACGGCGAGGTGACGGCGGTGTCGGGCGAGGTGACCCTGCGGAAGCTGCCCGAGGCCCTGACGGTCTACCGCCCCCTGCGCCCCGGGGTCTGACCCAGATATGACGCTCCGTCAGCCCACATGGTGAAACTCGTATCTCATCATTCGGCGCACGCGCGTACGGTGAGGCCTGCTGACCCGCCGTGACCGGCGACGAGGGTGAAGGGGAACAGTCATGCCGAAAGCGCAGGAGACCGCCGTCTACACGCACGGCCACCACGAGTCGGTGCTGCGTTCGCACACCTGGCGCACCGCCGAGAACTCCGCGGCCTATCTGCTCGCCTCCCTGAAGCCCCACATGAGGATCCTGGACATCGGCTGCGGACCCGGGACCATCACCGCCGACCTGGCGGAACGGGTCCCCGACGGCCATGTCACCGGCGTCGACCACGCGCCGGGCATCCTGGAACAGGCCCGGGCCACCGCCGCCGCGCGCGGCCTGGCCAACGTGGACTTCGCGGTCGCCGACGTGCACGCCCTGGACCATCCGGACGACACCTTCTGCGTGGTCCACGCCCACCAGGTGCTCCAGCACGTCGGCGACCCGGTGCAGGCACTGCGCGAGATGCACCGGGTGACGCGGCCGGGCGGGTACATCGCCGTGCGCGACGCGGACTACGCGGCGATGACCTGGTACCCCGCGGTGCCGGGGCTTGAGGACTGGCTGGACCTGTACGGGCGGGTGGCGCGCGCCAACGGGGGCGAGCCCGACGCCGGACGCCGGCTGAAGGCGTGGGCGCTGGCCGCCGGACTGCGCGACGTCACCGCCACCTCCAGCACCTGGACGTTCGCCACGCCCGAGGAGCGGGCCTGGTGGAGCGGCCTGTGGGCGGACCGCACCCTGGCCTCCGCCTACGCGGACCGGGCCACCGAGGGGGGCCACGCGACGGCGGAGCAGCTGCGGGCGGTGTCCGAGGCCTGGCGTGCGTGGGGCAGGCGGGAGGACGGCTGGTTCGCGGTTCTGCACGGGGAGATTCTGTGCCGTAAAGAAGTCTGATTCATGAAATTCGGGAAACCCGGACTGCAGGAGGTTCACACTATGGTTCCCATCCTGCTGGTACTGCTTCTGGCGCTGATTCTTTTCGGGGCCGGATTCGCGGTGAAGATTCTCTGGTGGATTGCCTTGGCGGTGCTCGTCATATGGCTGCTGGGTTTCCTGGTCCGCAGCACGACCGACGGCGGCGGCAGGGGCCGCTGGTATCGGTGGTGACGTGAGGTCAGTCGCGCGGAAGCAGCGGCCCGAGCGGCCCGAGGTCCAGGTTCAGGTCCTCGGGCCGCAGTCCGTAGCGCTCGCGCAGCTCGCCCATCCGGTCCTCCAGGAGCATCAGGGTGAGCCCGATCCGCTCCTCCTGCTCCTCGGTCAGCTCACCGGTGTCGAAGCGGCGCACGGCCTGCCGCTCCATCAGCTGGCGCAGCAGTTCCACGACGGTGAGCACCAGTTTCACCAAGTCCCGCTCGACCGTGTCGGGTTCCAGGTCGAGCCGGTTGCGCGGGGTCACACGGCCTCCTCGGGCTCGCAGGGCGGGGGAAGCAGTTCGAAGGGCGAGGGGACCGACTCGTTCACCGAGCTGATCAGGGCGTTCAGATCGATGCGGACGAGGTCGACGTCCGCGATCCTGAGGGTGACGTCGCCGGTGATGACGACTCCGCCGGCCAGCAGCCGGTCGAGCAGGTCGACGAGGGCGATCTCGCGCCGCTCCACGACGGTCACGACTGTCCCTCCCCCGTGAACGAATAGGCGGCCCACGGCCCGGTGAGTTCCACCCGGATTCCGGGTGCCTCACCCTTTGTCCGGTCCACCGTTTCCACGAATTCCTCGGAATGCATACGGGGCACCAGATAAGCCGCGTTGAGGACGTTCTGGCCGGGCGTCGTGGAAAGCGTGGAATTCTGCGGAGGGTGCAGTCGGGAATCCTCGGCGTACTGGCACAGACGCTCGTGCAGCGCCCCGGCGAACGCCTCGGCGCGCTGCCACCTGTCCTCCTGGGCATGGGTGCTCTCGCGCCGCCGGCGCAGATAGTCCCGGCCGCTGCCGGGCCGAGCGGCGACGGCGGGTGCGGGCTCGGGCTCGGCGGGCTCGGGGTCCAGGTAGACCTTCACACCCCACTCCACCCGCCCCTCCAGCCGTTCGAGGGTGCGCCGGAAGTCGTCCTCGCGGGCCTCGATCATGGAGCGCACGCCGCTGCAGTCCCGGAAGACGGTCCCGAGCCGCAGCGGCAGCGGGGTGGTGACCGTGGTGAGCGCGTCGATCACGCCCTGGTGGGCGCGGGCGGTCGCGGCCAGCCAGTCCAGGTCCTCCAGGTGGGCCTTGAAGGCCTCCTCACCGAAGTCCGCCTCCGGGACCTGACTGACGACCGCGACCAGGCCGTGATGGTGCAGCAGCCCCGGCGGAGCGCCCCCGACACCGGTGAGCTGGGACTGCAGGGGCGTCCCGAAAGGGCGGCAGACGGCGTACACGTAGCGCAGTCCTGTCATGGGGCCTCCTTCGGCACATGGCCCGGTTCCAGCTCCTCCAGCCGGGCCAGGCGTTCTCTGAGCTCGGCGTTCTCCCGGGTCAGCTCGTCACGGCGGGCCCGGGAGGAGAGGGCCGGGTCCGTCTCCCACCAGTCGATGCCCATCTCCTTGGCCTTGTCGACCGAGGCGACGATGAGCCGCAGCTTGACGGTCAGCAGTTCGATGTCGAGGAGGTTGATCCGGATGTCTCCCGCGATCACCACACCCTTGTCGAGCACGCGCTCCAGGATGTCGGCGAGATTGGCTCCGCTGCTGTGACCGTACGGCTCGGGGAACCGGCTGGGCGTCGTCATCGACGGCTCCCGCGCTCGGCGTACTCGGGCTCTTCTTCCTCCTCCTCGGCGTACTCGTCCTCTTCCCCGGATCCCTCCTCGTCCGGCCCTTCCTGCTCGTCCTCGTACTCCTCGCCCTCCTCGTCGGGCTCCTCCTCGTCCTCGTACTCCTCCGGCTCGTCCCGGCCCTCGTACTCCTCGTCCTCCTCGTCCTCCTCCTCGGGCTCTTCCTCGTCCTCCCGGTCCTCCCGGTCCTCGTCCTCCGTCTCCTCGTCCTCGCCGCGCGGCTCCTCGGACTCCTCCTCTTCCGCCACCGCGTCCTCGTGGCTGCGGACCACCTCGCCGTCGCGGATCTCGCCGCGCCAGCTGTCCTGCGCCTCTCCCTTCAGGGTGATGAAACGGGCGAAGTTCTTCAGGTCCAGCCTGACCCGGCGGCCCTGCGCGCGCCACAGATTGCCGGTCTTCTCGAACAAACCGCTCGGGTAGTACTCCATGACCAGCAGGACCCGGGTGAGGTTCTCGCCGAGCGGGTGGAAGGTGACGACGCCCTTGGTGCTGCCCTTGGCGCCCTGCGACGTCCACTGGATGCGCTGGTCGGGTACCTGTTCGGTGGTGTGCGCCTTCCAGCTCCGGCTGGACCAGAAGATCTTGGCCTGCCAGTCGGAATGGGTGTCGTCGGCGCGGTTCGCGCTCTTGACGCCCTTGGCGAAGGTGGAGAAGTCCTGGTACTGGGTCCACTGGTCGTAGGCGGTGCGCACCGGGACGCCGACGTCGACGGACTCCAGGATGACGATGGGCTTGTTGCCGCCCCCGCCCTTCTTCTTCCCCCCACCGCCTCCGAGGTTCTTGACCGCGTCCATCACGTTCTCCTTGACACGGGACGCGCCGAGCTCCAGAGCGGAGCGCAGCGGGCCCTTGCCCTCGGCGAGCTTGCGGCCGCCGTCGAGTGCCAGCTTGGCGAAGCCGGGGCTGTTGCCCTCGGCGATGTCGTTGAGTTTGACGGTGGTCTCGCCCAGCTTGCGTCCGAGGCCGGTGAGCAGCCGCTGGGCCTGGGCGGACAGGTATTCCTGGGCCTCGGCCTTGAGCCGGTCGGCGGCCTCGCTGTGGGCGAGGTCGGTGAGCGGGTTGTCCTTGGCCGCGCCCGTGGCCTTGCCGGCCGTGGACGTGGCCGACCCGAGGGTCTCGGTCATTCGTCGTCACCGCCCTTGGACTGCCGGGCACCGGCCGTCTTCCGGCCGGCCGCCTTACGGGCAGCACCGGTCTTGCGGGCCGCCGCCTTCTTCGCGGGGGCCGTCTTCCTCGTCGCGGCCTCCCTGGCGGAGGCCTTCTTCTGCGGGGCCTTCCTGGCCGCCGTCTTGCCGGACTGCTTGTCCTGCCCGGCCTCGCGCTCGCCGTCCTCACGGGCCTCGCGCTCGCCGTCCTCACGGGCCTCGCGGTCGCCGTCCTCGCGCGCCTCGCGGTCGCCGCCCCCCGACCCCTCGCGGTCGCCGTCCTGCTCCGGCTCCTCGTCGGAGCCGGCCGCGGACAGGGCCCCGGACAGCTGGCCGCGCACCTGGGCGGTACGGTCGTGCAGCCGGTCGGCGAGTGCGCCCATCTGCCGCTCGACCACGGCCCCGGACGCGGCCTTGCCGACACCCCGCAGGTCCTCGCGCAGCTGATCGCCGATCTCCTTGAACTGCGGATTGTCACGCAGCTGCTGCCGCGCCATGTCCGCGAGCGCCCCCGGGCCGAGGTTCAGCTTCTTGCCCGCGACCAGGGAGCCGACCGCGAGTGCCATTTTCAGTTTCTTCGTGCGTCCCAGCAGGTATCCGGCCCCTATCGCGAGGCCCATTGCCGTGCGGTTCATCATCGCGTCCCGTCGCCAGTGGTGTCGCCGGAGCGCAGGGCGATCTCCAGCCGGTCGAGCAGCTCGTCCTCCTGCCGGTCGAACTCCTCCTCGGTGATCTCACCCGCCTCCAGCCGCTCTTCGAGTCGGGCGAGCTCGGCCCGTACGGTGGCGGGGTCGTAGTAGATCCGTTCCGCCTCGCGGAGCACCTGGCCGATCGCCCAGCCGCTGCCGCGCACCGGTGCGAACGGCAGCAGCAGCACCTCCTTGATCAGTCCCATGGACTCCTCCCTTCCGTCCCGGGCTCGCCCGTCACCTACGCCCCGGTGTCCTGGTCGGCGCCCGCGGTGCCGGCCGCCGGCTGGGCGGGGCCCGGCTCGACGAAGCTGTACGGCGGCAGCGGGCCGTTGACGCGCAGCTCCAGATGGGGGCGGGCGGCGCGGACCCGCTCGACGGCCGCCAGGAACTCCTCGGCCGTGTCCCGGGACACCAGGAACGAGACGTTGAGCAGCCAGCCGGTGGACTGCGGGCCGGCGCTGACCGCGGCGGCGGCCGGCTCCAGCTCGGCCTGCACCTCGGCGGCGTCCTCGGCCTCCTGGGCCTTGACGGCGGCCGCGACCATCTCGCCGAGGCGCAGCTTGTCGTCGTAACCGCCGCCGCCGGAACGCCGGTTGGCCTCGGCGAGGCTGCGGATCTCGGCGTGCTCGGCCATCACCCGGTGCAGCACGGCATCTTCGACGTGGTTGGCCTTGACGTTGTACTCGACCCTGCCGTCCAGGGCCTTCAGCCGCTCCAGGTAATGCTCGGCGCGCTCCTCGAGCACCTGGACGACCGTCTCGTCGTCGGGGGCCACGTTCCCGAACCGCATGGGCAGCACACAGCCGCCGGCGCCGGTCTCGGCGAGCACGTTCTGGTGCGCGAGCAGGTCCCGGCGTTTGGCCCGCAGCCCCTCCGGGGCGTCGCTGACCACGGCGGCCAGCTCGCCGGAGGTGAGGACCCGCACCGGCCGGGCCGGCTCGCCCACGCCGGTCATGCCCTCGGGGAGGGCGGCGTGCGAACGGTCGGTGATCCCGTAGACGTAGGTGCTCACTCCTGCTCCTCCTTCCGGCGGGCCGTGGACTTACGGGGGCGGGGCCGGGCCTCGCCGCCCTCCTCGCGGGCCTGCTTGAACGCGTCGGAGATGGTCTCCGCGGCTCCGGACAGGGCACCCTTGGACTTGCCGCGAGCACCGGACTCGGTGATCTCGCCGACCAGGTCGGGCAGCCCGGGGCTCTTGCGGGGACCCGCCTCCAGGTCGAGGCGGTTGCACGCCTCGGCGAACCGCAGGTAGGTGTCGACGCTGGCCACCACGACCCGTACGTCGATCTTCAGGATCTCGATGCCGACCAGGGAGACCCGCACGAAGGCGTCGATCACCAGTCCCCTGTCCAGGACCAGTTCGAGTACGTCGTAGAGGCCGCTGCTGCCACCTCCGCCTCCGGTCTGCTGTGCCGGGACAACGGTCATACCGGCCATTCCTCCTCTTGAGTAGTCGGTCTCTTTCAGTAGTCGGTGCCAGGGTGGCTGCGCGGACGCGGCAGGCGGTGGGGCGGCCTACCGGCCGCCGGTTCGGCGCGTGTCGGCGCGCCCGCGTTCGTAGCGGCGAACGCGCCGGTAGCCGGTGAGCTGCCCGTCCTGGTCGATGTCGACCTGGTAGCCCGCCATCAGACTCATCGTGTCCGGCACCCTCGCCAGTTCGAGGACCTCCACCTCCAGCACCCATCCGTCCTCGGTCTGCTCGAAGGAGGTCACCGACTCGGGGGCGAGCCCGGTGAGTTCGGCGAGCTGGGAACGGGCCTGGCGCAGCACCTCCATGGGGGCCGGCCGTCGCTCCCGCGCCTTGTTCCGCGTGTCACTCCGCGTGTCGTTCCGCGTGTCGTTCTGTGACTCCTCTGAGTTTTGGTCTTCCCGTGAACTCTGTGACTGGGATGTGTGGTTTGTGTTCGACATGGCCACCTCCCTCTGCGGGTGGCCTCTCATCCACTGGCCAAACCTTCAGGAGCGGATGTCCGCGAGGCGCCGCCGGGCCGGGCCCAGGGCGCGCCCCCGCTGCGGCAGGCCCGCCCAGGGGTCGGTGCGGGCCTGGTCTGCGGCGTCGGCGATGGTCCAGCGGCGTGCGTCGAGCCCGGGGTCGGCCAGCTGCTCCCAGGCGAGGGGCACGGCGACGGGGGCGCCGGGGCGGGCCCGGACCGTGTAGGGGGCGACGGCGGTCTGGGCGTAGGCGTTGCGCTGCACGTCGAGGTAGAGCCGGTCGCCGCGGTCCTGTTTACGGGCGGCGGTGGTGAGCCGGTCGGGATGCCGGGAAACGGCCGCCTCCGCGACGTCATGGGCGAACCGGCGCACCTCGTCGAAGTCGTGGCGGCCGTTCAGGGGCACGACGAGATGGAGTCCGCGGGAGCCGGTGGTCATGGGCGCGGCGGGCAGTTCCAGCTCGTCCAGCAGCTCCCTCAGCCATCCGGCCGCCTCCCGGACCCGGGCGAAGTCGTCACTGGCGGGGTCCAGGTCGAAGACCAGCCGGTCGGGGTGGTCGGCGCCACCGGCCCGGTCGGTGCGCGAGAGCCAGCGGTGCAGGGTGAGACAGGCCTGGTCGGCCAGGTAGAGCAGGGTGGCCGTGTCGCCGCAGACCACATGGGTGACCGTGCCGCCCTCCTTGGCGACCTCGACCCGCTCGATCCAGTCCGGATAGTGCTCCGGGGTGTTCTTCTGCATGAACCGCTGCCCGTCGACGCCGTCCGGGTAGCGCTCCAGCATCAGCGGACGGCCCCGCAGGTGCGGCAGCAGGCAGGGGGCGATGCGCCGGTAGTAGTCGGCGAGGTCGCCCTTGGTGTACTCCTTCGCACCCCCGCCGCCCGGGAAGAGCACCTTCCCGGGCCGCTGGATCGCGACCGAACGGCGGCCCGCCCGCAGGGTCCGCGCGTCGGCGTCGCTCATCGCACGACCGCCTCCTCCACCAGCAGCTTGGCGGCGGCCGCGATGCCCACGGCGTCGATGCCGGCCGCGTGCAGCTGCTCGTCGGGCGCGGCCGAACCCGGCATGGTCCGTACCGCGAGCCGGACCAGCCGGGGTACGGGCCGGCCGTCGCCGAAGGCCTCCGCGACGGCGTCGCCGAGGCCGCCCTCGGCGTGGTGGTCCTCCACGGTCAGCAGACAGCCTGTCTCCTCGGCGGCCCGGCGCAGCGTGTCCACGTCGACGGGCTTGACCGAGTACAGGTCGATCACCCGCACCAGGATGCCGTCCTCGGCGAGCCGGTCGGCCGCGGCCAGCGCCTCGGGCACGGTGACCCCGGCCGCGACGACCGTCAGCCGGTCCTCCTCGCTGCTGACGAGCGTCTTGCTGCCGCCCACCGGGAACTCCTCCCCGGGGCCGTAGATCACCGGTGTCTTGCCGCGCGAGGTGCGCAGGTAACGGATGCCGTCGAGGCCGGCCATGGCCGCGACCAGCCGGGCGGTCTGGTTGGCGTCGCACGGGTACAGCACGGTCGAGCCGTGCACGGCACGGAACATCGCCAGGTCCTCCAGGCCCATCTGGGAGGGCCCGTCCTGCCCGATCGCGACGCCGGCGTGCGAGCCGACCAGGTTGAGGCCGGCACCGCTGATCGACGCCATCCGCACGAAGTCGTAGGCACGGGTGAGGAAGGCGGCGAACGTCGAGGCGTACGGCAGCCAGCCCCGCGTGGCCATGCCGACGGCCGCGGCGACCAGCTGCTGCTCGGCGATGTAGCACTCGAAGAACCGCTCGGGGTGGGCCTTGGCGAACTCCTCGGTTCGGGTGGAGTCGCCGACCTCGCCGTCCAGGGCGACGACGTCGCCGCGGGCGGTGCCGAGCGCGGCGAGGGCCGCGCCGAAGGCGTCCCTGGTGGCGACCTGGTCGCCCTCGTCGTAGTGCGGGAGCTGGAGCACCTCGGTGGTCAGGTCCCGCAGCGCTGCGGCGGCCGGCGGCTCGCTGACCCGGACGGGCACCTCGCGCGGCCCGCCGAGTTCGGCGACGGCCCCCTCGGCGTCCGGCAGCGGCTTGCCGTGGTGGCCCTCCATGTCCTCGACGGCGGCGACGCCCTTGCCCTTGAGGGTGCGGGCGAGGATCACCACGGGCTGCCCGGCCGTGGACAGCGCCTCACCGTAGGCCCGGTCGATCTTGTCGACGTCATGGCCGTCGATCTCGATGGTGTGCCAGCCGAAGGCCTGGAACCGGCGGGCGTAGGCGTCCAGGTCGTGGCCGTGCCGGGTGGGACCGCGCTGGCCGAGCCGGTTGACGTCGACGATCGTGATCAGGTTGTCGAGGCGCTCGTACCCGGCGTGTTCGGCGGCCTCCCACACCGAGCCCTCCGCCAGCTCGCTGTCACCGCACAGCACCCACACCCGGTAGCCGGTGCGGTCCAGCCGCTTTCCGGCGAGGGCGATACCGACGCCGACCGGCAGGCCCTGGCCGAGGGATCCGGTGGCCGTCTCCACCCAGGGCAGCCGTCGGGGCGTCGGGTGCCCTTCGAGCCGGCTGCCGATCTTGCGGAAGGTGAGCAGCTCACCGTCCTCGACGGCCCCGGCCGCCTTGTACGCGGCGTACAGCAGGGGCGAGGCGTGCCCCTTGGACAGGACGAAGCGGTCGTTGGCGGGGTGTTCGGGGCGTTCGAAGTCGTAGCGCAGATGGTTGGCGAGGAGGACGGCCATCAGGTCGGCGGCGGACATCGAGGAAGTGGGGTGCCCGGATCCCGCGGCGGCGGACGCCCGCACGCTGTCCACGCGCAACTGCTGTCCCAGTTCGGCGAGTTCGGCGGTGTTCATGAGTCTCCTTGCACAGAGTCGAGGGGGTCACGGCGGCCCGGACCCGAGGGCCGAGCAGGGCCCGGGGCCCGCACCATCACGAAGCGGCGGGCCCCGGAGGATCGGTGCGCCTGACGGGGGCGGAATGATCCGGCAGACCGGCGCGCCTGACCGGGCCGGGGGGTGGATCCGTACGCCTCACCGGGCCGGGAGCAGGGTGATCTCCCTGTCGGCGGGAGGGTTCGTGGGCGGCTGTGGCCTGGGGCCTGTCCGGGCGCTCGGGGGTGCCCGGCCCGGCCCGCTCCTCCGCGCCGGACCGTGCAGGTCCGCCCGGGACGCGGGCCAGTTCCGGGGAGGCCGTGTCCAGGGGGACCGACCAGGAGCGTACGAGGCCCAACTGGACGCCCTGGCGGGGCAGTACGGCGTCCAGCAGCCAGTCGGCGGCCACCCGGACGCGGTTGCCGGGCAGCGCGGCCAGGTGGTAGCCGCGGGTGACCACGCCGGCCGCCAGGCCGGAGAGCGGGATGCCGAACGGGTTCGCGGCGGCCCGGGCCCCGCCGAGGTCGACGGCGAAACCCAGGTCGCGGTGGCGATAGGGCCGCCGGCGCCGGCCGAGCCCGAGCGAGGCGGCCACGTTCTCGCCGGCCACCCGCCCCTGCCGCCACGCGTGCTGGGCCGTCATCGGCGTGAACTCGCCCGGACGCTCCAGGTCGGGTACGGCGGCCGCGTCCCCGCAGCCCGACACTTCGGGCCGGCCCGGCACCCGCAGATGCGGGTCGACGATCAGGCGGCCCCGTTCCAGCGGCTGCCCCAGGGCTTCCACCAGCGGATCCGGGCGGACGCCCACGCACCACACGAGGGTCCGGGACGGCACGAACTCCCCGTCGGTGAGCAGCACCCCCTCATGGGTGGCCTCCTTCACCGACGTACCCATCCGCACGTCCACCCCCCGCGCCCGCAGCACCCGGTCGGCGGTGCGGGACAGCCGCCGGTCCATCTCCGGCAGCACGCGCTCCGCCACGTCCAGCAGCAGCCAGCGGGGCCGTACGCCGTCGGGCAGCGGGTTGCGGCGCGCCAGCCCGTCGGTGAGCAGCTGCATGTGGGCGGCCACCTCGGTGCCGGTGTATCCGGCGCCGACCACCACGAAGGTGCACCGGGCGGCGCGGACCTCCACGTCGTCCTCCACGGCCGCGAGCTCCACCTGCCGGGTCACGTGGTCGCGCAGGTACAGCGCCTCCGGCAGCCCGCGGAACCCGTGCGCGTGCTCGGCGACCCCGGGGACGGGCAGCAGTTTGTTGACGCTGCCCACGCACAGCACCAGCCGGTCGTACCCGAGGGTGCCCGCACCGCCCTCGGGGTCGGTGTAGTGGACGGTGCGCCCGTCCAGGTCGACGTCGCCCGCCTCGCCGAGCACCAGCCGCACCCCGTGCAGGGTGCCCGGCAGAGACACGGTGACCCTGCGGGCCTCCAGGATGCCGGCGGCGACCTGGGGCAGCAGCGGCAGGTACAGGAAGTAGTCGGTCGGGTTCAGCAGTGTGATGTCGGCCCGGTTGCGGGTGAGGCGCGCCAGTGTGCGGGCAGCCCGGTACCCGGCGAACCCGGCGCCGACGATCACGACGTGAGGTCGGCTCACGGTGCGCCTCCGGCGGTGTGACTCGTCCGAGGCTTTCCGCGTAACCGGGGCCGGGGCACCCAAACGCCCGCCGGGTCACCCGTACGCCGGTCACGGCACCCGATCGCGGCACCGCCCGCGTTTCGCCCCCGGGGCCACGGTTACCCGGGCCCGGGCCGGACCCACACGGCGACCGGCCGCGCCCACACGGAGGTCATGTTCCATGCCCGAGTACGGCTATTTCCTGGCGAGCGAGGAGCATGACCCCGCCGCGCTCGTCGAGCAGGCCCGGATGGCCGAGCAGGCCGGCTTCCAGGCGCTGTGGATCTCCGACCACTTCCACCCGTGGAACGACGCGCAGGGGCAGAGCGCCTTCGTCTGGTCGGTGATCGGCGCCCTGTCGGAGGCGGTGTCGCTGCCCGTCGAGACGGCGGTGACCTGCCCGACCGTGCGGATGCACCCGGCGGTGACGGCGCAGGCCGCGGCGACGAGCGCGGTGATGAGCGAGGGCCGGTTCCGGCTCGGCGTCGGCACGGGCGAGGCGCTCAACGAGCACATCCTCGGCGACCGCTGGCCCCCGCTGCACATCCGCCTGGAGATGCTGGAGGAGGCGATCCAGGTGATGCGCCGGCTGTTCACCGGGGAGGAGGTCAACCACCACGGGACGCACTACACCGTGGAGAACGCGCGCCTGTACACCGTGCCCGACGAGCCCGTCCCGATCGACATCTCCGGCTTCGGGCCGAAGGCGACGGCGCTGGCCGCCCGGGTGGGCGACGGCTACATCACGATGATGCCCGAGGAGGAGTCGGTCACGCAGTTCCGCAAGGGCGGCGGCGGGGCGAAGCCGGTCAGCGGCGGGACGAAGGTCTGTTACGGCACCGACCGCGAGGAGTGCGTCCGCACGGTCCACTCACTCTGGTACAACGAGCTGCTGCCCGGGGAGATGGGGCAGGTGCTGCCCTCGCCGCGGCACTTCGAGCAGCTGCACGAGCTGGTCACCGAGGACATGGTGCGCGAGAAGGTGGTGTGCGGGGACGACCCCGACCAGCATGTGTCCTCGCTGCGGGCCTTCGCCGACGCCGGGTTCGACCGGGTGTACGTGAACCAGATCGGCGCGGATCAGAAGGGGTTCTTCGACTTCTACCGGACGAAGGTGCTGCCCCGGCTCGGCCGGTGAGGCACCGGTGAGGCACCGGTGAGGCAGGGGTGAGGAGCGCGCCTCTGCTCCTGACGGCTCCTCACGCCTGCCTCGGACGTACGCCGGGCCTCAGGCCCTGTGGTGACCGGTGTCCGGGGGTTCCGTCGGCATCGGCGGGTACGGCATGCCCAGGCCGCTCGGCGGGGCGCCGGGGGCGGTGCCGCCGATGACGTGGGCCGGAGCCGACGGGTGGCTGTGCTTCGGGTGGGCCGCGCCGCGCAGGACGTAGGCCACCGCGCCCAGGATCGCCGCCGTGATCAGGGCGGCGGCCCAGCCGGGCAGGCCGATCGCCAGCGCGAGGCCGGCGGCCAGGGCCACGGCGGCGCCCGCGTACAGCGCCGCGGCGCCGGAGGCCGCGTACAGCAGGGCGGTGCGGCGCTGCTTGCGGCTCTGCTCGCGCAGCTCGTCGCGTACCGTCTCGCGCGCCACCTGCGCCAGCTCTTCGACAAGGTGCTTGTCCAGGTGTTCCAGGTGATCCAAACGGTCCATACCCTGCGGGTACCCGGCGGGCACGGCGGGTAACGCGAGCGCCCTGCACGGCCCCGGCCGCCCCAACTAGGCTCGGGCGCATGGAGATTCTGGGCGCCTCGCTGCGCATCTGCGTCGACGACCTCGAGACCGCGGTCCCCTTCTACGAGCGGCTGGCGGGCGGCACGGCCCTGCGCTTCGAGCGCGGTGGGGTGCAGGTGGCCGCGATCGGCTCCTTCCTGCTGATGAGCGGACCCGAGGCGGAACTGGAGATCCTGCGCAAGGTCGTCGCGACCATCGCCGTCAAGGACGTGGACGAGGCCCACCGGCTGCTGACCGACCTCGGCGCCCATGTGATCGCGGGGCCGGTGCCGACGCCGGTGGGCCGGAATCTGATCGCGATGCATCCGGACGGGTCGGTGTTCGAGTACGTCGACCAGCACGGCTGAGCCGGTCAGGCCGTCTCGGGCCGCATCCGGAAGTCGTGGCGGGCGGGCAGCGGCTCGTCGGTGAGCCGGGCCCACAGCCGGCCGATCGCCTCCTCCCCCTCCCGCAGGTCGGCGACCTCGAAGCCCGCGTCGAAGACGGCCCGTGCCTCCTCGCGCCGTCCCTCGGCGAGGAGCAGCTCGGCCTCCAGCAGGCGGAACCGGCCGCGCCTGCGGACGGCGGGCAGCAGCCGGTCCCAGACGGCGCGGGCGTCGGCCGTCCGCCGCACCCGGAGCAGCGCCCCGAGCGTTTCCCGGCCGAGCGCGGCGACGGCGGCGGTCCATTCCTCGCCGTCGTCGCGCCGCTCGCGGCACAGGTCGTCGAAGGCGTCGGCGTAGCGTTGGGCGGCCCGCTCGTGGTGACCGGACTCCTGGTCGGCGACGGCCAGGCAGCGCAGCGACGGCCACAGGGACGGGGCGAGGAGGAGGGCGCGCTCCCAGCTGCGGACCGCCTGGGCGCGGTCGCCGGCGTGCCACTGGGCGATGCCGAGGTGGTACTCGGTGTGCGGGGTGGCGGGCGCGGTCTCCAGCATGTCCCGCCAGTGGGGTGCGACGAGCGTCTCGCCGGGCGGCCGTACCCGGCGCGGCTCGGGCAGGGAGCCGGTGCGCAGTAGTTCCCGCCAGGGTGCCTGGGGTGCGCCCAGGGTGGACGCGGGGAACGGGGTGCCGGGCAGCTTCCAGTCGGCGCGCAGCACTTCGAGCGCGCCCCAGCCGGATCCGGTGGCCAGCGTCTCGCCGGGTTCGGTGTCGGCGTACGGTTTCCAGGCCGCGTACGCCGCCTCGACGCGGGCGCGGGGCAGCACCGACTCCAGCCGTTCCCCGGCCCGTCGGACGGCCTGCGTCCACGCGCCGTCGGGGGGTGTGTCGAGCGGGCCGTACGCCTCCAGCCAGGAGAGCTCGCTCTCGGCCTCCAGCCGGACGTGTTCCAGCTGGGTGCGGGTGAGGCCGGCCTGGATCTCGCAGTAGCCGCCGGTGCCGGGTGCGGTCAGCCACTCCTGCCAGCGCCGTCCGCCGGGCCGGTTGCCCCACACGAAGAGCTTGCGGCCGCGCAGCAGGTCGGTGGAGGTCTGGACGAGCCCGTGCCCGTCGGCGTCCAGCGCGGCGATCCAGCGGCGGCGGCCGTCCGGCACCTCGTAGAAGTAGTCGGCGGCGTAAGGGCTGTTCAGGGGGTGGCTGCGGTCGACGCCGTCGTACGTCGGGACGGGGACCTTGCGCAGGCGGCGCTCGTAGCCGAACTGCCAGGCCTCGTCGGCGGGGGCGAGGACCCGGACCTCCTCCCGGACCGCGGTGTTGGACCACCAGTACGTGGGCACCGGCCGCTCGTGCGGGTTGCGGACGCGGACACCGGCGTAGAGGAAGTCGGAGCCGTCGGGCAGCCACAGGTCGACCTGGAAGGGCAGGTCGCGCAGGCGTTCCCACTCCCACAGGCGCAGCATCTCTCCCCCGTCCGGGGCGGGGACGCGGGCGGCGTGCAGGGGCGCGCAGGCGAGGGTGGTGTGGCCGGTGGCGCCGATGTTCCATTCGATGCCGCCGGAGTACCAGGCGCCGTTGAGGGCGAAGCCGGCGGGCTGGAACACCGGGTTGCGGTAGAGGAGTTCGCGTCCGGTGGGCAGGTGGAGCAGGGAGGCGACGCGGCCGCCGAGGCCGGGCAGGACGGTGGCGCGCAGCCGGTCGTTCTCGATCACGAGGGCGTCGAGGGCGCGGGGTTCGCGGGTTCTGTCGTAGCCGTCCCGGACGCGGACCGGGAGCAGGCTGCGCAGCGGCTCGTGGCCGAGCCGGCGGGCCATGTCCCCGGGCATGCCGTCCCGGTCGCGGTCGTCGGTGCGGTGCATCTCGTCGAGGGGGCACAGCGGGGGCAGGGGGTTGTCCGGGCCCAACCGCGCGGCGGGCAGCGTCAGTACCTCACGTCGGATCCTCGTCACGATGGCCATGCAACCCGGCGGCGCGGCACTCGGCCAGGGGACCTGCTGGTCAGGATTACGCAAAGGCGACCGCGACGCTCAGCCGGCGGACCGCATCTCGGCGGTGAGCGCCCAGCGTTCGTGGTCGCGCCAGGCACCGTCGATGTAGATCATGTTCGGTGAGAATCCCTCGTGCCGGAACCCGGCGCCCCGGGCCAGCGCGACGGATGCGGTGTTCTCCGGCTGGGCGTTGATCTCCAGCCGGTGCAGCCCCAGCGGTCCGAAGGCGTACCCGATGACCAGGTCGAGGCCCTCGCGCATCAGGCCGCGCCCGGCGGCGTGCGCGAAGGCCCCGTAGCCGAGGGCGCCGCACTGGAAGCCGCCGCGCACGATGTTGTTGATGTTGATGAAGCCGGCGATGCTCCCGCTGTCCTTCTCGCACACGAGGAAGCCGGCCTTGGTCGGGTCCTCGATCAGCCGGCCGGCGTAGGCGGCGTAGCCCTCGTCGGTGTCCGGCGGGAACAGCCAGGGCCGGTGCAGGTCCTTGCTCTCGCGGGTCCGCGCGGTGAACTCGGGGCCGTCCTCGGGGGTGAAGTGACGGATCGCCACGCGAGGGCCCTCGGCGAGGTGGTGGGGTGCGGTGTGCGGCATCGGGCCAGCGTACGGCGTCCCCGCCCGCCCCGCCGCCGGATGCCGCGTCCCGGGCCGCTCACCCGCCGACGACCGGCAGTCGCAGCACCCCGGTGTCCCCGGGCGCGCTGACGACGGTCACCGGCTTGATCCCCCGGTTGCCGAAGTAGGCGTCGTCGCTCGCCGCGATCACGAACCGCAGCCGGTGCCCGGCCGCGTACCGGTGCACGATGCCCGGCAGGGTGACGGTGAAGCTCTTGGTCACGTCGGGCACCCGGACCGGTGCGACCAGCCGGTGGACCAGCGTCTGGGTGCCGTCGGGCGCGACGTCGTACAACTTGGCGAACAGCACCAGCCGGTCGGCGGCGTCGCCGGAGTTCTGGGTGCGCTCGGCCGCCGGGGAGACGACCCTGAGGGTGGCCTGCGGGGCGCCGGCGACGTCGAGGTCGCGGGTGAGCGCCGCGCCGGTCCAGGCGAGGTAGGTGCCCTCGGTGTCGTACGGTGCCGGGTCGGGCAGGCCGACGGATCCGGTCAGGGAGCTTTCGGAATGGCTCGTGGGGACCGCCCGGTTGGTGTAGCCGCGGCTGCCGCGGGCCACCTCGGCCCGGTCGCCGACGAGCTTGCCGTCCCCGGAGAGGTAAAGGGTACGGCTGAGGGCGGGGACCCCGTCGGCGGTGGCGTAGGTGTGGGCGGGGTCGGTGATCCAGTCCCGGTAGTAGGCGAAGGCGGGACCGGTGCCGGCGCTGCGGTCCTGCTTCAGGTAGTGGTCGAACCAGGCGAGGATGCGCCGGCCGACGTAGCTGGCCTCCAGGGTGCCCTGGGTCATGTTGAGTTCGCCGGGCGCGGGGTCGGTCATGCCGCCGCTGTGGCCCCAGGACTGCCACACGAGCGCGGCCGGGGTGCCCTGGGCCTTGAGCGTGCGGTAACTGGCGGTCGCCTCGTTGAGGTTGAACAGGCTGTCGGCCTGCCCCTGGACGAGCAGGGTGGGCGCCCGGACGTCGCGGAGGTAGGCCGCCGGGGAGACGCTGCGGGCGTAGGCGAGCAGCCGTGCGGTGCGATCGGCCGGGTAGCTGCCGGAGTTGAGGGTGCGTACGGTGTCGCAGACGTCGGAGACGAAGTGCAGACAGGCCAGCGAATTGATCCGGGAGGGATCGAGGTTGGGGACGGTCAGCGGCTGGCTCTCCCCGGCCAGGTAGAAGCCGTTGGTCCACTGCCACTTGAACGCGCCGGGCACCTGGGGGGCGCCGACGGCGTTGTTCGGGTCCAGCGCGTAGGCGAGGTCGTTCCACGTGATGAGCGGGGCGAGGGCGTCGAGGCGGTGGTCGGCGGAGGCGGTGGCCAGCTGGATCGCGCCGCCGTAGGATCCGCCGATCATGCCGACGCGGGGGTCGCCGGGGGCGTCCAGGGTGACGAAGTCGGCGGGGGTCCCGTCGTCGGCGGCGCGCTTGCCGCCGAGGAAGTCGACCAGCCGGGAGGCGGCCCTGCCGTCGATGCCGGGATCGTCCATGGAGATCAGGCA
The DNA here is from genome assembly GCF_000725475.1 of Streptomyces durhamensis. Classification (NCBI taxonomy): domain Bacteria; kingdom Bacillati; phylum Actinomycetota; class Actinomycetes; order Kitasatosporales; family Streptomycetaceae; genus Streptomyces; species Streptomyces durhamensis. The sequence goes on from NZ_JNXR01000015.1 coordinate 345,748, forward strand.
GCCGCTCTGGCCGAAGCCGAGGCCGGAGTAGACGAGGGCGACGTAACCGCGTTCGGCGAAGACCTTGCCGATGGCGTCGGTGGAGCCGTCCGACTTGCTGCCGCCGAAGCCGTTGGTGCCGAGGACGGCGGGTGCGGGGTGGGCGTGGTCGACCCCGGCGGGGCGGTACAGGTCGGCGTCGACCGCACAGCTGCGCCCGCCCGCCGTGACGGTGAACTTCAGCGGGGTGACGGTGTACCGGCCGCTCGCGCGGGCCGGGCCGGCGGTGAGCGCGAGGGGGGCGGCGAGGGCCGCGCCGAGGAGCGCGGCGAGGGCCTTTTGTCCTAGGGCGGCACGGGATCGGGACGCGCGGCGGCGCACCGGTCGGGGCACACGTCGGGGCACGGGGTCCTCCACACTGGGGCACACGGGTACCGGCCAGCAGGTCTGGCCGAGGGCATGCTGTGACACGTGTCAGGCGCGGGTCGATCGACGCGCACGTGGTCGCTTGACGGGGATGCGGGGATTCAGGGGGCGCGGTCAGCGCAGCGCGGGCTCGTCGAGCGTCAACGTGGCGGCTTCCGCGTCGAGTTCGGCCGCGACGCCGAAGGGTATGGTCAGCGCGCCCGCGCAGTGGCCGAAGCCGAACTCCTCGACCACCGGCACACCGAGCCCACCGAGCCGGTCGGCCAGCAACGGCCGTATATGCGCGTAGCGGGAGCAGTTCCGCCAGGATCCGAGCAGGACCCCGCGCACCTCCTCCAGCCAGCCGGCGCGCAGCAGCTGGGTGAGGTACCGGTCCAGCCGGTACGTCTCCTCGCCCACGTCCTCCAGGCACAGCAGCCCGCCGGCCGCGGAGGGACGCGCGTGCGGGGTGCCCAGTTCCGCGGCGAGCAGGCACAGGCAGCCGCCCAGGGTGACCCCGCGGGCCCGGCCGGGCACCAGGGCCGTGCCGCCGGAGGCGAGGGTGCGCACGGTCTCGGGGGCGAAGAGCGTGGCCCGCAGATGCTCCTGGGTCCGGTCGTTCTTGATGAAGTCCACGCCGGCCGCCACCGGCCCGTGCAACGTGGCGAGCCCGAGGCGGGTGGCGAAGGCCTCGTGCAGGACGGTGACGTCGCTGAAGCCGACGAAGACCTTCGGCCCGGCGGCCCGCAGGGCGTCCCAGTCCAGCAGGTCGACCATGCGCTGCGCCCCGTACCCGCCACGGGCGCACAGCACCGCGTCCACGGCCGGGTCGCACCAGGCGTTCTGCAGATCCGCGGCGCGGTCGGCGTCCGTGCCGGCCAGATACCCGAGCTCGGCGTGCCGGTCCAGGACATGCGGGCCGACCACCGGGTCGAGGTCCCAGCCGCGCAGCACGTCGAGCCCCGCCTGGAGCCGCTCCTCGGGCACCACCCCGCTGGTGGCGACGACGGCCACCCGGGCGCCCGGGGCCAGCCGCCTGGGCCTCGTCAGTTCCTTCACGTGTGCAGCTCCAGTCTCGGGACACCGGGCACGTCCAGCCCGAACACCTGGGCGTACAGGGAGATTTCGGCCTCCAGGGCGCGGATCATCGTATCGGCCCGGCGGAACCCGTGTCCTTCCCCCTCGAAGGTGATAAATGCGTGCGGCAGGTCCCGGCCCGCGATCCGGGCGAGGAAGCGTTCGCACTGGGCGGGCGGGCAGATCACGTCGTCCAGGCCCTGGAGCAGCAGGAACGGCACGGTGAGCCGGTCGGCGTGCGCGGTCGGGGACCGCTCGGCGTACCGGGCCGGCACCTCGGCGAGCGGTCCGATCAGCGACTCCAGGTAGCGGGACTCGAAGTCGTGGGTCTCGCCGGGGCCCCAGGTGGCCAGGTCGAGGATCGGGTAGACGATGGTGCCGCAGGCGTAGACGTCGGTCGTGGTCAGGGAGACGGCGGTGGTCCAGCCTCCGGCGCTGCCGCCGCGGATCGCGAGCCGGGCGGGGTCGGCGGTGCCCTCCTCGGCGAGGGCGCGGGCGACGGCCGCGCAGTCCTCGACGTCGACCACGCCCCACTGCTCGCGCAGCCGCTCGCGGTAGGCCCGGCCGTAGCCGGTGGAGCCGCCGTAGTTCACCTCGGCGACCCCGATGCCCCGGGAGGTGAAGTAGGCGACGGCCAGGTCCAGCACGAGCGGCGCCCGGCCGGTCGGGCCGCCGTGCGCCCAGATGACGTACGGGGGCGCGTCGCCGTCGGGCGCGGTCCGTTCGGGGTGGTGCGGCGGGTAGACGTGGGCGTGCACCTCGCGGCCGTCCGGTCCGGTGAAGGTGCGGATGCGCGGCTCCGGGTAGTAGGCGGGGTCGACGGCGTCCCGGTGCCGGGCGCCGATGGCGCGGGCCCGGCCGGTGGCGATGTCCAGCTCGACCACCTCGTACCCGGTGCGCGGGCTGGCGCCCACGGCGACGACCCGCCCGCCGTGGACGGCGAGGGTGGCGCCGAACTCGGTCCACGGTCCGGCGGCGTCGACGATCTCCCTGGATTCTGTATCCAATATCCCGAGTACGGTCGACCCTCGACCGTGGACGACCGCGACCAGGCCGTTGTCCAGCGGCGCGAACCAGCGCAGGCCCGGCTTCCACAGCGGGCCGGCGAACTCCTCCTCGCGCTCGCACAGCGGGGCGCCGTCCCGGTACAGGTTCCACCAGCCGCTGCGGTCGCTCGCATACAGAAGACGGTTGTCCGTGGACCATTCGGCCTGCGCGATCGCTTCCTCGGGCCCGCCGGCGACCGTGTGGACGGTATGCAGTGTGCCGTCGGCGGCGATCTCGCCGACGAGCAGTTCCGTGCCGTCCCACGGCATGCGCGGATGGTCCCAGCCGAGCCACGCCGCCCGGCGGCCGTCGGGGGCGACACGGGGCCCGGTGACGAACCGGTGGCGGCCGTCGGTCAGTTCCCGCACGGCGGAGCGGTCCTCGGCGGCGGAGCCGTCCAGCGGTACGGCCGCCAGGACCCGCCGTACGTCCGAGGGGCCGTCCCCGGTGAACTCCTCCAGGACGCACCACACCTCGCCGCGCGCGAGGTCCAGGTGAGGGTCGGCCCAGCGCAGTCCGGCGCCGACCGGGGAGAGCGGGGTCAGCGGGCGCGGCTCGCCGCCGGGCTCGTACCGGTACAGCCGCTGGTCGGCGAAGTGCGTGAACACGAGGAGTGCTCCGCCGCCGCGCACCGCCCCGGTCCAGGGCCGGCCGCCGTACTCCATGACCCGGTTGCGTACGTTCCACGGCGCGGGCAGCACGGCCTGCTCCGTGCCCTCGGCCGTGCGCCGCACCAGCGCCCGGCGGCCGCCCTCCGCCGGCCGGGGCTCGGTCCACCACACCTCGTCCCCGACGAAACCCACCCACTCCGGCTGTCCGTCGTGCGCGGCGGCCAGCGCCGCGTCGACCGGCGACGGCCATGATCCGTACGGCGACGTCCGCACCGCGTCCCCCATCCCCTAGACCGTCCGCAGGAAGCGGTCGAGCACCCGGACGCCGAAGTGCAGCGCCTCGACGGGCACACGCTCGTCCACACCGTGGAACAGCGCCTGGTAGTCGAGGCCTTCAGGCAGCTTCAGCGGGGCGAAACCATAGCCGGTGATGCCGAGCCGGGAGAACTGCTTGGCGTCCGTGCCGCCCGACATGCAGTACGGCACCACATGCCCGTCGGGCGCGAACCGGGCGACGGCGGCCCGCATCCGCGCGAACGTCGGCGAGTCCACCGGCGCCTGCAGGGCCACCTCGCGGTGGGCGAACTCCCAGCTCACGTCGGGGCCGGTCAACCGGTCGAGGGTGGTGGTGAACTCCTCCTCGGCGCCCGCCAGATAGCGGCCGTCCACATAGGCGACCGCCTCGCCGGGGATCACGTTCAGCTTGTAACCGGCGTCCAGCATGGTGGGGTTGGCGCTGTTGCGGACGGTCGCCTCCACCAGCTCGGCCGCCGGGCCGAGCTTCTCCAGCAGCCGGTCCACGTCCGTGAAGTCGGGCTCGACGCCGTACAGGGCGGCGAGTTGGGCGAGCGCGGCCCGGACGGTCGGGGTCAGCCGCGGCGGCCACTCGTACGCGCCGATCCGGGTGACGGCGGCGGCGAGCCGGGTCACCGCGTTCTCCCTGTTCACCTTCGAGCCGTGCCCGGCCCGGCCCCGCGCGGTGAGCTTCAGCCAGGCGGTGCCCCGCTCCCCCGCCGCGATCGGATAGATCTGCCGGCCGGCACCGTCGTGGAAGGTGAACGCTCCCGACTCGCCGATGGCCTCGGTGCAGCCCTCGAACAGCTCGGGATGCTCGTCGGCGAGGAAGCCGGAGCCGTCCTCGGCGCTGGCCTCCTCGTCGGCGGTGAACGCGATGACGAGGTCCCGGCGCGGCCGTACGCCCGCCCGGGCCCAGCCGCGGACGACCGCGAGGATCATCGCGTCCATGTTCTTCATGTCGACGGCACCCCGCCCCCACACCACCCCGTCGCGGATCTCGCCGGAGAACGGGTCGACGCTCCAGTCGGCGGCCTCGGCGGGCACCACGTCGAGATGACCGTGGACCAGCAGCGCGTCGGCCGACGGGTCGGAGCCCTCGATGCGGGCGACGACGTTGGTACGGCCCGGTGTGCGCTCCAGCAGCAGCGGCTCCACGCCCGCACCGGCCAGCCGCTCGGCCGCGTACTCGGCGGCGGGCCGCTCCCGGCAGTCCCCGCCGCCGCGGTTGGTGGTGTCGATGCGGATCAGGCCGGAGGTGAACTCCACGACCTCGGCCAGGGCCAGCTCATCGGCCTGCTGGTCAGCCATACTGCTCCTCCACGGCGGCGGAGACGATCGTGGTGACCGCCTTGAACGTCCTGATCCCCTCGTACATGGTGGCGCTGGTGTAGGCCACCTTCCGCTCCCCGATCCTGGTGACCCCGGGCACGACGGTCGCGGCCTGCGCCAGATGTTCCGCGTCGAACTCCACGGCGACGGTGAAGGGCCCGGCCTCCACGGGCGCGTGCCGTACCGCCAGCCGGGCGGCCTCCTTGGCGGCGGCGCGGATGTCGGCGGCGGTACGCGCGGGGGTCCGGCACACCGCCGCGTACCGCGACACATGGTCCTTGACGGCGACCTTCAGGGCTTCCGGCGCGTAGCCGAGCGCGTCCTCGCAGGCCACGTCGTCACCGGTGACGAGGACGACGGGGACGCCGTACTCCGCGACGACGTGCGCGTTGAGCAGGCCCTCGCTGGCGCGGACGTCGTTCAACCACACCCCGGTGATCTGGTTGGCGAGGTAGGTGTGGGCGAGCACGCCCTCCATGCCTGCGCCCGCGTGGTAGCCGACCAGCGCGATGCCGTCCACGTCACCGTGCTGCACGCCCTCCACCATGGACAGCGCCTTGTGGCGTCCGGTGAGCATCTCGACCCGCTCGTCCAGCCGCTCCAGCAGCAGATTGCGCATGGTCCAGTGGGCCTCGTTGACGACCACCTGATCGGCGCCGCCGTCGAAGAATCCCTGCGCGGCGGCGTTCACGTCCGAGGTGAACATCGACCGGCACCGCTCCCACTGCGGCGTCCCCGGCAGCACGTCGGCCGGCCAGGTGACGCCCGTGGCCCCCTCCATGTCGGCACTGATGAGGATCTTCATGGTGCTTCACGTTACGCGTCGGCGCGGGAAGTTCCTACGAGGCGGACACGAGGTCCGGGCGTTCGCCGGCCCCGGCCGGGGCCGGCGAACGCCCGGTCTCAGGCGGCCTGCAGCTCCAGCAGCGACGCCACCAGCCGGTCCACCTCCTCCCTCGTGTTGTACAGCGCCAGCGACGCGCGGGCCGCCGATTCGAGGCCGTAGTGGGCCAGGGCCGGCTGGGCGCAGTGGTGGCCGGCCCGGACGGCGATGCCGTCGCGGTCCAGCCGGTCGGCGATCTCGGTCGCGCTGTGGCCGGGCAGGGTGAAGGTCAGCACGCCGATACGCCCGGCCGCCGGACCGAGCAGCTCCAGGCCCGGGATCGTGGCCAGGGCCTGCTGCGCGTAGGCGGTCAGCTGTGTCTCGTAGTCCGCCACCGCCTTGCGGTCGAAGGCCGTCAGCCAGTCGAGGGCGGACGCCAGCCCCATCACGCCGGCGATATGGCCGGTGCCGGCTTCGAAGCGGTGAGGGACCGGGGCGTACGTGGTCCGGCCGAAGCTGACCGACTCGATCATGTTGCCGCCCGACTGCCACGGCGCCATGGTCTGCAGGATCTCCGGCTTCGCGTACAGGGCGCCGATGCCCGTGGGGGCGTAGATCTTGTGGCCGGAGAAGGTGTAGAAGTCGGCGTCCAGGTCCGTGACGTCGACGGGGAAGTGCGCCACCGCCTGTGCCCCGTCCACCAAGACCAACGCCCGGTAGCGGTGCGCCAGCGCGATCATCTCCCGCACGGGCGGCACGGTGCCGAGGACGTTCGAGGCGTGGCTGATGACCACGAGCCGGGTGCGCATGGAGAGCAGGTCGGCGTACGCGTCCTGGTCGATGCTGCCGTCCGGCCGCAGGGGTACGGGCACGACGCGCGCCCGGGTCTCCTGGGCGACCCGTTGCCAGGGCACGATGTTCGCGTGGTGTTCGAGCACCGGCACCAGGATGTCGTCCCCGGGGCCGAGGCCCGCGCGCCCCCAGCTCTGTGCGACGAGGTTGATCGCCTCGGTCGTGCCCCGGACGAAGACGATGCTCTCGGGCGAGGGCGCGCCCAGGAACCGTGCGACCGCGGCCCGGCCCGCCTCGTACATCTCCGTCGCCTCGCGCGCCATGGTGTGCGCGCCCCGGTGGATGTTGGAGTTGGCGGAGGCGTAGAACGCCGCCAGCGTCTCGATCACCTGCCGGGGCTTCTGTGTGGTGGCGCCGTTGTCCAGCCAGATCAGCGGGTGGCCGTTGACCGCCCGGTGCAGGACCGGTACGTCCCGGCGGGCCAGTTCGGGCGTGAAGCCCTGGCAGGCGCCGGGCGGCTGGAGCACGGCGGGAGCCATGGCCTGGCCGGTGGGCACGGGAGACCCGGGGAGCCCGGCCGGACCCGGGACGGCCGGATCCGGAACGGCCGGATCCGGAACGGCCGGATCCGGAACGGCCGGACCCGGAACGGCCGGACCCGGAACGGCCGGACCCGGAACGGCCGGACCCGGAACGGCCGAAGCGGGGGCGGTCGGACCTGGGGCGGTCGGGCCCGGAACGGCCGGACCCGGAGCGGCCTGAGCCGGAGTGGGCGGCGCCGTGAGGGCGGTGGTGCCGGCAAGGTCAGGAGTAGTCATGGTACTTGGACACCTCGACGTTCTGGAGCACCGCGAGCGCGTCCTCCACCAGTACCGCCGCGTTGAAGTACGCCGTCATCAGGTACGACGTGATGCCCTTCTGGTCCACGCCCATGTTCTTCATCGCCAGGCCCGGCTCGACCTCGTCGGCCACGGTCGACGGCCGCAGGCCCACCACGCCCTGTTCCGCCTCGCCCAGCCGCATCAGCAGGATCTCGGTCGTCCCCACGCCCGCGCCGCCGGTGAACCGCACCTTGTCCGACGGCAGCAGCGGCACCCCGCGCCAGGTCAGCAGCGGGCTGCCGAAGTGCCTCTCGATCACCGGGGGCACGCCCCGGCGCGTACATTCACGGCCGAACGCCGCGATCGCCTTCGGGTGGGCGAGGAAGTACGCGGGCTGCTTCCACACCCGCGTCAGCAGCTCGTCCAGGTCGTCGGGGGTCGGCGCACCGGTGCGTGTCTGTACGCGCTGCCCGGGGGCGACGTTGTTGAAGAGCCCGTCCTGCGGGTGGTACAGCATCAGGGCCTCCTGCCGCTCGCGCAGGGCGTGCACGGTGAGGTTGGCCTGGGCCCGCGTCTGGTCGATCGGTCCGTTGTAGAGGTCGGAGACTCGTGTGTGCACGCGCAGCACGGTCTGCGCGAGCGTCATGTGGTACTCGCGGGGCGCGTCCTCGTAGTCGACGAACGTCCCCGGCAGGTCCGGCTCACCGTCGTGTCCCGCGGTGAGGTCGACGGGAACCTCGGCGCCGGCCATGACGTGGGCGCCGGCGACGTACGCGTCCACCGCGCCGCGCAGGCGCTCGTCGCGCTCGGCGAGCCGGGCGAGCTCCGCCCGCTCCAGGCAGAGGGCGACGCCGGCGGTCAGCGCCTGCACCCGGTACGGCATGGCCTCGGCGCGGGTCCACGCGCCGAGGTCGAAGAACTGGCCGTCGCCGATGACGTCGAGGAGCGCGTCGGCGCCGTACTGGCCGGTCGCGCGCTTCTCCGCGCGCCCGTGCACGATCACCCATAACCGGCCCGCCGTGGCGCCTTCCTGGGCCAGCACCTCTCCGGGCTCGAAGGAGACCTGGGTGAACGCGCCGGCCAGCTCCTCCAGCAGTGCGTCGTCCGCCTCGCGCAGGTACGGCAGTTCGCGGAGGTCGCCGGCGATGACGCGCGGCGTGGTGTCGTCGGTCGTGCTGATGCGGTCGTCGCCCAGGACGTACGTACGGCGCCGGTTGACCCGGTAGACGCCGGACTCGACGTCCACCCAGGGCAGCGCGCGCAGCAGATAGCGCGGCGTGATGCCGCGCATCTGCGGTGTCGTCTTGGTCGTGTTGGCGAGTTGCCGTGCGGCATCCGGGCCGAGACTCAACCGCTCGCTCATGAAGAACTCCTCGCTGGTAGGGCCTTGACGAGGAGGGATCGTCTGCCCGCCGGATGGTTCATCACAAGAGGGCATTTATATGGTGATGGCAGGAATCATCCTGCGCATACGACTTCGGCGGTCGCACGCATGTCCGGGCGACCTTGGTCGCCGCAGGTCGCGAGCCGCGGGGGCCACAGGATCGTTCTATCGGAGTCAGGGGCCAGCGCGCCCCGAATCGTCCATGGTGGACCGAATTTCACCTCATATGAATGCTTTGTGAATCCCAAAGAGACGATTATCGATGCCACCTGACAGGGTCCGTGCCCTGGCTGAAAAGGAAGCGGGGTGCGCGGGACGGCGGTCCCACGCACCCCGGTGACCCCTCGGGCGGGGTTATGCGCCGGCGAGGACGAACCAGTGGGCCGGCAGGTCGATACGGGTGCCGTCGGACAGGTACTCGGTCTGCGGCAGGGCTGTGTCGCCCTCGGCGAGGACCTTCAGTCCGGCCGCGCCGAGAAGCCGCGGGATCTCCGCGTCGTCGGCGTCGGCGGGCTTGAGCCCGTGGTGGAAGACGCGCTGCAGCTTGGGTCCCGGACCGCCCGGCTCGGACGTGGCGCGCTTCAGGACGTCCCGGGAGCCGGAGGTGAGTTCCACGACGAACGCGCGGCCCTCGGTGCCGATGATCTCGGCGACGGCGGCGGCGATCGCGGGACGCGCCCCGGGCTCGCTCTGGTGGATGACGGCCCGCATGAAGACGTTGGCGTCGCCGAGCCGCTCGTGCAGGGCGCGTACGGCGTCCCCGTCGGTGAGGTCGAGCTGCTGGAACTCCACGGCGCCGTCCTGGGTGGCGCGGCGGGCGTGCTCGACCGCGGCGTGCGAGAGGTCGACGCCGACGGCCCGTGCGAAGCGGGTGGCGAGGTAGCGGGTCTGGGTGCCGTTGCCGCAGCCGAGGTCGACGATGGTGCGCGCCGGGTCCGCGTGGGGCAGCAGCAGGGCGCTGTACGGTTCGGCGGAGAGGGCGGGGTCGCAGTCCCAGATCGCCTCGCCCGCGTCGTCGGAGGTCTCGCTCCAGTAACTCTCCCAGTTGCTCCGGTACTTGTCCGAGACGTTCATCGCGATCTCCCCACGGTTCGGTTCCGTGATCGGAATATCGCGCGGGACCGGGGTGGGGCAAGGGGCGGGCGGCCACCTTCACCGGAAGTGCGGACGCCGGACACCCCGGGGCGCGTGACGGCAGGCCGCACGCCCCCTCTCGTCATCCTCCTGCGGTGGTGATGCCCTGTTCGAACCACACGGTCTTGCGGTGCCCGGTGGCGCTGGCGCCCCACTCCCGGGCCAGCCGGCTGACCACGCGCAGGCCGCGGCCCGACTCGTCGCCGGGGCCGGCGCTGAGCATCGCCGGCAGGCCCGGTTCGTCGTCGGTGACCTCGAACAGCAGCGCGTCGGTGCGGACCACACGCAGTCCGACGGGCTCGCTCTGGGCATGCCGGACGGCATTGGTGACGACCTCACTGACCAGCAGTTCGGCGGTCTCCACGGCCTGCGGCAGCCCCCATCCGAGGAGCTGTGCGCGGACCTCGCGGCGAGCCCGGGCGACCTCACGGGGGTCGGCGTCGAACCGCCACTCGGCGACATGGTCGTCGGGGATGCCGTTGAGGCGGGCCATGAGCAGGGCCACGTCGTCCTTGCGGCCGCCGCGCGTGTTCAGGGCGCGGATGATGGTGTCGCAGGCGTCGTCCATGGAGGCCGCGGGGTGTGCGGCGGACTCGCAGAGCGCGGCGAGGCCCTCGCCGATGTCGCAGCCGCGCACCTCTACCAGGCCGTCGGTGCACAGCACCAGCCGGTCGCCGGGCCGGACCCTGACCCGGGTGGCCTCGAACGGGACGCCGCCGACGCCGATGGGGGCGCCGGTGGGCAGGTCGAGGAGTTCGCTGCTGCCGTCCTCGGCGCGGACCAGGACGGGCGGGATGTGTCCGGCGTTGGCGAGGAGCAGCTCGCCGCGGATCGGGTCGTAGACGGCGTACAGGCAGGTGGCGAGGTAGTTGTCGCCGAGCCTGCGGGCCAGGTCGTCGAGGTTGCGCAGCAGTTGGGCGGGCGGTGTCTCCATGGTGGCCATGGTCTGCACGGCCGTGCGCAACTGACCCATCATGGCGGCCGAGTTGAGGCCGTGCCCCATCACGTCGCCGACGACGAGGGCGGTACGCGAGCCGGGCAGTTTGATGGTGTCGAACCAGTCGCCGCCGATCCGGCCGAGCCGGGTGCCGGGCAGATAGCGGGTGGCGATGTCGCAGCCGGCCATGCGGGGGCTGACCTGCGGGAGCATGCTGTCCTGCAGGGTCTCGGCGACGTTCTCCTGGTAGGTGTACATGCGGGCGTTGTCGAGCACGAGGCCCGCGCGGGCGGCGAGTTCGGCGCCGGTGGTGCGGTCGATGTCGTCGAACGCCGGGCGGTCCGGGCGGCGCATCAGCACCATGAAGCCGAGGACGACGTTACGGGCCTTGAGCGGGACGATCAGCAGCGAACGGCCGGTGATGAGCGGCCTGAGGTCACGCTTCTCGAACTCGCCGGAGATGCGGTCGCCCAGCTCCTCGGTCACCCTCGGGATGAGGACCGGTTCGCCCGTGACCATGCACTTGTAGAACGGGGTGTGTTCGGGGAAGGCGAAGGACTCGCCCACCGGCACGGTGTCGTCCCAGCGGCCGGGTTCGTCGTTGTGCTCGACCCACACCCGGAACATCACCGTGTGGGCGTCGGGCGGGCCGTCCGGGAAGCCCTCGCCCGCGAGGACGGCCGCGCGCAGATGGGTGCCGGCGAAGTCCGCGAACCGGGGCACGGCCGCGCTGGTGACCTCACGGATGGTCGCGCCGAGGTCGAGGGAGGAACCGATGCCGGAGCTGACCTCGTTGAGGAACTCCAGCCGCTCGCGCACGGCGGCGTACTCCAGGTCCTGCTCGGCGCCTTCCGGGATCACGGCCGCCACCGGCCGCCGCTGCTGCTGCCGCGGTACGACGGCCTCGGCGCGCGGGCGTCCGGGGCGGCGGGGCACACCCCAGTAGGGGGTGACGGGCACCCGGTCGAACTGGCTGAACTCCAGCACCGGATAGCCCAGTTCGAGCACCTGGGAGACGATGCGGCCGCTCGGTCCGGGGCCCATGTTGGGCAGGATCTCGGGCAGCCGCCGTTCCAGTTCCTCGGAGGCGGGCAGTTCGGTGTGGCGGGCGAAGCCGGGCGCGATGCGTTCGGCGGTCTCGTCGTCGTAGCCGCGCTCGTCGCGCAGCCGGGCGGCGTCGGCGGCGAGCACGAGCAGCCGGGACGGGCCGGGGCCGACCAGCGGGTAGGCCCACCACAGCACGTCCAGCCGCTCGCCGTCCGGTTCCTGCGCGTGCGGGAAGAGACGGGCGCGGCCGGCGGTGGCGTAGGCGGTGTGCCCGCCGAGCGAGGCCTCCAGGTCGGGGCCGAGCGCGCCGTACTCCGCGCAGGCGTCCGGCATCACCTCGTCGCGCAGGTCCTCGGGGAGGGCGCCGGAGACGGGCAGGAGGTCGGCCGCGGCATGCCCGACGGCGTCCTCCCTGCCCACGCCGAACAGGCGCCGGGCGCCGCTGCTCCAGTGGGAAACCAGGCCGTCGCGGTCGACGACGACCACGGCCAGCGGAATCCGGCCCGCCGCCGCGCCGCCGGCGCCGCTCCCGGGAGGTGTGTCCCGATCGCTGCCACGGTCCATGGCCCAGGCCCTCTCTCCCCACGGCTGTACGCAAATGATCTGTGCCGCCCGCCACTACGGTACGGCGACGGCCGGTCGCGATGTGTGGCAATCCTGGAATTGGTTTCACCGGGTCGCACCGGCGCGCAGCTCAGCGCCCTGCGAGCGCCCCGCCCCTCGTCCCGTCAGTCCTCGTGGCCCAGCTGGAGGTCCCGTTCGGTGCGGCCCCCGCCCGCGACCTGGAGCACGGTGGCGACCGGCGGGTAACCGGCGGCGATGACGGTGTACTCGCCGGACGAGAGGTCGACGAACCGGTACGTTCCGTCCGCTCCGGTGGTGAGGGTGTCGACGACGTTCCCGGCGGCGTCGAGGAGCGTGACGCGCGCGTCCTGAACGGGTCGGCCGCCGCTCGCCCGGACGGTTCCCTTCAGCACGGCGCCGCCCGCGAGTTCGACGTCCTGCCGGGTCTCCCGGGAGGCCTGCACGGTGACCGGGAGGGCGGCCGGGCGGAAGGCGGGGGCGCCGGCGGCCAGGGTGTACTCGCCGGCGACCAGCTCGGTGATGACATAGCCGCCCTCACGGCCGCTGCGGGTGGCGGCGACGACCTCGCCGTGCACGTTGGTGAGGGTGACGGTGGCGTCGCGCACGGGGGTGCCGTCGGCGGTGACCACACTGCCGGCGAGGCGCCCGGCGCCGCCGAGGACGACGTCGAGCTCGACCGGCCGTTCGCCGACGGTGACGGAGACGGCCTGCGGCTGGTGTCCGCCGGCGGCGGCGATGAGCACGTACGACCCCGGGCCGGGCGTGCTGAGCGCGTACCGCCCGTCGTCGCCGCTCGCGCCCCGGCCGATCTGCGCTCCGGCGTCGTCGATGAGCGTGAGCGCCGCGCGGGGCACCACGGTGCCGTCGGAGTGCTGCACGGTGCCGCAGACGGGGCTTCCGCCCGCGTACGACGAGCGGGGCGCGACGGGCTCCGCGGCCGAGGGCTGGGGGCGGGCCTGCGGGATCGGGGCGTTGAGGGTCTCGGGCTCCGTTTCGGCGGTGTGGTGGGACACCAGTGGTTTCTCCTTGAGGAAGAAGGCGATGAGCACACCGAGGACGAGCACCGGGACGAGGTAGAGGAAGATCCGGGGCATCGCGTCGGCGTAGGCGCGGATGTAGGCGTCGCGCAGGGCCGGGGGCAGTGCGTGGACGAGCTGCGGGGTGAGGGAGTCGGGGTCGGGCAGCCGGGCGCCGGTGCGCGGCGGCAGCTCCCTGCGCAGGGCGTCGCCGAGGCGGTCCGCGAAGAGGGTGCCGAAGACCGCGGCGCCGACGCTGCCGCCGATCTGCCGGAAGTAGTTGTTGGCGCTGGTGGCGGTGCCGAGGTCGGCGGGCCGTACGGAGTTCTGCACGGCGAGGACGAGCACGGGCATCACCATGCCGAGGCCGACGCCGAGGACCGCCATCCAGACGCTGTAGTGCGGCCGGGGGGTGTCCACTTGGAGGCGGGAGAGCAGCCACATGCCGACGGCCGAGACGGCGCCGCCGAGCACGGGGTAGATCTTGTAGCGGCCGGTGTGGCTGATGAGCTGCCCGCCGACGACGGAGGCGCCGACGATCCCGGCCATCATGGGCAGCATCAGCAGCCCGGACCCGGTGGCGCTGGCCCCGTCGACCATCTGCAGGAAGGTCGGCAGATAGCTGGCGGCGCCGAACAGGGCGACACCGGTCACGAGGCCCACCAGGCCGCTGACGTTGAAGACGGAGTCGCGGAACAGACGCAGCGGGATGAGCGGTTCGACGGCGAAGCGTTCGGCGACGAGGAAGAGCACGACGGCGGCGAGCGCGCCGGCGCCGAGGCCGGTGATCCGCCGCGAGTCCCAGGCGTACTCGGTGCCGCCCCAACTCGTCAGCAGCACCAGGCAGGTGGAGGCGGCGGCGAGCAGCAGCGCGCCGAGGACGTCGAAGCCACCGCGGCGGCCGCGGCGGGGCGGCTTCGGCAGTTTCAGGACGAGGGTGACGACGGCGAGGGTGACCAGGCCGAGGGGGACGTTGACGTAGAAGCACCAGCGCCAGGAGAGGTGGTCGGTGAAGTAGCCGCCGAGCAGCGGCCCGGCGACGGAGGCGAGACCGAAGGCGGCGCCGATCAGGCCCATGTAGCGGCCGCGCTGCCGGGGCGGCACGATGTCGGCGATGATCGCCTGCACGCCGATCATGAGGCCGCCCGCGCCGACGCCCTGGAGCGCGCGGAAGGCGATCAGCTGGTCCATCGAACGCGACCGGCCGGCGAGCGCGGAGCCGACGACGAAGACGGCGATGGCGAACTGGAAGACGCCCTTGCGGCCGGCGAGGTCGCCGAGCTTGCCGTAGAGCGGCAGGCCGATGGTGGAGGTGAGCAGATAGGCGGTGATCGCCCAGGACATCCGGTCCAGGCCGTGCAGTTCGCCGACGACCTTCGGCAGCGCGGTCGCGACGATCATCTGGTCGAGGGCCGCGAGCAGCAGGGCCAGCATCAGCCCGGAGAACACGAGCCGCACGCGGCGCGGGCCGAGACGGGCGGCCTCGGCGGGTGGGGCCTCGGGTGCTCCGCCAGGCGCCGTGAGCGGCTCGTCCCGCATCAGAGTCGTCCCGCCCACGTACCGCTCCCCTCATCGCACCTGCTCACATTTCCCGCCTAAGGCGACAACTGCGAACAACTTCGGTGAGTTACGGCATGGTTCGGGGCGACCGGGAGGTCCACTCGAACCGGTGAAGGGGGCGCCCGGGTTCAACCCCCCTTCACCGTCCAGAGGTTCGGGTCTACTTCTCGACCTCGGCGGCCAGCCTGGCGAGCACGGCGTCGTAGATCCGGCCGAGGCCCTTGGGGGCGAAGGTCTTCTCGAAGAAGCCGCCGATGCCGCTGGCGCCCTTCCAGGTGGTGGTGACGACGACCCGGGACCTCCCCTCACCGGCGGGGGTGACGCGCCAGGTGGTGACCATGGAGGAGTTGCGGTCCCGCTCGACCAGCTCACCGTCGGTGGGCTCGCTGACCTCCAGCAGGCAGTCGCGCACCCGCTTGCTGGTGGCCTGGAGCTTCCAGTGGACGAGCGTGCCCTCGCCGTCGCCGCCCTCGCGGACCTCGTACTCGCTGAAGTGCTCGGGCAGCAGCTTCTGCCGCGTGCCGCGGTAGTCGGCGAGGGCGTCGAACACCTTCTCCGCGTCCGCCGCGACGACCCGCTCCGTAGTGGCCTCGACCTGCGCCATTGCGTTCCTCCAGGACCTGGTTGCTCGGGGTTGGGGAAAGCCAACCACCCCGGTGCCCGGCCACCCAAATCGGGGGGGTGCCGTCACGCGTGCACCGGGTCGTCGGCCCAGGTCGCACGATCATGGGAACACATGTTCTATTCTGTGGCCAGTGCTACCGAGGAGGCGTCATGCGCTGGGAGAACCTCACCGTCGAGTCCGGGGCGTCCCGGGAGGGCGCCGAGCACGGCCGGGCCGCCGATGCGGCGCTGTTCGGCGCGGAAGCCGTGGTCAGCCGCACCTTCGACACGCCCGAATTCCGCGGGATCACCTTCCACGAGGTCCGGGCGCGCTCGGTGCTGAACCGGGTGCCGGGCGCCTCGCGCATGCCGTTCGAGTGGACCGTGAACCCCTACCGCGGCTGCACGCACGCGTGCGTGTACTGCTTCGCGAGGAAGACGCACGGCTATCTGGACCTCGACACCGGCATCGGCTTCGACACCCAGATCGTCGTCAAGGTGAACGCGCCCGAGGTGCTGCGCCGCCAGCTGGCCTCCCGCCGCTGGCAGGGCGATCACGTGGCGATGGGCACGAACGTCGACTGCTACCAGCGCGCGGAGGGCCGCTACCGGCTGATGCCGGGGATCATCGACGCCCTGACCGAGCACGCCAACCCGTTCTCGGTCCTCACCAAGGGCACCCTGATCCTGCGCGACCTGGACCTGCTGGTCCGGGCGGCCGAGGTGACGGACGTGGGCATCTCGGTCTCGGTCGGCTTCCTCGACCCCGAGCTGTGGCGCACGGTGGAGCCGGGCACGCCCGCGCCCGAGCGCCGGCTGGACGTCGTGCGCACGCTGGGCGAACACGGGATCGGCTGCGGGGTGCTGATGGCGCCGGTGATCCCGTTCCTCGGTGACCATCCGGACCAACTGCGCGCCACGGTGAGGGAGATAGCGGCGGCCGGGGCCACCTCGGTGACCCCGCTCACGCTGCATCTGCGCCCCGGCGCGCGGGAGTGGTTCATGGCCTGGCTCACCCGGCACCATCCGCATCTGGTGCGGCGCTACGAGCGGCTGTACGCGCAGGGCGCCTACGCACCCAAGTGGTACCAGCGCCGGATCACCCGTCAGGTGCACGAGCTGGCGCAGGAGTACGGCATCGGGCCCGCGCGCGGCGGGCCGGCCCGCCGGATCCGCCCGGCGGAGCCCGCCGAGGTGTCCGAGCCGACCCAGCTCACGCTCCTGTGAGCGCGTCGACCGCCCTCCGGTGGGAGCGTTCGAGGGCTTCGCGCACCCCAAACGGGTCAACTATGTCTATAAAGCGTTCTTCAGAGCCCTGATTCCGGGACGATCCGGCGAGAGACACGACCGTCGTGGTCCGCCGAAACCTCCGTCCCGGGAGGACGCATGAGAACACGCGCAGCCGCGCTGTGCGCAGCCGCCGCCGTGCTGGCGGGCTCGGTCACGGGCCTGGCCGCGCAGGCGGCCCCGGCCGCCCCCGCCGCGCGGCTCGCCTGGAAGAAGTGCGGCACCGACGACTATCCGACGCTCCAGTGCGCCTCCCTGAAGGTGCCGCTGGACCACGCGAACCCGTCGGGCCGGCAGATCACGCTCGCCCTCTCGCGCGTCCCGCACACCGCGCCGGCCTCCCAGGGCCCCCTGCTGGTGAATCCCGGCGGGCCCGGCGGCAGCGGCCTGGACCTCGCCGGATTCGTCGCCTCGGCACTGCCGCGGAACGTGTCGGCGCAGTACGACGTCATCGGCTTCGACCCGCGCGGGGTCGGCGCGAGCAGCCCGGCCCTGGACTGCTCGCCCGGCCACTTCAAGACGGTGCGCCCGGACACCGTGCCCGCCACGGCCGCGCTGGAGCGGACGAACCTCGCGCGCGCGCAGTCCTTCGCCGCCGCCTGCGACCGCAAGTACGCCGACGTGCTGCCGTACGTCGACACGGTCAGCGCGGCGCGCGACATGGACCTGGTCCGCGCCGCACTCGGCGCGCCGGAGATCAGCTACTTCGGGTACTCCTACGGCACCTACCTGGGCGCGGTGTACGCGAGGCTGTACCCGGAGCGGGTCCGCCGCCTGGTGCTCGACTCGATCGTCGACCCGACCGGCGTCTGGTACGAGGACAACCTCGGCCAGGACTACGCCTTCGACGACCGCCACCGCGCCCTGATGGCCTGGATCGCCCGGTACGACTCGGCCTACCACCTCGGCAGGGACCCGCAGAAGGTCGAGGCCCAGTGGTACGCGATGCGGACGGCCCTCGCGAAGAAGCCGGCCGACGGCGCGGTGGGCGCCTCGGAGCTGGAGGACACCTTCATCCCCGGCGGCTACTACAACGGCTACTGGCCCTACCTCGCCGAGGCGTTCGCGGCGTACGTGCACGACGGGAAGACCGGGCCGCTGGTGGAGGCGTACGAGAACCTGGGTGCCGTGGACGGCCCGGGCGACAACGGCTACAGCGTCTACTCGGCGGTGCAGTGCCGGGACACCTCCTGGCCCGCCGACTGGCAGCAGTGGCACTCCGACGCCTGGGCGGTGTACGCCAAGGCGCCCTTCATGGCGTGGAACAACGTCTGGTACAACGCGCCGTGCGCGTTCTGGCCGACGGCGAAGCGGAAGCCGGTGGACGTCGCCAACGCCGAGCTGCCGCCGGCGCTGCTCTTCCAGGCGACCGACGACGCGGCCACGCCGTACCCCGGCGGTGTCACGGTCCACCGGCTGCTCGCCGGCTCCAGCCTGGTGGTCGAGCAGGGCGGCGGCAACCACGGCATCACCCTGGCCGGCAACGCCTGCCTGGACGGGTACCTGGCCGCGTATCTGACGGACGGCAGGGTCCCGCGGGGTCCGGGGGTCGCCGACGCGGTCTGCGCGAAGTCCCCCGACCCGAAGCCGGTGGCTCCGGCGAAGGCGGTGTCGACCGCCTCGCCGGGCGCGACCCTGCACGCTTTGCTGGGCTTCCGCTAGATCCGCTCGCCGGCCCCGCCGGTCGCCGGCCCGGCCCGCGGGCCGGGCACGGTCACCGGCGGGGAACGGTCACGGGTCGTGGGCGCGGTCACGAGTGCGGGCGCGGTCACGGGTGCGGGCGCGGGCGTCAGTCGGTGTCGAGGCCGTCGATCAGGCGGTTGAGGAACCGGGTGAAGGTGGCTTCGGGGGTGAGGGGGCGTCCAGGGGCGGAGAGGGCTTCGGCGAGTTCCGGGTGGCGGCCGTCGGCGGCGACCGCGGCGAGGTAGCGGGCCTCGGCCGCGGCCCGGTCCGGGGAACGCGAGACCGCGGCCTGTGCGGTCTCGTGGGCGACGTGTCCGGCCACGAAGGCGGTGAGCTGGGCGAAGACCTCCAGTTTCGCCGCGCCGTCCAGTCCGGTGGGCCGCAGGACGGCGAGCGCGTGTTCCAGGAAGGCCAGCGTGCGGGGGCCCGGGACGCGCCGGGTGGACAGGGCGGCGGGCAGCCAGGGGTGGCGCAGCATGTGGGCGCGCTGCAGGCGGGCGACGGCCTTCAGATCGGCACGCCAGTCGCCGCTGGGCGGATCCGTGACCGCCAGTTCGCCGCTGACGTGGTCGATCATCAGCTCCAGCAGGGTCTCCTTGTCCGGGGCGTAGCTGTAGAGCGACATGACTCCGGCTCCGACCTCGGCGGCCACCCGCCGCATGGTGACCGCTTCGAGTCCCTCGGCGTCGGCCAGGGCGGCCGCGGCCGCGGCGATGGCCTCCCGGCTGAAGGAGGGCCTGCGCCCCCTGCGGTGCTCGGCGGGGCGCAGCCAGAGCTGTTCGGGGTCGACGCCCACGGCGCCGGACCCCCTGTCCTGGGGCACGGTCTCGCGCTCCTTCCCCTGCTCGACGAGGCGGCTCTTGCGGAGGTCATCCAAGCATCCTCTATTCTAGTACACCGTACGGAATAGAGGAGGGGAACGATGCCGTCACGCACACCCGACGCGGTGACCGGACCGGCCTGGGCGCCGCCCGCCGGAAGGCCACCGCTGTCCGCACGGATGATGAGGGCGACCTGGCGGGGGCTGCCGGCGAAGCGGTACGAGGCCGGATGGGAGCCGGGTCTGGTGGTGCCGGCCGCCGACGGCAGCCCGTTGGTCACCGACCACTACTTCCCGCGTGCGGAGGGCGACTTCCCCACGCTCCTGGTCCGCTCGCCCTACGGCCGAGGCCTGCCGTGGTCCCCCATGTACGGCCTGCTCTTCGCCGAACAGGGCTTCCACGTCGTCCTGCAGAGCTGCCGCGGCACCGGCGGTTCGGGCGGTGCGTTCGACCTGTGGCGCAACGAGGCGGCCGACGGCCGGGCCACGGTGTCCTGGCTGCGCGGGCGACCCTGGTTCGACGGGACACTGGGGACCGTGGGCCCCAGCTATCTGGGCTATGTGCAGTGGGCCCTCGCCCTGGAGCCGCCGCCGGAACTGAAGGCCATGGTGGTACAGGTGGGCCTGCACGACCCCTGTGCCCTCTTCCACACGGACGGCGCGCTGCGCCTGGAGAACGCCCTCGCCGTCGGCGTGGGCATGACCTACCAGCACCAGGGCGTGGCCCCGTTCCTGCGGGCGACACTGCGTCTGCAGCGCCGCCTGCGCGCCGTCACCACCGCGCAGCCCCTGCGCGGTGCGTACGGGTCCGCCCTCGGGGGCGAAGTGCCCTGGCTGGAGGACGTGATGTCCCATCCGGACGCCGAGGACGCCTACTGGCACGGGGCGTCGACGGCGCAGGCGGCGGACCGGCTCCGTGTGCCCACAGCCCTGATCACCGGATGGCACGACGCCCTGGCCGACCAGACCTTCGAGCAGTACGACCGGCTGCGTCGGGCCGGGTGCGAGACCGCCCTGCTCGTCGGTCCCTGGACGCACACCTCCGCCCTGCAGCGGGGATGGCCGCAGGTGTTCGCCGAGAGCCTCGCCTGGCTGCGCGCCCACCTGCACGCCGACCCCTGCGGACTGCGTCCCACCGCGGTGCGCGTGCACGTCGGCGGCGAGAACGCCTGGCGGGACCTGGACGCCTGGCCGCCGGCCGGCGCCGCCACCTCGTGGTACCCCACCCCGGACGGGCATCTCACCGAGCTGGCCCCGACGGACCGCGCACCGCTGGCGTCGTTCCGCTACGACCCGGCCGATCCCACCCCGTCCCTCGGCGGCCCGCTGCTCTCGCGCACCGCCGGTCCCCGGGACAACAGCGGACTGGAGGCCCGGGACGACGTCCTGACGTTCACCGGCCCTCCGCTGACCGAGCCCGTGGACATCCTGGGCCCGGTCTCCGCACGGCTGAGCATCTCCACGGACACCGGGTACGCCGACGTCTTCACCCGCCTGTGCGACGTGGACGCACAGGGCCGCTCCGTCAACATCTGTGACGGACTGGGCCGGGTGCGGACGGCCGAAGGCACGCCCTCGCGGATCACCGTGCCGATGAGCGCCACCGCCCATCGCTTCCCCGTCGGTCACCGCATCCGCTGGCAGATCAGCGGAGGCGCGCATCCGCGCTATGCCCGCGCTTCCGGCACCGGGCAGTCGCCGGTGGACGCCACCACGTTCGTACCGGTGCGCCTGACGCTCCACACGGACTCGGCGTTGACGCTCCCCCCCGGCTCCGGGCCCACCTGATCCTGCGGCCCTTCGCGTCACCGCCCTTCGAGGCGTTGTCAGTGGGCTGGTCCATCATGGGGCCATGAGTGAACCGACCCGGATCGCCGCCCCCGACGGCGTGGCTCCCGCGGCCCAGTACAGCCATGTCGTCTCGGCGAGCGGTCGCTTCGTCGCCGTCTCCGGCCAACTCGCCCTGGACGAACAGGGCAAGCTGGTCGGCGAGGGCGACCCCGCGGCCCAGGCCCGCCAGGTGTTCGAGAACCTGAAGCGCTGCCTGGCCGCCGCCGGCGCCGGTTTCGAACACGTCGTCAAGCTGACGTACTTCGTCACCGACACGGCCCACCTCCCCGCGATCCGCGCGGCCCGCGCCGCGCACATACCCGACGACCGCCTTCCGGCGGCCTCCGCGGTACAGGTGGCCGCGCTGGTGGCACCGGAGTTCCTGATGGAGATCGAGGCGCTCGCGGTGGTGGGCGACTGACCGGACAGGGGGCCGGACCGAGGTCTGCCGGCCGGCGTCCCGGACCGGTGCGGCGGGGCCTCGGGTCCGGAGCGCCGACCGGCGCCGCCGCGCGGCTCACCGGGGAACGGCCCGCCCGCACGGCTCACCGGGGAACGGCCCGCCCGCACGGCCGGGTTGCGCACCCCGCACCCTCCCGGCCCGACCGGCGGTCACCTCAGCTCCGTCTGCTGCGGGATGCGTGCCAGCGCGTGCACCGCCGCCTCCGCCAGGGCCGGATGGGCCAGGGCCTCGGTCAGGACCCGCCGGGCGCGCGCGTCGCCGAGGATGCCGAGGCCCTGTACGCAGGCCAGGGCCACCCGGCGGTAGGGGTCGTGCGGGCGCAGGCGGCGTTCCAGCGTGGTGATCAGGGCGGGCACGGACTCGGGGGCACGCAGGTCGGCCAGGAGGCGGACCGGGTGCAGGGCGTAGGCCACGCGGAGTTCGTTGGTGGCGAGCGCGGCGGCCGCGCGGGCCGTGCGGGGGTCGCCCAGGCGGGCGAGGGCGTAGGCGGCGGAGGCGCAGCGCGGCGGGTCGCGGTGGTTGAGAAGGAGCACCAGGGACTCGAAGGCGCGCCGGTCGCCGGTGAGGCCCAGCCGGAACGCGGCCAGCTCCCTGGCCCACAGCGGCTGCCCGGGCGCGGTGAGCACCTCCGCGAGTTCGTCGTGGTCCTCGGTCGCCAGCAGCCGGTCGAACGCCGCCGCGCCGCGCGACTCCTGCCGTATGCGCTCCGTGAGTGATCGCAACTCTTCGTCCACGAAATCCAGCGTAGGCGGGTGGCGGGGGCCGAGGGAGCCACATCACAAAGTCCGGTGCGGGCTGAGGTCTGGCGCGCTCGTTACTCGCGGGTTAAGCTCAGACGAGCGAGTTACCCACTCGCGCTTCCGCCGACGACGGTTTGGTGACGCGGCCGTCGTCGGGGCACTCCCCCTCCCTTGCGGGGTGGGGGAAGTCGGTTCGGTACGTACGTGTACCGCAGCACGACCCGGCTCCGGGACAGGGCCGGTCGGATCCGCTGCCGCTCGTGGGCGTGTGCACGCCCGCGGCACCGGCAGGCACCGGGCGTGTGCGCTTGCAGCCCGGCAACACCCGCACTCCTTTCCGCTCCGCGGTGCGCCCCTCGGCGCACCCGGTGCGTTCCTCGTCGTCACCCTCATTCCTGGAGTCCCGCGATGGCCACTCCCCTGTCCCCCCAGTCCGGTACCTCTCTGCCCCTCAAGACGATCGCCGTCGTGGGCCTCGGCACCATGGGCACCGGTATCACCGAGGTCCTCGCGAAGGCCGGCCGCGAGGTGATCGGCATCGACGTCAGCGAGGTCCAGGCCGCGCGGTCGCTCGCCGCCCTGGAGGCCTCCACCGCCCGTTGCGTCGAGCGCGGCCGGCTCACCGAACAGGAGCGTGCCGAGGCCCTCGCCCGGGTCCGCACCGGCACCGACCTCGCCGCGGCGGCCGACGCCGACCTCGTCATCGAGGTGGCTCCGGAGTCGTACGAGATCAAGCAGCAGATCTTCCGTGCGCTGGACGGCGTCGTCCGCCCGGAGACGATCCTCGCGACCGGCACCAACGCGCTCTCCGTCACCCGCCTCGCCGCCGACTCGGCCCACCCCGAGCGGGTGCTCGGCCTGCACTTCTTCAACCCGGCCCCGGCGATGAAGCTGGTCGAGGTGGTCTCCTCGGTGCTGACCGCGCCGCAGGCCGTCGCCGCGGTCACGGACCTCGCGATCGAGCTGGGCAAGGAGCCGGTCGCGGTCGGCGACCGCCCCGGATTCGTCGCGGACGGCCTGCTGTTCGGCTACCTCAACCAGGCCGCCGCGATGTACGAGGCCCGGTACGCCTCCCGCGAGGACATCGACGCCGCGATGCGGCTCGGCTGCGGCCTGCCGATGGGCCCGCTCGCGCTGCTGGACCTGATCGGCATCGACACCGCGCGTACGGTCCTGGAAGCCATGTACGCCGAGTCCCGCGACCGGCTGCACGCCCCGGCGCCGATCCTGAAGCAGCTCAGCGAGGCGGGCCTGACCGGCCGCAAGTCCGGGCGCGGCTTCTACACCTACGCGACTCCGGGCAGCGACACGGTCGTGCCGGACGCGCTGACCCCGGCGGCGGACGGCTCCGCGGTCCAGGGGCGCGAGGTCCGCTCGGTGGGCGTCGCCGGCTCCGGCACCATGGCCTCCGGCATCGCCGAGGTGTTCGCCAAGGCGGGTTACGAGGTCGTCCTGGCCGCCCGCAGCGAGGAGAAGGCGCAGACCGCCAAGGCCCGGATCGGCAAGTCGCTTTCGCGTTCCGTCGACAAGGGCCGGCTGACCGCCGAGGCCGCGGCCCAGATCCTGGACCGGATCACCCCGGCCGGCTCCTACGACGCCTTCGCCGAGGTCGACCTGGCCGTCGAGGCGATCGCCGAGGACCTGGAGATCAAGCGGCAGCTGTTCACCACGCTGGACAAGGTCTGCAAGCCCGGCGCGGTGCTCGCCACCACCACCTCCTCGCTGCCCGTCGTCGCCTGTGCCCGCGCCACCTCGCGCCCGCAGGACGTGATCGGCATGCACTTCTTCAACCCGGCCCCGGCGATGAAGCTGGTGGAGGTCGTGCGGACGGTGCTGACGGCGGACGACGTCCACGCGACCGTCCGCGAGGTCTGCGCGAAGATCAAGAAGCACGCGGTGGACTGCGGCGACCGCGCCGGCTTCATCGTGAACGCGCTGCTGTTCCCGTACCTGAACAACGCGATCAAGATGGTCGAGGAGCACTACGCGTCCCTGGACGACATCGACGCGGCGATGAGGCTCGGCGGCGGCTACCCGATGGGGCCCTTCGAGCTGCTCGACGTGGTCGGCCTGGACGTCTCGCTGGCCATCGAGAAGGTCTTGCACCGCGAGTTCCGCGACCCCGGCCTGGCCCCGGCCCCGCTGCTGGAGCACCTGGTGGCCGCGGGCTGCCTCGGCCGCAAGACCGGCCGCGGCTTCCGCGAGTATGCCCGCCGCTGACGGCGCCGGCGACTGGTCCCCCGCGGAGACGGACTGGGGCGGACTGCTCGGCCCCGTGGACACACCCCCGCCCTCCTGGGGCGGGGTCAGCCCCCCGGGCGGGGGAAACCCCTCACCCGCGCACCGAACTGCGCACATGCAGTACGTTCGGGTCATGTCCCAGCCCGCCAAGTCCTCACGTACACCAGCTACGCCCGACGCGCCGGAAAGTGCCGCAGGCAGTCGCGCCGCCGCCCAGCGGCTCAAGATGCGCCGAGAACTGGCGGCCGCAGCCATGGAACTGTTCGCGACCAAGGGGTACGAGGCGACCACCGTCGACGAGATCGCGGCCGCCGCCGGGGTCGCCCGCCGCACCTTCTTCCGCCACTTCCGCTCCAAGGAAGAGGCGATCTTCCCGGACCACGACGACACGCTGATCCGCGCCGAGGCGGTCCTCAACGCCGCCCCCGCGCACGAGCACCCGCTCGACACCGTGTGCCGCGGCATCAAGGAAGTCATGAAGATGTACGCGGCCCGGCCGGAGATCTCGGTCGCCCGCTACAAGCTCACCCGCGAGGTGCCTACGCTGCGGGAGGCCGAGATCGCGTCGGTCGCCCGCTACGAGCGCCTGTTCACCCGCTATCTCCTCGGCCACTTCGACGAGCACGCGCACGCCGACGACGCCAACGACGACCCGTTGCTGGCCGAGGTGGCCGCCTCCGCGGTC
The DNA here is from genome assembly GCF_000725475.1 of Streptomyces durhamensis. Classification (NCBI taxonomy): domain Bacteria; kingdom Bacillati; phylum Actinomycetota; class Actinomycetes; order Kitasatosporales; family Streptomycetaceae; genus Streptomyces; species Streptomyces durhamensis. Next base: position 370,944 of record NZ_JNXR01000015.1, read on the forward strand.
GTCACCGCCCACAACCACGTCCTCAGGCGCTGGCTGCGGGCGGGCGGCCAGGGGGACGTGGAGGCGCAACTCGACCACGCCTTCGCGATCGTGCGCAAGACCTTCGGCACCGGCATCGGCGCCGGACGGAGCTCGGCCCCCAAGCCGGCCGCCACCGCCCCCGCCACGGTCTCGGCGCACGGCGAGGTACTCGTCACGGTCGCCCGCACCGACGCCCCGCTGGACGAGGTCATGCGGACCATCGAGGAGGCGCTGAAGGAGCGCTGAGCCCGCTTCCGGCGCCCTTCCGGCCCGTCCGCCCTGTGACAACGGCCACCCGACCGGGTGGCCGTTTTGGCATGTCAGAGGCCGTTTTCCAGCAGATTTCAGGGCCCGTTCGATCGATCATCGCTCATTTGTTACGTAAAGATTTCATCTGAGGCCAAGTTCTGGCACTCAGTGCCTTGTCACCTGACACGCGGTGTCATACGTTGAAGGAGTCCGGGCGGCCGGCGAGCAGAGACCTTTCGTTCGCCGGCTGTCCCCAAAGGCCCACGGCCCGCGCGCCCGGACGCCTGCGTCACAGGCAACCTCCCGCGCCACAAAGCGCTGCCGAAGCACCACCGAGCCGAACCGACGGCACACCCCAAAACCCTCAGCAGCACTCATCGCAGCACCGACGAACCCTCAGCGCCCCTCCCTCAGGGCGCTCACCGCCGGAGGCAACACCGTGACCGTGAAGGACATCCTGGACGCGATCCAGTCGAAGGACGCCACGTCCGCCGACTTCGCCGCCCTGCCGCTCCCCGAGTCGTACCGTGCGATCACCGTGCACAAGGACGAGACGGAGATGTTCGCGGGCCTGCAGACCCGCGACAAGGACCCGCGCAAGTCGATCCACCTCGACGAGGTGCCGGTGCCCGAACTGGGCCCCGGAGAGGCCCTGGTGGCCGTCATGGCCTCCTCGGTCAACTACAACTCGGTGTGGACCTCGATCTTCGAGCCGCTGTCCACCTTCGGGTTCCTGGAGCGCTACGGCCGTACCAACGAGCTGGCCAAGCGCCACGACCTGCCGTACCACATCATCGGCTCCGACCTCGCGGGCGTCGTCCTGCGCACCGGCCCGGGTGTCAACGCCTGGAAGCCGGGCGACGAGGTCGTCGCCCACTGCCTCTCCGTCGAGCTGGAGTCCTCGGACGGCCACAACGACACGATGCTCGACCCCGAGCAGCGCATCTGGGGCTTCGAGACCAACTTCGGCGGCCTCGCCGAGATCGCGCTCGTCAAGTCCAACCAGCTGATGCCGAAGCCGGACCACCTGAGCTGGGAGGAGGCCGCCGCCCCGGGCCTGGTCAACTCCACCGCCTACCGGCAGCTGGTGTCCCGCAACGGCGCCGGCATGAAGCAGGGCGACAACGTCCTCATCTGGGGCGCGAGCGGCGGACTCGGCTCCTACGCCACGCAGTTCGCGCTGGCCGGCGGCGCCAACCCGATCTGTGTCGTCTCCAGCGAGCAGAAGGCGGACATCTGCCGCTCGATGGGCGCCGAGTCGATCATCGACCGCAACGCCGAGGGCTACAAGTTCTGGAAGGACGAGCACACCCAGGACCCGAAGGAGTGGAAGCGCTTCGGCAAGCGCATCCGCGAGCTCACCGGCGGCGAGGACATCGACATCGTCTTCGAGCACCCCGGCCGCGAGACCTTCGGCGCGAGCGTCTTCGTCACCCGCAAGGGCGGCACCATCACCACCTGCGCCTCGACCTCGGGCTACATGCACGAGTACGACAACCGCTACCTGTGGATGTCGCTCAAGCGGATCATCGGCTCCCACTTCGCCAACTACCGCGAGGCCTGGGAGGCCAACCGCCTCATCGCCAAGGGCAAGATCCACCCGACCCTGTCGAAGGTGTACTCCCTGGAGGACACCGGCCAGGCCGCCTACGACGTCCACCGCAACCTGCACCAGGGCAAGGTCGGCGTGCTGTGCCTCGCGCCCGAGGAAGGCCTGGGCGTGCGCGACGAGGAGATGCGCGCCAAGCACATCGACGCCATCAACCGCTTCCGGAACATCTGAGGGCCTTAGATGACAGAGCGTCAGAAGGACCGTCCGTGGCTCATGCGGACGTACGCCGGTCACTCGACGGCGGAGGCGTCCAACGAGCTGTACCGGCGCAACCTGGCGAAGGGCCAGACCGGTCTGTCGGTGGCTTTCGACCTGCCGACGCAGACCGGCTACGACTCCGACCACATCCTCGCCCGCGGCGAGGTCGGCCGGGTCGGCGTGCCCGTCGCGCACCTCGGTGACATGCGCCGGCTGTTCCAGGACATCCCCCTGGAGCAGATGAACACCTCGATGACGATCAACGCCACCGCCATGTGGCTGCTGGCGCTCTACCAGGTCGTCGCCGAGGAGCAGGGCGCGGACATCACCAAGCTCCAGGGCACGACCCAGAACGATATCGTCAAGGAGTACCTGTCCCGCGGGACGCACGTCTTCCCGCCGGGCCCGTCGCTCCGCCTGACGACGGACATGATCGCGTACACGGTCTCCCACATCCCGAAGTGGAACCCGATCAACATCTGCAGCTACCACCTGCAGGAGGCCGGGGCCACGCCGGTGCAGGAGATCGCGTACGCGATGTCCACCGCGATCGCCGTCCTGGACGCCGTGCGCGACTCGGGCCAGGTGCCGCAGGAGCGCATGGGTGACGTGGTCGCCCGTATCTCCTTCTTCGTGAACGCGGGCGTCCGCTTCGTCGAGGAGATGTGCAAGATGCGGGCGTTCGGCCGCATCTGGGACAAGATCACCCGCGAGCGGTACGGCATCGAGAACCCCAAGCAGCGCCGCTTCCGCTACGGCGTCCAGGTCAACTCGCTCGGCCTGACCGAGGCGCAGCCGGAGAACAACGTCCAGCGGATCGTGCTGGAGATGCTGGCCGTGACGCTGTCCAAGGACGCCCGCGCGCGTGCCGTGCAGCTGCCGGCCTGGAACGAGGCGCTCGGCCTGCCCCGGCCCTGGGACCAGCAGTGGAGCCTGCGCATCCAGCAGGTGCTCGCCTACGAGAGCGACCTGCTGGAGTACGAGGACATCTTCGAGGGCTCGAAGGTGATCGAGGCGAAGGTCGACCAGCTCGTGGCCGACGCCCTCGCGGAGATCGACCGGATCCAGGAGATGGGCGGCGCGATGGCCGCCGTGGAGTCCGGCTACCTGAAGTCCCAGCTGGTCTCCTCGCACGCCGAACGCCGGGCCCGGATCGAGTCCGGCGAGGAGAAGATCATCGGTGTCAACGCCTTCGAGGGCACCGAGCCGAACCCGCTGACGGCCGACCTGGACACCGCGATCCAGACGGTCGACCCGGCGGTCGAGGCCCGGGTCATCGCCTCGCTGCAGAACTGGCGCGACACGCGCTACCAGCCGCCCTTCAACCACCCGCGCCCCTGCAAGGCGCTGGAGCGGCTGAAGGAGGCCGCCAAGGGCACGGACAACCTGATGGAGGCCACGCTGGAGTGCGCCCGCGCCGGGGTCACGACCGGCGAGTGGGCCGGGGCCCTGCGCGAGGTGTTCGGCGAGTTCCGGGCGCCCACCGGGGTCTCCTCCGCGCCGGTGGCGGTCACCGCCGAGCCGGGCTCCGCGCTGGCCGAGGTGCGGGCCAAGGTGGACGCCACCGCCCGCGACCTGGGCGTCGGCAAGCTGCGCTTCCTGGTCGGCAAGCCGGGCCTGGACGGGCACTCCAACGGCGCCGAGCAGATCGCCGTGCGCGCCCGCGACGCCGGCTTCGAGGTGGTCTACCAGGGCATCCGGCTGACGCCCGAGCAGATCGTGGACGCGGCCCTGGCCGAGGACGTGCACGCGGTGGGCCTGTCGATCCTGTCCGGCTCGCACGCCCAGCTGGTCCCGGACGTGCTCCAGCGGCTGCGTGTGGCCGGTGCCACAGATATACCGGTGATCGCTGGTGGCATCATCCCCAACGGTGACGCCGAGCAGCTCAGGGCAGCCGGTGTGGCCGCCGTCTTCACCCCGAAGGACTTCGACATCACCGGAATCATCGGCCGCATCGTCGACGAGATCCGGAAAGCGAACAAGCTCGACCCCCTGGAGGTCCCCGCATGACCACCCCCGTCAACCGCCTTCGCCCGCGGCGCTCCTGCCTGGCCGTGCCGGGTTCGAACCCGCGCTTCCTGGAGAAGGCGCAGGGCCTCCCGGCGGACCAGGTCTTCCTGGACCTGGAGGACGCCTGCGCGCCGCTCGCCAAGCCCGAGGCGCGGCACACCATCGTCAAGTTCCTCAACGAGGGCGACTGGACGGGCAAGACGCGGGTCGTGCGCGTGAACGACTGGACGACCGAGTGGACGTACCGGGACGTCGTCACGGTCGTCGAGGGCGCCGGCCAGAACCTCGACTGCATCATGCTGCCGAAGGTGCAGAGCGCCGAGCAGGTCGTCGCGCTCGACCTCCTCCTCACGCAGATCGAGAAGACCATGGGCTTCGAGGTCGGCAAGATCGGCATCGAGGCGCAGATCGAGAACGCCCAGGGCCTGAACAACGTCAACGCGATCGCGCAGGCCTCCCCGCGCGTCGAGACCATCATCTTCGGCCCGGCCGACTTCATGGCCTCCATCAACATGAAGTCGCTGGTCGTGGGCGAGCAGCCGCCCGGCTACCCGGCGGACGCCTACCACTACATCCTGATGAAGATCCTGATGGCCGCCCGCGCCAACAACCTCCAGGCGATCGACGGCCCCTACCTGCAGATCCGCAACGTCGAGGGCTACCGCGAGGTCGCCCGGCGCGCCGCCGCGCTCGGTTTCGACGGCAAGTGGGTGCTGCACCCGGGCCAGGTCGAGGCGTCCAACGAGATCTTCTCGCCGTCCCAGGAGGACTACGACCACGCCGAGCTGATCCTGGACGCGTACGACTACTACACGTCCGAGGCGGGCGGCAAGAAGGGCTCCGCGATGCTCGGCGACGAGATGATCGACGAGGCCAGCCGCAAGATGGCCCTGGTCATCTCGGGCAAGGGCCGCGCCGCCGGCATGCAGCGCACGTCGAAGTTCGAGATCCCCGCCAACTAAGGAGCCCTGAGCGCGATGCAGTTCGGACGCACCTACGAGGAGTTCGAGGTCGGGGCGACGTACAAGCACTGGCCGGGCAAGACGGTCACGGAGTACGACGACCACCTGTTCTGTCTCCTCACCATGAACCACCACCCGCTCCACATGGACACGAACTATGCGGAGAAGACGACGGACTTCGGCAAGAACGTCGTCGTCGGGAACTACATCTACTCCCTGCTGCTCGGCATGTCCGTCCCGGACATCTCCGGCAAGGCGATCGCCAACCTGGAGATCGAGTCGCTCAAGCACGTGGCGCCGACCTTCCACGGCGACACGATCTACGGCGAGACGACCGTGCTGGACAAGTGGCCGTCGAAGTCGAAGAACGACCGCGGGATCGTCTACGTCGAGACCAAGGGCTACAAGCAGGACGGCACCCTGGTGTGCGTCTTCCGCCGCAAGGTGATGGTGCCCACCGAGACGTACATCAAGGAGCGCGGCGGCGAGCAGCCGGGCCGCCCGGAGCTGACCGCACCCGCGGAAAAGAAGTCGGAGAAGTAAGCCATGGCCCGTCTCGCCCAGACCGCCGGTCTGACCGACGTCCAGCAGGAGATCCTCTCCACGGTTCGGGACTTTGTCGACAAGGAGATCATTCCTGTCGCGACCGAGCTGGAGCACCGCGACGAGTACCCGCAGCAGATCGTGGACGGCCTGAAGGAACTCGGCCTGTTCGGTCTGATGATCCCCGAGGAGTACGGGGGCCTGGGCGAGTCGCTCCTCACGTACGCGCTGTGCGTGGAGGAGATCGCCCGCGGCTGGATGTCGGTGTCCGGCATCATCAACACGCACTTCATCGTCGCGTACATGCTCAAGCAGCACGGCACCCAGGAGCAGAAGGACCACTTCCTGCCGCGCATGGCGGCCGGCGACATCCGGGGCGCCTTCTCGATGTCGGAGCCGGGCCTGGGCTCCGATGTGTCGGCGATCACGTCGAAGGCGGTCAAGGACGGCGACGAGTACGTCCTGAACGGTCAGAAGATGTGGCTGACCAACGGCGGCACCTCGTCGCTCGTGGCCGTTCTCGTCCGGAGTGACGAAGGACACCCCGAGGGCACGGCGCCCCACAAGTCGATGACGACCTTCCTGATCGAGAAGGAGCCGGGCTTCGGCGAGGTCCGCCCGGGCCTCACCATCCCCGGCAAGATCGAGAAGATGGGCTACAAGGGCGTCGACACCACCGAGCTGATCATGGACGGCCTGCGGCTGCCCGCCGATCGGGTGCTCGGCGGGGTCACCGGCCGAGGTTTTTACCAAATGATGGACGGCGTGGAGGTCGGCCGCGTCAACGTGGCGGCGCGTGGCTGCGGTGTCGCCCAGCGTGCCTTCGAGCTGGGTGTGCAGTACGCCCAGCAGCGGCACACCTTCGGCAAGCCGATCGCCCAGCACCAGGCCATCCAGTTCAAACTGGCGGAGATGGCGACCAAGGTCGAGGCCGCGCATGCGATGATGGTCAACGCGGCACGCAAGAAGGACTCCGGCGAGCGGAACGACCTCGAGGCCGGGATGGCGAAGTACCTGGCCTCCGAGTACTGCAAGGAGGTCGTGGAGGACGCCTTCCGGATCCACGGCGGCTACGGCTTCTCCAAGGAGTACGAGATCGAGCGCCTCTACCGCGAGGCCCCGATGCTGCTCATCGGTGAAGGTACCGCCGAGATCCAGAAAATGATCATTGGGCGCAGACTGCTCGAAGAGTATCGGTTCCAGGGCTGATTGTCCGGATACGGGGTGTTTTCTTCGAGAAGAAGATCACACCCTGTAGACGGTCTTCGGCCGCCGACTCGGCTTCCCAGCTTGCCCAGTTGCGGCCCGCGCCCGGTACGATCCCCGGAAAGCCGCCGTCCCCCGTCCAGCGCGGCATCATCCGCTACGAAGGTCATCCATGCCCCACAGCCAAACCTCTGCACCTCGCGACAGCCGAGCCGGCGTACGCCTCGCGCGCGGAGCATCGCCGTGGCTTCTCCCGACCGTCGCCACCGCAGCCCTCAGCCTGGCCCGTGCCCGCCGCTCCGGCGCGGCCCGTGCCGTGGCCGTGCCCGCCACCGCGCTCGCGGCCGGCATGCTGTGGTTCTTCCGCGACCCCGAGCGCGAGATCGCCCAGGGCCGGGTCATCTCGCCCGCCGACGGTGTGGTGCAGAGCATCATGCCGTGGAAGGACGGACGCACCCGCGTCGCGATCTTCATGAGCCCGCTGAACGTCCACGTCAACCGCGCGCCCCTCGCGGGCACGGTGACATCCGTCGAGCACATCCCCGGCGGCTTTGTTCCGGCTTTCAATAAGGAGAGCGAGAACAACGAGCGCGTAGTCTGGCATTTCGACACCGAACTCGGCGACATCGAGATGATCCAGATCGCCGGCGCGGTGGCCCGCCGCATCGTGCCCTACCTTCCCGAGGGCACGAAGGTCGAGCAGGGCGACCGAATCGGTCTGATCCGCTTCGGCTCGCGTGTCGACCTCTACCTGCCCGAGGGCGTGGAGGTCGCGGTCGAGGTCGGGCAGAAGACCGTGGCTGGGGTGACTCGCATTGACCGTGATTGATCCGGAGACCCAGGCCGGCTGGGTGCCCGAGGCCGACGAGGTGGACGACGAGGAGGAGATGCCCCTCTCGCTCCGCCTGTCGATAGCGGACACCCTCACCCTGGGCAATGCCACGTGCGGCTTCATGGCGGTGTACTTCACCACCACCGGCATCCTGATCCCGCATCTGACAGGCAACGACGAGTCCGCGGGCATGGCGCGGCACAGCGCGGCCACGGCCGTCATCCTGATGCTCTGCGCGGCCGTCTTCGACCTGTTCGACGGCCTGGTCGCGCGCAAGCTGCGCTCGTCGCCCATGGGCGCGGAGCTGGACAACCTCTCCGACCTGATCAGCTTCGGGCTCGCGCCCGCGTACTTCGTGCTGGTCTACGGCATGGTCGCGGACGACGCGCACCAGAGAGTCGCGGCGCTCGGGGCAATCGTGGTGCTCCTGGCCGTCGTGCTGCGTCTGGCGCGCTTCTCGTGCGTGACGATGAAGGACGGCATGTTCCAGGGCATGCCCTCGCCGTTCGGCGCGCTGACGGTCGTCTCGATCGTGCTGCTGGAGCTGCCCTTCGTGGCGACGCTGATGGCGATCCTCGGGACGGCCTGGCTGATGGTGAGCCGGGTGGAGTACCCGAAGCCGAGGGGACGTCTGGCCGGGGCCATGCTGTCCTGGATCGTGCTGTCCATGGGTCTGCTGGCGGCGTGGGCCTTCGACGCGCCGAGCGGCCAGCTCCTGCTGCAGACGGGCTGTGCGCTGCAGCTGGTCATGGGCGCGGTCATCCCGTTGTTCGCCACGGCTCGGCGGGTGAACAACTTCCGTGACAATCGGCGCGAGGCGCGGACGGCGCAGCTGCCGTAACCGCGGCCGACCGCGAAAAGGGCCCTGGACCGGGTTGGTCCAGGGCCCTTCGCCTGTCCCCGTGCGCCGCGGCGGCACGGGCGCCGCCGCTAGGCCGAGGGGTCGCGCAGCTGTTCGAGGCGCTCGGCGGCGGATCGGGCCAGGGGGTGGCCGGGACCGAACACCCGGCGGTAGCCGTCGAGGCAGCTGCCCAGCAGTCGAGCCGCCTCCTGCCGTCGCCCGGCGTCGACCAGGACGTTCGCCAGGTTCTCCCGGGCGTGCAGGGTCTCGGGGTGACTGTCGCCGTACAGGCGGACCGAGACGGCCTCGACCTCGCGCAGCACGACCACGGCCGCCGCACAGCGGCCCCTGGCGTGCAGGACGGCGGCGAGGTTGTTGCGGACCGGCAGGGCGTCCTCGTGATCCCGGCCCTTGGTGCGCTCGTACTCCGCCAGGACCGCGCGCAGCACCGTCTGCGCCTCGCGCAGCCGGCCGATCCGGCACAGGGCGGCACCGAGGTTGGCCCGGGCGTGGAGCAGTTCGTCACCGGGCTCGCCGCGTCGCTCCAGCCGGCCGATCAGGTCCCTCAGCTCCCGTTCGGCCTCCTCCCAGCGGCCCGCCTTGATCAGGGAGATCGCATGGCCGTTGGCGGCGGACAGCGTGTCGGGGTGGTCCGGTCCGAGCGCGCGCCTGCGGCGTTCCAGGACGTCCCTGCGCAGCGCGGTGCCCTCCGGCACCCGTCGTAGGGCCTCCAGCACCTCGGCGAGGTGGACGGCGCTGCGGAGGGTGTCGGGATGGTCGCGGCCCAGCAGCGCGGCCCGGTTGTCCCAGACGTGGCGGCCCAGCTCCTCCGCCCGGCCGAACTCTCCCATCGTCTTGAACAGCCCGGCCAGGTCCGCGGCCGTCGTCAGGGTGTCCTCGTGCGCGTGGCCCAGCACCCGCGACTGCACCCGCACCAGTTCCGTCAGACGCTCACAGGCCTCCGCCCGGCGCCCCTTCACCTGCGCGAGCACCCGGGCGTAGTCGCGGAAGGCGGCCAGCGTCTCGGGGTGATCCGGCCCCAGCCGCTTCAGAGTGGCGTTGGCCTTCATGCCGAAGTGCTGGTCGGCGGGGATGGGGAGCCGGAACAGCTCCTCCTCGGTCCCGTCCGGGCCCGTCAGCGTGGCGACCCACTCGGCCGTCGACGGAAGCTCCGGCTCCGGTTCCGCCCCGGTCCCGGATTCGGGTGGATCGTCCGGGTTCCTCGAACGGCCGTGCCACCTTCGGGCCATGGCGGATCAGCTCCCTTCCCGTCCTCTCAGCCCTGTCCGTTCTGTCTGCCTGTCCTGTCTGTCCTGTCTGTCAGGGGCCTGAGTGCACATGGGCGGCCCACAGGCTGGGCGTGCGGGGGAAGGCCGCGCGGCACTCCCTGACGGCCTGGTGCAGGGCGAGGGCGCTCCGCCCGGTGTCCAGGCCCGGCGCGTCGGCTTCGCGGCCGTCGCGCAGGTGCCGGTACAGACTCCTGGCCACCCGCACCGCCACCGCGTCGTGCACCGGCCAGAGGGTTCCGATGGCATGGGGGTAGCCGGCGACCTGGAACGCCGAGGTGATGTGGATGGACTCGTCCGCCAGCCGTTCGGCGCCCCGCGCGGTCTCGCAGGCCGACAGGACCGCGAGCCGCGCCCGCGGCAGGTCCAGCCGGGAGATCCGGCGGACCGTCAAGGGCTCGCGCCGGTGGTCGTGGACGAGCAGGCGGGCGTTCGACGGATCGTCCGGATCGCTCACCCCATGGCAGGCGAAGTGGGCGTACGGGTGCTCGGGCAGCGCCCGCACCACCCGTTCGAGCGTCGCGTCGGCGCCGGTGATCAGGTCGAACGGCAGGAGCTTCGCCAGCTCCGCGACCTCGCGCCGGGCACCGCCGAGCGGCCGGGCGCCGGGCGTCTCGGGCTGCGCCACGGCCAGCAGACGGCCCGGGGGCACCGGCCCCGCCGCCCGGGCCCGGGCGTACGCCAGCGTGCGCACGGTCGGCGTGTACGAGGAGACCACCCGGTCCAGGACGGAGCGGTGTCCGCCGGGGTGGCCGGCCGCGTGCAGCGGCAGCGCGGCGAGCGCACCGCCCGGCGACCACCACAGCCGGGGCCAGTCGTCGCCGGACGGCGCGTCGAGCAGACCGAGACGGGCGAGAACGGGTTCGGCGACGTGGTCCCACGCCCAGCCCAGCACATCCGCGAGGGTCCGCTGGGCCTGCCGTTCCCCGGCCGGGTCGGTGGCCGCCGCGAGCGCCTCGTCCAGCCGGGTCACCTGGTGCTCCACCGTCACCGGGGTGACCTGCGGCAGCGGCACCACCAGCACCCCGTCCGGCCGCAGGACCAGCGCGTCGCTGCGGTACCCGCTGCAGTACGCGAGCACCACCGGCCCGCGGTCGGCGCAGGCCAGCAGACCGGCGAGCGCCGGTGCCGCGAGGAAGTCGGCGAAGCCGGGCAGCGTGCGGATCCGGGTGACGAGCCGTTCCCACTCCGCGGCCAGCCGGTACCGTTCCTCGTCCGGCCGCTCCCGCTCCTCGGCGTCCAGCGCGTCGATGCGGTCCCGTAGGCGCAGGAAGAGTCCGGCCTGCTCCGGGTGCGCGGCGCGCAGCCGCTCCCACTCCCCGCGCGCGGAGACGGCCTGCCAGAGCAGCACACCCCGGCCGTGCTCCAGCAGCTGGACGGCCAGTTCCGGCGCTCCCGCGTTGACCGCGCACGCCGCGGCGTCGGCGGCCAGACCGTGCACCCGTGTGAGCCGGTGCTCCCGGTCGCTGCGCGCCAGCCGCCGCGTGACGCTGAACGGCAGCAGCTCCACCGCCAGCCGGTGTCCCCGCAACGCCTCCTCCCAGCGCCCTGCGTCGGCCGCCGCCACGCCCCACTCGCGGGCCGCCTCGATCCGGCGGTGGGCCGGGAGGGCATCGATCGCGGCGACCTGCCGGTAGGCGTCCTCGGCCGCCAGCAGCACCCCCGGATCGCCGGTGACCTCGTGCAGGGTCCGCAGGGCGCTCGCGTACGTCATCCGGTGGTTCGCGTGCACCGCCTCCCCGCCGGACGGCGCCCACACCGCCCGGCCCAGCGTGGTGACCGCCTGGTCCAGCACGGCCGTGTCCTCGGTGGCCTGCGCCTTGGTGAGCAGCGTCTTGCCGAGGTTGTGCAGCAGGTCGGCCTGACTCGGGTCGCCGTACGCCGTGGCGTCGGCCGCCCGGGTCAGCAGCGAGATCGCCTCCTCCAGGTCGGCCGGATGACCGGCGGCGGCGTACCGCTCGGACAGCGCGTTGGCGAGGTGGTTCGCCCGGACGGTCCACAGCGGGCTGCCCTGCGCGGTGCGGGCCAGCACATCGCGGGCCAGCGCCACGGCCTCGGCAGCCGCCGAGGCGTCCCCGGTCCGGTCGTACCAGGTCTGCAGGACCACACCCAGGTTGGCCAGATGAACCAGGTCCGGGGGCGCCGCGCAGGACCCGGCGGCCTGCCGGGCCAGGCCGGCGGCCTCGCGCAGGGCGGACAGGTCGCCGGTCAGGTGGTAGCGCTCGCGCAGCGCGACCGCGAGGTTCGCCACGACGCCGTCGGACCGCCCGGGCCCGCTGCCGGCCACGGCCTCCCGCAGCGCCTGGACGGCCTCGTCCAGCAGGGCCGCGTCTCCGGTCCGCTCGCCGAGCCGGTGCAGGGCGTTGCCCAGGCTGTTCAGCCGGTGCACGCGGGCGCGGCCGGCCGGGGGCGTGTGCCGGACGGCCGTGCGCAGCAGGTCCACCGACTCACGCAGCAGCGCCGTGTCGCCGCCGTGCTCGGCGGCCAGCCGCAGTGCCACGCCCAGTCCGGTCAGCGCGTTCAGCCGCTGGGGAGCGTCCGCCCGGTCCGGGGCCTCGGCCAGGGCCGTCCGGGTGACGCGGAGCAGCTCGGCGACGGCGGACTCGTCGGGCGAGACGTCCACCCACGTCCGCAGCGCCGTACCGAGGCCGTCCAGCACGAAGGCGCGGTGCCGCGCCCCGGGCGGGCTCTGTGCCAACGCCGCGCGCCGCAGGTCGAGCCCCTCGCGCAGGGCCTCCAGGTCCCCCGTCAGGCCGAAGCGGTGCTCCCTGGTCTGCGCGAGACCGTCCATGCTCGTCGGGCGTTCCGCGTCGCCGGGCGGCAGATGGTTCAGCGCACCGCGGAACGCGCGCTCCGCCTCCTCCAGGTCGCCCGGGTCGCCCGTCTCCTCGTACCGGACGTTGAGCAGCCGGCCGAGGGAGTCGAGTGCCATCGCCCGGTTGTCGCTCCGTTCCAGGGGGACGTCCACGGCCCGCCGCAGCGCCCCGATCGCCCGGTCGAGGTCCGGCCGGTCGCGCAGGTCGTCGAAGCGACGGCCCGACGCGACCCCGAGGAAGACGAGGTCCTGCTCCGCCGCCCCCTCCTCGGCCGCCGCCGCTCCGCTCAGCGCGATCAGCTCGTCCCGGTCGTGGTCGTCGTCGTACGCCCGCCACCGGAGCCACAGGCCCGCGCGCAGGTTCGCCTCGCAGCTCCTGCGCCGGTCGGCGCCCATCGGCCGGCGCAGTGCGGCGCGGTACCACTCGACCGCCTGGTCCAGGTCCCCGCGGTCGCCGGTGCGCTGGAACCGTCGCATCCACGCCACGGCTGTCAGCGCCGGATCCGGCGACGTGGCTTCGTCCTCATACGGCATGACCGGCCCCCGTGTGCCGAGATGACACTCCACGATATCCAACTGCCCCGAGGCGCGCGGTCGTTATGCTGATCCGCACAGGGGAGGGAGAAAGCGGTGATGGATCCCGGACCGGGCCACGAGCGGCTCGGGGAACTGTGCCGCAGGCTGCTGGCGACGCCGGCCGAGCTGGCCGCCGACGAGGCGATGCGGCAGCTCGTCGACCGCATCCTCGCCGAGGTGCGCGGCGGCCGTCCGCCAGGGGAACTGGAGGACGCCTTCGACGAGCTGGAGGACCTGCTCCTCGCCGCCGGGCACAGCGCCGGTCTCGGCTCCTACCGCACCACCCCCGGCTCCTACCAGCGCCTCCCGGGTGCCGGCCACGGCCACCCGCCGCTGTACGTGCTCACCTGCCCCCTCGGGCACTGCGCACGGGTCGAGGCCCCGGGCGCCGGCCGGCCGCCGCGGTGCCTCGTCTTCGACCGGCCGCTGCGCGAGATCCCCCTGCGGCCGTGAGCGCCTTCCTCAGCACGCTCGGCGGCAGGCTCGCCGAACGCTGGATGGCGCTCCTGGCGGTCCCCGGTCTGATCTACCTGGCGGCACTGGCCGCCGCCGGCACCCTCGGCCAGCGGCACTGGAACGACACCGGACGCCTGCGCGCCCGGCTGGACGCCCTGGCCGCCGCCCCCGGCGCGCACAGCCCGGGCGCCCTCGCGGTGGCCGCGCTCGCCGTCCTGGCCGCAGCCGCGGCCGTGGGGGCCGCCGTCCAGGCGGGGGGAACGTGGTGCGAGAAGGCCTGGCTCACCGATGCGCGCGGACCCGTCACCCGCCGGCTGACCGCCCGTCGCCTGCGGCGCTGGCAGGACGCCGACCGCGCCTACCGCACGGCCCTGGTGGCCGCCGGTCGCGCCACGATCGCCGGCGCCGGCGACGCCGGTCCGCTCACCGAGTCCGCCGAACGCCACCACGCCGCCCGCGCCCGTATCGCCCTCGCCGCACCCCGGCACCCGTTCTGGGCCGGCGACCGCATCACCGCCCCCGAACACCGGGTCTGGCACGCCTACCGGCTCGACCTCACCGCGGCCTGGCCCCACCTGTGGCTCCTCGCCCCCGAAGGCACCCGCGCCGAACTCGACGCGGCGCGCACCGCCTTCGCCGCGGCGGCGCGCCTGCACGCCTGGGCCGCGGCCTACCTCCTGCTCGGGGTCTGCTGGTGGCCCGCCGCGGTCATCGGCCTGCTGGCCGCGGCGACCGCGGCCGGCCGGGGACGGGCCGCCGCCTCCGCGTTCGCCGACCTCGCCGAGGCGGTCACCGACCTGCACGGGAAGGATCTCGCGCTGGCCCTCGGCATCCCCTGCGACGGTGGTCTCAGCCGCGAGGTCGGTGCGGAGATGACGCGGGTCCTGGGCAAGGACGGCGCCTAGGCCCCGTCGTCGAACTCCCGCCGTCCGCCCGAAGGGCGGGCCCTGCGGCGTCAGGTGCGTGCTCTCGGCGTGCCGGGCCCTGGCCCTCGTACTGGATGTACTGGGGCCTGGGGCCGGTGCGGCGAGAGTGCGTGCATGGCGTCGCGGGGCAGGAGGGAGTTTGACGACAGGGCCTAGGGGACCGTCTGGATCATCCCGGCGTCGCCGGTCCGTACCGTTCGTCACGGCCGTCCTGATCCGAACGGCACCCCCAGGCGGGCTCCCGTGACCGCTCCGGCGCTCCGCCCCGGCCCGGCGGCCGGAACAGGCGCCGTTTCCGGGGGCGGCGCCGCCACGGGCCTCAGCTCAGGTGCTCCTCGGCGATCCGGATCGCGACCCGCTCCAGAATCGGTCCCGCGTCCGCGATGCACCGGGCGACGTCCGGCTCGACGGACGTGAGCGGGTAGGCCTGGGAGATCCCCGCCCCGCGCAGCGCCTCCGGCGACAGCGCCAGCCGCCCGCACACCGCGACGACCTCCTTGCCGGCGGCCCTGGCCGCCGCGGCGACCCCGGCCGGCGCCTTCCCGTGCAGCGTCTGCTCGTCCAGCGACCCCTCCCCGGTGATCACCAGCGAGGCCCGCTCCAGCGCGGGCGCGAAGCCGAGGACGTCCAGCATGACCTCGATGCCGGGCCGGAACCCGGCTCCCAGGAGCAGGGCGCCGTAGCCGATGCCGCCCGCGGCGCCCGCGCCCGGTGCCGCCGCGTGCTCGGCGGCGCGCGGCCCCACGGCCGCCTCCAGCACCTCGGCGAAGTGGGCGAGCGCCGCGTCCAGCGTCGCCACGTCGTCCGGCGAGGCGCCCTTCTGCGGGCCGTACACCGCCGGGGCGCCCTTGGGACCGGTCAGCGGATTGTCGACGTCGCTGGCGAGCACCAGCTCCACGGACGACAGCCGCGCGTCCAGGCCGGACAGATCCGCGCGCGCCAGGTCGGCGAGCCCCCCGCCGCCGGGCGGGACCGGTTCCCCGTCCTCGTCCAGGAACCGTGCGCCCAGCGCGGACAGCATGCCCGCGCCGCCGTCCGTCGTGGCGCTGCCGCCGACGCCGAACACGATGGTCCGCGCGCCCGCGTCGAGCGCGGCCCGCAGCAGCTCGCCGGAGCCGTACGTCGAGGCCGTCAGCGGCGCGAAGACGCCGGCCGGTAGGCGCTGCAACCCGCTCGCCTCGGCCATCTCCACGACCGCGGTGTCGCCGCTCAGCGCGAACGCGGCCGTCACCTCCTGGCCCAGCGGCCCGGCGACCCGGACCTCCCGCCGCTCGAAACCGGCCGCGACCGCCGCGTCCACGGTCCCGTCGCCGCCGTCGGCCACGGGCAGCGCCTCGACGCGAAGATCCGGCACGACCCGGCGCAGCCCGGCCGTCACCCGCTCGGCGACCTGCACGGCCGTCAGCGAGCCCTTGAACTTGTCCGCGGCGATGAGCACCCGACGGGTCTCGTTCACTGCAGCGTCCGCCACCTTGCTTTCCCCTTGCTCTCCGGGCCCCGCGCACGTCAGGGCCAGTCGCGCCGCTGCGACCATAACCGGAGGACACCCTCGCCGTCATGCCCCGACCGAAGGCTGGGAAGCGCCTGGGAGCACCCTGGGGAAAACGGGTAGACCCCAGCCATGACCAGCCAGCGCCCCGGACCCGCCGCCCTCGCCGACCGCATCCACGGCGGCTGGCTCGGCCGGATCGCGGGGAACATGCTCGGCAAACCGGTCGAGCAGGGCGAGGTGTGGACCCGCGAGCGCATCGACCGCTATCTGCGCAAGGCCGAGGCGCTGCCCCTGACCGACTACCTGCCCGAGCCCGCCGACCCGGCCGAGACCGCCGTACTGCGCCCGGAGTGGCGGGACTGCGTGCGCGGCCGGATCCACGGCAGCGTGCGCGACGACGACGTGGACTACGCGATCCTCGGCCTGCACCTGCTGGAGACGCACGGCTTCGGCTTCAGCACCGAGCAGGTCGGCGACCTGTGGCTGCTGAGGCTGCCGTACCTGCAGACCTTCACCGCGGAACGGGCGGCGTACCGCAACCTCGCGAACGGGCTGAAGCCACCGCTGACGGCGACGTACGACAACCCGTACCAGGAGTGGATCGGCGCGCTGATCCGCGCCGACGTGCACGGCTGGACCCGCCCCGGCGACCCGGCCGGCGCCGCCTCCCTGGCCCGCCGGGACGCGGTGCTCTCGCACACCGGCAACGGCGTCTACGGGGCGATGTGGGCGGCCGCGCTGATCGCGGCGGCGTTCACCGCGCCGACCGTCCGGGACGCGCTTCACAGCGCGCTCGCCGTCGTCCCGGCGAGCTGCCGGCTCGCCCGTACCGTACGCCGGGTCATGACCCTGCACGCGACGCGGCTGCCCTGGGAGGAGACCCTGGCCACGCTGACCGCGGAGACCGCCGGGCTCGGCTGGATCCACACCGTCCCGAACGCCGCCGTCCTCACCGCCGGGCTGCTCTACGGCGACGGCGACTTCACCCGGACCATCGCGCTGACCGTGCGCGGCGGCCTGGACACCGACTCCAACGGGGCGACGGCCGGCTCGGTGGCCGGGGTCCTCACCGGGGCGGACGCGATCCCCGCCCGGTGGACGGAGCCGCTGCGGGACACGGTACGGAGCGCGGTGTTCGGCTTCGACGGCGTACGGATCAGTGCGCTGGCGGAACGCACCCTGCGCCTGGCGACGGCCGCGCCGTAGCCGTACGGCCGCTGGTTACCCTTCCTGAATGACCACGACTCCTGACTTCGCCACGTACATCGCGAGCCTGCCCCGTGTCCTCGCCGGTGCCGCCGCGCTCTTCCGGGACGCCGAGGGGCGCGTGCTGCTGGTCGAGCCCAACTACCGCGAGGGCTGGGCGCTGCCGGGCGGCACGATCGAGTCGGACGACGGGGAGACCCCGCGCCAGGGCGCCCGCCGGGAGACGCTGGAGGAGATCGGGCTGGACCTGCAGCTCGGCCGGCTGCTGGCCGTGGACTGGGTGCACGGCGAGGCCCGTCCGCCGCTGGTGGCGTACCTGTACGACGGCGGTGTCCTTTCCGACGCCGACCTCAAGGCCATCCGCCTCCAGGAGGAGGAACTGCTCTCCTGGCGCCTGGTCCCGCGCGAGGAGATCACCACCCACCTGCCCGGCGCCGTCGGCCGCCGCGTCCTGACCGCCCTCGACGTCCTCGCGGACGGCTCCGGCACGGCGGAACTGGAGAACGGCCACCGGGTGGCCTGACCCGGCGGCGGGTGCGCGCACCCGTCGTCTCCGCTCCGGCGGCACCTCGTGGCAGGTCGAAGAGCGTTCGCCCTTCGGCGGGTCAGCCCGCTGCCGGGCTCCGCGGGGCCGACGCTCGCGTGAAAGCGTGGCTCCGCTCCACCTTCGCCACGTGCAGCGTGTAGCTCTGGTACCAGTCGGCTTGCCCGCGCTTCTGCGCCGCGCGGTGCTCGGCGTTGCTCCGCCACTCCGCGAGGGCCTCGGCGTCGCGGAAGTACCCGACGGTGATGCCCAGCCCGCCGGGAGTCTGCGCGTGGTCCATCCCCAGGAACCCGGGGACGTCCTTCACCAGCTCTTCCATGCGTGCGCTGGTCTCGCTGTAGCCGCTCTGGTCCTGGGTCCGCACCGAGGTGAAGACAGCGACGTAATAGGGGGGTTCAGGGGTCTCGACGGGCGTGACAGGCGCTTCGGAGTGATCACTCATGGCGCCACCATAGACCGGATGCGCCCCCTCGCGGCCGGCACCGCCGAGGACCCGTGAGGCCGCTCGAAACGCGTTCGCTCCGAGCAGGCGGGCGGCCTACTCTCGGGCCATGAGCAGCCCTCTCGTAGCCCTACTCAGCGGCGCCGGTATCTCCACCGATTCCGGGATCCCCGACTATCGCGGTCCGAACGGGCTGTGGCGGCGGGATCCCGAGGCCGAGAAGCTGGTGACGTACGAGTACTACATGGCGGACCCGGAGATCCGGCGCCGGTCCTGGCAGATGCGGCGGAAGAACCGCACGCTGCAGGCCGAGCCGAACGCCGCGCACCGGGCCGTCGCCGAGCTGGAGCGCTCCGGCGTGCCGGTGCGGGTGATCACGCAGAACGTGGACGGGCTGCACCAGCTGGCCGGGATGCCCGCCCGCAAGGTGCTGGAGCTGCACGGCAGCGCACGCGGCGTGGTGTGCACCGGGTGCGGGGCGCGGGGGCCGATGGAGGACGCCCTCGCCCGGGTCGAAGCCGGCGAGGACGATCCGGCGTGTCTGGAGTGCGGTGGCATCCTCAAGTCCGCCACCGTGATGTTCGGGGAGCGCCTGGACCCGGTGGTCCTCGGTGAGGCCGTGACGATCAGCAAGGCCTGCACGGTCTTCATCGCCGTCGGCAGCAGCCTGCAGGTCCAGCCCGCCGCCGGCCTCGTCGGCGTCGCCGCAGACCACGGCGCCCGGCTGATCATCGTCAACGCCGAGCCGACGCCGTACGACGACCGCGCGGACGACGTCGTACGCGAGCCGATCGGCACCGCGCTGCCCGAACTGCTCGACCGCATCCGCGCCGAGAGCGGCAGGTAGGGGGTACGCCGGTCCCGCACGACGACCCGCTTCCCGGTGCGGTGACCGACCGGGGCGAGATCTTTCCGCCGGGCGGCCGCGGACCGGGCGGCCGCCGATGCCCACGCGCGTGCACCGACAGCGCGTCTCCCCGGGGAGGAACGACATGCGATTCCGCTGCGCCGTACTCGACGACTTCCAGGACGTGGCGGCCGCGTCGGCCGACTGGTCGGTCCTGGGCGACCGGGTGGAGGTCGTCTCCTTCACCGAGCACTTCGCGAGCGAGGACGAGCTCGCCGCCGCGCTCGCCGGCTTCGACTGCGTGATCACGCTGCGCGAGCGGGTGCCGTTCCCGGCGGGCCTGCTGAACCGGCTGCCCCGGCTGAAGCTCCTGATCGCCTCCGGCATGCGCAACTCGGTGATCGACTACGCGGCGGCCGAGGCCGGCGGCGTCACCGTGTGCGGGACCGAGAGCTCCGGCACCCCGCCGGTCGAGCTCACCTGGGCCCTGCTCCTCGGGCTCGCCCGCGGCATCGTCCCGGAGAACAACGCCCTGCGCGACGGCGGCCCCTGGCAGTCGACCGTCGGCGCCGACCTGCACGGCCGCACGCTCGGGCTGCTCGGCCTGGGCAGGATCGGCAGCCGGGTCGCCCGGGTCGGGCTCGCCTTCGGCATGGACGTCGTCGCCTGGAGCCGGCACCTCACCCAGGAGCGCGCCGACGAGGCCGGCGTACGGCTGGCCCCGGCCATGGAGGAACTGCTCGCGGGCAGCGACTTCGTGTCCGTGCACCTCGCACTGGGCGAGCGGACCCGCGGCCTCCTCGGAGCCGCCGAACTCGCCCTGCTCAAGCCGACCGCCTATCTGATCAACACCTCGCGGGCCGCGATCGTCGACCAGGACGCGCTGCTCGCCGCGCTGCGCGAGGGCCGTATCGCCGGCGCCGGCGTCGACGTCTTCGACGTGGAACCGCTGCCCGCCGACCACCCGATGCGCACCGCGCCGCGCCTGCTCGCCACCCCGCACCTGGGATACGTGTCCCGCGCCAACTACGCGCGCTACTACGGCCAGGCCGTGGAGGACATCCAGGCCTACCTCGACGGCGCCCCGGTCCGGATCCTCGGCTGACCCGCGGTGGCGCCGTGCCGGCGGGCGCGGGCCCGCCGGTACGGCCGTCGGTCAGAAGAGGGCCGTACCGCGTTCGAAGTCCAGCAGCCGGCGCTTGCGGTCCAGGCCGCCGCCGTATCCGGTGAGGCTGCCGTCGGAGCCGATCACGCGATGGCAGGGGACGATGATGCCGACGGGGTTGCGGCCGTTGGCCAGGCCGACCGCGCGGGAGGCCCCGGGGCTGCCGAGGGCGTCGGCGAGTTCGCCGTAGGTGCGGGTCTCGCCGTACGGGATGCGGGTGAGCTGTCCCCAGACGCTGCGCTGGAACGGCGTTCCGCGCAGGGCCAGTTCGACGGTGAACGACGTCAGCCGCCCCGCGAAGTACGCCGTCAGCTGCTCCTCGGCCTCGGTGAAGACGGCCGGGGTGTCGTCGCGCGGGCCGAAGTCCTCCTCGGCCGGGCGATGCCGCTGGCCGGCCATGTACAGCCCGCACAGGGCGCCGTCGGCGTCGGCGACCAGGGTGAGCGGGCCGTAGGGGCTGTCGATCACGGTGTGGCAGGTCTCGGTGATCTCGGTGATCTCGGTCGTCACGGGTGGAACCTTCTTATACGGGGAGGAAGTTGACCGGGTGGCTGTCGGTCGCCCACAGGTACTGCACCGCGTACGCCCGCCAGGGCCGCCAGGCCTCGGCGCGGGCGGTGAGCGCGGCCGGGGTGGAGGGCAGGCCCAGCTCCCCCGCCGCACGGCGGATGCCGAGGTCGGTGGGGAGGAAGGCGTCGGGGTCGCCCAGGGCGCGCATGGCGATGACGTCGACGGTCCAGGGGCCGAAGCCGGGGAGGGCGAGGAGCCTGGCGCGGGCCTGGGACCAGTCGCTCTCGACGCCCAGGTGGAGGGTGCCGTCGGCGAGTTCGCGGACCAGCGTGCTGAAGGTGGTGCGCCGGGTGCGGGGCATGGCCAGCGTCTCGGGGTCGACGGCGGCCAGTGCCCCGGGGGACGGGAACAGGTGGGTGAGGCCGCCCTCGGGGTCGTCCAGGGGCTTGCCGTGGGCGGTGACCAGGCGGGCCGCGTGGGTACGGGCGGCGGCCGTGGACACCTGCTGCCCGAGGACGGCGCGGACGGCGAACTCGGCCTCGTCGACCGTGCGCGGCACGCGCCGGCCCGGCGCCCGGTCGACCAGCGGCGCGAGCAGCGGATCGGTGCGCAGCCGGTCGTCGACGGCGACGGGGTCGGCGTCCAGGTCGAGCAGGCGGCGGCAGCGGCTGATCGCCACGGTCAGGTCACGCAGGTCGCTCAGGGTGAGGCGGCAGGCGATGTGGTCGGGGCGGGGGGTGAGGGAGGCGATCCCGTGGCCGTACGGCAGCCGGAGCGTGCGCCGGTAGGCGCCGTCGCGCCACTCCTCGACACCGGGTACGGCGGTGGCGGCGAGGTGGCCGAAGAGGTTGGACGGGTTGAGCGGGGCGCGGAACGGCAGCCGCAGGCCGATCCCGCCCGGCGTGCCGGCCCCGGATCCCGGTGTGCGGGCACGCAGCTCGCTCGGTGTCAGGGCGAAGACCTCACGGACGGTGTCGTTGAAGGTGCGGATGGAGGAGAAGCCGGCCGCGAAGGCGATCTCCGCCATGGGCAGCGGGGTGGTCTCGATGAGCAGCCGCGCGGTCTGGGCGCGCTGGGCGCGGGCGAGCGCGAGGGGGCCCGCGCCCAGCTCGGCGAGCAGCTGCCGCTCCACCTGGCGGGTGCTGTAGCCGAGGCGGGCGGCGAGTCCGGGCACGCCCTCGCGGTCCACGAGGCCGTCGGCGATCAGCCGCATGGCGCGGGCCACCAGGTCGGCGCGCTGGTTCCACTCCGGGGAGCCGGGGCTGGTGTCCGGGCGGCAGCGCTTGCAGGCCCGGAACCCGGCCTGCTGGCAGGCTGCCGCGCTCGGGTAGAAGGTCATGTTCTCGGGCTTGGGCGGGACGACGGGGCAGCTGGGCCGGCAGTAGATCCGGGTGGTCAGCACGGCCGTGAAGAACCACCCGTCGAACCGCGCGTCCTTGGACTGCACGGCGCGTACGCAGTGCTCCCGGTCGAGGGGGGTCGCTGTCTGCATGGGTCCAGGATCGGCCACCGCGGCCGCCGCCCGCTGGCGAGAATCCGACATGTACCTGGCCTTGGCCAGGGCTTCGGCGGAATGCGGTCAGGGGCAGGCGTAGGTGAAGGTCGCCGTCGCCTCCAGCGGGCGTGGCCGGTGCGCGACGCGCAGGCGCGCGGTGCCGTGGAAGCGGCCGGGGCCGCGGACCGTCCAGCGCAGGTGCACGCGGAGCGTGCGCGCGCCGCGGCGCGCGGTGCTGACCAGCTCGCCCGTGTCCTGCCCGGCGCCGCGGAGCCAGTGGTAGGCCACGGGGCCGCCGGTGCCGTCCGTGGTGATGTCACCGGTCAGGTCGGCTGTCTGGCCGCAGCGCAGCTCCTTGACGGGGGCGTGCACCCGGACGGCGAGGACCGCCGGGGCGGGCGTGGGGCGCAGGAACAGCCAGAGCAGGAGCGCCGCGATCGCCGCGAGCGCCACCGCGCCGAGCCGGCCGCGGCGTCTGCGCCGGGGGCCCGGCGGTGCGGTGCGTGCCGGGGCGGACGGGGTGTACGTCGCGTCGGCGGGCACGCCGGGTCCGAACCGGAGCAGGATCTCCCCGCCGTCGCCGCCCTCCCCGGCGGACCCCGCCGACGCACCGCCCTGGTGGCGCCGACCGAGCACGGTGGCCTGTTGGTCCGGGGCCGCCTCGGACCCGGCGGACGCAGGGGGGCGGCGGGCACGGCCCAGCACGGTGACCTGGTCGTCCGAGGACCCATCGGAACCGGCGGGCGGCGGGACGCGGCGAGCACGTGCGGTGGCCTGGTCGTCCAAGGACCCATCGGACCCGACGGACGCCGGAGTACGGCGAGCACGGCCCAGCACAGTGGCCCGTTCGTCCGAGGACCCGTCGGACCCGACGGACGGCGGGACGCGGCGAGCACGCATGGTGGCCTGTTCGGCCGAAGTCGCATCAGGGCCGGTGGGCGCCGGGACGCGGTGGGTGAGGCCGGCCGTGGTGGCCTGTTCGGCCGGGAGGTCCGGGCCGTCGGCGCGATCGGCGTCGGGGGGCGGGGCCGCCGGTCCCGCAGCGTGGTCGGCCACCGGCGGGCCGAGCGGGCCGGCGGCCCCGTCCGCCGGTGATCGCGTCGGTGCCGGGGGCGTGGGGAGCGGCGGAAATGCGGGGGTCGTCCCGGCCACCGCCGCGCGCAGTGCCGTGCGGCGCAGGAAGTCGGGTGGGAGGCAGGTGCGGCCGGACACCAGGGTGGCGCGGGCCGCCGCGAGGCCCTCGGTGTCCGCGATGGCGGCGCAGCGGGTCAGGAGGTCCGCCGCGGGAGTGCCCGCGGTGGCCCACGCGGTGGCGAGGGTCCGCGCAAGGGCGGCCCAGGCCCGTGTGTCCGCGGCGCGGGTGCCGGCCACCCGCCCGTCCACCGACCCGGTGCCGGCCACCCGCCCGTCCACCGACCCGGTGCCCGCCGCCGGGGTGTCTCCCAGCACCGTGGCCAGTGCCGCCTCGGTCAGCAGGGCGACGCCGTCCGGGGCGAGGGCCACGGTGCGGGGGCCGAAGCAGCCGTGGGCGAAGCCTGCCGCGTGCAGGGCGAGCAGGGTCTGCGCGGTCTCGTTGAGAACGCTCGCGGCGCTGCCCGCGTCCTGGCCGAGGCCGTCGGCGTGGAGCACGTCGTCGAGTGCGGGCGCCGGCGGCCGGGCGGTGATCAGCCACACCTCGCCCGCCTCGGCGACGAGGTCGACCGTGCCGAGCAGTCCGGGCAGCCGGAGCTTCGCGGTGGCGAGCACCGCGGCGGCCAGGCGCTCGCGCGCTCCCTCGGGCGTGAGCAGGGCGCGGTCGACGCGCAGCGCCCCGCGCACGGGTTCGCCGGGCCGGGCCGGGAGCAGGGCGTGCCAGGTGCCGTGGCGCGCGTCCCGGGTCCAGTCGGACAGGGGCCGGCCGGCCACCGTGGTGGCTGTCGTCGTCATGTCGGTCCGTTCGGGGTTCAGCACGGCGGCGCGTCCAGGGACGCCGTCCGGGGGCCGTTCGCGGCCGGCGGGTCGCTGGTGAGGGTGACGTCCCAGGTGCCACGGCACGGGTGGTTCGAGAAGTCGGCCTCGAACGTCACGGCGTACCGCGTGCTGCCGGACAGGGGCTGCGTCTGCGAGCCGTAGGGGTCGGCGGGGGTGTCGACGTAGTAGTTCGCCGTGACGGTCAGCGGCCCGGTGCCCGTGGTCTCGACCGTCACCGCGGCGGTCAGCGTGCCCGGCCGCTGCCCGCGCTGCCAGGAGCCGATGGTGATCGTGACCGTGCCGGCGCCGTCCGGCCCGGGCGAGGTGGTGCTCGGTGCCACGGTCGGTGCGGTCGTGCCCGTGGACGGGGTGGGCGACGAGGACGAGGGTGCCGTCGAGGGCGAGGACGAGCCGTCCGAGGGTGCCGCGGTGGGCGTCGCGCCGGTCGTCGGCGGGGCGGAGGCCGGGGCGGAGGCCGGCGGGACGGAGGCCGAAGTGCCGGGTGTGGTCGGCGAGTCGAGGGCGGACGGGGTGGAGCCGGCCACGGTCGTCGCCGTCTCGTGCGGGCGGTCCTTCGCGTACGTCGCCCCGCCCGCGACGATCACGAGCGCGGCCGTCGCCCCGGTCGCCACCTTCCAGCCGCCGCGCCTGATCCGGCCCAGCAGGGTCAGGGCCTGGGCCGAGCCGTCGAGGGCCGCGGTCGTGGTCAGCGGGAACAACAGCGCGAGCAGCGCGGCCAGTTCGGCCAGCCGCCGTCGGCCCCGCTCCTCCCAGCCCGCGCCGTAGCCCTCGGTGGCGGAGCGTTCGAGGTCGGCGAGGAGGGCTTCGACGCCCGGCCGGTCCGCCGGGTCCTTCGCCAGGCCGGCGCGCAGCAGTGCGCGCACCGGCCCGGGTACGTCGTCCAGCGGGACGGGGGCGCGCAGGTGCTGCAGGCGCAGGGCGGTGAGGTCGCCGGCGGGGAAGGGCAGCCGGCCGGTCAGGCACTCGAAGAACACCACCGACGCCGCGTACACGTCGGCGGCCGGGCCGCCGGCCACGCCCTGCCACTGCTCGGGCGCCATGTAGGCGGGCGTGCCGGCGGATTCGGTCTCGCGTCCGCTGCGCACGGCGATGCCGAAGTCGGCGAGCGTGCTGCTGCCGTCGGCGCGGACCAGCACGTTCTCCGGCTTGTAGTCACGGTGCACGACTCCGGCGGCGTGCGCCGCGCCGAGCCCCAGCAGGGAGCCCTTGAGCAGGACGAGCGCGGCCTCGGGACCGGTCGTGCCGTGCCGGCGCAGCAGCCCGCGCAGACTGACCCCGTCCACCGCCTCCATGACGATGGCGGCACCGGCGCGTGCCTCGACGTACTCGTACAGCCGGACCACACAGGGGTGCCGCAGCTCGCCGAGCAGCCGGCCCTCGGCGCGGAAGCGGGCGAGGAACTCCCGGTCCGCGAACAGGCGCCCGCTGAGGTACTTGATGGCGACGGGCACGCCGGTCGCGAGGTGCCGGGCCAGGACGACCCGGCCGCCGGACCCCTCGCCGAGGGTGCGGATCGGCTCGTAGCCGGGTACGGTCCAGCCGGTCCCTTCCGGTGGCTGTGTCATGCCGTCCCCTCCACCGGGGCGCCGGGTGCCGTGCCGGGCACCGCCGCGCGCGCCGCCTCCCGGCGGCGGATCAGGCGGGCCAGGGCGCGTACGGGCGCGGACCACACCGGGAAGGCCACCAGGGCGACCACGGCGGTCT
Source organism: Streptomyces durhamensis (assembly GCF_000725475.1). Classification (NCBI taxonomy): domain Bacteria; kingdom Bacillati; phylum Actinomycetota; class Actinomycetes; order Kitasatosporales; family Streptomycetaceae; genus Streptomyces; species Streptomyces durhamensis. The sequence continues at coordinate 396,853 of NZ_JNXR01000015.1, forward strand.
CGATCACGGTGGTCCACGGTGCGGGGAGCCTGTCGCCCAGGAGGTCGCCGATCCGGGAGCGCCAGGCCAGCACGGCCAGGGCGAGGAAGCCGTAGGTGCCGGCGACGACGGCCAGGCCGTAGGCGGCCATGCCCGCCTGGCGTGGGCCCGGCCGGTTGCCGGCGCGCAGGTCCCGCCACAGGCCGGTACGGAAGTACGCGCTCGCCTCCTCGCGCAGCCGGGGCACGCGCAGTGCGTCGGTCAGCGCCTGGTAGCCGTCCAGCGGCATCAGGGGGTTGAAGTTGTAGAGGGTGTTCAGGTAGAGGCCGAAGGCCAGGTGGTAGAGGACGGCGGAGGCCGGTCCGGCGGGCAGCAGGGCCGCGCCCGTGGCGCTCCAGCCGGCCAGGGCCGCCGTGGACAGCGGCCCGGACAGGGCCACCACGACCCGGGACCAGCGGGAGCCGAACCACATGTCGCTGGTGTCCACGAACGCGAACGGCATGCCCATCATCAGCAGGAACCCGCCGCGCCGGACCGTGCGGCCGTACGACTTCACGGCGAGCGCGTGGGTCAGTTCGTGGACGAGCAGCGCCGTCACGTATCCGGCGATGAGCAGCACGGGGCCCCACGCGCCCGCTCCGCCGAAGTCCAGCAGGCGGTGGTGTCCCTGCGCGGTGAAGAAGGCGACGAGGCCGCCCACGACGGACAGCCATGCCAGCGTCACCCCGGTGCGGGTGAACAGCCGCCAGCCGAAGGACTGGTAGAGACGGGTCACCAGCCGGTCGAGGCCGGGTACGGAGACCTCCAGTTTCAACAGCGCCCGGTGGACGGCGCGCGCCGCCCGGCGCCAGCCCCGGGGCCGTTCCGCCTCCGGCCGCCCGGGCAGGCCGCGCAGCAGCCCGGCGTCCGCGAACGCGGCGAGCGCGGACTCGATGCGGGGCAGGGCGAGTTCGCCGTAGCGTTCGGCGTACGCGAACAGCAGGTCCCGTACGGTGTTCTCGCCGTCGACCGCGTGCCACAGGAAGACCTGGCGTTCGTCCAGCTCCAGATAGCGCCCGGTGCGGGTGCTGCTGAGCACCCAGCGGGGCTCGGCGCGATCGCCGGGCACCTGCTTGAGGGCCCAGCCGGAGCGGCGGCGGGGGCGCGCGGTGAGCGGGCCGGCCGCCTCCGGGGCCTCCTCCTGGGCGGCGGTGGGGAGTTGGGTCAGCTGGGTGCCGACGACCATCGTGCGCGAGCCGATCCGCGCATCGCGCGGCTGCTCGAACACGAGGCGTACGTCGCCCACGGACAGCTCGGTGCCGTCGGCGAGTCCGGCCACGCCGCCGTGCAGTTCGACGCCCGCGACCGCCGTGCCGTTGAAGGAGTCCAGGTCCTCGATCCGGAAGCCCTCGTCCGTGCGGACGATGCGGCCGTGGCGGCGCGAGACGCTGCCGTCGGCGAGGACGACGTCGTTGTCCGCGCCCCGGCCCAGCGTGGTGATCGGGCCGGTCAGCGGGACCAGCAGGGCGGGGTCGTCGAGGCCGCGCAGCTGGGGTGCGGCGTAGGCCGTCGGTGCCGCGCCGCGCCGGAGGGTGCCGCAGCGCAGGCAGTAGGGGAAGTCGCGCCGCGTGCGGACGCGGCAGACATGGCAGAGCATGCGGTGGCTCAGCCCCCGCCGGAACCGCTGCGGAAGGTTCCGCCGTTGAAGCCGCCGTCCGCCTCGGGGGCGGAGGGCGACAGGCGGGTGGCCGCGTCGCCGGTACCGGGCAGGCCGATGCCGCCGCGCACGGTCGTCCCGGCCCGGCCGAGGGTGCCTTCGCGGCCCCCGCCACCGGGCTCACCACCGCCACCGCCGAAGCGCCGGCCGTTCTCCGAACCCCCTACGCCGTCGCCGGAACCGCCACCGCCTTCGCCGCCGCCGGGATCGCCACCGCCACTGGGACGACGGCCGTTCTCCATCGGGTCCGCGCCACCGCCGTCACCACCCTCACCGCCACCGCCACCGGGATCGCCACCACCGCTCGGACGCACCGCCACCGGGATCGCCACCACCGCTCGGACGACGGCCGTTCTCCGGGTCGCCGGCCCCCTCACCACCGCCGCCCTCGCCACCGCCGCCTTCTCCGCCGCCCCCGGCGCCGCCGCCTTCTCCACCGCCGTCGCCCTCGCCGCGGTCATCGATGCCGCCGTGACCGAAGTGGCCTGTGTCGCCAGCGCCTTCGCCGCCGGTCCCGCCGAAGCCACCATGGCCACCGAAGTCCCCGTGGCCACCGAAGTCCCCGGACCCCGCACCGTCGGGGCCACCGCCGAAGCCGCCGTCACCGAACCCGCCCTCACCGAAACCACCGTCGGCGCCGCCGAAACCGCCGTCGGCCCCGCCGGGTCCGACCTCGCCGAAGTCGCCGCCGGCTCCGCCGAAGCCCCCGTCACCGAACTCTCCGAAGCCCCCTTCGGCGCCCCCGGCATGGCCTCCGAGACCGCCGAGGTCCGCGCCGTCCGCCTCGCCCCCGAAACCGCCGAACTCACCGAACTCACCAGGCTGACCGGACGCACCGAACTGACCGGACTCACCGAATCCGCCGAACTCGCCCGCGCTGTGGCCCGCTACGCCCGGGGGCCCCTCGAACAGCTCACCGCCCAGCAGGCTGTGGGCGCCCGACGGGGAGGCGTCGGCGCCGCCGAGGCCCTCCTGCACGTCGGTGTGCACCAGAGCGTCGGTGTGTGCTGGAACGTCAGTGTCTGCCGGAACGTCGGTGTGCGCCGGAACGTCGTGGTGGGCCAGCGCGTGCGCCGCGCTTCCGAAGAACAGGGAGGACTTGGACAGGCGCGGATCCAGTGCGGCCGGTCCCCCGTCGGCGCCGGCGTCGACGCGCAGGGAGCGCAGTGCGGCGACCTGGGCGGGCGTCAGGCCGAGTCTTCGGGCCACCTCGGCGCTGTCGCCGTCCAGTTCGGCTCTGAAGGCGGGGTCGGCGGCCAGCCGGATCATGGCAGCGCGGTAGGCGTCGTCGGTCATGGCTGGGGTCTCCGTCGGTCTGCGGGCGATGATGCCGATCGCGGCGGAGCCGAGGATCCCCTGGTCGGCGGCAACTGCCATTTCCGGCCATCCCCGCCGATACCTGCTGGAGACGTTATAGAGGTCGTGGCATGAGCAGCGCAAGGGCTTCGACCTGGGCGTCCGAGCCGGTTCGACGCACGACCCGGTGGCGCGGTGGCTGCGAGACGGCTCGCGCCCACCGATCACATACGGCCATCGCGGACGGCCCTGGTGGTCAGCCGCCCCGGTGGTCGCCTGAGCCTCGTGCGTCCCCCTGCCGGAAGGCGGTGACCCACTCCGCCGTGGTCCGCAGTCCGCCGAAGGTGTAGAAGTGCACCTTCACCGTGCCGTGCCGCTCGGGGTCGTAGCGGCGGGCGAGCGCGTGCAGGAAGCGGTCCGGGCCGGTGGTGCCCATGAGGTTGGTCAGCGAGAAGCCGTACTTGCGGGCGACGGAGGTGCTGGTCGCCACGCCGAAGCGGGTGGCGTAGCCGAGCAGCCGGCGGACCCCCGCCGGTCCGGGCACGCCGATGCGCACGGGCAGGTGCACGCCTCGTGCGCGGGCGGCCTCCAGCCAGGTGAGCACCGGGTCGGCGTCGAAGCCGAACTGGGTGATGACGTCGCCGCCGAACCGGTGCTCGCCGATGGCCGCCGCCTTGTCGGTCAGCGCCGACCAGAGCGTGTGGTCGGCTATCGCGGGGTGGCCCTCCGGGTAGCCGCTGATGCCTACGTGACGGACGCCGTGGCTCTGCAGCAGTCCCGTGCGCAGGAGGGCGAGGGCGTCCTCGTACGGGCCCTCGGGGCGGGCGGGGTCGCCGCCGACGACGAAGACGTTCTCGGCGGTGCCGTCCTCCGCCAGCCCGGCCAGGAACTCCTCCAGGGCGGCGCGGGAGGGCAGGCGGCGCGCGGAGATGTGCGGCACGGGAACGAAACCGAGGCGCTTGACCGCGCGGGCGGCCTCGAGTCGCATCCCGAGGTCCTCGCCGGCGAGGAAGGTGATGTTGATCCGGGTTCCCCGCGGGATGCCGTCGCACGCCTCCTCCAGGCGGGACACGTCCTTGCCGGTCATCTCCAGGGAGAAGTCGTCCAGCAGAGCGGCACCGACGACCGGGGGGACGGTGAGAGCGGGGTTCATCGTGCTCCTCGTACGACGGCGGTCCTGGCCTCGGACGATGATGTCACGCACCCGACGGACACCGTGGCCCAGGGCACGCCGCCGGGCGCCGGCGCCTTTGGGGACATGCAGCGCTGCCCCACATGACGGGACGGGCGAACGGTAGCGGTGACGGCCGCCCCGGGGTTCGGCCCGCTGCTGTACCGCCGGCCGCGGGTGCCCGCCGTACGCCGGGCGAGCAGCCGCAGCGACCGCCTGACCCTGCCGCTGCCGGCGCTCGTCCTGCTCGCCGGTCCGACCGCCACCGCCTCCTCGGTGGCCGATCCCTACGACTACCGGCTCGGCGTGGCGGTCTGGTTCCGCGGTCTGTTCGCGCTCGACCCGGACGCCGGCGCGATGGCGCACGCGCCGCTCGTCCACCAGTGCCACGCCCTGCTCGCCCTGGCCCTGTTCGCGCTGTGGCCCTTCGGCCGTCTGGTGCACGCGTTCACCGTCCCGTCCGGCTACGTCGTCCGCCCGTACGTCGTCCACCGCTCCCGGGGCGGCGGCACGGGCGCCCGCGGCGCGGTTATGGACCGGTGAGCCGTACCCGCTTTGGCTCTGGTGACCGGACCACTGCCGCGGCAGGGTGGTGTTCCCGAACCCGCGGAGCGAACCCGAGGAGAGCCTGACCATGCGATTCCGGCACGCGGACACCATCTGGGCCACGTTCCCCGAACTGGCCTCCGGCGCGCTGTACGCCACCGGCATCGGCGCCGCCGCGGACACCGGCCCGCGCGCCGCCGCGTACACCGCCCGTGCCCTGGCCCGGCTGGCCGACACCACCGAGGGCGAGTTCCCCGAAGTGCTGGCCTGGCGGCGGGCGTTCAGCCGGATGGGCATGAAGCCGACGCAGTACCGGTGTGCCTCGGAGTCGCTGCTGCGGCGCCTGCGCAAGGAGGGGGCGCTGCCGCGCATCCATCCGCTGGTCGACCTGTGCAACGCGCTGTCGGTGGCGTACGCCGTCCCCGTGGCGGTCCTGGACGTCGACCGGATCGCCGGGCCGCTGCTGGAGGTGCGGCCGGCCGCCGGCGACGAGACGTACACGGCGTTCGGCGGGGGCGTCGAGCGGCCCGCGCCCGGCGAGGTCACCTTCGTCGACTCCGCGGGGCGGGCGCACGCCCGGCGCTGGACCCACCGGCAGAGCGGCCACTCCGCGGTCGGTGCGCACACCCACCGGGTGCTCGTGGTGGCGGAGGCCATGCACGACGGCGGCGCGGAGGTCGTGCCCGGCCTGCTCAAGACGGTGCAGGAGGAGGTGGCGGCGCACTGGGAGGCGGTCACGGAGTCGGCCGTGCTCACCGGGGCCGCACCGGACTTCGTCTTCGGCGACTGAGCCCGGCGGCATGACAGCATCAGCGGCATGTGCGGCATGAGCGAGGAGGCGGACGCGCCCGCCGTCGTCGAACTCCCGGGCCATGGCTCGGACTTCCTCCAGCTGGCGGCCGGTGAGGTGCCCGCGGGCGGGAAGGCGGAGTGGCTGGCGGGCCGGCTGCGGCAGGCGATAGCGGACGGCAGGCTGGCGGTCGGCAGCAGACTGCCGCCGACCCGGGTGCTGGCCGTCGAACTCGGCGTCTCCCGCGGGGTGATCACGGAGGCGTACCGCCGGCTCGCCGAGGACGGCCACCTGGAGGGCCGCCGCCGCGGAGGCACCGTGGTGGTCGCGGCTCCGTTCGCTCCGGCGCGCGGCGCGCCCGGGGGCGGGGCGCCGGTGCTTCCCCGCCGCGCCGCGCACGGCGGGCCTCTCTCCGGCGTACCCGCAGCGCCGGACACCCCCGCGCCCGGCGTCCCGGACAGGCCGGCCGCGCCCGACGCGCCGCGGACGCGGCCCGCCCGCCTCGCCGGCGAGCGCTTCTCCGCCCCACCCGGCCCGCCGACCCCTCACGCGCCGGGCCCGCAGACCCTTCCCGCCCCCGACCCCCAGGCCCGTCCCGCGCCCGGCGCACAGCCCCCGCACGTACCGGGCCCACAGCCCTCCCGCCCGGCCGGCTCACCACCCGGTCCCGCGCCCGGCGCGCAGCCCCCTCAGGCACCAGTCCCTCAACCTCCTCACCCCTCCGGCCCGACGACCCCCCACGCGCCGGGCCCGCAGACCCTTCCCGCCCCTGCCCCGCAGGCCTCTCACACACCCGGCCCGCCAACCCGTCCCGCACCTGGCGCACAGCCCCCTCACACACCCGGCCCACAGACCTCCCGCCCAACCGGCTCACCAACCCGGCCCGCGCCCGGCCCACAACCCCCTCGTCCAGCCGGCCCACAAGCCCCTCACCCGCCCGGCCCACGAACCCCCGCCCTGCCGGGGTCGCCGTCCCCCGCCCGGCCCGGCTCGCCGTTCTCCCGAGTGCCCGGCGTCGATGTCTTCGACGTGCTGCGGGACGCCCCGGCCGGCGTCGACTTCACGCCGGGCCGGCCGGACCTCAGCACCTTCCCCCGCACCGCCTGGCTGCGTGCCGAGCGTGCCGTCCTGGCGGAGCTGTCCGCCGAGCACCTCGGTTACGGCGACCCCCGGGGCGCCCCCGCGCTGCGGCGGGCCGTCGCCGACTGGCTCGCGCGGATGCGGGGTGTGCGGGTGGAGCCGGAGGAGGTGCTGATCGTCGCGGGTACCGCACAGGCGCTCACCCTGCTCCATCAGGTGCTGCGGGCGGACGGCGTCGACGCCGTCGCGGTGGAGGACCCCGGCTCGCTCGGGGGCCGCCAGCATCTGCGGAACGGGGGCCTGGACACCCCGCCGGTGCCGGTGGACGACCACGGGGTGCGGGTGGACGCGCTGCGCGCGACCGGTGCCCCGGCGGTGCTGCTCACGCCGGCCCACCAGTTCCCGACGGGGGTGGTGACCAGCGGCGAGCGCCGGCGTGAGCTGCTGGGCTGGGCGCGGGAGGGCGGGTTGATCCTGGAGGACGACTACGACGCGGAGCACCGCTACGACCGTCCGCCGGTCCCCGCGCTGCGGGCACTGCTCGCCGACCGGGTGTGCTACATGGGCAGCGTGTCCAAGCTGCTCGCCCCGGCGCTGCGCATCGGCTGGCTGGTGGCCCCGCCCCGCCACCGCGCGGCCCTGGTCGACGCGAAGCGGTACAACGACCTGGGCAACCCGGTGCTGCCGCAACTGGTGCTCGCCCGGCTGATGGAGTCCGGCGGGCTGGAGCGGCGGCTACGGCAGATGCGGCGCCGGCACCGCGACCGGCGCGACGCGATGATCGCCGCCCTCGCCGAGCATCTGCCCGGCGGTACCGTGCACGGCGCCGCGGCCGGTCTGCATCTGACGGTCACCTATCCGGCGGACGTGCCCGACACCGAGGTGGCCGCCGCCGCGCTGGCCCGGGGTGTGAAGTGCCAGCCGCTGTCCTGGCACCGGCAGTTGCCCGGGCCGCCCGGACTCGTCCTCGGCTACGCGGCCACCGCGCCGGGCGTGATCGCCGAGGGCGTGGCCCTGCTCGGCGGCATCCTGCGCGAACTGTCCTGACCGGACGGGCGAGGTGCGGCACCTGTTCCCGGATGCGCCGCGAACGGCGGTGCGGCTCAGCCCGCTTGGCGGGCGAACGCGTCGTAGGCGTGCTGGTCGAAGAGGACGAAGCGCACCTCCTGGACCGCCGTCGCCGTGTTCCGCACCGTCTCCACGGCGATCCGTGCCGCGTCGTCCATCGGCCACCGGTACACGCCGGTGGAGACGGCCGGGAACGCGACCGTGCGCGCGCCGAGTTCGTCGGCGACCTTCAGGGACTCGCGGTAGCAGGAGGCGAGCAGGTCGGAGCGGTCCTCGCTCGCGCTGTGCACCGGGCCGACCGTGTGGATGACCCAACGGGCGTCGAGTGCGCCCGCCGTCGTGGCGACCGCCTCGCCGGTGGGCAGGCCCTTGCCGTACCGGGAGGCGCGCAGGGCGCGGCACTCCTCCAGGATGGCGGGGCCGCCGCGCCGGTGGATCGCGCCGTCGACCCCTCCGCCGCCGAGGAGGGAGGAGTTGGCCGCGTTGACGATCGCGTCGGCGCTCTGCCGGGTGATGTCGCCCTGGACGAGGGTGATGGTGGTCATGTCTGCCTCAGTCTTCGCCATACGGCCTTGGCCGCGTTGTGCCCCGACATGCCGTGCACGCCGGGTCCCGGCGGGGTGGCCGAGGAGCAGATGAAGACGGCCGGATGCGGGGTGTGGTACGGGAACAGGGACAGTCTGGGACGCAGCAGCAGCTGGAGTCCGGAGGCCGCGCCGCAGGCGATGTCGCCGCCGACGTAGTTGGCGTTGTGGGCGGCCAGCTCGGCGGGGCCCGAGACGGCGCGGGCGAGCACGCGGTCGCGGAAGCCGGGGGCGAAGCGCTCCAGTTGGCGTTCCATGGCGTCGGTGAGGTCACCGGACCAGCCGTTCGGGACATGGCCGTACGCCCAGAAGACCTGCTTGCCCTCGGGGGCGCGGGTCGGGTCGACCACACCGGGCTGCACGGTGATCATGAACGGTCTGGTGGGAGCGCGGCCCTCGCGGGAGGCGGCGCGCAGGGCGGTGGAGATCTCGGCCTGGCTCGCGCCGACCTGCACGGTGGTGGCGGCGCGGGCCTCGGGCGCGGTCCAGGGCACCGGGCCGTCCAGCGCGTAGTCGATCTTGAAGACGCTCGGGCCGTAGCGGTAGCCGCGGTAGTGGTCGCCGAAGCCGGCGATACGGGCCAGCGCGGTGGGTGAGGTGTCGAAGACGTACGCCCGCGCGGGCGGCAGGTCGTCCAGACGCTTGACCTCGTAGTCGGTGTGGACGGCGCCGCCCAGGTCCTTGAGGTAGGCCGCGAGGGCGTCGGAGATGGCCTGGGACCCGCCGCGGGGCACCGGCCAGCCGCGGGCGTGGGCGGCCAGGGCGAAGACGAGTCCGATGGCGCCGGTGGCCAGGCCGTTCAGCGGCGCGATCACATGCGCGACCAGGCCCGCGAACAGGGCCTTGGCCCGCTCGTCCTTGAAGCGGCGCAGCAGCCAGGTGGACGGTGGCAGCCCGGCCAGGCCGAAGCGGGCCAGGGTGACGGGGTCGCGCGGGAGCGCGGTGAGCGGCAGGGACATGAAGTCCCGCACGAGGGTGTCCCAGTGGGGGAGGAAGGGCCCGACCAGTCTGCGGTAGGCGCCGGCGTCGCGCGGCCCGAAGGAGGCGGCGGTCTCGGCGACCGAGCGGGACAGCACGGCCGCGGTGCCGTCGGGGAAGGGATGCGCCATCGGCAGCCCGGCGTGCAGCCACTGCAGGCCGTAGCGCTCAAGGGGCAGGGCGCGGAACGCCGGGGAGTTGACGCCGAGGGGGTGGGCGGCCGAGCACGGGTCGTGCCGGAAGCCGGGCAGGGTCAGTTCCTCGGTGCGGGCGCCGCCGCCCACCGTGGACTTCGCCTCGAACAGCGCGACGGAGAAGCCGCGGCGGGCCAGCTCCACGGCAGCGGTCAGTCCGTTCGGTCCCGCACCCACCACGACCGCATCGAGCATCGACGGCACCTTCGGACCCCTTCGTCAGCCGATGGCCACTCGGGGCCAGGATATGCCGGAGGACCGACACCGCCCCGGCCCGGGGGCCGGGCGGCCCGGCGCCGGGTGACCGCGGGCGGTGCCGGGTGGGGGAACCGGGGCACCCGCATCGCGGCGGAGCCGCCCTTCGACGCGGCCCCGCGTCCCTGGCGGGTCGCGGTCGCCGCCCCGCCCGCAGGCCGTGTCCCGCGGGCCGTCGCGCCGCCGGTCCGGTCGCCGGCGGACGGGCGCCGGCCGAGCGGGGCCCGGTGTGGGCTCAGGCCGTCGTCCGCAGCAGTGCGGCCACCCGCTCGGCGGTCGCGGCGTCCCGGGCCGCGGTGAACGGCAGGACGTTGCCGCCGGTCACGCGGAACGGCTCGCCGGCGCGGGTGAGATGCGTGCCGCCCGCCTCCTCGACGAGGAGCAGGCCGGCCGCGTGGTCCCAGGCCGCCTCCCAGGAGAAGGCGACCGCGTCCAACTCGCCCCGGGCGACGGCGAGATACTCCAGGCCCGCCGAACCGCAGGGGCGGGGGGCGAGGCCGTCCGTCCACAGGGCGCACAGCGCGCGCTTCTGCTCGTCGGTCGTGTAGTCCGGGTGGGAGGTGGCGACGACGAGGTCGCGGCCGGGCGCGGGCGGGCCCGCGAACAGCCGCTCGCCGTCGAGGAAGGCGCCCTTGCCGCGGACCGCCGTGGCCAGCTGGTCGCGCGCCGCCGCGTAGGTCCAGGAGGCCAGGACGACGCCGCGGTGGGCGAGCGCGACCAGGGTGCAGAACCCGTCGTCGCCGTGCACGAACTGGCGGGTGCCGTCGACGGGGTCGACGATCCACACCGGTGCGTCGCCCTGCAGCGCCGCGTACGTCGCCGGGTCGGCGTGCACCGCCTCCTCGCCGACCACGACGGAGCCGGGCAGCAGGGCGCCGAGGTCTTCGGTGAGCCGCAGCTCGGCGAGCCGGTCGGCGTCCGTCACCAGGTCGTGGGGGCCGCTCTTCTGGTCCACCTCGTGGTCGGCGAGCCGGCGGAAGCGGGGCAGGATCTCGGCCTCGGCCGCCTTGCGGACCGCTTCCTCCACGTCGACCGAGCACCGGTCGAGAAACTCGTCGATGGTTTCCGTGTCTTCGATCATGCCTCCATGAGAGCACGCCCCGCTGACAAGCCCCCGGCCCGCCCGGTACACACCCGGTGGAATCGGGATGAAGAACAGGTGCCGGACGATCACTCAGCGGCCCACGGCGTACCCCTGCATCCCGCGCGGGTTCGCCGCCGCCGACAGCACGCCGGTCTCCGGATCCCGGGCCACCGCGCTCAGGCGTCCCTCGGACCAGGCCGGGGCGACGGTGACGTCGTGGCCGCGCCGCCGCAGCTCCTCGATCACGTCCGCGCCCAGACGGGACTCCACGGTGACGCTGCCGGGGCGGCGGCCGCGCGGGTAGAAGGAGCTGGGGAAGCTGTCGTTGTGCCAGTTCGGGGCGTCGATGGCGCCCTGGAGGTCGAGGCCGCCGCGCACCGGGGCGCCCAGGGCGACGGCGAGGAAGAAGTGCAGCTGCCACTGGTCCTGCTGGTCGCCGCCGGGCGTGCCGAACGCCATGACCGGCACGCCGTCGCGCAGCGCGAGGGACGGGGTGAGCGTGGTGCGGGGGCGGCGGCCCGGGGTGAGGGAGTTCGGCAGCCCCTCTTCCAGCCAGGTCATCTGCAGCCGGGAGCCGAGCGGGAAGCCCAGCTCGGGCACGACCGGGTTGGACTGCAGCCAGCCACCGCTGGGCGTGGCCGCGACCATGTTGCCCCAGCGGTCGACGACGTCCAGGTGGCAGGTGTCGCCGCGGGTCGTGCCGTCGGCCGCCACGTGCGGCTCGCCGGGGATGCGCGCGACCGTCGGCTCGCCCGCGCCCATCGGGTCGAACTCGGGGGCGCTGCTGTCCACGCGCGCGTACGCCTGCGCCGGCAGCCGCGGGGTGCGTCCGCCGGGGCTGCCGGGCCGCATCTCCCAGGAGGCCTTGGCGCCGACCAGGGTCCGCCGGCCGGCGTTGTAGTCGTCCGAGAGCAGCTCGGCGAGCGGCACCTCGGCCGCGTCCCCGTACCAGGCCTCCCGGTCGGCCATCGCGAGCTTGCAGCCCTCGACCAGCAGGTGGACGTAGTCGGCGGAGCCGGGGGCGGGCAGCTCCGGCGGGAGCAGGGCGAGCTGCTGCAGCAGGGCGGGGCCCTGGCTCCAGGGCCCCGCCTTGCACACGGTCCAGCCGTTCCAGTCGTAGCTCACCGGAGCCTCGTAGGTCGCCGACCACCCGGCGAGGTCGGCCTCGGTGAGGACGCCGGTGTGCCGGGTCCCGCTGGTGTCCATCGTGGGCCGCCGCGACTGCCGTATCAGGGCCTGGGCGATGAAGCCGGAGCGCCACACCTCCCGCGCGGCGTCGATCCGGGCCTCCCGGTCGCCGCTGCCCGCGGTCTCGGCCAGGAGCCGCTTCCAGGTGGCGGCGAGAGCGGGGTTGCGGAAGCGCTCACCGGGCCGGGGCGCCCGGCCGCCCGGGAGGTAGACCTCCGCGGACGAGGTCCACTCGGTCTCGAACAGCTCCCGGACGGTCTCCACGGTCGCGCCGACCTTCTCCACGGGCGCGTGCCCGTGCTCGGCGTATCCGATGGCGTACCGCAGGACGTCGTCCAGGGACTTCGTGCCGTGGTCGCGCAGGAGCAGCAGCCAGGCGTCGAAGGCGCCGGGCACGGCGGTGGCGAGCGGTCCGGTGCCGGGTACGAGATCCAGCCCGAGCCCCCGGAAGTGGGCGCCGCTCGCGCCGGCCGGGGCCACGCCCTGGCCGCACAGCACCTGGACCGCACCGCCCGCCGGAGCGAGCAGAATCGGTACCTCACCGGCCGGCCCGTTCAGATGCGGCTCCACCACGTGCAGCACGAACGCCCCCGCCACAGCGGCGTCGAAGGCGTTGCCGCCGCCCTCCAGCACCGCCATCGCCGACTGGGAGGCCAGCCAGTGGGTGGAGGACGCCATCCCGAAGGTGCCCTGCAGGGTGGGCCGGGTGGTGAACACGGGCATCGTCTCCTCGCTCGGTACGTCTGGCACGGGTACGTCTGGCTCGGCTGCCTCTTCCGGGTGATCGTACGAGCGTGATCGCCGTCCCGGGGAACACGAAGAGGACCCGTCGTGTTCTTCTCAAGCCGGTCTCAAGCGGTGGATGACGGAGGGCCGGGCGGTGCACGGTGAGTACAAGGTGCCGGGCGGCAAGCTCGTCGTCGTGGACGTGGACACCGACGGCGGCGTGCTGCGGCACGTGCGCGTGGCGGGCGACTTCTTCCTGGAACCCGACGAGGCGCTGGACGCGGTGAACGCCGCGCTGGAGGGCGCCCCCGCGGACACGGACGCGGCGGGCCTGGCCGCCCGGATCGAGGCGGCCCTGCCCGCCGGGACGGTGATGTACGGCCTGACCTGCGAAGGCATCGGCATCGCTATGCGCCGGGCCCTCGCGCGCGCCACGGACTGGACCGACTACGACTGGCAGCTGATCCACGAGGGGGCGCAGCCGCCCGCGCTGCACATGGCCCTGGACGAGGTGCTGACCGCCGAGGTCGCCGCGGGCCGGCGACCGCCGACGTTGCGGGTGTGGGAGTGGGGCGCCCCGGCCGTGGTCATCGGCAGCTTCCAGTCCCTGCGCAACGAGGTGGACCCCGAGGGTGCCGCGCGGCACGGCATCGAGGTGGTGCGGCGGATCTCCGGCGGCGGCGCGATGTTCGTGGAACCCGGCAACACGATCACCTACTCCCTGTCGGTGCCCGAGTCCCTGGTCCAGGGCCTGTCCTTCCAGGACAGCTACGCCTATCTGGACGACTGGGTGCTGGGCGCCCTCGGCGACATGGGCGTCCGGGCCTGGTACCAGCCGCTGAACGACATCGCGACCGACCAGGGCAAGATCGCCGGCGCCGCGCAGAAGCGGATCGCCGGGCCCGGCGGGGGCCCGGGTGCCGTGCTGCATCACGTGACGATGGCGTACGACATCGACGCCGGCAAGATGACCGAGGTGCTGCGCATCGGGCGGGAGAAGCTGTCTGACAAGGGGACGCGCAGCGCGAGGAAGCGGGTCGATCCCCTGCGCCGGCAGACGGGGCTGTCGCGTGCGGCGGTCATCGACCGGATGATCGAGTCGTTCCGCGGGCGGTACGGCCTGGCACCGGGCACGATCACGGACGAGGAGCGGGCGCGCGCGGCGGAACTGGCCCGCACGAAGTTCGCCTCCGCACGGTGGACGCAGCGGGTGCCCTAGCCACCCGGCGCCCCGGTGAACTCGGCGCCCGCCGACGACAGGAGCCGCATAACGGGCAGAGCGGGACGTCGTGAGCGTGCCGTCGTGACCGCGCGGGCACGCTGCGAGTTTTCGCTTCCGCCCCACAGGGACTCGTGTGACACTGTCGTCCCCGTCCACCCCCCGCGGACCCCTCCGTACCCCGCCCCGCCCCCTCCCCCCGAGAAGTGCGCCGTGCGTTCTCTTCCTCTGCCGCTCGCCCTCACCGCGCGGATCTCGCCGGTCGCCGTTCTCGCCTGTGCCGGCTGGGCGCTGACGTCCGGCCCGGCCGCGCCGCCGGCGGACGCCGGGCACCAGGCGGCCCAGAAGACGTCCGCCCAGTCCGCCTCCTCCGGCTCCTCCTCCGATTCATCTGGTTCATCCGGTTCGTCCGACTCGTCGGGCGGCGCGGGCGCGAAGGCGTACTCCGCCGCCCCCTCCCCCTGCACCAGCGTGCCGGCGGCGACCGTCAAGTCCCTGGTGCCCGGGGCGAAGACGACGGGCAAGGAGATCCCGTCGACGGACACCACGCTGCGCCGCACCTGCTCCTGGAACGCGCTGCAGGGCTACGACTACCGCTGGCTCGACGTGTCGTTCGAGATCAGCTCGTCGGAGCAGGAGGCGCAGCAGGAGTACCAGCAGCGGGTGAGCGAGAAGAGCGGCGGCGGGACGGTGCCGGGGCTCGGGGACGGCGCCTACTCCGTGGTGAACCTGACCACCGAGGACAAGCAGCAGACCCGGGAGGGTGTGGTGCTGGTCCGGGTGTCCAACGCCGTGGTGGTCGTCACCTACAACGGCAGTGACTTCGAGACGAAGAAGGCGCCCGGTGCGGACGAGATCAACAAGGGGGCCATCCAGGCGGCGCGGGCCGCGGTCGGCGCGCTCGGGGGCGGGCGGTCGCAGGCCGGCTGAGCACCCGCCCCCGCGGATCGGCTAGGGCGCGGTCCGCCCGCGGCCCGTCAGCAGGGTGAGGGTCAGGTACAGGACCAGGGACGTGCCCAGGCCCACCGCCCAGCCGTAGTCGGCGAGGGCGGACAGGGCGGGGATGGGACGGCCGTCGATCAGGGGCTTGAAGCTGGCACCGCCGACGGCGAGGACACCGCCCGCCAGGAAGGCGGCGACCGCCCGCCAGTTCCAGCCGGCCGCGTACCAGTACCGGCCGCCGGCGCGGTAGAGGTCGGCGAGGTCCAGGCGGGTGCGGCGCAGGAGCCAGTAGTCGGCGACGAGGATCCCGGCCACCGTGCCGAGCAGGCCGCCGACCAGGCCCAGCCAGGTGAAGATGTAGCCCTGCGGGTCGGAGTACAGCTTCCAGGGGAAGATGAGGACCGCGAGGACGGCGGTGATGAGCGCTCCGGTGCGGAAACTCACCTTTCTCGGCGCCACGTTGGAGAAGTCGAACGCCGGGGAGACCAGGTTGGCCGCGATGTTCACCGAGAGGGTGGCCACCAGCACCGTGACGAGGGCGTAGAGCAGGCCCACCACGTTGTCCGTCTTCGCCGCCAGCTGCACCGGGTCCCAGACCGGCTTGCCGTACACCGCCTGCGAGCCGGAGGTGACCAGGACGGACAGGAACGCGAACAGGGTCATCGTGGTCGGCAGGCCGAGGGCCTGACCCCAGGTCTGGGCCTTCTGGCTCCGCCCGTAGCGCGTGAAGTCCGGGATGTTCAGCGACAGGGTCGACCAGAAGCCGATCATGCCCATCAGGGACGGCCAGAACAGCTTCCAGAAGTCTCCGCCCCAGCCCAGCGTCGACGGCTGGTCGAACAGCGGGCCGACGCCACCGGCCTTGCTGCTCATCCACCACAGCATCACGAACGCGCCCACGAGCACGAAGGGCGCCGCCCAGTTCTCGAAGCGGCGGATGGTGTCCATGCCCCGGTGGATGATCGCGACCTGGATCGCCCAGAACAGCGCGAAGGACAGCCACATGGTCCAGGCGTAGCCGCCGACGTGCGCCGCGTTCGACCAGCTGCCGCCGATCAGCTTCCCGGCGAGGAAGTAGATCGCCTCGCCGCCGATCCAGGTCTGGATGCCGAACCAGCCGCACGCCACCAACGCCCGTACGACCGCGGGCAGGTTGGCGCCGCGCACACCGAAGGAGGCGCGCGCGAACACCGGGAAGGGGATGCCGTACTTGGGGCCGGCGTGCCCGGTCAGCAACATCGGCACCAGCACGACCAGGTTGGCCAGGGCGATGGTGAACACCGCCTGCTTCCAGTCCATGCCGACGGCGATCAGGCCGGAGGCCAGCGTCCAGGAGGCCGTGTTGTGGGCCATGCCGACCCAGAGCGCGGAGAAGTTGTACGTGGTCCAGGTGCGCTTCTCGGCCGGGACCGGCAGCAGGTCCGCGTTGGCGTAGGGGCCGCTGGGCTGGGGCGCACCGGGGGCGATCGTCACCCGGCCGTCGGGGAGGGTGACCTGGGCGGACGGCGGTATGGCGGTGGGAGCGGTGTCGGTCATGGGCAGGCCAATCGAACGAGGTGGGACGGGAGAGGCCGTGCGGGCACCAGCCCCTCCCCTTCGGCGGCGGGGAGGGGTGACCAGGAGGTGGGGGACTCGAACTCGGATGGAGCGGTCAGGAGTTGACGGCCGGGATCACCGTCGCGCCGTACGCGTCGATGGTGGCCTCCTGCGCGTCGTGCATGTCGTACACCGCGAACTGGTCGACGCCCAGCGCGCGGAGCGCGTTCAGCTTCTCGATGTGTGCCTCTGGCGGCCCGATGACACAGAACCGGTCGACGATCTCGTCCGGCACGAACTGGGTGTCAGGGTTGCCGCTGCGTCCGTGGTGGGCGTAGTCGTAGCCCTGCCGTGCCTTGATGTAATCGGTGAGCGCGTCGGGGACCTGGGCGGAGTGTTCGCCGTACTTGGCGACCAGGTCGGCGACGTGGTTGCCGACCATGCCGCCGAACCAGCGGCACTGTTCGCGGGCGTGGGCGAGGGCCTCGGGCGAGTCGTCCTCGGTGACGTACGCGGGCGCCGCCACGCAGATCGTCACCTTCGACGGGTCACGCCCGGCGGCGACCGCCGCGTCCTTGACCGCCTTCACCATGTACTCGGTCAGGTACAGGTCGGACAGCTGGAGAATGAACCCGTCGGCCTCCTCGCCGGTCATCTTCAGCGCCTTGGGGCCGTACGCGGCCATCCAGACCGGGAGTTCGGCGCCCGGCTTGATCCACGGGAACCTGATCACCGTGCCGCCGAGGTCGGCCTCCTCGCCCCGGCCGAGGGCGCGGATGACCTTCATGGCCTCGCTGATCCGGGCGAGGGTGTTCGGTTTGCGGCCCGCGACCCGCATCGCCGAGTCGCCGCGGCCGATGCCGCAGACGGTGCGGTTGCCGAACATGTCGTTGAGGGTGGCGAAGGTGGAGGCGGTGACCTCCCAGGTGCGGGTGCCCGGGTTGGTGACCATCGGGCCGACCGTCAGCTTCGTGGTGTTCGCGAGGATCTGGCTGTAGATCACGAACGGCTCCTGCCAGAGCACGGCGGAGTCGAACGTCCAGCCGTACGTGAACCCGTTGCGCTCGGCCCGCTTCATCAGGCTGACGACGCGGGAGGCGGGCGGGTCGGTCTGCAGGACGAGTCCGAAGTCCATGAGCGCCACTCCTAGTTGAGGTACTGACAGGTGGAGCGCGGGGTGAAGACGCCGTGGCCGGCGTGCCCGGTGTACTCGCGCTCGGTGATGACCGCCTCGCCGCGGGAGAGCACGGTCTCGACCCGGCCGGTGACGCGCTTGCCCTCATAGGCCGAGTAGTCGACGTTCATGTGGTGCGTCTCGGCCGACATGACCTGCTCGGCGTGCGGGTCGTAGATGACGATGTCGGCGTCGGCGCCCGGGGCGATGGTGCCCTTCTTCGGGTACAGGCCGAACATGCGGGCGGGGGTGGCGCAGGCGATCTCGATCCAGCGGCGGCGGGAGATGTGCCCGTCGAGGACGGCCTGGTGGAGCAGGTCCATGCGGTTCTCGACGCCGGGAAGGCCGTTGGGGATCTTCGAGAAGTCCCCGCGGCCGAGCTCCTTCTGGCCCACGAAGCAGAAGGGGCAGTGGTCGGTGGAGACGACCTGCAGGTCGTTCGTCCGCAGCCCCTGCCACAGCCTGGCCTGGTGCTCCTTCGGCCGCAGGGGCGTGCTGCACACGTACTTCGAACCCTCGAAGTCCGGCTCGGCGAGGTTGTCGGTCGACAGGAACAGGTACTGCGGACAGGTCTCGCCGAAGACGTTCAGCCCCTCGTCGCGTGCCCGCGCCAGCTCGGCCACCGCCTCCATGGCCGAGACGTGCACGACGTACAGCGGGGCGCCGGCGACCTGCGCGAGCCGGATGGCGCGGTGGGTGGCCTCGGCCTCCAGCAGCGCCTTGCGGACCTCGCCGTGGTAGCGGGGGTCGGTCTCGCCGCGCGCCAGCGCCTGCTCGACCAGGACGTCGATGGCGATGCCGTTCTCGGCGTGCATCATGATCAGACCGCCGTTCTCGGCGGAGCGCTGCATGGCGCGCAGGATCTGCCCGTCGTCCGAGTAGAAGACGCCCGGGTAGGCCATGAACTGCTTGAACGAGGTCACGCCTTCCTCCACGAGGAGATCCATCTCCTTGAGCGTCTCCTGGTTCACATCGGAGACGATCATGTGGAAGGCGTAGTCGATCGCGCAGTTGCCCTCGGCCTTGGCGTGCCAGGTGTCCAGGCCCTCGCGCAGGGTGTGGCCGACGCTCTGCACCGCGAAGTCGACGATCGTCGTCGTACCGCCCCAGGCGGCGGCCCGGGTGCCGGTCTCGAAGGTGTCGGAGGCGAAGGTGCCGCCGAACGGCAGCTCCATGTGGGTGTGGGCGTCGACACCGCCCGGGATCACGTACTTCCCGGTGGCGTCGATGGCCCGCTCGGCGGTGAACGCCCCGGCGGCGGGGGTGCCCGACGCGGCGAGGGCGGCGACGCGGCCGTCCTCGATCAGGACGTCGGCGTGGATCTCGTCGGATGCGGTGATGACCAGGCCTCCGCGGATGACGGTACGTCCAGTCATGGGGCCCACTCCTTCGTTGGTCGCGTGCGGTTGTCTGTGGCTGAGCGCGCCCACGCGGCGGTGGCCGCATGTCGAGCACGGTCCCGCCCCCTCACGGGGCGCTGGTCACGGCGCCGTCAAGGGCTCGTACGCCCCCGGCGCCCGGTCCCGGTAGAACTGCCAGCGGTCGCGGACCTCGCGGAGTTTCGCCAGGTCCAGGTCGCGGACCACCAGTTCGGTCTCCTTGTCGCTCGCCACCTCGCCGACGAACTGGGCCTCGGGGTCCACGAAGTAGGTCGTGCCGTAGAAGTCGTTGTCGCCCAGATCCTCCACCCCGACCCGGTTGATCGCACCGACGAAGTACTCGTTGGCCACGGCCGCCGCGGGCTGCTCCAGCTGCCACAGGTACCGGGACAGACCGCGCGAGGTGGCCGACGGGTTGAACACGATCTCGGCACCGGCGAGGCCCAGCGCCCGCCAGCCCTCCGGGAAGTGGCGGTCGTAGCAGATGTAGACGCCGATCCGGCCGACGGCCGTGTCGAAGACGGGCCAGCCGCTGTTGCCCGGACGGAAGTAGAACTTCTCCCAGAACCCCCGTACTTGGGGGATGTGGGTCTTGCGGTACTTGCCGAGGTAGGAGCCGTCCGCGTCGATCACGGCCGCGGTGTTGTAGAGGACTCCCGGCTGCTCCTCCTCGTACATCGGCAGGACCAGGACGATGCCCAGTTCGCGGGCGAGTGCCTGGAAGCGCTGGACGGTCGGACCCTCGGGGATCCGCTCGGCGTACTCGTAGAAGGCCTTGTCCTGGACCTGGCAGAAGTAGGGGCCGTAGAACAGCTCCTGGAAGCAGAGGACCTGGGCGCCCTGCGCGGCGGCGTCGCGGGCCGCCTGCTCGTGCACCTGGATCATGGATTCCTTGTCGCCGGTCCAGGCGGTCTGGAAGAGGGCGGCACGGATCACTCGGCTCATCGGGACCTCCGGTAGCTCGGTGTGCCGTGAGCCTAGGAAGCCCGCGGGGAGCGTTCGATGGGCAGCGTGTCACGTCTGCGGGCGTGCGGCGTGCCACCGTGTCACGTCTGCGCAGTCCCATGTTTCACCGCCGTTTTCGCAGGTCGTCGCATGTTTCACCCCTGTTGCGCATCATGCGCGAGGAGCGCGATGTGCACGGAGGCCGCCTGTTCGAAGTCGTCCAGGTCGACACCGAGGCGGCCCTGTATGGCCTCCAGGCGGCGGTAGAGGGCGGGCCGGGAGACATGGTGGAGCTGGGCGGTGCGGGACTTGTTGCGGCCGGTCGCCAGATAGGTCCGCAGGACGTTCAGCAACTCCGGCTCGGTGTCGCCGAGCAGCCCGTCCAGCTCCCGCTCGGCGAAGGACTGCACCTGCGGGTCGTCGCGCAGCAGGCGGATCAGGCCGCGCAGGTGTACGTCCTTGAGGCGTACGACGGCCGGCAGGGCGAGGGCGGCCGAGGAGTCGGCGACGGCGTCGGCGACATGCCGGGCCTCGCGCAGTCCGGCGGGCACGTCGTCCCAGGCGGTGCGGGGGCCGGCGGCGGCGACCACGGCCTGTGCCCCGGCGCTCAGCCGGGCCGCGAAGTGGGCGGTGAGGACCTCGGCGTCCTGGTCGCGGGCGAGACTGAGCAGCACGGCGGCCGCGCCGTCGGCGAGTTCGGCGACCAGCCCGGACAGGCCCAGCAGGCGCAGCACACGGTCCAGTTCGGCCGCCGTACGGTCCAGGACGACCAGCGGGACGAAGGTGCGCCGGTTGACGGGCAGCCCGGCCGCGCGTGCCCTGGGCAGCAGCCGGCAGGCCGGTACGACACCGGAGACCAGGTCGGTCAGCAGGCTCTGTGCGGACTCCTCCTCCCAGGAGGGAGCGGAGCCGCCGCCGAGCATGCGGTGCAGGACCAGTGCCTCGGCGGCGCGGTCGGCGAGCAGCCGCCCGGTGGCCGTCTCGCCCCGGTAGCCGCACAGCAGCAGCCGGCCCCAGCGCTCCCCTCGTCCGCCCAGTTCGGCGCTGATCCAGCCGCCGCCCGCGCCCGCGCCGGCCTGCCGGGCGACCCGCTCCCAGTCGCGCAGCACGTCGTCCACCGCGGACCGCTCCCCCGCCGTGGCGAGGACGCGGTGGGCGAGGTTGGTGACCACGACCGGGCAGCCGCTGTGCCGGGCGACCTCGTCGAGCAGGCGCTGCAGCGGAGCACCGGCCGTGATCAGGGCGGTGAGTTCGGTCCGTACGGCCTCCGAGAGGCTGACGGCGGCGAACTTGCGCCGCACCAGCCGGCACTGGACCTCCTCGGTCAGCTCGGCGAAGGGGAAGGGCCGGTGCAGGACGACCATCGGCAGTCCGCACCGCTCGGCGGCCCGGCGCATCACCTCGGGCGGCGCCGGGAAGGCCCGTCCGAGGCCGAGTACGACGGCGGCGGCCTCCGCCCGGTGCAGCGACTGGATGTACTCGGCCTGCTTGGCCTCGTCGCCGGCCAGGAGCACGCCGGTGGTGAGCACCATCTCGCCGCCGCTGAGCATCACGCCGACGTCGGCGGCCTCGGCGACGTGCACCCAGCGCACCGGCCGGTCGAGCTGCCCGGCCCCGGCCACCACCTCGGGCTCCCCGGCGAGCACCCGCTCCAGGGTGAGCACCTGGCGGACGGAGAGGGCGGGTTCCGGGGCAGGGACGTGCCGGGATTCCCAGGTGGTCGTCATGGCCGTACACCCGTTCTCTAGTACGTGCTCCCTCTAGTAGGCGCTCCTGAGCGCCCGTTCCAGGATCGCCGCGCCCTCCTCCGCCTCGGCGACGGTGAGCGACAGCGGTGGGGCGATGCGCAGGGCGCTGGTGTCGTGCCCGCCTCCCTTGCCGATGAGCAGCCCGCCCTCGCGGGCCGCCTCCAGTACGGCGGCGGCCGCCCGCGGGTCGGCCTCGTCGGTGCCGGGCCTGACCAGTTCGACGCCGATCATCAGGCCACGCCCGCGCACCTCGCGCACGCCGGGCAGTTGCGCGGCGACGGCACGCAGCCGCTCGATGAGCAGGCCGCCGACCCGGCGGGCGTTGCCCTGCAGGTCGTGCTCCAGCAGATACGCCAGGTTCGCCAGCCCGGCCGCCATGGTGAGCTGGGTGCCGCCGAAGGTGGAGATGCTGTTGGCGTCCAGGCAGTTCATGATCTCGGCGCGGGCGATCACCCCGCCGATCGAGCTTCCGTTGCCGATGCCCTTGGCGAAGGTGACGATGTCCGGCGGGCCGCTGCGGGCATGCGCCTGCCAGCCCCAGAAGTGCTCGCCGGTGCGGCCCCAGCCGGTCTGCACCTCGTCGGCGATCCACAGGACGCCCTGCTCGTCCAGGACCTCGCGGAAGGCGGCGTAGAGGCCGTCGGGCGGGGAGGTGAAGCCGCCGACGCCCTGGATGGGTTCGGCGATCAGCGCGGCGGGCGGCCGGGTGTGCCCCAGGATGTCCTTCAGGTCGGCGACGCACGCGTCGATGAACGCCCGGTCGTCCAGCGCGGCGTACGGTCCCCGGGTGCGGACGCCGCCGTGGACGTACAGGGTCTGCAGCGGCGACAGCGAGGTCGGCGACCAGCCGCGGTTGCCGGTGATGCCGACCGTGCTGAAGGAGCGGCCGTGGTAGCTGTTGCGCATCGCCAGGACCGTGTTGCTGCGCCGGTGGGTGGTGGCGAGCAGCAGCGCGGTGTCGTTGGCCTCGGTGCCTGAGGTGGTGAAGAAGACCCGGGCGTCCGGGATGCCGCTGAGGTGGGCGATGCGCTCGGCCAGGTCGACCATCGGCCGGTTCAGGTACAGCGTCGAGGAGTGGACGATCCGCCCGGCCTGCTCGCTGACCGCCTTGGTCACCTCGGGCAGCGCGTGTGCGGTCATCGTCGTCAGGATGCCGCCGAAGAAGTCCAGGTACTTGTTGCCGGCGGAGTCCCAGACGTGGCGGCCCTCGCCGTGGGTGATCTCGATCGGCTCGTCGTAGTAGAGGGCGAGCCAGTCGGGGAGGACCTGGCGGTGGCGGGAGTAGAGGTCGTTCACGGCTGCACCAGTCCTTCGTAGGCGTCGGGACGGCGGTCGCGGTAGAAGGCCCACTGCTGCCGCACTTCGTCGATGAGGCCGAAATCGAGGTCGCGGACGAGGAGTTCCTCGGCCTTGTCGCTCGCGGCCCCGCCGACGAACTGCCCGCGCGGATCGACGAAGTAACTGGTCCCGTAGAAGTCGTTGTCGCCGTACTCCTCCTGCCCCACCCGGTTGATGGCGGCGACGAAGTACTCGTTGGCGACGGCCGCCGCGGGCTGCTCCAGCTGCCACAGGTGGGCCGAGAGGCCGCGGTGGGTGGCCGAGGGGTTGTAGACCAACTGGGCGCCGTTCAGACCGAGTTGGCGCCAGCCCTCCGGGAAGTGCCGGTCGTAGCAGATGTAGACGCCGACCTTGCCCACAGCGGTGTCGAAGACGGGCCAGCCGAGGTTGCCCGGCTTGAAGTAGTACTTCTCCCAGAAGCCCTTGACCTGCGGGATGTGGTGCTTGCGGTACTTGCCGAGGTAGCTGCCGTCGGCGTCGATCACGGCGGCGGTGTTGTAGTAGAAGCCGGACCGCTCGACCTCGAAGACCGGTACGACGACGACCATGCCGGTCTCCCTGGCGAGGTCCCGCATCCGGCGGACGGTCGGCCCGTCGGGCACCGGCTCGGCCCAGCGGTAGTGCTCCGGTTCCTGGACCTGGCAGAAGTAGGGCGAGTTGAAGACTTCCTGGAACCCGATGATCCTCGCGCCGGCGCGGGCCGCCTCGCGGGCGTGCTCCTCGTGTTTGGCCACCATGGACTCGGTGTCGCCGGTCCAGGTGGCCTGGACCAGTGCGGCTCGTACGACGTTGGTCATGAGCTGCTCCTTCGACGCGACCGTCAGAGCCTCTACGCCCGTAGAGCAGGCCGTAGAGGGACGAAAGTAAGCCTCCTGGAGGCCCTTGCCAAGACCATCGTCGTCAACCCGCGGAGTCGATCACGTTTCACACTCCTGTGGGTGAGCACCACGACCGCCCGCAGGGGTGAAGCGGGGCAGACCAGGACATGTCTCCTGGGGCGCCGGTCACGTCGTGTGCCCGGCCACCCGCAGTGCGTGCACGAGGTCCCAGTACCGCTCGTCGGAGACGGCCCGCGCGGCACGCAGGAGCAGCGGGACGAGCCGGTGGGGAGCGGGGGCGGCGCTGCGGGCGGCTTCCCCGGCGGTACGGACCCGTACACACGCGTCCAGCAAGGCTTCCGTCTCCCGCCGGCGGCCCTCCTCCTCCAGCCGCAGCACGGCCGCGCCGATCTGCTCCGGTGGACGGGCCACGCCCTGCCGCAGCAGCTGCCGCCCGTCGGCGTCCCGGCCGACGGCGGTCAGCGCGTCGGCGACGGCGACCAGCCGCTCCGCGGGCAGCGAGGCGGCCTCCCACAGCAGCGTCGCCCAGTCGGCACCGAGCCCGGCGCGGTCCAGCGCGTCCGCGAGCGGCGGGAACCGGCCGGCGGGCCACTGCGCGGCCTCGGTCAGCAGTACGTGCGCCTCCCCGCTGCGACCCTCGGCCCGCAACCGCGCCAGCCGCTCCACGACCCCGGCGACGGCCGCTCCCGCCGCCGGGTCCACCGTCCCGCCACCGTCCGGCTCCGCCTCGGCGGCCTCCGCACCCCCGGCGAACCGCGCCCCACGCGCGGGCGCCTCCGGCATGACGGACGGCACCTGCTGCACGAGGTCCCCGTCCTCCGCCATCCCGGCGAACCGCGCACCGCCACGACGCCGTCTGCGCGGCTTGGCGGACACGGAAGACGCCCCTGCCCGTGGCCCGGCCTCCCCTGGGGCCACCACGGGCGGCACCGGTCCGTCCGCGAGCGCTTGTGCGGACGGACCGGGGGCGGCGGCGTCCATGGGCACCTGTACGGACGGGCCGGAAGGGGCGGCGCCCGTGGGCGGGAAGGGCCGCGCCGGGGCGGCGGCGCCCGCGGCGAAGCCGAGAAGGTCGGACTCCTCGCCAACGCCGGACGCGACCGGATACGAGGGCCGGCCCCCGGCAGCGGCATCGGCATCGGCATCGGCATCGGCATCGGCATCGGCATCGGCGAACGGGGACGGCTGGGCCGCAGCAGGAGGACTCGCCGTGAAGGCAGCCGATCGGAAGCCTTCGTCGAAGGCGGACGCGGCGGCACGACCAGCGGCGTCGGAGGCGGGGCCGGCCGGCCAGGACTCCGAGCCGGCCCCGGAGCGGACATGGGGTTCGGTACGCGGGGAGGCGGGGGCGGAAGCGGCCTGGGGCGGTCGCCGGCCGGCGTCCCGGACCGGCCCGGCCGCACCCCGCTCGGCCCCCTCAAGGCGCCCGGCGGCATCCCGGGCCGGCCCCTCAAGAGGCCCGGCGGCATCCCGGGCCACGCCCTGAAGACGCCCAGCCGCGTCCCACTCGTCCCTGTCGAGGGGCCTGTGGGGTGGTGTCTCCAGGGGCACGGCAGGGTGGCCCGCCTCCCGGCGGGCCAGCTCCGTCAGGCGGTCCCGCAGTTCCGCGCACCTCGCGGTGGCGCGGGCGTGGTCGTCCCGGGCCCAGGCGAGGTCGAGGCGCAGGGAGTCGGCCTCCTCGGCGGAGGCCGGGGCGGACAGCAGGCGGGTCAGCGCGGCCTGGCGTTCGACGGCGTAGCGCTGCTCGCGGAGCATGACGTCGAGGCGGTCGGCCAGGGTGTCCCGCGCGCCGGGCCGGGCGTCGTACGCCGTGAGCGCGGCCCGGTACAGGGCGCGGGCGCGCTCAAGCTCGGCCGCCGCGGCGGCGGGGCCGTACTCCGCGGCGAAGTCCGCCAGCAGCGCCTCCACGACGTCCCACGGCGGCACCTCGCTCCCGTCCAGGCAGGCCCGCATGCCGTCGGGGTCGCGCCGCCAGAAGACCCCGCTCCAGCCACCGCCCTGCTCCATGCGCGCCAGCAGGCCGTCCAGGTAGCTCGCGAACTCCCGCTCCCCACCGGGGAGTCGATCCACCGCCATCGCTCAGCTCCCGCCCGACCGCCGGCACTTCCATCGGGCAGGCAACACCAGTCGTGTTACGGCACTGCTACACAGAGTTTTCCGGCAGTGCGCGGGCGCCTCATCGCGGGCCGGGGGCCGTTGCGCGGAGCCGTCACCTCACACGGGCGCGAGCGCGCACCGCGCGACCAGCTCGTCCATCGACAGCCCGAGGACCTGGGCGAGCGCGGCCACGGTGAAGAACGCGGGCGTCGGCGCCCGGCCCGTCTCGATCTTGCGGAGCGTCTCGGCGGAGACGCCCGCCCGCGCGGCGACCTCGGCCATGCTCCGGCCGCCGCGCGCCTCGCGCAGCAACTGCCCGAGCCGCTCGCCGCGTTCACGCTCTTCGGGGGTGAGGGGGGTGCGCACCATGCACCCATTCTAATACCGCCCACCTCCGCCTTCCCCATTTAAATACCGGTATAGTAATTGGCATGGTGGAACTGAAGACGGACGCGTCGATCGACGCGATGCACGCGGCGGGCCAGGTCGTCGGGCGGGCCCTGACGGCGGTACGGCAGGCCGCGGAAGTCGGCGTCTCGCTGCTGGAGCTGGACGAGGTGGCACGGGAGGTGCTGCGCGAGGCCGGGGCCTCGTCGCCGTTCCTCGGCTACCGCCCCTCCTTCGCCCCGACCCCCTACCCGGCGGTGATCTGCGCCTCCGTGAACGACGCGATCGTGCACGGCATCCCCACCCGGTACCGGCTGCGCGACGGCGACCTGCTCTCCGTGGACTGCGGCGCGGAGCTGGACGGCTGGGCCGGCGACTCCGCGCTGAGCTTCACGGTGGGCCGCCCCCGTCCGGCGGACCTCCGGCTGATCGAGACGGCCGAGCGCGCCCTGGCGGCGGGCATCGAGGCGGCCGTCGCCGGCAACCGCGTCGGCGACATCGCCCACGCCGTCGGCCGGGTGTGCCGCGCGGCCGGCTACGGCATCCCGCAGGGCTTCGGCGGCCACGGCGTGGGCCGTCGTATGCACGAGGAGCCCGACGTCCCCAACGAGGGCCGTCCGGGGCGCGGACTGCCGCTGCGCCCCGGCATGGTCCTCGCGATCGAGCCGATGCTCATCGCCGGCGGCAAGGACGCCTACCACGAGGCCGGCGACGGCTGGACCCTGCGCACGAGCGACGGCTCCCGCGCGGCCCACGTCGAGCACACCGTCGCCGTCACGCACTCCGGTCCCCGGATCCTCACGGCGCGGCAGGCGCCCGCGGGCCGCGCACCAGCGCCTCGGCCGTAGGCGAACATGCCCACCCCCACGGATCGTGACAAGGTGGGCATGAGCAACCCACCCCCGGGTTACCCGGCCGCTCCGCATGCCGTCAGCGAAGGAACCATGCGATGACCAACGGCTACCCTCCTGACCCCTTCGGTGAATTCATGGCCCGCTTCTTCGGCGGCCCCCCGAGCGGGGCGCAAGGGCCCCGCCACATCGACATCGGCCGCCTGCTCAGCCAGCCGGCCCGTGAGCTGGTCAGAGGGGCCGCCGTGTACGCCGCCGAGCACGGCAGCCGGGATCTGGACACCCAGCACCTGCTGCGCGCGGCGGTCGCGGCCGAGCCCACCCGGAGCCTGCTGAGCCGGGCGGGCGCGGACCCGGACTCGCTCGCGACGGAGATCGACGACCGGGCCGGCCCGGTGCAGCACCCGCCCGGCGAGGTGCCCCCGCCGACCTCGCTGTCGCTCACCCCGGCCGTCAAGCGCGCCCTGCTGGACGCGCACGACATGGCGCGGGCGAGCGGCGCCGGGTACATCGGCCCCGAGCACGTGCTGAGCGCGCTGGCCGCCAACCCGGACTCGGCGGCCGGCCACATCCTGCACGCGGCCCGGTTCTCGGCCGGCTCGCTGCCGGCCGAGGCCCCGGAGACCACCCAGACGCGCCCGGAACGGCAGCGCGCCACCGGCACGCCCACGCTGGACAAGTACGGCCGTGACATGACCGAGCTGGCCCGGCAGGGCCGGATCGACCCGGTGATCGGCCGGGACGCCGAGATCGAGCAGACCATCGAGGTGCTGTCGCGGCGCGGCAAGAACAACCCGGTGCTGATCGGCGACGCCGGCGTGGGCAAGACGGCCATCGTCGAAGGCCTCGCGCAGCGCATCGCGGACGGGGACGTCCCGGACGTGCTCGCGGGCCGCCGGGTCGTCGCCCTGGACCTCACCGGGGTCGTGGCCGGCACCCGCTACCGGGGCGACTTCGAGGAGCGCCTGAACAACATCGTGGAGGAGATCCGCGCCAACTCCGACCGGCTGATCGTGTTCATCGACGAGCTGCACACCGTCGTCGGCGCGGGTTCCGGCGGCGAGGGCGGCGCGATGGACGCCGGCAACATCCTCAAGCCCGCCCTCGCCCGGGGCGAGCTGCACATCGTGGGCGCGACCACGCTGGAGGAGTTCCGCCGGATCGAGAAGGACGCGGCACTGGCCCGCCGCTTCCAGCCGGTCCTGGTGCCGGAGCCGACGGTCGAGGACACCACCGAGATCCTGCGCGGGCTGCGCGACCGGTACGAGGCCCACCACCAGGTCCGCTACACCGACGAGGCGCTGCTGGCCGCCGTGGAGCTGTCGGACCGCTACCTCACCGACCGGCGGCTGCCGGACAAGGCGATCGACCTGATCGACCAGGCCGGCGCCCGGGTACGGCTCGGCGCGCGGACCAAGGGCACGGACGTACGCGCGATGGAGCGGGAGGCCGAGCAGCTGGTCCGGGACAAGGACCAGGCCGTCGCCGACGAGGACTACGAGCAGGCCAAGCAGCTGCGCGACCGGATCGGCGAGCTGAAGCAGCGGATCGCCGAGGCGAGCGGCGACGACAAGGCCGACGAGGGGCTCGATCTGGAGGTGACGGCGGAGGCCGTCGCCGAGGTGGTGTCCCGGCGGACCGGCATCCCGGTCAGCCGCCTCACCCAGGAGGAGAAGGAACGGCTGCTCGGCCTGGAGGAGCATCTGCACCAGCGGGTCGTCGGCCAGGAGGAGGCCGTCGGCGTGGTCTCCGAGGCCGTGCTGCGCTCCCGCGCGGGGCTCGCGAGCCCGCACCGCCCGATCGGCAGCTTCCTCTTCCTCGGCCCGACCGGCGTCGGCAAGACCGAGCTGGCCCGGGCGCTCGCCGACGCGCTGTTCGGCAGCGAGGACCGCATGGTCCGCCTGGACATGAGCGAGTACCAGGAGCGGCACACCGTCTCCCGGCTGGTCGGCGCCCCGCCCGGATACGTCGGGCACGAGGAGGCCGGGCAGCTCACCGAGGTGGTGCGCCGGCACCCGTACTCGCTGCTCCTGCTCGACGAGGTGGAGAAGGCGCACCCGGACGTCTTCAACGTCCTGCTCCAGGTCCTGGACGACGGCCGGCTGACCGACTCGCAGGGCCGGACGGTGGACTTCACCCACACGGTCATCGTGATGACGAGCAACCTCGGCTCCGAGGCGATCACCCGGCGCGGTGCGGGGATCGGGTTCGGGCCGGGCGGTGCGCAGGCGGACGAGGAGGCGCGCCGCGAGCAGATCCTGCGCCCGCTGCGCGAGCACTTCCGGCCGGAGTTCCTCAACCGCATCGACGAGATCGTGGTCTTCCGCCAGCTGACCGGTGAGCAACTGCGGCAGATCACGGACCTGTTGCTGGAGGGCACCCGGCGGCTGCTGGACGGGCAGGGCGTCGCGGTCGAGTTCACGCCCGAGGCCGTCGACTGGCTCGCCGAGCGGGGCTACCAGCCGGAGTACGGTGCCCGGCCGCTGCGCCGCACCATCCAGCGGGAGGTGGACAACCAGCTGTCCCGGCTGCTGCTGAACGGCACGATCTCCGAGGGCAGCCGGGTGACGGTGGGCACCCGGGACGGGCGGCTGGACTTCCGTACGGAGGAAGCCCGGCCGCCCGCACCGGAGTTGTGAGGCGCCTTCGGCGGGCCCTACGGCGCCGGGTCCACCACCATCGCCGAGCCGCCGCCGCGCCGTACCTTCTCGGCGGCGGCCAGCCACTTCCCGTCCGGCAGCCGTTGCACGCCGGTGGCCGCGCCGATCTCCGGGTTGAGTGAGAAGGAGTGCCCGATGGCCTTCAGCTGCTTCCTCGTGTCGCTGTCGTAGAGGGCCGGTTCGAGTTCCGTCCTGGCCGCGTTGCGCTGGCTGGCGCGGGGTGCGGCGATGGCGTCGACCAGCGGCAGACGCCGGTCGAGGAACTCCGTCAGGGTCTGCAGCACGGTCGTGATGATGGACGCGCCCCCGGGTGAACCGAGCGCCACCACCGGCCTGTTGTGCCGGTCCAGGACGATCGTCGGGGACATCGACGAGCGGGGCCGCTTGCCCGGGCCGGGCAGGTTCGGGTCGTGCACCGCCGGGTTGGCCGGGACGAAGGAGAAGTCGGTGAGCTCGTTGTTGAGCAGGAAGCCCCGGCCGGGCACGGTCATGCCGCTGCCGCCGGTCTGCTCGATGGTGAGCGTGTAGGCGACGACGTTGCCCCACTTGTCGGCCACGGTCAGATGCGTGGTGTTCTCGCCCTCGTACGTCGTCGGGGCCGCCGTGCCGCCCGCTGCGCAGGCCGTGGGGTGGCGCGGGTCGCCGGGGGCCAGCGGGCTGGTGAGGACCGCGTCGTCCTTGATCAGGCAGGCGCGGGAGTCGGCGTACCGCTGCGACAGCAGCTCTCTCGTCGGTACGTCCTCGAAGGCGGGGTCGCCGACCCAGCGCCCGCGGTCGGCGAAGGCGATCCGGCTCGCCTCGATGTAGTGGTGCAGGTACTGCACCTCGCCGGCCTTCGACAGGTCGGTGTTCTCCAGGATGTTGAGCGCCTCGCCGACCGTCGTGCCGCCCGAGGAGGAGGGTGCGATGGAGTACACGTTCAGACCGCGGTACGACGTCCTGGTGGGCGCCTGGAGCTTGGCGCGGTAGACGGCGAGGTCCTTCTCGGCGAGCTTGCCGGGGCGGGCGTTCCAGCCGGAGGCGGGGTCCACGGGCGGGTGTTCGACCGTCTTGACGATGTCGTCGCCGATGTCCCCGCGGTAGATCGCGCCGACGCCCCTGCGGCCCAGTTCCTCGTAGGTACGGGCGAGTTCGGGGTTCTTCAGGGTGGAGCCGACGACGGGGAGCTTTCCGTCCGGCAGGAACAGCCTGGCGGTGTCGGGGAAGTAGCGGAACCGGGCCTCGTTGGACGCGGTCTGCGCGCGGAAGGTGTCGTCCACCGTGAAGCCGTCCCGGGCGATCCGCTCGGCCGGTCTGAGGACGGTGGCGAGCCTGTCGCTGCCCCACTCGTCCAGCGCCTGCTGCCAGGTGGCGGGGGTGCCCGGGGTACCGACGCTCAGGCCGCTGCTGACGGCGTCGGCGAACGCGAGCGGCTTGCCGTTCTCCGTGAACAGGTCGGAGTCGGCGCTCAGCGGCGCCGTCTCGCGGCCGTCGATGGTGTGCACGGTGCGCGTCTTGGCGTCGTAGTAGACGAAGTAGCCGCCTCCGCCGACGCCGGCGGAGTAGGGCTCGGTGACGCCGAGCGCCGCGGCGGTGGCGACGGCCGCGTCGACCGCGTTGCCGCCGTGTCTGAGCACCTCTATTCCGGCGGCGGAGGCGTCCGCGTCGACGCTGGCCACGGCACCGCCGTAGCCGACGGCTACGGGAACCTTGCCGCCCGTACGGGCCGTCGCCGGGGCGGGCGGCGCCGCCGCCCCCACCGACACCATTGCGGCCGAGACCGCCAGAACCGCCAGTTTCCGCGTAGCTGGGCGACCCATGCGTACCTCCCGTCGGGACAGTCCGCGCAGCGTAACCAGATCGGTCCAGTACCGACAGTACGCCTGCGCACCCTGCCGCACGAACGCCGCGCGTCGAACAGGGGTACGTGGCCGTCGCCCGGGCCCGCTACCATGCGCGGCCATGAACGACGACGTACGCAACATCGTCCTGGGGCTGGTGGCGACCGGGATCTCGGCCTCGCTCGGCTGGCTCGCCAGAACGTACCTGTGGCGGCGCAGACTGCGCCGCAAACAGGTGTTCTTCGGGATGCCGGACCACTCGGAGTCGCTGCTGGTGGTCAACCACACCGCGGGCGGGCCGGAGTTGTCGGTGAAGCGGTACGACGTGTTCGCCCTGCTGGAGCTCTCCGCGCTCATCAAGGACTGCAACGCGCACGTCCAGGTGGTGGCGCACGACGCCATCCAGCAGGGCTTCGGCGAGCGCACGGAGTTCTGCGTGGGCGGCCCCTACTCGAACCGCCGGATGGCGGCTCATCTCTCCTCGCTGCTGCCGGGCGCGCGCATGAACGTGGAGACCGACGCCGGTCCGGAGCTCGGCGCCCTGCGGATCGGCGGGGAGGACTACCGCATGGAGCGCGGGCGGTGCGAGTACGTGCTGCTCGCCCGGCTCACCGCGGACGTCCGGGCGGAGGCCCGCCCGGTTTTCCTCTTCTGCGGCCAGCGCGCCATCACCAACCAGGCCGCGACCCGGTATCTCGCCCGTCACCACGAGCGGCTGCACCGCAAGTACGGCACCGGTTCCTTCGTCCTGCTGCTGAAGGTGGTCAACTCCCAGGCGTACGGCCCCGATGTGGTCGAGCTGGTGGCGGACGTGACGCGGGCGGCGCGGACGCCCCTGCCGGAACCGGCTGCCGCCGTCGGCGAGTAATGTCTCAACAATCTTTACTGGCACGTAACTTACCGACGGGTTACTTACGGTAAGGGAACAAGGTTACCGTCGGGTCACTTTGCACTGTTGACTAGTGAAGGAGTGACCCATGGGACACGGTCGCACCACACTGCGCGGCGCCACCGCCGGAGCGGTCTCGGCGGCGCTGATCGCCGGCACCGTCGTCGGCCTGGCGCCCGCCGCCGAGGCCGCCGCCCCGTCCGTGCGCTTCGTGGACATCACGGGCGACGGCGGCACCGTACTGAAGGGGAACGTCGTCACGCCCGCCGGCGCCGACGGCTCACGCCGCTACCCGCTGCTCGTACTGCCCACGAGCTGGTCCTTCCCGCAGGTCGAGTACCTCGCCCAGGCACAGAGGCTCGCCGATTCCGGCTATGTGGTGCTCACCTACAACGTGCGCGGGTTCTGGCAGTCCGGCGGGCAGATAGAAGTGGCCGGTCCGCCGGACGTAGCGGACGCCTCCAAGGTCATCGACTGGGCTCTCGCGCACACGCCGGCCGACCCTCAGCACGTGGGCATGGCGGGGGTGTCGTACGGCGCCGGGATCAGTCTGCTCGCCGCCGCACACGACAAGCGCATCAGGGCCGTGGCCGCGCTCAGCGGCTGGGCGGACCTGATCGACTCCATCTACTCGGGCCGCACCCAGCACGTGCAGGCGGCCGCCGTCCTGGACGGCACGGCCACCCTCACCGGCCGCGAGAGCCCGGAACTGAGGGAGATCTTCGACAACCTGTACTCCTCGAACCTGTCGAAGGAACAGCAGATGATCGACTGGGGGCGGAAGCGTTCCGCCGCGACCTACGTCGACCAGCTGAACAGCAACGGCGCGGCCGTGATGCTCGCCAACGCCTGGGGCGACACGGTCTTCCCGGTGAACCAGTACGCCCGCTTCTACGAGAAGCTGACCGGGCCCAAGCGGCTCGAACTGCGGCCCGGCGACCACGCGACCGCCGAGCTGCCCGGCCTGTTCGGACTGCCCAACGACGTGTGGACGGACACCGGGCGCTGGTTCGACCACTACCTCAAGGGAGCCGACAACGGCATCGACCGTGAGCAGCCGGTCCGGCTGAAGTCCCGTAGCGCGGGGGGATACGAGGGCTACCCGGACTGGAAGTCGGTCGAGGCGACGCGGAGGAAGTTCGCGCTCACGGGCTCCAGCACCATCCACGCGAACGTCGACTCCGGCGCGGACGGCGGGATCGTCTTCCTCTCCAGCATCCTCGACCAGGTCGCCCAGCTGCCGCCGATGGCCGCGATCCCGCTGCTGCCGCGCCGCTGGGCGGCCGTGTGGCAGTCGGAGCGGTACGCCGGCGCCCAGCAGGTGCGCGGCACGGCCACCCTGCACACCACGCTCACCCCGACCGCGGAGAGCGGCACCCTCATCGCCTACCTGTACGACGTGGGGCCGCTGGGGGTCGGCAAGCTGGTCACGAACGCGCCGTACACCTGGCACGGACGGACGCCCGGCGAGCCGTTCGGCGTCGACCTGGACCTGTTCTCCACGGCCTACGACGTTCCCGCCGGGCACCGCCTCGCGCTGGTGGTCGACACGGTCGACCCGCTGTACATCGAGCACAACCCGTCCGGCGCGCAGCTGACCTTCTCCTCGCCCTCGGACGACCCGTCGTACGTGTCCGTCCCCGTGCGCGAGCAGTGATCTCCGGCTGCCGCCGGACGAGCCTGGCCCGTGAACTGCCGTCCCCCTAGGGTTTCGGGGCCATGGGGGGCTCCCCACCCGGCAGCGGCGCCCCAGGGCCGGCCGTGGCGACCGCCACGGCCTCGGTCCTGGGGCTGCGCTGCTCACGGCGGGACACCCGGCCGGCGCACCACGAGAGCAGCATGCACATCCCGAAGTAGATCGGCGAGATCACCATCACCACAGGGATGAACGGCAAATCGTAGTCGAGGTTGGAGGCGATGAGCTTCCCGGCATGGAGGAACTCCTCGTAGGTGATGAGATAGCCGAGCGAGGTGTCCTTCAGGGCGACCACCAACTGGCTGATGACGGCGGGCAGCATGGCGCGCACCGCCTGCGGGAGAAGGACATGCGCCATGACCTGGGTCTTGCGCATGCCGAGCGCGAACGCGGCCTCCCGCTGGCCGCGTTCGACGGCGTTCACACCGGAGCGGAGGACCTCGGCGAGCACCGAGCCGTTGTACAGGGTGAGTCCTGCGACCAGCGCGGGCAGCGGCTGGACCTTCAGCGCCACGAAGATGAAGAAGATCATCACGAGTACGGGCATGGCGCGGAAGAACTCCACGACGAGCGCGGCCGCCCACCGCACCGGCCGGTGGTCCGACAACCGCCCGACGGCCAGCAGCCCGCCGAGGGCGAGGGAGAGGACGGCGGCGATCGCGAAGGCCTTCAGGGTGTTGCCGAGGCCGCGCAGCAACAGCTCCTGGATGCCCTTGTACGCGAAGGGCGTCCACTTGGTGGTGGTGAACTGGCCGGTGTCGACGAGGAGATACAGGATCCAGGCGATCAAAACGAGGATGACGGCGGTGGCGAGGACGCCGTAGACGCGGTGCCGCTGCCGGGTGCGTGGTCCGGGGACGTCGTAGAGGGCGGTGGCACCGGTCACCGGGCGACTCCCCAGGTCCGCTCCAGCACATGGAACAGCGCGCTGATGGCGAGCGTGACGATCAGGTAGCCGACGGCGATCCAGACGAAGGTCCAGATGATGTTGTAGCCGAGCTCGTTGACGGTCTTGTAGGTGCCGAGCAGCTCGGTGACGCTGAAGGCGCCCGCGATCGCGGAGTTCTTGGCGAGCGCGATGAGCGTGGAGCCGATCGGCGGGATCACCGCCCGGAAGGCCTGCGGCAGCACGACCAGGCTCAGCGTCTGCCCGAACGTCATGCCGAGGCTGCGGGCCGCCTCCCCCTGCCCCTTGGGCACGGTGTTGATGCCGGAGCGCAGCGCCTCGCAGATGAACGCCGAGGTGTAGCAGCCGAGGGCGAGGACCGCGAACACGTCGAAGGGCAGCACGAGTCCGAACCGCGGCAGTCCGAGCAGCACCGCGAAGAAGAGCAGGGTGAGCGGGGTGTTGCGCAGGACCGTGACCCACACCGTGCCGAACGCGCGCAGCGCGCCGACGGGCGCGACCCGGAAGGACGCCGTCACGAAGCCCAGTGCGAGGGCCAGCAGGGAGGCGTAGACGGTGAGCCGGACCGTTCCGAGGAAACCGGCGCCGTAGGTCGAGAAGTTGTCTGTCAGTACGTTCATGCGGTCCTCGCGGTCCTCGCTCAGCTCGCCGGATAGCGGTCGATCGCGGGCGGACGGGGGGCGGGCACGCCGGACAGGCCGAGCGTGGCCTCGTACGCCTTCCTCCAGTCGCCGTCCTTCTCCCGCCCCTCCAGGGTGTTGTCGAGGGCGAGGCGCAACGCGGTGTCGGCGTGCGGGACGCCGATGCCGTACGGCTCCCTGGAGAAGGGCCTGCCGACGACCTTGAGCGCGTCCGGGGCCTTGGCCGCGTAGCCGATGAGGATGGCGTCGTCCGTGGTGACCGCGTCGACCTGGTAGGTGAGCAGGTTGTCGACGCAGACCGAGTAGGTGTCGTAGGCGACCAGGACCGCCTTCGGGTAGTCGGCCCTGATGCGCTGGTACGGCGTGGAGCCGGCCGCCGAGCAGACGCGTCTGCCGTCGAGGTCCTGGGGACCGTGGATGTCCTTCTCGTCCGAGCGGACCAGCAGGGACTGGCCGGCCAGGTAGTAGGGGCCGGCGAAGCCGACGAGTTTTCTGCGGCCCGGATTGATGGTGTAGGTGCCGACGTAGTAGTCGATCTGGCCGTTCTGCAGGGCCGTCTCGCGGTTGGCGGAGGCGATGGTCCGGAACCGGATGGTCCGCGGCGGGAAGCCGAGGGAGGCGGACATCATCCTGGCGATCTCGATGTCGAAGCCGGAGTAGGTGCCGGTCGCCGGGTCCCGCTCGCCGAGATAGGGCTGGTCCTCCTTGGCGCCGACGACGAGGTGGCCGCGCCTCCTGGCCCGCATCCAGGTGCCGGACGCGGGCAGACTGAAGCCCCGGGCCACCCGGTAGTGCGGCAGTGCGCCGGCCGCCGGGCCCTTGACCGGCGGGCTGCCCTCCTTGCCGCAGCCGGCGGCGAGCAGCACGAGGAGGGTGAACAGGGCGAGGGACGCACGAGCGGTGCGGACGTGGTGCGGTCCGGTCAACGGATCGACGGCCATACGCAGCCCTACTCGCTCTCAGCCGTGTCGTGGTCGCCGCAAACTATCCAGACGGCGGCGGAGTTGAGGGACGACACGCACTTTTCGGGCATAAGCCGTATTTACGGCCACTGAGGGGCGCGCTCAGGTCTCGGCGATCTCCGCGTACAGCTGGGACAGCTCGGGAACACCGCTCGCCGCCCACTCCTGTCCGGCGGCCCCGACCTCCACCTCACGGCCGGAGGCCAGCCGTACGACGGGCTCGCCGTCGGAGCGGATCCGCCAGGCGGCGCCGGGCACGGTGCGCACCACGACCGTGCCCAGGTACAGCCCCGCGTCGTGGCCCAGCCAGGGCAGCGTCTCGGCGTCGTCGCGCCAGCGCGGGACGAGCTGGTCCAGCGCCTCCAGCGAGGCCGGGGTGTCGTCGAGGAGGACGCCCGCCCGGGTCGCCTGCGAGCGCAGCAGCTCGCACTCGGAGAGCAGCGCGGCGACCGTCTCGGCGTCGGGCGGCGGCGCCCCCGCGCTCGAACGCGCTCGCGCGGGGGCGCCCCCGTCGTCACCGTTCTTCTTGTGCCGGTGGCCCAGGAACGGAAGGTTCATGGACCCAGCGTGGCATCAGACGTCGAGGTCGACCACCACCGGTGCGTGATCGGAGGCACCCTTGCCCTTGCGCTCCTCGCGGTCGACGTAGGCGTCCTTGACGGACTTGGCGAACGGTCCGTTGCCGTACACCAGGTCGATGCGCATGCCGCGGTTCTTCGGGAAGCACAGCTGGCGGTAGTCCCAGTACGTGAACGGGTGGTCGTACTTCAGCGGGCGGGGCACCACGTCGTCCAGGCCCGCCTCGCGCAGGGAGGCCAGGGCGGCGCGCTCGGCGGGGGTGACATGCGTCAAGCCCTCGAAGGCGGCCACGTCGTAGACGTCGTCGTCGGTCGGCGCCACGTTGTAGTCACCCATGACCGCGAAGGGGCGGCTGCCCTGCGCGTCGCCGTACACGGCCGCCTTGAGGGCCTCGAACCACTGGAGCTTGTACGCGTAGTGCGGGTGCTCCACCTCGCGGCCGTTGGGGACGTACACCGACCAGACGCGGACCGGGCCGCAGGTCGCCGAGATGGCGCGCGGCTCGGTGACGCCGTCGAAGCCGGGGTCGCCGGGCAGGCCCTTGACGACGTCCTCCAGGCCGACGCGGGAGAGCACGGCCACGCCGTTCCACCGGCCGGTCGCGTGGACCGCCGACTCGTAGCCCAGCTCGCGCAGCTGGTCGGACGGGAACTGGTCCTCGGCGACCTTGGCCTCCTGGAGGCAGAGCACATCGGTGCCGCTGCTCTCCAGCCAGGCCAGCAGCCTCGGAAGGCGGGCGGTGATCGAGTTCACGTTCCAGGTGGCGATGCGCATGTCTCACAACCTACCCGGAGCCTCTGACAACGGACTCAGATCTCGGTCGAGCCCCCCGGCGCCAGCCGCTGGTGGTCCGTGCCGCCCAGGGCGCCGATCTGGCGGTCGTAGATCGGCCGGGCCAGATCGGTGAGCAGGGCGTCGTGGACGTCGTAGGCGCGCCGCGGCCGTACCTCGCGGACGTAGTCGATGACCTCGGAGATCTTGTTCCACGGAGCCATCACCGGGAGCATCAGCGTCTCCACCTCCCGGTCGGGGACGGTGAGGGCGTCGCCGGGGTGGAAGACCTTGCCGCCGTCGAGCAGGTAGCCGACGTTGGTGATGCGCGGGATGTCCGGGTGGATCACCGCGTGCAGCTCGCCGTGGACCTGCACCTCGAAGCCGGCCGCGGTGAAGGAGTCACCGTGGCCGACCGTGTGCACCCGGCCCGGGAAGGCCGCCGAGATCTGGTCGGCGACGGACTTCAGCGTCCAGATCCGGGCGGCCGGGTTGTTCTCCATGGCGGCGCGCAGCCGGAACTCGTCGAAGTGGTCCGGGTGCTCGTGCGTGATCAGGATCGCGTCGGCGCCGAGCGCGGCGTCCTCCTCGCTGAAGCCGCCCGGGTCGATGACAAGCGTCTGCCCGTCCTTGTCGAGGCGGACGCAGGCGTGGGACTTCTTCGTGAGCTTCATGGCTCACCATCCTGCCGAACCCGGCGGCCGGCCCGTCCCGGCGGCGCGCGGCTCACTCGGCGGGCGTGGTCTCCTCCAGGATGACCTGCCGGGCCACCCGGAACGCGCTGCCCGCGGCCGGCACCCCGCAGTACACGGCCGTCTGCAGCAGCACCTCCTTGATCTCGTCCGGGGTGAGCCCGTTGCGCAGGGCCGCCCGGGTGTGGGAGGCCAGCTCCTCCAGATGACCGCCCCCGGCCAGCGCGGCCAGCGAGACGCAGCTGCGGGTACGGCGGTCCAGGCCGGGCCGGTCCCAGACCTCGCCCCAGGCGTAGCGGGTGACGAAGTCCTCGAAGTCCCCGGAGAAGCCGTCGGCCTGCGCCAGCGCCTGGTCCACGTGCGCGTCGCCCAGCACCTCCCGGCGGATCTTGAGCCCGGTCTCGTACCGGTCGGGCCGCGCGGCCGGCTGGGCCGGGGCGGCGGCCGGGGCTATCTCGGCCACCGGCACGGCCGGCGGCACGGCCACCGGGACCGGGACGGCCGACGCCGCCGGCAGGACCGTCTGGCCGGTGTCGAAGGGCTGCTGCCAGGCGGTGGAGAAGTGGTGCGCCAGCAGGTCGGTGACGGCCGCCGGCTGCTCGACCGGCACCAGGTGGGAGGCGCCGGGGACGACCGCGAGCCGGGCGTCCGGGATGCCGGCCACCAGGGTGCGGGCCTCGGCGGGCCCGGTGACCTGGTCGTCGGCGCCGACGAGCACGAGCGTCGGCACGCCGACCCGGGCCAGCTCGGGCCGTACGTCGAACGCGGCGAGCGCCTCACAGGCGGCGATGTAGCAGCCCGGGTCGGTGGTGCGGACCATCTGCACCGCCCACTCGGTGATCGCGGGCTGGGCCGCGGCGAACCCGCCGGTGAACCAGCGGTCGGGTGCGGTCCGGGCGATCGGGTCGAGTCCGTTCGTCCGCACGACCACCCCGCGCTGCCGGAACTCGTCGGCGGTCCCGAACCGGGGCGAGGCCGCCACCAGCGCCAGTGAGGCGAGCCGTTCGGGATGGCGCAGGGCCAGCTCGATGCCGATCGCACCGCCCAGCGCGCAGCCGGCGTAGCCGAACCGCTGCACACCGAGCGAGTCCAGCGTGGCCAGCAGCCGGGTGGTCAGCTCGGCGACGGAACCGGCCGGGTGGGCGGGGGCCCCGCCGTGGCCGGGCAGGTCGAACCGCAGGACCCGCCACTGTTTGGTCAGCTCCGGCACCTGGCGGTCCCACATGTGGTATGTGGTACCCAGTGAGGGACCCAGGATCAGGACCGGGGCGTCTTCTGGCCCGTCAAAGCGGTATTGCAGGGTGTTCGGTGGTGTCTCACTCACGCCCCAGACCCTCTCACGTCTCACGGACGCCCCTATAGCGCGGGATCGGTAGAGGCCGTCCTGACCAGGCCGAAGACCTCTCGGGCGGCATACCGCTTGAGGCAACGGATGATCTCGCGTCGGGTCTTGCCCTCCTGGGTGCGGCGTTCGTAGTACGCCTGGGTGCGGGGGTCGTGGCGCAGCCGGGTGAACACGGTGCGGTGCAGGGCCGCGTTCGCCCGGCGGTCGCCGCCGTGGTTGAGCCGGCGCGTGCTCCGACGGCCGGATGAGTACTCGATGGGGCTGACTCCGCAAAGGGCAGCAAAGGACGCTTCGGAGTTCAGCCGGTCGGGATTGTCTCCCATGGTGATCAGGAGCGTGACGGCGCTGTCCGGGCCAATGCCCACCGGTACGAGCAGTTGTGGAGCATGGTGTTCGACGAGCCGGGTCAGGCGCTGGTTCAGCTCGTCGATCTGCCCCGTGAGCTGCTCGATGCGCTCGGCGAGCATGCGCAACGTCAGGTGGGTGGCCTGAGTCACCGCGTCCCCGTCTTCCTCACCGTCGTGCGAGGCGAGGCGCGCGCAGGCGCGGAACAACTCGGCGTTGCCCAAGCTGGACAGCCGCTCCCGCAGAGCAGGGTCGACGATGACCAGGACGGCCTTGAGCTGATTGATCGCCTGGGTGCGGGCCTTGACCGCGGAGTCCTTGGCGAGCTTGAACAACCGGGCGCTGTGCACCGGACCATCGCCGGACTTGGCCGAGCCATGCTGGACTGGGCCCGCCAGTGGCCCCAGCGGCGATGGGCCGTCGAGAACGCCAGGGGCCTGGGGCACCACCTGACGTCATGGCTGCTCGCCCGGGGAGAAAAGGTCGTCGACGTCCCGCCCAGAGCCACGGCCCGTGTCCGCCAGCTCTCCCGCGGCGCAGGCCGCAAGAACGACCGCATTGATGCCGCCGCGGCGGCCTGCGTCGCCGCTGTCCAGGGCGACGCGCGACCGGTGCAGCCCGAGACCTCAACGGACGCACTGGCGCTGCTGGACGAACGACGCAGCAACCTCGCCCAGGCCAGAGTCCGCGCAGTCAACCAGCTCCACGCGCTGCTGCGAGCCCTCCTGCCCGGAGGGGCGCCACGCGATCTGTCCGCGGCCAAAGCCGAGCAGCTGCTGGAGGCGGTCGTCCCCGTCGGCCCCGCCGAAACCACCCGCCACGCCCTCGCCGCCGACCTGGTCACCGAGGTCCGCACATGGGACGTGAAGCTGAAAGACAACGCCAAAGCCATGGCCGCACTGGTCGCAGAGTCCGGAAGCCGACTGACCGACACTCCGGGCATCGCAGCCACAACCGCCGCCAGCTCCTGGGCCGGACTGGAAACCCCACCCGCTTCCCAACTGCCAGTGCCTTCGCCCAGTACGCCGGCACCGCCCCCATCGAGATAGCCAGCACCGGCCGCGCACGCCACCGCCTGTACAGGCGCGGCGACCGCCAGCTCAACGCGGCACTCCACACCGTGGCCATCACGCAGATCCGCATGCCCGGCACCCGGGGTCACGCCTACTTCCAGGCCAAGATCGCAGAAGGAAAGACACCCAGAGAAGCACAACGCTGCCTGTAGCGCCGTCTGGCTGATCATGTCTGGCGCACGATGGTCGGCGACGAACGCCGCCGCACCCGAACGACGGGCCCAGGAGGACAACCGGGGGCGACTACAGCATCCAGCGCGGTCGACCCAACCCCGACGGCCGACTCTTCGGACAAGTCACTTCCCGGACCCGCCGAAAGCGAGCCGACGCCACCCCACCAGACACCTTGACACACACAGAGGCACCCCTAGGGCACCGACCTGTCCCGCCACACCTGCGAAGACCTGGACGCCTCCGCCACCGAACTCAACAGCCGCCCACACAAAACGCTCGACGGGGAGACCCCAGCCGAGCGCCTGCACAATCTGCTCGCAGCTTGATCAACTCACCGCGGGTGTTGCTACGACCCCTGGAATTCGCCAACGCCGGTGGGGCCTCACTGCTCTGTTCGGCTCACACCTGTCCGTAAGTCAGGCGGACAGGGGGAGTGCCGAGCGTTGCGGAAGCCGGCTCGTACGGGTCGGCCAGGGGCGCAGATGCGGCGGTAGGGCGGGGGCGGCAGGTGAAACCGAGTTGGGTCATGGCCCTGAGGACCTCGCCGGTGCTGAAATCACGGCGGTCCTGGCGGGTGATGACCTGGCCGACCTGCTTGGCGGGGTAGTGGCGTCGTCCGATGATGACGAACTCTCCGGTGACCAGCTCGGGTGTGACGCCCTTCATCGATTCCACCACGCCGCTCTTGGTCAGGTCGAACGGGAAGCGGGCGATGACACAGCGCATGATGCCTCCAGGGGGAAGAGAAGACGGGGCGGGTAGAGGGAGGGCAGTTCAGCGAGAGAGGGCGAGGACGCCCAGAGCGTTGCCGTGTTCGTCGGCCACGGGCGGGGCCCCGAGCCGGCGGCAGCGCATCGCACGCTCGGCTTCGGCCCTCGTGGCCAGCGGCGACGCGAATGGCCCGATGACGTCGGCGATGTCACGCAGGCGGATCCGGTCCGTGTATCCGGAGCCGTCACGAACGGCCGTGAGCCGGTCCCGGGTGACCAGGCCGGTGCACATACCGTCCTCGTCGCAGACGACCAGGTGACCTGTACGAGCGGCGGCCATCACGGACAGTGCCACCTCCACGGTCATGTCCTCCCAGACCTGCGGTCCGGCCGCGTCCGCGGGATCGGCCGCCGTCTGCACGGCGTTG
The DNA here is from genome assembly GCF_000725475.1 of Streptomyces durhamensis. NCBI lineage: Bacteria > Bacillati > Actinomycetota > Actinomycetes > Kitasatosporales > Streptomycetaceae > Streptomyces > Streptomyces durhamensis. The sequence goes on from NZ_JNXR01000015.1 coordinate 439,635, forward strand.
GTACGTGTTGAGCGGAACTGCGTCGGGTCCAGCGTCAAAGGGTGCCTCCTGCGAAGTTGGGCGGGCTTCCTGACACGAAGGTTCTATGCCGCCGCACCGGCGGTGGACTGCCGTACGGGCGCACGGCGGGCCGCCGAGACGGGACGGCGCCGACCGCGTGAGGTGGCGCCGCGCTTCTTGGGGCGTTCGACCACCGGTGCGGTGATGACGACCGGGATGCCGGAGGGGGCCTGGGCACCGGTGATGCGGTGCAGGGCCTCTTCGCCGACGCGGACCTGGGTGGTCTGCGGGACGATGCCGGCCGCTGCCATGAGGCGGGTCATACTACGGCGCTGGTTGGGGGTGACCAGGGTGACGACGCTGCCGGACTCTCCTGCGCGGGCGGTACGGCCGCCGCGGTGGAGGTAGTCCTTGTGGTCGGTCGGCGGGTCGACATTGACGACGAGGTCGAGGTTGTCGACGTGGATGCCGCGCGCCGCGACGTTGGTCGCGACCAGCACGTTGACGTGTCCGGTCTTGAACTGTGCCAACGTGCGGGTGCGCTGTGGCTGTGACTTCCCGCCGTGCAGGGCGGCGGCCCGTACCCCGCTGTTCAGGAGGTGCTCGGTGAGGCCGTCGACGGCGTGCTTGGTGTCGAGGAACATGATCACGCGGCCGTCGCGTGCGGCGATCTGGGTGGTTGCCGCGTGCTTGTCGGCGCCGTGAACGTGGAGCACGTGGTGCTCCATCGTCGTGACCGCGCCGGCCGAGGGGTCGACGGAGTGCACGACGGGGTCACTGAGGTAGCGGCGCACGAGCAGGTCGACGTTGCGGTCGAGAGTGGCGGAGAACAGCATGCGCTGGCCTTCGGGGCGGACCTGGTCGAGAAGGGCGGTGACCTGCGGCATGAAGCCCATGTCGGCCATCTGGTCGGCCTCGTCGAGGACGGTGATGGAAACCTGGTCCAGCCGGCAGTCGCCGCGGTCGATGACGTCTTTGAGGCGTCCCGGCGTGGCGACGACGACCTCGGCGCCACCGCGCAGCGCGCTCACCTGCCGGCCGATCGGCATTCCGCCCACCACCGTGGCCAGCCGCAGCCTCACGGAGCGGGCGTACGGGGCGAGCGCGTCGGTGACCTGCTGCGCCAGCTCACGCGTGGGTACGAGGATCAGCCCCAGCGGCTGCCTCGCCTCGGCGCGCTGCCCGGCCGTACGGGCCAGCAACGCCAGCCCGAAAGCGAGGGTCTTGCCGGAGCCCGTGCGGCCACGGCCCAGTACGTCGCGGCCGGCGAGGGAATTCGGCAGGGTCGCGGCCTGGATCGGGAAGGGTACGGTCACGCCTTGCGAGCTGAGCGCGCCCAGCAGCGCCCCGGGCATGTCGAGATCGGCGAAGCCCTCCACGGCGGGGAGCGCGGGAGTGATCGTCCTGGGCAGCGCGAACTCCCCCTGGACCGCGGCGGGCCGGCGGCCGTAACCACCGGAACGGCCCGGCCCGCCGGAGCGGCTCCTGGCCGACGAACCGAATCGGCTGCCACCCCTGCCGGAGTCGGTACTGCCGTTACGGGTGCGGGTGAAGCGGTCGTTCGTGCGTGTGCGGTTCATGCGGAACCTTCCTCGATGCGGCACATATCAAGGAATTCCCGCAGCGATCAGCAGCACAGAGAATTGCAAGAATGGACCGATGGAATACGAAAGCGAATCTGACCGACGAAAAATCCGTGCGGCACAGGAGCTGGAATGAGTGGCGCGAAGCGGACGCAATGTTCGGGCGTCCGCCACGATGAAGCCATGAAGGGATGCGTGCACCCCTGAAGGATGCTCCGTATGCGGCGAGCCTACGGGTTTCCTGGTTGTCGTCCGCAGGCGAAACCACTGCGGAAAATGCGAATAGCTGGGGCCCGCACCCCGAAGGACGCGGGCCTCAGCTACAACTACGCGACAGTCGGCGTCAGGCGAGAACGATGTTCTCGGCCGTCGGGCCCTTCTGGCCCTGCGCGATGTCGAAGGTCACCTTCTGGCCCTCCAGCAGCTCGCGGAAGCCCTGGGCGGCAATGTTCGAGTAGTGGGCGAACACATCAGCGCCGCCACCGTCCTGCTCGATGAAGCCGAAGCCCTTTTCCGCGTTGAACCACTTCACAGTACCAGCAGCCATGTCATTTCTCCTTTGGGGCAGTGCATCGGGATCCGCACTGCGCGGACCCCGTGTCGCCGCGATGATCACCCCGCCCGGAAAAAGACCGGATAACAAAAGTGCTTCCAGTGGCGCAGGCGCCGCCCGGAGGGCACTTGAAGTTTGGGAACCACAACTGCAACTGACATCGACAGTAGCACGCCGCAGCGGCCTGTGTACGGTGAAGAATCCCACCCCACTTAATGCGATAGAGAATCTGTCTGCCTGCCCCGTTGAAACCTCAGCTCGCGGGCACAGATTTTGACCGAGCCGAAGCGCAACGTTTCGGGAAGTTTTGGGGGCGCGCCCTGCATAAGGGCTGCTCCCCCAAAAGATGGTGCGGGCGGGCGTGGACATCAGGGTGGTTCCGGACACGAGGAAACGGCGGCTGACGGGTCAGTACCTGACCCTCGACGACCTTCACCAGCGGGAACGCGTTCTGAAGCAGGCGGTGCAGCTGGTCTTCAGCCATGCCTTCGTGGAAGAGACGGTGCTGTGGCCCCGCCGTACGAGCCTGAGGCCCGGACGGCGAGGAACTGACGACAGCCGCAGTCGTTTTGACAGCGGTACAGGGGCACGCAAGGTGCGCAACACCGGCCGCGTACCCTCGGACAAGGCAGTGCCCTCATCCCGGAATTCCAGTTCGGCGGCGCCACCGACCCGAGCCAACCGCATCTGGGCCATTCCCCCAGACGAGTCCCCCGGCTATGCCCCGCCCGCGACGCGCGCACGGGCATGCGCACGTCGCGGGCCACTGCACGGTACGCGCGACTGGATAGCGCGAGTGCCGGTGAAGCGGTTAGATCGCGGGACTCATCGACTCAGCCGCCGCTCTTGCGCCTGAACGACCGCTGGCTCGCAGCCGGGCCGTGCGCCGAACGCACCTTTGATGCGTCGGACTTGGCGGCCACATCAGCGGCATCCGCCTGCACACCGCGCTTGCGCGCCAGGGCTTCGCGGAACTTGCGCTTGAGGTCGTAGTTGCCGTCGCTGTCCGGCGGCAAGCACAGCTTGTCATGCCGGGCGCAGTGCGAGGCGCCGGCAACATCATCCTGCTCCGTTTCGGCGGGCACCCCTCTCGCGGCCAAAGGCGTTGACTTCGTAGGTGAGGCACACAGGACGGCTTCGGGTCGGGCCGAGGGTTGTCGATCCCGTGGCCAGGCTGCCAGGGCAACGGCTCTCAGCCGTTGCGATGCACGAGGGCGGTCCTGCGGGCCTCGGCGAGCTTGCGGGCCTCGCCCGCCTTTCGGGACCTGCCGCCGGCGCCGCGGGAGGGCCCTTGCTGGTGCCGAGGCCGCGGAAGGGAGCATTGCTGTTCTTGGGCCGGGGGACGGCGGGCCCGCCGTCGAGCGGGATCCCGGAGGGAGCCTTGGCGCCGGTGATCCGGCTCGATGCCGACCCCGGCCATCATGCGGCTCGTCTCGCGGCGCTGGCCCGCCAGCACGAGCGTGACCACGCTGCCGGACTCACCGGCGCGGGCGGTGCGGCCCGCCCGGTGCACATAGTCCTGTCGCAGCTTCCGCGACCATGAACAGCCTGCGGACGAGAAGCCCGTGCGCCCCTCGGCGGGGGCAGGCATCGCCTCAGACGCCTCCCGGAGCGTTCGACTTTGCAGGGGCGAAGGTTATGACTGTTGGTCGCCAAGGGCCCGGGCCGGATTTGCCGAGCACTCGACGCGGAGGGCGCAGGGAGGAGAACCCGGGGGCAGCGGTGCCGACGCCGGAGCTGCAGCACACCCGCCCGGAAGCCCCCGCCGACGGCGCCTGTAGGAGCTTGCCGTCGAAAGCTCTCACCGGCGCTCTCACACGTCTGTCACCAACTACGTCGACTCCCCCGGACCGCAGTGCCTGACCTGCTGTTACGCACCCGCCCTGGACTGACGTGGACACCCGAAGACGATTTCTACAACCTGTGGTATGTGGTACCCAGTGAGGGACCCAGGATCAGGACCGGGGCGTCTTCTGGCCCGTCAAAGCGGTATTGCAGGGTGTTCGGTGGTGTCCCACTCACGCCCCAGACCCTCTCACGTCTCACGGTCCACCCCACCACCACGCCTCGATCGTCGAGCACCGCGGCTGCCAGGCCGTCCAAGGCGGAGATGGTTCCGCCGGGACGGGCACCGGAGTCGCTCATCGCCGCTGGGGAGGCGCCTGCAGAGTCGGCGTTCTCACCGTTCGCCGCGTGGTCCCTGTCTCCGGCTTGCTTGTGAGAGTCCGCGGCTACCGGAGACCGGCATGCGCGGACGTTTGCTGTCGGCCGCCCGGCTCGCCGAGGGGTCACCGGGCGCCGGCCGTGGAGGGCAGGTCCTGTTCGGCCCAGACGACCTTGCCTTCCGTTGCGGAGCGGGAGCCCCATCGGCGCGAGAGCTGCGCGACCAGGTGGAGGCCGCGGCCGTGCTCGTCGAGCGCGTGGGGATGGCGGGGGCGTGGCCGGCCGGTGTTGCTGTCGGAGACCTCGCACGTCAGCACCCGGTGCTGGATGAGCCGTAGGCGGATGGGGCCGTCGCCGTGGCGGATGGCATTGGTGACCAGTTCGCTGACGATCGACTCCACGGGCGTCACGAGCGGCTCCAGACCCCAGTCCCTGAGCTGACGGGCGGCCAGGCGCCGGGCTGCCGGGACGGTGACCGGTTCGTTCGGCAGGTCCCAGGAGGCGACCTGAGCGGGCTCGAGCGCGCGAGTCCGGGCAAGGAGCAAGGTGACGTCGTCGGCCGGTGCGTGGCCCCGCAGGCCCTGCATCACCCGCGAGCACATGTCCTCCAGCGAGCCACCCGACCGGGCCAGGGCGGTGCACAGGCGGCGCAGGCCGACGTCGATGTCCTCGTCGCGGGACTCGACCAGCCCGTCGGAGTAGAGGGCGAGCACACTTCCCTCGGGCAGTTCCAGTTCCACGGGCTGGAAGGGCACCAGCCCGAGGCCGAGGCCGAGCGGGGCTCCGGCGGGCAGGTCGGGGACGGTGACCTCGCCCTGTGCACCGACGATCAGGGCCGGTGGATGCCCGGCCCGCGCCATGGTGCACCGCCGGGTGACCGGGTCGTAGACGGCGTACAGACAGGTGGCGCCCACCACCCCCGGGGCCTGGCCGGAGTCATCGGCGTCCTCGTCGTTCAGCCGCCGGACCGTGTCGTCGAGGTGTGCCAGCAGTTCGTCGGGGGGCAGGTCCAGGTCCGCGAGCGTGCGCACGGCGGTGCGCAGCCTGCCCATGGTCGCCGCGGCGTTGATGCCGTGTCCGACCACGTCGCCGACGACGAGGGCCACCCGGGCCCCGGACAGCTCGATCACGTCGAACCAGTCACCCCCCACGCCGTGGTCCATGTCGGCCGGCACATAGCGCGAGGCGACCTCGACGGCGGCACCGCCCTGCACCCGGTGGGGCAGCAGGTCGCGTTGCAGCGTGAGGGCGGCGGTGCGTTCACGGGCGTACTGGAGCGCATTGTCCAGGGAGAGTGCCGCCCGGGTGACCAGCTCCTCGGCGAGGAGCAGGTCGTCCTCCTGGAAGGGCGTCTGCTCCGCGGAGCGGCCGAAGAGCGCCAGTCCCAGCACGCAGCGCCGCGCACGGATGGGTACGACCATCAAGGAGTGGACGCCGCTGTCGCGTACCCTCTGCGCCCGTACCGGGTCGTGGTCGACCCAGGGGCCGGAACGGGTGTCCAGCACGGGCTCCAGGTAGGACCGGCCCGTGCGTACGGCGGCGGTGAACGGTGAGTCCGGGTGGGCGTGGACCACCTCTTCACGCACCCACGGCAACTCCAGGACACCCAGGTCGACGGAGGCCACACCGGCGCGGCGCATCAGCGGCGGGCGGCCGCGCTTCGTGTCGATCCGAGCCGACGGCTCGACGCCGAACGGGAGGGACTCCACGAGGTCGACGAGGGCGTGGTCGGCCAGGAGGGGTACGGCGAGTTCGGCCAGTTCCTGACCGGTCTGCATCACGTCGAGGGTGCTGCCGATGTGCGTGCTGGCCTCGCTGAGGATGGCGAGGCGCTCGCGTGCCCGCCGGTTGCCGGTGACGTCCACGGTCATGGAGCACACGCCCAGGGGCGTGCCGTCCGCGCCCTGGAGGCAGAAGAACGAGGCCGAGAACGCATGTTCACGGCGCCGGTCTGCCGGCGGCCAGGCCCGGTACTCGTGCACCCTCGTGGTCCCGCTCTCCAGCACCTGCCGCATCACCACCCCGAGCGCTTCGGCCTCGACGGCGGGCAGCGAGTCCTTCAGGCCACGCCCGAAGCGCCGGTGCCGAGGCACGCCGTCGTGACGCTCCATGGCGTCGTTCGCATAGACGCAGCGCAGCCGCGGGTCATAGACGACGATGCCGATCGGAGCGCGGGTGAGGAGCGACTCGCGCACCGGTCCTCCGGCCGTTCCCGAGGACAGGGAACCTATGTCCGTGACGGACACCAGCCACCGGGTGTCGGCGTCCTGCCCGCACAACGACGAGACTCGCAGCGTCATGCTGAGCGTCTGGCCGTCGCGGTGGCGTATCGCTGCGGTCCCCGACCAGCCGCCCTGCGCCCGGCACTCCTCGGCGAAGGTTGACGTCCTCCGTGCCTCCTCGGGTGGCGGCAGCACGTGTGCGGCGTACCGGCCCACCACCTCCCCGGCCGCGTAGCCGACAAGCTGCTGCGCGGCCTGCGTCCACCCCACCACGATTCCCTCCGCATCGAGCATCGCGATCGCGGCGTCGGGCTTCTCAGGCGGGCTCACCGGCTCGGCGAGGAGGGTGTGCTCGGTGTAGGTCATCGCGGTTCATCCCATCGTTGCGGAGGTGAAGAGAGCGTCGGCGCGGGGCGCGGCGGCTCTGTGTGCAGCGGTGGGGAACGGCGTTGTCCGGTTGAGCGGCACACGTGGGGGGCATGGCGCCATATCCGGCATTCTGCCCATTTATGATGAAATCATCAGATAAAGCAGCGCCATCGTCAAGCGTCTCAAGACTGATTGAATGATCACTTGGAACCAGGGATGTCGCTTCCGGCGGCCGAGTGTCACGGAGCGGTCATTCAGGGTCGCCGGCCCTGTCGGCGTTCTCGGGGTCGTCGTCTGCGCTCATCGGCAACCGAAGCGGCCGGCCCTTGCGGTGGGCCCAGAGGTCACCGAGGACGACCTGGATGACGCCGGTGACCGGAATGGCCAGCAAGGCACCGAGGATCCCGGCGACCTCGGCGGCGATCAGGATGGCCAGCAGCACGGTGAGGGGATTGAGTTTCACCGTCCGGGACAGGATGAGCGGTTGCAGCAGGTGGTTCTCTGCCTGCTGGTAGACGATGAAGAAGACGATGGCTCCGATGCCGGCCGGCAAGGAGTGGACGAACGCCACCGCCGAGGCGACGACAGCCCCGATGGTGGCTCCCACCAGGGGAATGAGGTCGGTCACGGCGACGAAGAGGGCCAGCAGGCCGGCGAACGGCACTCCGGAAACGAGCAGCATGACGTAGGTCAGGAGCCCGCAGATCAAGCTGATCAGCAAGTTTCCGGTCAGGTAGCCGTTGACGGTACGGGCGCACGCGGCTCCGACGCGTCGTATGCGGGCCGCGGACGCCGTGTCCACGAGAGCCAGGGACCGCTCTATGGCCTTGGGGCCCTCCAGGACCATCAGATAGGCCAGGACGAAGATGGTGAGAGCGCCTGTCACTGTGGTCGCGGCACCGCGGATGAACTTCAGGGCGGGCGTACTCAGTCCGGTGGCGTACGCGCGGATCTGTGCCTGATGCCGCTGGACGTACCGCAGAGCGTGCGTCCGCTGAAGCAGGTTACCGACCGGCCCGCGACCGGCCTGGGCGTCACTGATCATGGCGGGCAGACGACCGGCGAGCCGGCTTCCCTCCTGAGCCAGGGGGATGACGAACAGGGCGACCACCGCGCCGACGGCCACGGCAGCAGCCAGGAAGACCAGCAAGGTCGCCCCCGACCGTCGGCATCGCGGCACCCGTCGCTGCAGCGCCTCGACCGCCGGATGAAGGGAGACGGCCAACAGCAACGCGATGACCGCCCAGATCAAGACCCGACGAGCATGCACCACCAGCTCGAGTACGACGTAGGTGGCGAGCACCAGGCCGATGGTGGCGAGGATGGTTCGCACCGGAACCGGACGCGACGCCATGGGCACTGGGTGCCCGGCCCCAGTCACCGGAAACGGGTGAGCTCCTCGTCCGTGAGCCCTGGTGTCCTGCGCTCTCGCCACTGCCCCCTATGGCGGCTGGCGACGGTCACGTCCTGGGCATCGCCCCCTCCGACCACGGCGCACGCAGGTTGCGGGAACGGTGTCGGCGGCGGTGATGGAGGCGCTGCGTAGACCGGTCCGCAGGGCGGTGGGCGTTCACGGCGATGACGGGGCCACGCCCGTCCCGGGTGCGGATGCCCAGACTGAGCTGCAGGCTGGTGCCACAAGCCGTAACTGCCGAAGGAAGCGTCATGGCTCTGGCCGCAGGACCGTCGGCCCGGTGGGAGACGGCGCCGTCAGCCGCAGGCGTGATCGCTACCGTCCTGCTGCCGCCGGTGATGTGCGCCGAGCTGATGCATGCGGCCTGGCGGTACGTGCCATGAGCGAGAGCGCGTCACGGCCGGCGACGGGCGCGCGGCGGCCCTACCTGATCGTGAATCCGCGTTCGGGGGGAGGGAAAGCCGGCCGCTTCCGTATCGTGGAACGAGCCCGGGCGTTCGGGGCTCAGGTTTTCCTGATCGATCCTTCCCTGCGCCAGGACCTGGCGGCTGTCGCCCGACGCGCGGTGGATGACGGTGCGGATCTGCTGGGGGTGGCCGGCGGAGACGGCACGCAGGCGCTTGTCGCCGCGGTGGCCGCGGAGAGCGGCCTGCCCTTCGTCGTCGTTCCGGCGGGTACCCGCAACCACTTCGCGATGGATCTCGGCCTGGACCGTGAGGACCCTCCGGCCGCGCTGGAGGCCCTCACGGACGGCGTCGAGCTGCGCGTGGACCTCGGGTACGCGGGCGACCGGGCGTTCGTCGACAACGTGTCGTTCGGAGCGTACGCCGCCCTGGTGCAGGACCCGGCCTACCGGGAGGACAAGATCGGCACCGTGGTGAGGATCCTCCCGGGGTTCCTGGCCCGCCACGAGGGTCCGGAGCTGGTGGTACGCGCAGGACTGCTCACGGTGGACCGGCCGGATGCCGTGCTGGTGAGCAACAACCCCTATCAGGTCGACGACCTGGCCGGACTCGGCAGGCGGGCGCAGCTCGACTCCGGGCTCCTGGGAGTACTGGCCGCCAGGGCGGAGACGCCCGCAGAGACGGCCGCCAGGCTGCGAAGCGGGCAGACGCACGGCCTGACCCGTCTCGCGACACCCGACGACGTCGTCATCCGCACCGACGCCCCGGTCGTCCCCGTCGGGCTCGACGGCGAAGCCGTCACCCTGCCCACTCCCGTACGGTGCCGGATCAGTCCCCGGACGCTACGGGTATGGGTTCCCCGCCATCGACCGGGCGCCGTGCCCACCGGTTGGCGGCCGCCGGGATGGGCCGTCGTCCGGCGGGCCGCCTCACTCGTCGGACGGTCTCATGGCCGTCACACCGGCTGACCCGAACGCCGCTCACCGCTTCCAGCCGGTCAGTGCTGAGGGTGCGGACGCGCGTGGAACAGAGGACGCCGCTGGGTGGCCGTGCCCGAAGCGAGATGACCGATCTCGACGCGCGTCCTGATGGCGCGGACCACCTCGGTCAGGCCCACGATGATGGCCATGACGCCCACCACCAGGGTGAGTGTCGCGATCGAGGCGAACGGCATGACGATCATCACGATGCCGGCCAGAGCTCCGACGATCCCGAAGGCGACGTGCCAGCCGCGCCCCGGCATGGCCGGGACCGAGGCCGCCGCGGCCGTCTCCGTGGTGCCGCGCAGCAGCCAGCTGAAGCCGATCCACAGGGCGAGCAGCAGGACCGACTCAAGGGTGCCCCGGAAGCAGATCAGTCCCAGCAGGATGGAGGCCGCGCCGGTGATGAAGTGCAGCACGCGAAGGTGCCGTGGGACGTGGGTGCCGAAGGCGGCGGCGAGTTGGAAGACACCGGTGACCAGTAGGTAGACACCGAAGAGAATGCCGACGACGCGCAGCGTCGCGCCCGGCCAGACCAGGGCGATGACGCCCAGGGCGATGGTGGCGAGGCCCATCGTGAGCAGGATCTGCCAGCCCATGTTCGCCAGCGCGGCCATGCCTTCTGCCACGGGCCTCTCTTCTGGCTCGGTGCCGCGCGGTGGAACGGGGCCCGGGGAATCGGTGGGGGATGTCATGGCGCCTGCCTCCTTCTTGGAGCAGCGTTGTCTTCTTGGAGCAGCGTTGTCGCGTCGGTGCATGTCCGTCGTCACCCGACCACGCCGCATGTGCGTGTCGGTCGCGTCGGCGTCGGTACTCATGCGTGGGGGGTGATGACGGCGCGTCCTTGGATCTTGCCGTCGTGCAGGAGCTGGTACGCCTCGGCGGCGCGTTCCAATGGGAAGTGCTCGAGCACCATCCTGATCCTTCCCTGCTGGGCGAGGGTGATCACTTCCATCAGTTCGGGGAGGGTGCCCCAGTAGGGCGAGGCGACCGAGCACTCGTGCGGCGGGCTGGTGAAGTTGACGGGCAGGGCTCCGCCGCCGAGGCCGACGATGGTCAGGTGGCCGAGCACCCTGGCCACCTGAGCAGCCATCCGCAGAGTCGGGTCTATCCCGACCATGTCCACCACGAGCTCGGCGCCCAGCTGTCCCGTCAGGTCCTTGATGCGCGTGATCGCCTCGTCGCCCGAGAGAAGCGCCTCGTCGGCTCCCATGTGCTTGGCGGTTTCCAGCTTGCCCGTGTCGGTGTCCACGGCGACTACGGTCGTTGCCGTGGTGAGCGATCGCAGGATCTGGATGGTCATCTGACCCAGACCGCCCGCCCCGATCACGACCGCGGTCGCCCCCGCTCCCAGCAGGTGCAACGACCGTTTGACGGCGTGATAGCTGGTCAGTCCGGCGTCGCTGAGCGGGGCGGCCTGGCGGGGGTCGAGGGTGCCGAGCGGAATCAGGTACCGCGGCGCCGGGACGAGCAGGTACTCGGCCATGCCGCCGTCGTGACCGCCTCCCAGGCCGGGGCCCTGACCGCTGAGGTTCTGGCAGTAGTTCTCGAGGCCCTGGCGGCAGTTGGCACACACCCCGCAGCCCCAGCAGCCGTAGACGATCACAGGGTCCCCGGGCGTGAACCCGGTGACGCCCGCTCCCAGCCGTTCCACCCATCCCGCGTTCTCGTGGCCGAGGGTGAAGGGCAGTTCGGTGACGAGCCCGGGTGGTGGCCCGGGTGCCTCCATCATGTGCAGATCGGAGTGGCACGCACCGGCACCCGCGACCTTCACCAGCACCTGCCCCGGTCCGGGCTCGGGAACCGACACCTCGCGCAGCTCCGGCGGATGCCGCCACCCGACCAGTTGAAAAGCCCGCATTGCGATCCCTCACACACACGCGCTCAGTCGCGGATGCCGTCGATGTCGACCAGGACGTGCCGCGGTCCGCGGAAGATCTGGTTGTGCCGGTACGGCGGCGGGTCCTCGACGAGCCGGGGGTTCTCCACCCGGCGGACGAACTCGCCGACCGCGACCTGGACCTCCAGCCGGGCGAGCGGGGCGCCGAAGCAGAAGTGGATGCCCTGGCTGAAGCCGAGGTGCTGGTTGTCGCGGCGTTCGAAGTCGAGTGCGTCGGGGTCGGTGAACCGTTCCGGGTCGCGGTTCGCCGAGCCGTACGCCAGGAAGATCGGCGCCCCCTTCGGGATGGTGGTGCCGGCGATGTCGATGTCCTCCACAGCGGAACGGGTGTGCCAGAACTGGACCGACGACTCGAAGCGCAGCAGTTCCTCCACCGCGGGCACGATCAGCTCGGGCCGGTGGCGCAGCTTTTCCAGCGCGTCGGGGTGCCGCAGCAGGGTGAGCACGCTGTGGGCGATGAGATTGACCGTGGTTTCGTGTCCCGCGAAGATCAGGAGCAGGGCGTTGCTCGCGAGCACGCCCTTGGACATCGGTCCTTCCGGGCTGTCGTCGTGCACCATGGCCGAGAGCATGCCGGGGCCGGGTTCCCGGGCGTACCGGTCGAGCAGATCGGCTGCGAACTGCCCGAATTCCTGCACGGCCCGCTGCCCCCCGGCCTGTCGGCTCTGGATCTCCTCAGAGCCGGCCTCGGGGCCGAAGTCCAGGGCGTCCAGGGCCGTTTCGACCCAGTGGTGGAAGCGTGGCTCGTCCTCCAGTGGCACGCCCAGCACCTTGCAGATCACCGTTACCGGCAGGGGGTAGGCGAAGTCGTCGACGGCGTCGATCCGGTTCTTGCCCTTCATGTCGTCCAGGAGTCCGCTGACGATGCGGCGGATCTCGGGCTCCCAGCCGGAGATCAGATGAGGCGCGTGGGGCGGGCCGACGAAGTGCGGCATCATCAGCCGACGGTCCCGGTCGTGCTCGGGGGGATCACAGGTGATGATGTTCGGCTCGGTCAGCACCGCCCTGATCGGTTCGGCCGCCGGATCCGCCGAGCCCTCCTCCAAGGCCGCGGCCGGGCCGGGACGCTTGCGCGGGTCCGAACTGACCCGCGGGTCGTGCAGCAGCGCGACGATCTCCCGGTAGGTGCTGACGACATAGGTGCCGTCCGGCTGCCGCGCGACCGGTTCCTTGCGCAGTTCCTCGTAGAAGGGGTACGGGTTGGCGCGGTTGGTGTAGCGCAGGGCCTGCTGCCAGGGGGTTTCCTCGACCACGAGGCTCCCCTCCTTCTTCCATGTCGGTGCTGTCCGCTCATCCGCCCGGTCGTCGGTCGGGTCAGCGATCTCGCGGCCGGAACTCGGCCGTCCGCTCGCTCGGGGCGTGGCCGGTCAGGACGACGTCGGGGATCGCCGTGGGGACCCTCGGGTCCGGGAACTCGGCCGGCATCGGCTCGGCGTCGGGCGGTTGGTCCCATCCCGGAGGGGGAGGCGGGAACGGACCGGACTGCTCGATCAGCTTCCCGTAGTACTCCAGCCACTTGCCGTGATCGAAGGTGACGGCCGCGACGATGCGGCCCCGGTGACCGTAGGCGGCGGCGAAACGGCGCTCCTCGACGGACCCCTGGGTGAAGACGATCTCGTCGCCGAAAGGCGGCACGCCGACGGACTTGATGTTCACGCCGAACTGACCGGACCAGAAGCCGGGCAGCAGCAGATGCGGGCGGTAGTGGGGTTCGAGGTTGACCATGTTGTGGGCCGCGGCCTCCGCGCCGAGCACCGCGTTGTCCCAGTGCTCCATCGCCAGGAACTGATACTCGTAGAGCACATGTGGCGCACGTGCCACATCCCCTGCCACGAAGATGCTGTCGGTGACCACGCCGTTGATGTCGAAGGCCCGTCCGCCGGCGTCGCATCCGACGCCCCAGAAACCGGCCGCCAGTCCGGAGCCGTCCAACCATTCCACGTTGCGGATCGACCCCAGCGAAGCCACCACCACATCGGCCTCGACGGTCGAACCGTCCGAAAGCTGAGCACGCCGCACGTGCCCGCCGGAGTCGCCCTCCAGCGACGACACGCCCAGCCCGCAGCGCAGGTCCACGCCGTGATCGCGCTGCAGCTGCGCGGCGATCTCCCCGATCACCCCGCCGAGTGCGCCGACCAGCGGCGCCGAACCCCGCTCGACGACGGTCACCGGGATGTCCAGTTCCCGGCAGACAGAGGCCACTTCCGAGCCGATGAACCCGGCGCCGATGACCAACACCCGCGACGGCGGCTCGGCCAGCTCCTTCTGCAGCTGCGCGGCATCATCGCGCGAGCGAATCGTGTGGACTCCGTGCAGAGCGGCCTCGGCCGGGTTGGGCCACTGCCGCGCGCGGGTGCCCGTGGCGATCAGCAACCGGTCGTACGGGACCTGCTCACCGTCGGCCAGGCGCACCTGCTTGGCGGCCCGATCCAGCCCTATGGCAGCCACCCCGAGTCGCCAGTCGGCATCCACTTCCCGCATGCGGGGCAGCTTGGTGTGGTCGGCCGGCACCCAGCCCTTGAGCACCTGCTTGGACAGCGGCGGACGGTCATAGGGCTCGTACGGCTCGTCCCCGATGATGGTCAGAGAACCGGTGAAGCCCTCCTCGCGCAGAGTCTCCGCGGCCCGTAGCCCGGCCAGAGAAGCACCCACGATGACGATCCGGCCGCTGGCCCGGAACTCGCGCACCAGCTCCGCGACCGTTGCCCGCAAGGTCATGACGTCTCGCCCCGCTCCTCGCCGTCCAAGCGGTCGATCACGATCGCCTGCACCGGGCACGCCGCAGCGGCTCGCTCGACCTGCAGGCGCCGCTGGTCGTCAGGGTTCGGCTCATAGGTGAGCGCCTCCTGACCGTTCAACCTGAAGACCTCGTGGGCCAGATACACGCATTGCGCGTATCCCTGGCAGCGATTCAGGTCCACGACGATCCGCATGGGCAGACTCCTTCCGCTCTGCCTCCGCCCCACGGCGACCATCGACCCGGTCATGCAGCCTCGATCATGAAGTCCAGGGCCGGTTCTCAAGCCTCCCGTCAGGCGACGGGGCCGGATGCCCCACCCGCTGCCCCGGCCAGGCCACCGAATGAGCAGGTTCGGTCCTGTTCGCCGCGCCGCTTCCTTCACGGTGACGCTTGTCGGCTGTGAGTGTGGGCGTAACCAGACGGGGGCGCTGCATCGACGGTGTCGGCATCAGGGTGTGCCCCGGTCGTCACGCCCTAAAAAAATACTCGTCCCGCCTTCCGGCGATCGCAAACCCGCCACTGCGGCGAACTGGACGCATCCGTGACTTCGAGCCCTCACTCCCCGGGCTGAGGCGATCTCCGGGCCGCTGAAGCCACTGATCACCGGGCCCCGCTCCGGCCGGCGTGCCGAGGGGACGGCGACGGGAGCTCGCCATGAAGAGCGACATCTGCTGGCGCTCACGCCGGCCGGTCAACGGTTACCTTCGTCACTTCGACATTTCCATACGACGTATGGTAACAATGAGAACGAGCTTCCATACAACGTATGGAACTTCTCGCCCGGACCACACCGGGCGTCATACATCGCCTGACAGAAACCGCCGTCGGCGCAGATCACCCCCCTCGGGAAGGAAAGATCATGAACAAGCTCGCGAAGCGCATCGCCCTCACTGTCTCCTCCGTCGCGGTCGCCGGTGGCACCGTCCTCGGTGCCGGGGGCACCTCTTCGGCCGCGCCCCTTGCATCCATGCACGCCCAGCACCCGACCGACGGGGCCGCGGCCGCTGATTACAGCTGGGACCACGGTGTCGGCTACCTGCTCGAGCGGGGCTACTCCTGCGACGAGACCCGCGGCTGGCACCAGGACCGCCACGGAACCGATTCGACCCGACACGACTGCGACGGGCTCTCCTACCGCGATGGTCACTTCTACCGCGGGGAGGGCGAGGGACACGGCCGGACGTCCGACAGGTCCTACCGCCACGACGGGAACCGTTGCGAGCACGACGGTGGGTCCAGCCACCGCCATGACCTGAGCCGCGACGACCGGTGAGGCGGGTGTCGGCCATGTGCGCAAGCAGTTGCCCTCGGCTCTGTCCCTGCCGGCGGCGGGGACCTGGCCGGCGGTCGGGGGGCGGAGCCCCCGCCCGCCGGCCGGGTCAGGCCGGTGTGAGGCACCGCCGAGCCATACCCAGGAGCGGAAGCCGATGAAGAAGTCCTTGAGAGCCGTAGAACGGCGGGTGACCGTGCAACTGGTCGTCTCGCACGTCTGCTCGTTGCCCCTCTGCGTACGTCTGCGCTACGAGCCCGCTGATCCCTATGTCGTTCGTGCCGCCTTCTTCGTCGACTGTGACGAGCCGGTCGAATGGATTCTGGGGCGGGATCTTCTGGCCGACGGGCTGGAGGGTTCCGCAGGCCACGCGGACGTCCGGATCTGGTCTGCCGCAGGGCGGGGGGACGAGTCGATCTACATCGCCCTCGGGTCTGCCGCACGCACCGCCTTGCTCGAGGTCCCCGTGCAGGGCATCTCGTCCTTCCTTCAGGACACCCAGGCTCTGGTGCCACGGGGTACCGAGTCCGCACTCATCGACTGGGATGCCGAACTGGCACACCTCCTCCCCCAAGGCTGACCGCCGACCATCCATGCTCAGAAGTAAAGGAACCAGTGTCATGTCCCAGTACCAGCTTCGCGTCTACACCCTGCGCAGCTCCGACGCGCTCGCCGCCTACGAGAAGATCTGGGCCCAGCACATTCCCGGTATGGGCAAGCACCGGATCACCACCCACGGCGTCTGGACGGTGCCCGCGGCGCCCGGAAGCGACACTCCCCGGCTGTACGCCCTCGTTTCCTACAAGGACGCCGACGACGTGCAGGAGCGGCTGGAGGCATACCTGTCCAGTCCTGAATTCCGCGCGGACATGGAGGGCTTCGACATCAGCCAGATCGTCGGCGTCGATGAGACCCTGCTGACGCCCACGGTGGACTCTCCCTTGCGCTGACGGTCGGCCTGCGACGAGTGACGCGGCCAGAAGGGCCGGTATCCGGCGGCCCTGCGATGGTGGTTCCGGTGTCGTCGACGGCGACCCACCAGTGGTGGGCATCTGTGTGGTCATGTGCATCTCCTCGGACTCGGACAGCATGCCGTTCCGGTCCAAGCACGGCTCTGCACTGCGTGACCGGGCCCGGCAACCACGGCCGGCGTCGAGGTGGGGACCGCGACGAGTCGGTTCACTACAACCACGACCGGTACAGCGTGGATCGCTGAGGCCAAGGGCGCCCTTTGTCCGGCAACCGCCGTCGGCCACATCTCCCTGATGGCCCCGGCCGGCAGTGGCCTCGACTGCTCCCGTCGGCCGGGCACCCTGGCGACGGCACGAAGAACCGCTCCTGCGGGTGTCACCGTGCCGACCGCCACCGGTCCCTCGCAGTAACCCCCCGTCTGTGCAGCCCCTTTGAATCCGGCGACAGCCCTTTCGATGGCCCTCCCCGGATGACTCGAAGCACCAGGAGTAAGACCCAATGAAGTCATTGAGAACTGTGATCCAGGGGCTGCCTGTGAAGCTTGTCGGTGTTCATGCGACGTCCTTGCCCATGATCCTGAATCTGCGGTACGAGCCGAGTGATCCCTACGTGGTCCATGCCGCATTCACCACCGATGTCGACAGCGACGAGCCGGTGGCATGGATCATCGGGCGCGATTTGCTGATCGACGGCCTGGAGGGCCCCGCCGGCGAGGGGGACGTTCGCATATGGCCCGCCGGTGAGGAGGGCCGCCGCGACTTGTACATCCTTCTCAACCCGCCGTCCGGTACGGCCCTGCTCAAGGCCCCAGCGCAGGAAGTCAAGGCGTTCCTGCAGGAAACGGAGGCAGTGGTGCCCCGGGGGGCCGAGCTCGGCCACAGCGACTTCGACCGCTTGCTGGCGCACCTCCTCGCCGAAGGGTGATTCCTGGCATGGTGCGACCCGAGGCAGGCACACGGACGTCTGCGCCTCGGTGTTCACCGCCATGGTGAGTGGATATCCGCAGTCGTGGCGTCGAGGGCGGCCAGGCCGAGCCAGCCTCGGTCAGGATGTTCGCCGCGACTCCGCGGCCCACCCGCCCCGGTGAGACCAGCCGCCACGCGGCAACCCGCTACCTGCGTCGCATCGCCCACCTTCCCGCGCTCCGTAGCTCGCCGCTCATCGGCAGGCTCTGCCGCGGGAACGGAGCGGTCAGCCGGAGTACTGGCCGAGCCTGCCGACCTGCTCGACTCATGGACTCCTACGGGGACGGGTGGCTGCCCGATGAACAGTTCTCGCTTGAGTGAGCGGCATCAACGCCGACCGTGCGCACGCTGGGCCCCGCTCCCCGAACCCTGACGGGCTGTACACGCCGGTGCAGCGTAACGTCGTCTTGGGGACTTCCCTGCGGACAGTCTCGTGTCCCGTGCCGCGCGTGAGGTCAGCCTGCCCAGTCCACCTCGTGAGCGTCCAAGCCCGTGGTCAACGGGCTCGTCTGCGACTCCGCCGGGTTTGTCCCGCTGCAGATCCCCTTTTGCGGGCCCCAGCAGCGCGCTGATGCGCTCGCGCAACCGTGGAGTCCACGCTGTCCCAGGTGATCAGACCTTTCGCGTCGGCCTCGGCCTGCAGCTGGGCGAGGATCCGACTCCAGGTGCCGTCGCGCTGCCAGCGGCGAAAGAGCCGTAGACGGTCTTCCACTCGCCGTGGCGTGCAGGGACGTCACGCCAGGGCGCGCCGGTCCGCGTCCGCCAGCGTATGCCGTTGATCAGCTGCCGCTTGGACCAGACCGGAGGCCGCCCCGGCTTCTTGCCTACGGGCAACAGCGGTGCCAGCCTGGCCCATTGCTCGCTCGTCAGATCTCCACGCCCCACGAGTGGATCATGACAGACCTTGATCCACTTCTGACAGGCCCTTACTGCTTGTCCCGCTACATGTGCACGACGGAGGCAGCGTTCTCATCCTGCTGGGGCACACCCCGGCGGTAGAGCAGGGCGGTGATGACCAGGCCGGCGACGAAGACGGCCGCCGACCACCAGTAGGCCGTGGAATAGCCCTCCAGGCCGGCCTGAGCCAGCACGCCGGGGTTCTTGGGATGGCGGCCGGAGAGGTAGCCGGTGGCTGCGTCGGAGGCCATCGTGCTGAGCAAGGCGATGCCGATGGAGCCGCCCACCTGCTGAAGCGTATTGACAGCGGCCGACGCAACGCCGGCGTCGGCGGCCGCCACCCCGGAGGTCGCCAGGCTCATGGCGGGCGCGATGACCGTGCCCAGCCCGATGCCGACGAGTACCAGCTGGGGCAGTACCTGCGTCACGTATCCGCTGTTCAGGTCCAGCTTGGTCATCCAGATCAGCCCGGCGGCCGCAATGGCCATGCCCAGCGGGACCACCGGCTTCGGTCCTATGCGCGTCATCAGGACGTTGTTCGCCACCGCAGAGGCGGACGACGAGGCCACGATCAGGGGCAGGAAGGCGAAGCCGGTGTTCAGAGCGCTGTAGCCGAGGCTCTGCTGCAGGTAGTAGGTCAGGAACAGGAACACGCCGAACATGCCCGCGCCGGTGACGAAGAGGGCGGCGAAGGAGGCGCCGCGGTTACGGTCCAGCAGGACTCGCAGGGGCAGCAGCGGATACGCCGCCATGGTCTGCCACCACACGAAGACGGCAACCAATACGGCTCCGGCCGCCAGCATGCCCCAGGTCGCCACCGAGCCCCAGCCACGTGTTTCGGCGTTCGAGAACCCGTAGACCAGGCAGAACAGTCCGATCGAGGCCAGCAGAGTGCCGGGGACGTCGAGCGTGGAGGTCGTGTCACGCGGGGAGCGGTGCAGCAGGGCCGCCCCACCGGCGAACGCCACCACCGCGAAGACCACGTTGACGTACATGGTCCAGCGCCAGTCCAGGTACTCGGTCAGCACGCCGCCAAGGATCAGGCCGATGGCTCCGCCGGCACCCGCGACCGATCCCGCGACGGTGAAGGCCTTCGCCCGCTCGCGCGGATCGGTGAAGGTGGTCATCAGGACCGACAGGGCCGACGGGGCCAGCAGGGCGGCGAACAGTCCCTGAACGGCGCGCGCGATGACGAGCATGGCGAAACCGTTCGCCGCACCTCCCACCATGGAAGCGGCCGCGAAGCCGGCCAGACCCACCAGGAACGTCACCTTCTGACCGACCAGGTCCGCGACCCGGCCGCCGAGCAGCAGCAGGCTGCCGAAGGCGAGCGCATAGGCGGTGACCACCCACTGCCTGTCGGCGTCCGAGAAGCCCAGGTCGTGCTGGGCGGACGGCAGGGCGATGTTCACGATGGTGCCGTCGAGGACACCCATCAGCATCGACAGGGAAATGACCGACAGAATCCACCAGCGACGCCGGTGCGACAGCTCGGGCACATTCTCAGGTGTGATCTCGGCGCCGCAAGCAGCGACGGTGGCGTTCTGGGACATGGGGGCAGCCCTCCGGACAGCGGATGGGGGATGGAGGAAGAGAGAAAGGAACGGATCGAGAGATCGGGGAGGTCTCATCCGGTACGGGGCGCCACTTCGCGCTCACGGGCGGGAGCACTCGGCGGCGTAGCCGCCTCGGTGAACGGGTGATTCAGCTCGACGAGGCCGACGGTCTCCCCCTCAGGGGGAGACCAGGAACAAGCCGACGACCATGGTCATTTCACGGTTCAGCGTCGGCATGCGGCTGCCGTGCAGGGGCTGGATGTGGAACCACCCCGCCGGGCGGTCTCACCCGATGTGACGGGGTGGCTCCCCGTGTGTCGCAGCCTGGTATCGCCCGACTGCGGGCGTGCCTCAGGCGCCGGCGCCCGGGGCGCGGCGTCTCAGGCTGACTGACTCAATGGCCGGCGTGCCGGCCGTCACGACCGGCGGTGAGGCGGCCTTCCAGGCCCGTGATCAGCGTGTCCATCACGAGACGGAACATGTGGTCCTGGTCAGGGCCTTCAGGGGCCGCACCCGTAGAGCCAGGGTCTGCGTCGGCCTCGTCCTCGTCGGCTTCAGGGCCATGGGAGTTGAGGGTCGACCACTGGTGGAGTGCGCCGTTCAGTTCTGCGGTGAGGACACCGATGACGACGGCGACCATCAGCGCGGCGATCTCCGAGACCTCTGACTGCGGCACACCGGCAGCGGCCACGATGGCGGTGAGGGCGGTCCAGAACGGGTCGTCGGGCTGGATGAAGTCCGGCTGGTGGCTGAACGAGTACGCCAGCAGCTTGGGGTGACGGTGCGCCAGGGTCCGGAAGTCCGTGGCGAGCAGGCGGATCCGCTCCTGCCAGGGCGCGTCCTCCAGTGTCACGGTGCGGAACTGCGCTCCGACCATTCTCGTCACGCCGCGCAGCACGGCTTCCTTGTTCGGCACGTGGTGGTACAGCGACATCGGGTTCGCGTCGAGCGCGGTGGCGAGTTTGCGCATGGTGAGCGCCTCGACCCCGTCCTCGTCGATGAGCCGAAGGGCGGCGGCATAGATCCCGGCCTCCGTCAGAGGCACGTCTCTCTTCCTCGTTCCCCGCGGGGGGCGTCTCACCTTCTTTTCCATACCCCGTACGGTACCAGTTCCGTACGCGGTATGGAAATGAGCTTCACCACAGCCCCACCTGGGGTCCCGGGGTTGCACTCCACTTTCCATACCGCGTATGGTTCTAATTCCATACGGCGTATGTTTCTGTACGGCGCCACGGCATCGACCTGCGCAGCGCGCCCTTGCCCACCCCCTCCACCCCCTCCGCAGAGGAGCAAGACATGACCACGCACTCCGCGAACGACCTTCGCCCCATCCGGTCCCCGCGGGGGATCCCCTTCCTCGGCAATACGCCGCAGATCCCCGACACCAACCCGTTCGAGTACTTCGCCGAACTGTCCAAGCAGTTCCCCGAGGGCATCTACGGCATGGACATCGCCGGCATCGAGCAGGTCTTCGTCTACGACCCGGACCTGGTGGCCGAGGTCAGCGACGAGACGCGGTTCTTCAAGCAGATCGACAAGACGCCGCTGGCCCATGTCCGGGACTACTTGAACGCGGGCCTGTTCACCGCGCACCAGCACGAAGAGGAATGGGGCAGGGCGCACCGGATCCTGCTGCCGGCCTTCAGCCAGCGGGCCATGAGGGGCTACTTCGGGCAGATGCTGGAGATCGCCCAGAACCTGGCGGGCAAGTGGGAGCGCCGGGAGGGGAAGCCGGTCAAGATCACCGACGACTACACCCGACTGACGCTGGACACGATCGCCCTGTCGGGGTTCGGCTACCGGTTCGACTCCTTCGCCAAGGAGGAGTTGCACCCGTTCCTGAACGCGCTGCTGGAATCGCTGATCGAGTCGCTGCGGCGCTCGCAGGAGCTGCCGATGATGACCAAGCTGCGCAAGGCGGACGACCGGAAGTACCGCGACAACATCCGGCTGATGCAGGACCTGGTCGAGAGCGTGATCAAGGAGCGCCGCGAGGGCAAGGCCACCGGTGAGGAGGACCTGCTGGGCCTGATGCTGGAGGCCACGGACCCGGAGACCGGCAAGCCGCTGACCGACGACAACGTCCGTGACCAGGTGCTGACGTTCCTGATCGCCGGCCACGAGACCACCAGCGGTCTGCTGTCGTTCGCCACCTACTCGCTGATGCGCAACCCGCACGTCCTGGCCCAGGCCTATGCCGAGGTGGACCGGCTGATGCCCGGCGACACCGTTCCGGACTACGACACGATCATGCAGATGGATGTCATCCCGCGGATCCTGGACGAGACCCTGCGCCTGTGGGCTCCCATCCCTTTGATCGGCAAGGCCCCGCTTGAGGACACCGTCATCGGCGGCCGCTACCAGCTCAAGAAGGGCACGCGGGTCAACATCCTCGAAGAACCGCTGCACACCCACCCCAAGGCATGGGACCGTCCCGACGAGTTCGACATCGACCGGTGGCTGCCGGAGAACCGCGCCGCGCAGCACCCGCACGCCTACAAGCCGTTCGGCAACGGCGTGCGTGCCTGCATCGGCCGGCAGTTCGCGCTCACCGAGGCCCGCCTGGTCCTGGCGCTGGTGCTGCAGAAGTTCAAGTTCTCCGACACGGCCGACTACAAGATGGACGTCAAGGAGGCGCTGACGCGCAAGCCCGGCGACTTCGAACTGGTCGTGCGCCGCCGCAAGGAGCACGAGCGGAACGTCTTCGGTGCCGTGGACCAGAAGACGGACGACACCCAGGCCCAGGCCGCGGTCAGCGGTGTGGGTGTGAACCTGACGGTGGCGTACGGTTCCAGCCTCGGCTCGTGCGAGGACCTGGCGCGCACCATCGCCGACCGCGGTGAACGCTCCGGTTTCGGCACCACGCTGATGAGCCTGGACGAGCTGGGCGACAATCTGCCCACCGAGGGACTGCTCGTCGTGGTCGCCGCCAGCTACAACGGCAAGGCGCCCGACAACGCCCAGCGCTTCGACGACCTGCTCGCCGCCGGACTGCCCGAGGGCTCGCTGTCGAACGTGCGGTTCGCGCTGCTGGGTGCCGGCAACACCCAGTGGGTGGCCACCTTCCAGGCATTCCCCAAGCGGATCGAGGAGGGCCTGCTGGCCGCCGGCGCCACCCCGGTCATCGAGCGCGGCATCGCGGACGCCGCCGGTGACTTCGACGGCATGGCCACGCGGTGGATGGACACTCTGTGGGCCACCCTGGCCGAGGAGTACGCCGCCGACACCTCCCAGGCGAGCGGCCCCCGCTACCAGGTCCAGCTGCTCACCGAGTCCGACGTGCGCCCCGCCATCGTCTCCGAGCAGGCCTACCCGCTGACCGTGGTCGCCAACGAGGAACTGGTGGCCGACGCGACCGGCCTGTGGGACTTCAGCATCGAGCCGCCGCGCCCGTCCGCGAAGTCCATCACCTTCGAGCTGCCCGACGGCGTCACCTACGACACCGGCAACCACCTGGCCGTCTTCGCCAAGAACGAACTCGCCCTGGTGGAGCGCGCACTGAGGCGGCTCGGCGTCGACTACGACCAGGTGCTCCGGCTCGACCAGCCGGCCGGTGGCCGCACCCACCTGCCGGTCGACGTCCCCGTCACCGCCGGCATCCTGCTCACCGAGTTCCTGGAACTGCAGGACGTGGCCACCCGGTCCCAGATCCAGACGCTCGCCGAGCACACCGAGTGCCCGTGGACCCGGCCGCAGCTCCAGGCATACACCGCCGACACCCAGGAGGCCGAGGAGCGCTACCAGAAGGAGATCCTCGGCAAGCGCATCTCCGTCCTGGGCCTGCTGGAGCGCTTCCCGGCGGTCGAGCTGCCGCTGGCCGTGTTCCTGGAGATGATGGGCCCCATCCGCCCGCGCTTCTACTCCATCTCCTCCGCCCCGTCCGCCAACCCGCGCCATGTGCGCCTGACCGTCGGCCTGCTGGAAGGTCCGGCCATGTCCGGCGACGGCCAGTACCGCGGCACCTGCTCCGCCTACATCGCCGGCCTCGAACCCGGAGACGTCGTCTACGGCTACGTACGCGTGCCCTCCCCGACGTTCGCCCCGCCCGCCGACCCCGCCACGCCGCTGATCCTCATCGGCCCCGGCACCGGCATCGCGCCGCTGCGCGGCTTCCTGGAGGAGCGGGCGACACAGCACGCGAACGGCACCCAGGTCGGCCTGTCGCAGGTCTTCGTCGGCTGCCGCCACCCGGAGCACGACTACTTCTACCGCCAGGAGATGCAGGACTGGGAGCAGGCCGGCATCGCCCAGGTGCACACCGCCTTCTCCGCGGTGACCGGCCACCCGGCCCGGTTCGTGCAGAACGCCATCGCCCATGCCGCCGACACGGTGTGGCAGGCCATCGAGGACGGCGCGTACGTCTACGTCTGCGGTGACGGCCGCCGCATGGCCCCCGCCGTCCGTGAGGCACTCGCCGCCATCCACCGCCAGAAGACCGGCAGCGACGACGCGACCGCCCAGCAGTGGCTCGCCCAGCTCGAAGCGGACGAGCGCTACCAGCAGGACGTCTTCGCCTGACCGCCGCACGCCGTCAAGGCGCGCTGCCCCCCAGCCGCCGGGAGGCGTGCGGACGTCCTGCCGCCCCCGCACGCCTCCCGGCCCCACCAGCCATTCAGACACCCCATGGCGCCCATGGCCCGGACCACCGGGCCGTGCCGCTCACAGAAAGCAGATCACCATGGACACCATGCTCGCCGGACGCTTCCACCTCGACAGCAAGAAGTTCGCCGTGGAAGAGGTCCCGATCCCCGTGCCGGGCCCGGGCGAGGTCCTCATCGAGGTCAAGGCCGCCGGCGTCTGCCTCTCCGACGTCCACCTCCTCGACGGCTCCCTCGTCCCGCTGTTCGCCACCTCCGACACCATCACCGTCGGCCACGAGGTCTCCGGTGTGATCCACACGCTCGGCCCCGGCCTCAAGCGCGGCCTGCCCGTCGGCACCCGCGTCACCCTGGAGGCCGGCAAGACCTGCGGCACGTGCGCCGGATGCGTGCGCCACCGCCCCTGCACCCAGATGCTCACCGCCGGCATCGACTACGACGGCGGCTGGGCCGAGTACGTGATCGCCCGCGAGGACACCCTCATCCCCATCCCCGACAGCCTCCCCTTCGACCAGGCCGCGATCATCCCCGACGCGGTCTCCACCCCCTACGCCGCCGTCGTCGCCACCGCGGGCGTCCGTGCCGCCCAGTCCGTCGGCGTCTGGGGAGTCGGCGGAGTCGGTGCGCACAACGTACGCCTCGCCCGCCTGGTCGGCGCCGCCCCGGTCATCGCCGTCGACCCGCTGCCCAGCGCGCGTGAGCGCGCCCTGGCCTTCGGCGCGGACTACGCCCTGGACCCGGCCGCCCCCGACTTCGCCGACCAGGTCCGCGCAGCCACCGGCGGGCGCGGCCTGGACTTCGCCTTCGACTGCGCCGGCGTACCCGCCGTCCGCGACCAGGCCGCCTCCGTGCTCGGCCTGGGCGGCTCCCTGATCCTGGTGGGCATCACACCCCGGCCACTGACCATCACCGAGGGCCTGACCTTCAACTACCTGCAGAAGCAGGTGCGCGGCCACTACGGCGGCTTCCCCGAGTCCGTCTCCGAGCTGGTGCAGCTGACCGCGGCCGGACGGCTCGACCTCGCTCCCTCCATCACCGACCACATCCCGCTCGTCGAGGCCGCCGACGCCGTCCACCGGCTGGAGAACAAGATCGGCGACCCGATCCGCCTCATCCTCGTCCCCTGACGCCCGTCAGCAGGACGGCAAGCCACCCTGGGCGGGGGTGAGTGGGCGCCGGTGCGTGAGGGAGCACCGGCGCCCACGGCTTTCCGGCAACCATGGAGAGACAGAACCATGCAGACGACCGACGCCCCGGGCCGTACTGTGCAGCGCAGGGATGCTCACTCCAACCGCAGACGCATCCTCGCGACCGCCCGGCGGATACTGCGGGAGGACCCGGACGCGAGTCTCGACAGCATCTCTCAGGCGGCCGGCGTCGCCCGGCGCACCCTCTACGGACACTTCCCCAGCCGGCATGCGCTGATCGCCGACCTGACACAGGAAGCAGGCCATGAACTCCGACAGGCGCTTGCCGAAGCCCGTACCGCGGATGCCGACCCGATCGAGGCGATGACACGGATGGTGCTGGCGGCATGGGCGGTGGGCGACCAGTACCGCATGCTCATCTCTCTGGGGCGCCGCGGTGTGGGACAGGAGGCGATCCGCACCACCTTGGCGCCGGCGCGCGAAGAGGCCGTCGCGGCCCTACGGCGTGGCCAGGACGAAGGCATGTTCGCGGACCATGTCCCCGCGCCTGTCCTCGCCCAGGCGCTGGAGGCCCTGATACTGGCCCTGGCCGAGGAGAACACCGCGTCCACGTGGGCGGATCCCAGAGGTGAGGCTGCGGCGACCTCGTTCCTCGTCGCCGCCGGCGTAGCCCCGAAGGTCGCTGCGCGCCGGGTTCGGGATCTTCTGCGCGATGCAGAGGTGGGTTGACGGTCAGTCGAGGCCGGGCAGCGGGCGACGGGTGACCTCGTGCGCGTCGTCCGCGGAGAGGCCGAGCATGCGCAGGACCATTGCGGCCATGTCGGAGGCGGTCTCGTCGCCGTCGAGGTCGGGGCGGGCCAGCCTCAGCGCCACGAGGGACAGCAGGGTCCCGCCCAGAGCGGACAGGGCCGTGGTCGGGTCGGTGCCGGTGAAGCGGCCCGAGGCGATGCCGCGCTCCAGATCACGGAGCGCTCGTGGGGACAGCCCCCGCTCGGAGTGGATGTGGGCCAGGCCGCGGTCGCGCAGGATTCGCATGAGTTCCGGGTGGGAGTCGGCCATCCGGGCGGTGAGCCGGAAGCCGGCCGCGACCAGCTCGGCCGGGTCGTCGATGCCTTCTACCCGCGCGTCGATGACCTGCCCGAACTCCTCCAGGGCGTCCGTCACCGCCGCGTCGAACAGCTCCGTCTTCGACTCGAAGTGGTTGTAGAAGGACCCGAAGCCGACATCGGCGCGCTCGGCGATGGCCTGGATGCTGGCGCTGGTGTCCCCGGTCTCCGCGAGGATCTGCCGGGCCGCACGGATGAGGGCCTGACGGGTCTCGGCGCGGCGCCGTTCGAAGCGGTTGCGGGGCGGGGCTGACGTCGGCATACGACCGAGTCTAACAACCGGACCGATGACACCCGCATCACTGATGATTTCCTCAATTCTTTGGGTCTGCTCTATTGACGGTGAGCAACGGCAAAGTTGATGATTTCCTCATTACGGCAGTGTTGCTTGGAGGGCACCATGTCCCACACCCCCGTTAACAGGGCCGGTCTCCAGACGCCCCATCAAGATCTCCACAGTGAGCTGGGCGCCCTGCGCGGTGAGCATCCCGGCCGGTCCCGGAACCCCGTCATCAAGGTGGCGGACCTGGCCTGGTTGGAGTTCGAGAAGCCGGACCTGGACCGGGCCGAGGTGTTCGCCCGGGACTTCGGGTTCGCGATCGCCGCCCGCACCGAGCGGGAGCTGTGGCTGCGCGGCACCTTCGCCGGCTCACCGTGCATGGTCATCCGGCGCGGGCAGGCGTCCCGCTTCGTAGGGCCGGCGTTCCGCGCCGCCGAACGGGCCGATCTGGACCGGCTGGCCCGCGCGGCCGGCAGTGACGTCCGGGGCATCGACGTCCCCGGTGGCGGACGGTCGGTCGCTCTGCTCGATCCTTCCGGCTTCCCGGTGCGGGTCGTGCACTGCGCCGAGCAGCTGCCCGCCCTGCCCGAGCAGCAGCCGCTGATCCTCAACACCGGCGCCGAGCACCGTCGTACGAACGCCACGCAGCGGCCGCCCCGTGAGCCGTCGCGTATACAGCGGCTCGGGCACGTGGTGCTGGAGACGCGGGTGTTCATGCGGGCCCTGGACTGGTACCTGGACACCCTCGGGATGATCGTGTCCGACTTCCTGTTCCTGGACGGGCAGCGCGGGCGCGGGCCGACGATGGCGTTCATCCGCTGCGACCAGGGCAGCCTGCCCGTGGACCACCACACCCTCGCCCTGCACCTGGGGCCCGGCACCGGGTACGTCCACTCCGCCTACCAGGTCACCGACCTCGACGCGATCGCCGCCGGCGGCGAGTACCTCGCCGAGCGCGGCTACCGGCGCAGCTGGGGCATCGGCCGGCACATCCAGGGCAGCCAGCTCTTCGACTACTGGCGCGACCCCGACCGCTTCATGCTGGAGCACTTCGCCGACGGCGACCTGTTCTCCTGCGACCTCGAACCCGGCTGGGCGCCGATGTCCGCGAGCGGCCTGGCCCAGTGGGGCCCGCCCGTCACCCGCGACTTCCTCGGCGCCAACCCGTCCCCCGCCAAGCTGCGCGAAGTCATGCATGCCCTGCGCGGCGACAACGAACTCGACCCCGTACGCCTGCTGGGCCTGATGAAAGCGATGAGCTCATGAGCACCAACGTTCTGCGCACCCCCGACGGCTGGTGGACCGTACGCGACGAGCGCGCCGTCCGCATCGAGACCAAGGCCGTCACCACCGCCGAGTTGCTCGCCGACCGGGAGGCGGTCCGCGAGGCCGCCGCCTCCGGCGAAAGCGGCACGCCGGTCGCCGACCTGGTGGCACTGCCCCCGGTCACGACCCCCTGCCGGGTGGTCGCCCAGATGGTCAACTACCGCAGCCACGCCAAGGATTCGGGCTTCACCGGCGACATCCCGCCCACCTTCTTCCGCAAGGCGTCCGGCTCGGTCAGCGGCCCGCACGACACGATCGTCCGCCCGGCGCACGTCAACTTCCTCGACTACGAGGTGGAACTCGGCCTCGTCATGGGCGCGACCCTGCCCGTAGGCACCGTCGTGGAAGAGCAGGACCTACCGCGCTACGTCGCCGGGCTGGTCCTCACCAACGACGTCAGCGCACGCGACGTGCAGCTGACCAAGACCCAGTTCTACGAGAGCAAGTCGTACCCGACGTTCACGCCGACAGGTCCCTACCTGGCCCTGCTGGAGCCCGACGACTTCACCCACCTGCTGAACCTGCGGCTGCGGCTGTCCGTCAACGGCGTACCGCGCCAGGACCGCACCCTCGCCGACATGATCGTACGGCCCGCCCAGGCGCTCACCCTGCTCGCCCGCTTCCAGACCCTCGACCCAGGTGACCTGCTGCTGACCGGCACACCCGGCGGCACCGCGCTGAAGGCCCCGTCCAAGCCGGTCGCGAAGATCAGTGCGCTGCTCCCGCCCACGGTGAAGTGGAAGGCGTTCTTCAAGGGGCAGGCCAAGAACCCCCTGTACCTGCACTCCGGTGACGTCGTGACCGCGACGATCGCCACCCCGGACGGGCGGATCGACCTCGGCGAGCAGCGGAACCCTGTGACGGACGCAAGGTGAGCGCCGCAACCGCCCGCAGACCGGTAGTGATCATCGGCGCGGGGCCCGTGGGGGTCACCGCCGCGCTCCTGCTCGCCCAGCGCGGAGTGCCCAGCGTGCTCCTGGAACGCCACCGGGACATCTACCCCCTGCCGCGAGCCGTCGTCGTGGACGACGAGGTCCGCCGGATCCTGCAGAGCGTCGGCGTTCACGAGGAGTTCGCCGCCGTCGCGCGCCCGGCACCGGGCCTGCGGCTGCTGGACCCCCGGCGCCGCGTGATCGCCGAGTTCCCGCGCTCCCTGCACGGCCCCCACGGCTTCCCGCAGACCAGCATGTTCGACCAGCCCGAGCTGGAGCGCCTGTTGCGCGCCGCCCTCAAGCGCCGCCCCGAGTGCGAGCTGTGGGGCGGGGTGGAGGTCGTGTCCGTCACGCAGGACACCGGTGGATCACACGCTCCGACGGGTCCGGTCCGGGTCACCTTCCGCCGTGACGGCAGCGACGAGGAGGAGCATCTGTGGGCCGATGCCGTCCTCGGCTGCGACGGCGCGGGCAGCCTCGCCCGTGACGCCATCGGCGCCGTGTGGGAGGACCTGCACTTCGAGGAGAGCTGGAGGGTCATCGACGTCCGCACCAGCCTTCCGGTGCGCACCTGGGAAGGCGCCGAGCAGGTCTGCTGCCCCACCCGGCCGGCCACGTTCATGCGCGTCGGCGGGGACCGCTACCGCTGGGAGTTCCGGATGGCCGAGGGCGAGCCCTTGGACGGCCCGCAGGGGCTGGAACGCCTGCGCGAGCTGGTCGCCCCCTGGGTGGACCTGCCGTCTGACGGGTCCTTGGACGATGACTTCGAGGTGATCCGGCAGGCGCAGTACACCTTCCGCGCCCGCCTCGCCGACCGCTGGCGCCGCGGACGCGTCTTCCTGCTCGGCGACGCCGCCCACCTCACCCCGCCCTTCATCGGGCAGGGGCTGTGCGCGGGCCTGCGCGACGCCCGCAACCTCACCTGGAAACTCGCCCGCGTCCTCCGGCAGGGCGCGGACGAACGGCTGCTGGACACCTACGAGCAGGAGCGCAAGCCGCACGCCCGCCACGTGATCCGCCTCGCGGTCGCCGTCGGCTGGGCCATGACCGGCGGACAGGACCGCGGAGCGGCGCTCCGCCGGATCGTCGTGGGCGCGGCCTGCCGCATCCCCGGCGTGACCGCGACCGTCAGCCGCGACCTCAGCCCCGCCCTGACCGCCGGTCCACTCATACGGCGCCGCCCCCGGCTGACCGGGCGCTCCCTGCCCGGCACCTTCTGCCCCCAACCCTGGGTACTGCGGGGCGGCAGGCAAGTGCGCCTCGACGACGGCCTCGGCGACTCCTTCACCGTCCTGACCGCCGTACCACCGACCGCGCAGATGACGGGCGTGGCCACGGCACTGGGCGCGCCCACGGTCCACGTCGGGGAACTGAGCGACGACGGCACCTTGGCCGCCTGGCTGGCCCGCGGCCGCGCCGACGCCGTCCTGCTGCGCCCCGACCGCGTCGTACTGGACACCGTCCCCACCGGTGCCGGCGGCTTCACCGACACCGCAGCCTGGGCCCCGCTGCTGCACACCACCCGCCGCCCCGCCGAAGCCCAGCCCGCCCCCTGACGAGGAGCACCGCACCATGACCACCCCGCGCCCCACCCTGTATCCGGAGCCCTTCCTGCCTCCCGACCCGAAGGCGGCCGCCAACAGCCGCATCGCGGACTTCGCCCGCTGGGCCGCCCGGCACCGGGACGCCGAAGGGCTCCAGGACCCCACCGACTACCAGGCCCTGCACCGCTGGTCGGTCACCGACCTGGAAGGATTCTGGGCGGCGGTGTGGGAGTACTTCGACGTCGATGCCACCACCGCGTACGAGCGGGTGCTGGACGAGGAGACCATGCCCGGCGCCCGCTGGTTCCCCGGCGCCACCCTCAACTACGCGCACCACGCGCTGCGCAACCTGCACCCGGACGCCCCCGCGATATCCGCCCTGGACGAGACCGGAGCCGGCTACGAGATCACCGGCCGGGAACTGCGCGCCCAGGTCGCCTCGGTCGCGGCCACCCTGCGCGACCTGGGCGTCGGACAGGGCGACCGGGTGGTCGGCTACCTGCCCAACACCCCCCACGCGATCATCGCCTTCCTCGCCGCCGCCAGCCTGGGCGCGGTGTGGTCGGTGTGCGGCCAGGACTACGCGCCCAAGGCCGCAGCCGACCGCTTCGCCCAGCTCGAACCGACCGTGCTCATCACCGCGGACGGCTACCTCTTCAACGGCACCACTCGCGACCGCCGCGCCGCCTCGCTGGACCTGGCCGCCGCCCTGCCCACGCTGAAGGCCACGGTCCTCGTGGACCACCTGGACCTTGGCTGGCCCCAGACCCGGACCGCGGGACTGACGGTTCCCTGGCAGGACGCGGCCACCCGCACCGAGCACCTCACCATCGCCCCGGTGCCGTTCGACCACCCGCTGTGGATCGTCTTCTCCTCCGGCACCACGGGCCTGCCCAAGGGCATCGTCCACGGCCACGGCGGCGTCCTGCTGGAGCACCTCAAGATCCTCGGCCTGCACTGCGACCTGGGCGTCGGGGACCGCCTGCTGTGGTACACCACCACCCACTGGATGATGTGGAACCTGGCCGTCTCCACCCTGCTGACCGGTGCCGCCACCTGCACCTACGACGGCAGCCCCGCGCCGGTCGCGCGCCCGGACATCCTGTGGGAACTGGCGGCCCGCCACAAGGTCACCGTCTTCGGCACCAGCCCCCAGTACCTGCTGGCCATGGCCAAGCTCGGCATCGAACCAGCCGTGCACGACCTGTCGTCGATCCGCGTCATCGGCTGCACCGGCTCCGCCCTGCCCGCCTCCGCCTATCCCTGGGTCCGCGACCACGTCGGCGCCGACGTCCAGCTGGCCTCCACCAGCGGCGGCACGGACGTCGTCTCCGGCTTCGCCGGCAGCGCCCCCACCACCCCGGTCTGGGCGGGCGAGCTGTCCGCCCCCAACCTCGGCGTGGCGCTCGCGGCGTACGACGGGGCGGGACGGCCGGTCGTCGACCAGGTCGGCGAACTCGTCGTCACCCGACCGATGCCGTCCATGCCCCTGTACTTCTGGAACGACCCGGACGGCAGCTGCTACCGCGACGCGTACTTCAGCGCCTACCCGGGTGTGTGGCGCCACGGCGACTGGATCACCGTGACCAGTCACGGCTCGATGATCGTGCACGGCCGCTCCGACGCCACGCTCAACCGCAACGGCGTACGCCTGGGCAGCGCCGACATCCACGACATCGTCGAACACCTCCCCGAGATCGCCGAGGCCCTCGTCATCGGTGCGGAGGAACCCGACGGCGGCTACTGGATGCCGCTCTTCGTCGTCCTCGCCGACGGGGTCGGTCTGGACGAGTCCCTGTGCGAGAAGATCCGCGACGCGATCCGCACCGGCGCCTCACCCCGCCACGTCCCCGACGAGATCCTCGCCGTACCGGCCATCCCGCACACCAAGACCGGCAAGAAGCTCGAGGTCCCGGTCAAACGCCTCCTCCAGGGCGCCCACGCCGACCAGGTCCTCAACCCCTCCGCGGTCGACAACCCCGACCTGATCGCCTACTTCGCCGGCCTGGGCGCCGAACGCCGCCAGGCCCGCCGCCCGCACACCCCCGAAGGCGCCTCGTGATCCTCTCCGCCTCGGGTCATCGGCGGCCTGGAGCTGGCGGGCGCCATCGGCGTGGTCCTCGGCCCGGTCGTACCGCTGTGCGGCGACCTGGCCGGCATCGGACTGCTGACGCTGCTCACCGGTGCCGTGACCACGCACGTGCGCAAGGGCGACGGGCTGCCCAAGCTCATCCCGGCGGTGGCGTGCGCGGCCCTGGTCGCGTGGTATCTCGTGCTCCTTGCCGACCTGTGAACCGTTTCGGGGGACGGTCGGCGTCCACTCGTCCTGTTAGCGAGCCCATGATGGGGCTGGCAGACTGAATCTGTGGTTCCGCTGACGGTCGCGGCGGATCAGATCGCGTCCTCATCGCTTACCGGCGCCAGTGTGGTGTCAGCCTGCGCACTGCTCTTCACCGTCGCGTCGTTCTGGTGGCTCCACGCCCGACAGGGACGCCTGAAGGCGTGGGAGCCTCATGCCTTCGCGGCGATCGTCCATGGTTCCACGGCACGTCTACGGCTGCCGCTCATCCTGCACAACACCGGTCCCAAACCGATCGTCGTACAGGACATCATCCTGACCTTCCCTGATGAGCCCGCCTCCCATCTGCCACTGCTGTGGGTCTCCTCCCCGTCCCGGCTCCAACCGGGGCCGGACGAGGAGGCGAAGCTGCCGGCGGGGTTCGTCGTGCCCGGCAGAGAAGCGCAACAACTCTTCATCGAGTTCGAGGCACCGTTTTCCGGATTCCTCCCGGAGGCCCGTGACTACAAGGCCCAGATACAAGTGCGGGTCGGCCACCGCAAGGGTTGGCGCCGCCTGCTGACGTTCAGCTTGAGGGCCGCCAACATCATCGATCCAGGTCGCTACACCGTCTACGACAACGCACCGGTCGAGCTGACGAAGGAAGATCAGAGGAGAGCGGACGCCGCGCTTCTCGAACTGCTGGAAGAGCACGGGGAGGGCTCCCCTCCGGGCGGCAGGAGACAGGGAGACCCTCCGCATGACGAAGGTGACGCCGACACGAGCCGCTGATATCGCCGTCCGTCGTCGCGGGGAATGCCCCTGCGCTGTGCTGCCGATCGGCCGCACAGCCCGTGTCGTCACCGCCTCACTCCTTCGTGTCGAGAGCGGCGAGCCGGGCCACAACGGAGCCATCCTGAGTACTTCCCCAAGGGCACCGACCTGGCCCGGCACAACCGTGAGCAGCTCGACGCAGTCGCTGCTGTCCGCCACCGAAACCCGAAAACGGGTCGCCCGGTGGCGGGAGACGGGGACGGCGAAGGGGGTGCGGGAGCTCTCAGGCCGGGGGCTGCCGGGTGGACACCATCGCGATCTCGACCAGGTGCACGTCCGGGGAGGTGTTCAGCACATGACGGACCTGGGCCGCGACGTCCTCCGGCCGCAGGCCGTGTTCCTGCTGGTCCCTCCCGGCCTCGGCGCGCAGCACCGGGTCGGTGATGTACGCGCCGCGGTTCGTGTCGACGGTTCCGGGTGAGATGACCGTGACGCGCACTCCGCGGGGGTGCAGCTCGTTTCGGAGTGCTTCGCTCAGCGCGTGGACGGCGTGTTTGGTGGCGGCGTACATTCCGGTGGCCGGATGGCTCACCCGACGGCCGCTCATGGAGCTTATGTTGATGACCTGGCCGCACGGGCTGCCGGTGAGGTACGGGACCGCGGCCCGGGTGACAGCGGCAAGGCCGAGCACGTTGAGCTCGATCATGTCCCGCCAGTCCGCGAGGAGGCCGTCGGCCACATAGCCGAGACGGAAGGTACCGACGTTGTTCACGACCGCGTCGAGGCCGCCGAGCGCGGAGCACGCCGTGCGCACCGCCTCGTCGATCCGTTCCGCCTCCCGGAGATCGGCGACGACGGCCGTGCCACCGATCTCCCCGGCCAGTTGCGCCAGCTCTCGCTCACGACGGGCCAGCACCGCCACCCTGGCTCCCCGCGCGCCCAGGTCGCGGGCGATCGCCTCGCCGATACCCGATGAGGCTCCGGTGACCAGCACCCTCCGGCTCGTCAGGTCCATGTGTCGTCATCCGCCCTTTCCGCAGGCCGCGATCATGTCAGTCGCGAGAGCAGCTCTCTGGTTTCGCCCGTGTGCGGGTGCCCGGCCCCGAGTGTGGTCTCACGGAGGGGAAGCAGCTCGCGCAGCATCCCGACGGCGCTCTCGGTGTCGCCGCAGTGAGCGGACCATCGCGCGAGCTCGTGCCAGGTCGTCAGCGTCCGTGGATGGTGGATCCCCTGGACGCTCCTGCGCAGGGGAAGCAGCTGACGCAGCATCTCCACGGCGCTCGGGCCGTCCCCGGCCTCGCCGGTCCACCGGGCGAGCTCATGGCGGGAGGTGAGGAAGCTGCAGTGGCCGCTGCCCAGCGCCTGTTCCCGCGCCGGGAGGAGTTCGGTGAACAGCGCGACGGCCCGGGCCGGGTCACCCGCCTCGCCCACACGCCGCGCGATCTCGTGCCGGGTGGTCAGGGTGTCCGGATGGTCGGCGCCCAGGCATCGCTCCTTCACCGCGAGCACCTGCTGGAGCAGGGCCAGGGCCCCGGCGGTGTCGCCGGACTCCGCGAGCCAGTAGGCGTGACGGTGCCGGGTGGTCAAGGTGTCCGGGTGTTCGGGACCGAGCACCCGTTCCCGGACCGGCAGGAGCGCCTCGCAGAGCTCCGCGGCCGCCGCCGGGTCGCCGGCCTCTCCGGTCCAGAAGGACAGGTTCTGCCGGCTGTGCAGGGTGCCGGTGTGCTCAGGCCCGGCGACGCGCTCCCACTGCGGCACGTAGGTGCGGAAGAGGGTGAGCGCCTTCAGCGGATCGCCGGCCTCACCGATCCAGTGGGCGTGGATGTCACGCGTGGTGAGCGTTTCGAGGTGCTCGGCGCCGTACTCCCCCTCGTAGGCCGGAACGAGTTCGCCGAAGAGACGGGCCGCCTCGGCCGGGTCTGCCTCGCCCTGTTCGTCGGCGTGCCTGCGCCGCTCCCCAAGGCGCCGGCGCGCCGGCGTACCGCGGGTCGCCGGCGGGGTGCCCGTCTCCCGCTCGACGGCCGTGCGCACCCACTCCAGCAGCCCGGGCAGGGCGGCCTCGATGATGCGCAGGACCTCCCTGAAGTCCGCTTCCTCGCCGTAGAACGGGTCGGGTACGTCCAGGTCCGGGCCCGCTGCCGGGTCGAACGAGCGCAGCATACGGATCCTGGAGTCGTCGTCCAGCCTGTCCCGCAGGATGCTCGCCTGGTTCGCGTCCATGGCCAGGATCAGGTCCGCGGACAGATGGCCGTCGTCGAGTACGGCAGCCGTGTGGTCGGTGGGACAGCCGTGTTCCTTCAGCAGTGCCGAGGTCCGGGGATCGGCCGGCTCTCCCGCGTAGTAGTCGATGGTTCCGGCGCTGGTCACCCGGATCCGGTCGAAGAGCCCGGCATGCCGCAGATGCTCCCGGAAGACCAGCGCTGCCATGGGGGACCGGCAGATGTTGCCCTTGCATACGAAACACACATGCATGACGCTTCCGTTCCGTTCAGACGACGATGGGTACGGGCCGCAGCTGCGTGGCTCCGAAGGCCGGCGAGCGGCCCGTGCGGGCGAGGTTCACCTGGAGCTCGGGCCACTGGCGGTCGAGCTCACGCAGCAGCACGGCCATCTCCTGTCTGGCGAGGAAGGACCCGAGGCAGTAGTGGCCACCGCGGCCGAAGGACAGATGCCGCGCCGGCCCCCGCCGCACGTCGAAGTGGTCCGGTGCCACGAAGCGGTCCTCGTCCCGATTGGCGGACGCGAGGACCAGCATCACGTGGTCGCCGCGGTGGATCGTCGCACCGCCGACGGTGATGTCGGCCAGGGCCCGGCGCGCGGCCAGGTGGAACGGCGCGTCGAAACGCAGTGCCTCCTCGACGGCGTCCGCGTAGGACACCTGGCCCTCGGACACCGCTCGGCGCTGGTCCGGGTGGCGCTGCAGGGCGGTCACCGTGACGCCCAGCCCGTTGGACACGGGTTCCAGGGCGCCGGTGAGGAGCTGGGCGAAGGTGGCGCTGGTGGTCACCGGATCCCAGCCGCCGTCCCGCAAGGCGGATCGCAGTGCCGGTGCCGCCAGGCCGTGACCGCGCGGCAGCACGGTCGCGCAGACGTAGTCCGTCAGGTCCTGGATGGCCCGCAGGG
Source organism: Streptomyces durhamensis (assembly GCF_000725475.1). Lineage (NCBI taxonomy): Bacteria > Bacillati > Actinomycetota > Actinomycetes > Kitasatosporales > Streptomycetaceae > Streptomyces > Streptomyces durhamensis. Next base: position 476,732 of record NZ_JNXR01000015.1, read on the forward strand.
TGGAGCGCACGTCGTGCGGCTCGTGGGCGGACCGGTTCAGAAATGCCATCAACTCCTCAGACCAGCGGGCGACTTCGGCGAACTCCTCCGGTTCGACCCCGAGCAGCACGCTCACGGTCGCCCGCGCGAACGGGATCGTGAGGTCCGTCATCAGGTCCTCGCCGGCGGCGCGGAACGCGGTCACGGCATCGGTGCTGATCCGGACCACTTCGCTCTGGAAGGAGGCCACGGAGGACGGTGTGAAGACGTGCCGCAGCGTCTCGCGGACACGGGTCTGGTGGGGAGGGTCGGAGAACACCATCCAGCGGCCGAAGAAGTCGTGCACCCGGGCGGCGATGTCGCGTTCCGCCGGCGTACGGGTGAGCGTCTCGCCCTCGGCCGAGGCGGAGAGCCGAGGGTCCACCAGCAGGTCGAAGACATCGGCGTACCGGGTGACGTACCAGGCGCCTGTCGGCGCATTCCAGTGCACGGGGTCGTGGCGCCGCAGGCCGGCGAAGAACGGGTAGGGATCGGTCAGAAAGGCCGCGTCGAGGATCTCCTCGGGGTTCACCGTCCGGAAAGGAGCATGCGCTTGAGGTGCCTTTCAGGATCGGAGAACGCGTTTCTGCCGTGCAGCATCCGCCAGTTGTCCCAGACCAGGATGCAGCCGGGCTCGATTTTGACGGCGACCTGCTGCTCCCCGAAAAACTCTTTCACGTCTTCGAGTGCGGCATCGAGTAAACCGTCGTCTTCCCTCTCCACGTCGATGTAGTCATATCTCAGGATGTGACGCGCATCGAACTCTTCGAGGATGGGGTGGACGGCGCTCGAGCAGTAGCCTGATTGAATGATGCCGTCGGACGATTTCCACGTGTAGCGATTAGTGTGCAGCGACCGCCGCGTCTTGTCCGAAAGGCTCTTCATCCACGCGTAGCCGTCTGCGAGCGTCGTCTCTCCGCCCGGCCCGCGCGCCTCCCTGACGCACCACAGCATGATGTACCGCGGGGGCGGCCCGGGGTGTTCGACGGCCTCCGTGTGCGGAAGCAGAGCCCCCATGTTTCCGGCATGATAGATCGACTCTATCGTCGGATCAAGGCGTACGTCCCAGATGAGCTCGCCATTGTGATGGGGAATCGGATTCCCCAGGCGAGCGGCGAAGGACGGGTAGTCGAACTCGCCCGGCGAGATGCCCCGGATGTACGAGTATCCGCTTTTGTCGAGTTGGGTTCGGATTTCATCCAGCTCGTCCGAGCAGAGGCTCGCCGAGGCATTCCGACTTATCGTGACGACCGAGCGTAAATGCTGCGTCACGTCAATTCCCCCGTTCAATTGACACGCAATGACGCGACTCTAGGATTCGCCGGCTGTCCAGTCAAGGGGAGCAGCACAACCGTGTCTTCTGTATGCGCTTTTCCGGAAACCGCCGGTTTCGCGGTGTCGGGCACGGCACGGCCCGCGGTCTCGGTCAGGTGTCGTCCGGTGTGCCGAGACCCGTCAGGGCGCCCACCGGGTCGAGGTCCGGGGTGCCGCGGGGCCACCAGTCGTCGTGGCCGGGCTCCGACTCGTAGGCGTACCACAGCCCGTCACGGCCCAGGCGGAGCTGGACGTGACCGCGCGGGTGGGTGAGGCGGTTGCGCCAGGGGCGGAACGCCGGCAGGTCGGCGGCGAGCAGCAGGGGGCGGGCCCGGTCGAAGCGGCCGGCCGGCGGATCCCACGGCTCCTCCAGTACGGCCAGCCCGGCAAGCCCGCCCTGACGCCAGGCGGCCACGGCACGCGCGAGGTCGGCCGGGGTGCGGTCGACGGCCGCGGCGAGCGTGGCGTAGAGCGTGCGGGTGCCGGCCGTGAGGCCGGAACCGGGGCGGGCGGCGGCCAGGCGCACCGCGTCCTGCCACAGGGTCAGTTCGCCGACCGGGTCGCGTCCGGTGCCGAGCAGCGCGTGGGCGCGGGCGGCGGCGTCCGTCGCCAGCTGGTCCAGCGCGAAGGGGTCCGGGCCGCCGGGTGCCGCCGGATACACCGGTGGCTGCTCGGGGTGCGGGGGTGCGGGCAACGGCGGTGGCAGCGGCGGGAGTCGGCGCGGGGCGAGGGCGTCGGTGGCGCGCACGCCGGGCAGCGACTGCGGCTGCCGCTCCTGGACGGCGCGGGCCGCGCGGGCGGCGCTGCGCCGGGACAGCGCGTCGAGCAGGTTCTTCTCGCCCCGGCCGCGCAGCAGGAGCAGCACGAACGGGTCGGCGTCGAGCAGCCGTGCCGTCTGGTAGCAGAGCGCGGCCGCATGCTTGCAGGGGTGTCCGGAGTCGGGGCAGCTGCAGCGCGGGGCGAGGTCGCCGGGGCCGGGCAGCAGAGGGACACCGCAGTCGGCGAGGGACTGGGGCAGTTCCTTGTCGAGCAGCGCGGCGATGTACCCGGGGCGGTCGGCGGCCGCGTCCAGGAACCGCTCCCAGTCCTCGTCCTCCAGCGTGCGGAGCCGCACCTGGACCCGGTACGGCCGGGGGCGGCTTCCGCGCACGTACGCCAGCACGAGACCCGGGGTGACGGTGATCGCGTCGACGTTGCCCTGGTCCGCGTAACCGCGGCCGCGGGCCAGCCGCTTGGGGTCCAGCGCGCCCTGCTCCAGCGCGCCCACCCAGGCATTGCCCCACCAGGTCCCGGCGAACGGGTCCCCCTCGGTACCCGCCGCGCGGCGCGGGAACGCCGGGAAGGTACGGCGCAGTTCGGTGTCGCGGTGGGGAGTGGCCATGGTGGACGGCACATGGGGGGAGGCGAGGGTGGCGAGGGACCGGGTGGACGGCGTGGAGGGCTCGGGGGAGGTGGGGGTCGCGGTGGTGGGGCTGCCCGAGGAGGTGGGGTGCGGGGTGGAACGGCTGGGGGCCGTGAGGGGCGAGGTGGAGCGGCTTGAGGGAGTGGTGGGGTCCGAGGAGGTGGGGTGCGGGCGCGTCGGGGGCCGGTCGGTGGGGATGGCTGACGCAGGGAGCGTGTGCGAGGTCGCCGGCCCGGGGGGCATCGGGTGCGGCTCGGCGGGGTCGGTGAGCGGTGTGTGCGGGCGCGTGGTCGAGGGGGTCGCGCGGTGCGGGTCGGCTCCGTCGGTGCTCTCGGTGCTCTCGGTGCTCTCGGTGCTCTCGATGGTGTCGCTGGTTCCGGTGGTGCTCGGGTCGTCCTCCGGGGTGTCGGACCACGCCGGCATCCGGAAGGCGTTCGCCAGGTAATGCCGCATGTCCTGGGCGGCCTTGGTCCGGGCGGCCCGGGAGTCCGCGTCCGGGCCGGACGCGGACCCGGTGCGCGGAGCCGTCGAGCCGGGGCTCCGCGTCGTGCGCGCCTCGCGGCGGCCATGCGGCTCCCCCGCCCCTGTCCCGCGCCGGGCGGCCTCGTCCGCCTCCGCCCGCAGCGCCTCACGCCGGGCCGCCCGCAGCGCTTCCCGGGCGGCGTCGGCGGGGCGGGCGCCTGCCGGAGCCGCGGAGCGGGCCTGCGGCAGGGCACCGACACGGTCCGGGGCGTCGTCCTGCCCCGGACCGCCCGCACCGGCCGGCGCCGACGCGGTGGCCGGGAAAGAAGGGATGGCCTGGGAAGAAGGGGGGGCGGGCGGAGCGGAGGCCGACTGCACGTCTTCGCCGCCCCGGCTCGGGGGCACGGCAGCCGTCGCGGATGCGCGCTCGCCGCGCCGCGCGGTCACCGCGGCCCGGAGTGCCGCACGCGCCGCGTCGCCGGGCCTCGGGCCGGTGACCGCAGGCCGGTCCGACATCGCCTCGGCCACCGCGTCCGTTGCCCCCGCCGCGCCGGAGCCGGTTGTCTCGGAGGCGCCCGCCGCCGCGTGCGCGACAGCCGCCTCGCCCTCGGCCGCCGCTCGCTCGACGGCCTCCGCCGACGCCTCCTCGCCACGCCGGACAGATGCGCCGAACCCAGCCGCCGACGCCCGCGGCACCGCCCCCTCGGACTCGCTCTCCGCGCGCTGAGCCGTGTCGTCGGACCTGCTCTCCGCTCGCGAGGCCGTGTCCGCGGACTCCCCCTCGGACTCGCTCTCCGCGCGCTGAGCCGTGTCGTCGGACCTGCTCTCCGCTCGCGAGGCCGTGTCCGCGGACTCCCTCTCCGCCCGCTCCGCCGACCCTGCCGCACCCGGTGCGCGCTGAACCGGAGCCGCCGAGGCACCGGGCTCCAGGTGGACCGCCCCCTCCGAGGCGTCCGTCCCGGCCCGAACCGACCCCTCCGAAGCGTCCAGCCCCGTCCGAACCAACCCCTCCGAAGCACCCGGCCCGACGCGAACCAACCCCTCCGAAGCACCCGGCCCCACGTGATCCAACCCCTCCGAAGCGTCCGACCCAGCCGGAAGCGGCCCCCCGGTCGCCCCCTCCTGAACCGTCCCCGCAGACGCGCCCAGCCCCTCCTGGGCCGCCCCCGCAGACGTACCCGCCTCCTCCTCAACCGCCCCGGGAGCCATGCCCTGTCCGTCCGGTGCCGTTGCCTGCGATGCCTGCGGTGCCCGCTCGGTCCGTACCCGTGCTGCCCGCAGGGCGCGGCGGGCGGCGTCGCCGGGGCGGGGGGTGGCGGCTGTCATGCGGTCCTCCGCAGGGAGACGAGGTCGGACAGCTCGCGGTCGGTCAGTTCGGTGAGGGCCGCCTCGCCGGAGCCGAGGACGGCGTCGGCCAGAGCGCGCTTGGCGGCGAGCATCTCGGCGATGCGGTCCTCGACCGTGCCCTCGGTGACCAGGCGGTGGACCTGGACGGGCTGGGTCTGGCCGATGCGGTACGCGCGGTCGGTGGCCTGTTCCTCGACGGCGGGGTTCCACCAGCGGTCGAAGTGGATGACATGGCCCGCCCGGGTGAGGTTCAGGCCGGTGCCCGCCGCCTTCAGGGACAGGACGAGGACCGGGGTCTCGCCGTTCTGGAAGCGGTCCACCATGCGCTCGCGCTCCGGAACCGGTGTGCCGCCGTGCAGCAGGTCGACCGGGATGGCCCGGGCGGACAGGTGGGCGGTGATGAGGCGGGCCATGCCGACGTACTGGGTGAAGACGAGCGCCGAGCCGTCCTCGGCGAGCAGGGTGTCCAACAGCTCGTCCAGAAGGGCGAGTTTGCCGGAGCGGGCGGCCGGCCGGCCGGCGTGCGTCTCCTCCTTCAGGTACAGCGCCGGGTGGTCGCAGATCTGCTTCAGCGCGCCCAGCAGCTTCAGGACCAGCCCCCGGCGGGCGATGCCCTCGGCGGTCTCGATGGCCAGCATCGACTCACGCACCACCGCCTCGTACAGCGCGGTCTGTTCACGGGTGAGCGGCACCGGGTGGTCGGTCTCCGTCTTGGGCGGCAGTTCGGGGACGATCCCGGGGTCGGACTTCTTGCGGCGCAGCAGGAACGGCCGGACCAGACGGGCGAGGCGGTCCGTGGCCTCCTGGTCCTCGCCGTTCTCCACCGCGCGGGCGTGCCGGGCGCGGAAGGACTTCAGGGGGCCGAGGAGTCCGGGGGTGGTCCAGTCGAGCAGGGCCCACAGTTCGGAGAGGTTGTTCTCGACCGGGGTGCCGGTCAGGGCCACGCGGGCGGGGGCCGGGAGGGTGCGCAGCGCCTTGGCGGTGGCCGAGTAGGGGTTCTTGACGTGCTGGGCCTCGTCGGCGACGACCATGCCCCAGGGCTGTTGGGCGAGGAGGGTCGCGGTGGAGCGCATGGTGCCGTAGGTGGTGAGGACGAAGCCGCCGTCCAGTCCGTCCAGGGTGCGATCGGGGCCGTGGAAGCGGCGGACGGGCACGCCGGGCGCGAACCGGGTGATCTCCCGCTGCCAGTTGCCGAGCAGCGAGGCCGGGCAGACCACGAGCGTCGGTTCGGTGCGGGCGCGCTTCAGGTGCAGGGCGATGAGGGTGACGGTCTTGCCGAGGCCCATGTCGTCGGCGAGGCAGCCGCCGAGGCCGAGGGAGGTCATGAGGTCCAGCCAGGCCAGACCGCGCAGCTGGTAGTCGCGGAGGGTGGCGGCGAGGGCCGGGGGCGGGTCGGCGGGGCGCAGGCCCGCGGTGAGCCGGTCGCGGAGGGCGGCCAGCGCGCCGACCGGGACGGCCTCGACGGTCTCTCCGTCGACGTCAGCGGTGCCGGTCAGCGCGACGGACAGCGCGTCCACCGGGTCGAGCAGGCCCAGTTCGCGCTTGCGGGCCTTGCGGACGAGCGACGGGTCGACCAGCACCCAGCGGTCCCGCAGCCGTACGACCGGGCGGTGGGCCTCGGCGAGGGCGTCCATCTCGGCCTCGCTGAGCGGATCTCCGCCGAGCGCCAGCTGCCAGCGGAACTGGAGCAGGTCCTCGCTCTCGAAGAAGCCGGTGCCGTCGGTGGCCGAGCCGGGCGCCGGGCGGACCACGGCGGCGGCCGTGAGGTCGCGGGCGAGGTCCCGCGGCCAGTGCACGGCGACCCCGGCGGCGGCCAGCCGGGTGGCCCCGACGCCGAGCAGGTCGCCCAGCTCCTCCTCGGACAGGGCGAGCACATCGGGCACGTCGTGGTCGGCGAGCCGGTCCAGGGGCGGCCACACGCGTGCCGCGCGGCGCACGGCGAGGGCGGCGTCCACCCGCGCGCGGGGTCCGAAGGCCGTGTCGGCCTCCCCCGCCCACAGGGCCGCCGCGTCGGCCACCAGGGTGGGGTCGGCGAGGCTGTGCACCTGCACGACGGCGGCGCCCGCGGCACGGGTGCCGTCGTGTTCGCCGGCGTCGAAGACGTCGTACGCCGACAGGTCCAGGCGCAGCGAGATCCGGACGCCCGCGTCCATGCCGGCGGCGACCTCGGCCGCCCACTCCTGGGCCTGCGGCAGCGCCACCGGCTCCCGGGCGGCGAAGGGGCGGCCGCAGGTGAACGGGGCGGCCGGGGTGCGGGGCAGGGTGTCGGCGACCGCGTCCAGGAAGGAGCGGACCAGGGCCTCCGGCTCGGGCAGCCGGAGCGGGCCGGGGTCCGGGAGCGGCACCGCGTGGCCCTCCGGGGGCAGGGCCGCCGCCACCGCGCGCAGGTGGGCGATGTCGTCGGGTTCCAGCGGGCCGGCCCGCCAGGCGTCCTGACCGCCGGGGGTCAGGCCAGGCAGCAGGCGGCCGCGGGCGACCAGCCGGAGCGCGTGCAGCGCGGCGGCGCCCCAGCAGGCGGTGGCCGGATGCGCGGCCGGGTCGCGGCGGGCCCGGACCAGCAGCGGCAGGGCCTCGGCGAGCGGCAGGGTCAGCGCGGGCACCTGCCGGCGGCGCACACCGGCACCGTGCCGTCGTACGACCGTGAGCTCGGCGGTGCCGCCCTCGACGGAACCGCCGTCGGGGTCCCAGAAGGCGACGCGGCCCTCGCGCGGGAGGGGCGCGGGCAGGAAGACGGAGGCGAGGCGCACCGAGGCCGGGTTCCCGGCCGGGCCGGAACCTCCCGTGTGCTCGGCCACCGCGGCCGTGCCTGCGCTCATACGTCCTGCCACCTCCCGCCCGTGTGCCGGATCAGACGTCTTCGACTCTACGGGCGGGGTCTGACAATCGGTCCCGGAGACCGGCCGGGACCGGTGTTCACGGCACCGTGCGGGAGACGACGTAGACCATCGGGTTCTTCGGGTCGGACATGTTCACGACCACGTCCTGGGTCGGCGCCGGGTTCTTCTGCTCGTGGGTCAGTCCCCACCAGGGGCCGGGCCCGGTGAAGTGCCAGCCGCTGACCTTCTGGTCGCGGGTGCCGATGGCGATGTCGCCCTTCGTCAGCTCGTCCCGGCGTGTGCCCGTGGTCTGCAGGAAGCTGTCCAGGCCGGCGGCGTTGGTGTGGAACTGCACGTAGAGACGGCTGGTCTTCCAGTTGTTCGTCTCGTAGGAGGCGACCTGGTCGGCGGGGTGCGGGACGGTCACCTGGTAGAGCCGGCGCTGCACCTTCGACGGCAAGCCCGGCGTCAGGCCGGTCGCCGAGTACTTCGCCTCCTTGTCCTTGCCGCTGTCGCGGCTCTGGTTGGCGGAGATCACCAGGTAGCCGGCGGGGACACCGATCAGCAGGCCGATGATCAGCAGGGTGAGCGCCCGGCGCCTGGCCTTGTGCCCGGAGTTCTCGGCGGCCCGGTGCGGCTCGTCCGGCGGGGCGGCCTGGCGGGGCAGCGACGCGGTCATGCGGTGTCCTGGTCGCGGCGGGCCTGGGCGTACCGCTCGTAGCGCTCGTAGCGCTCCACCCGGCGGCGCTTGGCCCGGCGGAACCGGCGGGCCACCAGCCGGGCCAGGTCGGCGGCGCCGACCATGCCGGCCTCGGGGCCGAGCTGGGCGCGGGTGATGCGGGCCTCGGGGCGGTAGCCGCGGCCGGTGAGGTGCCGCTTGAAGGCGTCCCGGGCCGGGCCGATGAGCAGGTCGTCGGCGGCCGAGACCCCGCCGCCGATGACGAAGCAGGACGGGTCCAGGGCGGCGGCGAGGTTGGCGATGCCGACGCCGAGCCACTGGCCGATGTCCTGGAGCAGCTCGACGCACATGGCGTCGCCCTCGCGGGCCAGCTCGGTGATCATCGGGCCGGTGATGTCGTCGACGTTGCCCTTGACGTGCTCGATGATCCCGTAGGCCACCGGCGAGTCGGCGGCGGCCAGCTCCTTGGCCTCGCGGACCAGCGCGTTGCCGGAGCTGTACTGCTCCCAGCAGCCGCGGTTGCCGCACGGGCAGCGGTGCCCGCCGGGGACGACCTGCATGTGCCCGAACTCACCGGCGACGCCGAACTTGCCCCGCTTGACCTGGCCGTCCTCCAGGATGGCGCCGCCGATGCCGGTGCCGAGGGTGATCATCACGAGGTGGTCCTCGCCGCGGCCGGCGCCGAAGCGCCACTCCGCCCAGGCGGCGGTGTTGGCGTCGTTGTCCACGAGGACCGGCACGGAGAGGCGCCCGCTCAGGCGGTCGCGGAGGGGCTCGTTGCGCCAGGACAGGTGGGGCGCGAACAGGACGCGGTTGCGGTCGGCGTCGACCCAGCCGGCCGCGCCGATGCCGACCGCGTGCACGTCGTGCCGGTCGGACAGGTCCAGGACCAGTTCGACGATGGTGTCCTCGACGACCTGCGGGCTCTTGGACTTGTCCGGGGTCTCCGCGCGGAGCTTCTCCAGGATGTTGCCGTCGGCGTCCACGACGCCCGCCATGACCTTGGTGCCGCCGATGTCGATGCCCACCGTCGGCACCCGGGGCGCCGTCAGGTGGGACCGGCGCTCTCTTGTGCCGACGGTGCGCAGGACCGGGGCTCGGCGGGAGCCGATGGGGGCCGTGAGGTCGCGGTAGGTGCTCATCGGGCTCGATTGTGCCGCACGCTCTCGCCGCGTGCTGCGCGCGGGCGGGGGGAGGGGGTGCGCGACCGCCGCCCGGTGCGGGTGCGTCGTGGCCTGTCGCGCGGTTCCCCCCGCCCCCTAACTCCGCTGCAGTTCATGGCGTAGAGCGTCGAGGTCGGAGCCGCCGGCCATCTGCTGGGTCAGTTCGTCCAGCGTTATTTCGTCTCGTGTGTAATTGCCCACCATCGTGCCGCGCCGGAGCAGAACGAAACGGTCGCCCACCAAGTACGCGTGGTGCGGGTTGTGGGTGATCAGCACGACGCCCAGGCCCTCGTCGCGTGCCGCTGCCACATACTTCAGCACCATCCCGGACTGCTTCACGCCCAGTGCCGCCGTCGGCTCGTCCAGGACCAGGACCTTCGCGCCGAAGTGGACCGCGCGGGCGATCGCCACGCACTGGCGTTCGCCGCCGGACAGGGTGCCGATGGGCTGGTCGACGTCCCTGAGGTCGATGCCCATGCGGAGCAGTGCCTCGCGGGTGGTGCGGCGCATGAGGCCGGTGTCGAGGCGCTTGAAGGGGCCGACGCCCTTGCGGGGCTCGGAGCCCAGGAAGAAGTTGCGCCAGACCGGCATCAGCGGGACGACGGCCAGGTCCTGGTAGACCGTGGCGATGCCCCGGTCCAAGGCCTCGCGCGGGGAGGCGAGGTGGGTCTCCTCGCCCTCGATGCGCAGGGTGCCGCCGTCGTGGCGGTGCAGGCCCGCGATCGTCTTGATCAGGGTCGACTTGCCCGCGCCGTTGTCGCCCAGGACACAGGTGACGCGGCCCGCGTGGACCTCCAGGGAGACGCCTTCCAGGGCGCGGACGCCGCCGTAGTGCTTGCTGACGTCGGTCAGCTCCACGAGTGTCACTTGGTCGCCTCCGCGCGCTTCTTGACCCAGGCGTTGAGCAGGGTCGCGAGGAGCAGCATCGCTCCGAGGAAGAACTTGAACCAGTCGGGGTTCCACTCGGCGAAGACGATGCCCTTGCTGGTCATGCCGAAGAGCAGGGCGCCGACGGCGGAGCCGATCGCGCTGCCGTAGCCGCCGGTGATCAGGCAGCCGCCGATGACGGCCGCGATGATGTAGATCAGCTCGTTGCCGACGCCCTCGCCGGACTGGACGGCGTCGAAGGAGAAGAGCAGGTGCTGGCCGGAGATCCAGGCGCCGAACGCCACGCCCATGTAGAGGCCGATCTTGGTCCTGGCGACCGGGACGCCGACCGCGCGGGCCGCGTCCTGGTTGCCGCCGACGGCGAAGATCCAGTTGCCGGCGCGGGTGCGCAGCAGGATCCAGGAGGCGAGGGCGATCAGGCCCAGCCACCACAGGATGGTGACCTTGAAGTCGACACCGCCGAGGGTGAGGGTCGAGGCGAAGACGGCGTGGGCGCTGGGGAAGCCCTCCATGTCGGCGATGGTCTTGGTGGAGACCGTGCCGTCGATCAGCTTGGTGAAGCCGAGGTTCATGCCGGTCAGCATCAGGAAGGTGCCGAGCGTGACGATGAAGCTGGGCAGCCTGGTGCGGGTGAGCACGAAGCCGTTGAAGGCGCCGATCGCGAGGGTGACCAGGAGGGAGACGCCCGCGCCCACCCAGGTGTTCGCCGTCATCTGGTAGCTGAACATCGAGGAGACCAGCGCGGACGACGTCACCAGGACGCCCGCCGACAGATCGAACTCGCCGCCGATCATCAGCAGGGCCACGGGTACGGCCATGATGCCGATGGTCGAGGAGGCGTACAGGACCGTGCTCAGGCTGGAGGCGCGCAGGAAGCCGTCGGCGGCGACGCCGAAGAAGACGAAGACGGCGAGCGCGCCGACGACCGAGCCCAGTTCCGGGCGGGAGAGCAGCAGCCTGCGCAGCGGCGAGCGCTGCAGAATCCTTTCATCGGTCTGGGTCATCGGGTGCCCCGCTCGGTGTACTCGGCCAGCGCGGCGGCCTGGTCCTTGGTGATGATCTGCGGGCCGGTCAGGACCGGCTTGCCGCCGCCGAGGACGTCGCCGTTGTACTTGTAGGCCCACAGCAGGTCGACCGCCTCGTAGCCCTGGAGGTACGGCTGCTGGTCCACGGCGAAGCCGAGGGTGCCGTCCTTCAGCGAGGCGGCGACCTTGGCGTCGAGGTCGAAGGTGTCGATCTCGGCCTTGCTGCCGGCGTCCGCCCTGGCCTTCACGGCAGTGTCCGCGTAGGGCGCGCCGAGGGTGACGACGGCGTCGAGGGACGGGTCCGCCTGGAGCTTGGCCTCGACGGCGGACTGGACGTCGGGCATGTTGGTGCCGTTGACGTAGAGCTTCTGCAGGGTGCCGTGGAACGTCTTGGCGACGCCGTCGCAGCGCTGCTCGTGACCGACGTTGCCCTGTTCGTGCAGCACGCACAGGGCCTTCTTCTTCCCGCGCTTGTCGAGCTCGTCGCCCACGGCCTCGCCGGCGATGGTCTCGTCCTGGCCGATGTGGGTGAGCGCGCCGAAGGCCTTGGACTCCTCGGAGCCGGAGTTCACGGTGATGACCGGGATACCGGCCTTCTCGGCGCGGGCCACCGCGGCCTTCATGGCGTCGGGCTTGGCGAGGGTGACGATGATGCCGTCGACCTTCTTGTCGACCGCCGCGTCCACCAGCTGGGCCTGCTGCTGGGCCTCGTCGTCGTGCGAGTACAGGAAGTTGATGTTGTCCTTGACGGCGGCCTGCTTGGCGCCGCTCTGCACGATGTCCCAGAAGGTGTCGCCGTCTCCCGAGTGGGTGATCATCGCGAAGGTCCAGCGCGGGGTGTTCACCGCCGCCCTCCCCTGGGCCGCGGCGGCCTTGCGGGCGTCCTCGGCCCGCTTGCCTCCCGTGCTGCTGCACGCTCCCAGGGACAGCGAGAGTGCCCCTGCGAGCGCGATGCCTACCCAGGTCCGAAACCGTGCCACGAGGCAGTGCCCCTTCTTGCTGTGTTCTTGCTGCGTTCCGACGGACAGAGGGACCGCCGATCGCCTCGGCGGCCCCAAACGCTCCAGTATCGAACACGCGTAACAGTCATGACACAGCAGGGATCACCGACCCCGTCCGGTTGTCCGGACATTGCGACGAACCGGGGGTGCCCGTCAGGGCCGGACGAGCAGCTGGAACTCGAAGGAGTAGCGGGTGGGACGGTAGGTGTGGTCACCGAACTCGACCGCGCGGCCGGTGTCGTCGAAGGTGGTGCGCTGCATGGTGAGCAGCGGGGCCCCCTCGGACTCGCCGAGCCGTTCGGCCTCGGCGGCCGTGGCCCCGCGGGCGCCGATGGACTGGCGGGCGCTGTGCAGGGTGATCCCGGCGGAACGCATCAGCCGGTACAGACCGGTGGCCTCCAGCTGGTCGGTGTCCAGGTCGAACAGGCCGGGCGGCAGATGGTTGACGAGGTACGCCATCGGCTCACCGTGCGCGAGGCGCAGCCGCTCGACGCGGTGCACGTCGCTGCCCTCGGGGACGCCGAGCGCGGCGGCGACGGCGGCGGAGGCCGGCAGGACGGTGTTGACCAGGACCTTGGTCGCGGGGCGCTGGCCGGCCGCCTCCAGGTCGTCGTAGAGGCTGCTCAGCTCCAGTGGGCGCTTGACCTGGCTGTGCACCACCTGCGTGCCGACACCGCGGCGGCGCACGAGCAGCCCCTTGTCGACGAGGGACTGGATGGCCTGGCGGACGGTCGGCCGCGACAGACCCAGCCGTGCGGCCAGCTCGATCTCGTTGCCCAGCAGGCTGCCCGGGGTGAGGCTGCCGTGCTCGATGGCGGCCTCCAGCTGCTGGGAGAGCTGGAAGTACAACGGCACCGGGGAGCTACGGTCCACACGGAGGTCGAGCGACACGGTCGGGTCCACATCTGGTTTCGGCACGGCCCTGAGCGTAGTCCCGTGATCGGTTGACGGGAAGTTGTGTAGTCCGGTTGTCCGGACATACACATTGACAGGGTACGGGGTCGGCCCTCACTTTGTTTCCATGCGCATCGGCGTCATCGGTACGGGCCGCATCGGCACCCTTCACGCGAGAACGCTCAGCCGCCATCGCGAGGTGGGTTCGCTGATCCTGACGGACGCGGATCCCGCCCGGGCGCAGGACCTGGCCCACCGGCTGGGCGAGACGGCTGCGCCGGGGGTGGACGAGATCTTCACCTGGGGCGTGGACGCGGTGGTGATCACCACGGCGACACCGGCCCATGCCGAACTGATCGGCCGGGCGGCCCGCTCGGGCCTGCCGGTCTTCTGCGAGAAGCCGATCGCGCTCGACCTGCCGGGCACGCTGCAGGCGCTCGCCGAGGTGGAGTCGGCCGGAACGGTTCTGCAGATGGGGTTCCAGCGGCGCTTCGACGCGGGGTACGCGGGCGCCCGCGAGGCCGTGCGCTCGGGACGGCTCGGCCCGCTGCACACCGTGCGCGCGATGACCTGCGACCAGTCCCCTCCCCCGGCCGAGTGGCTGCCGCTGTCCGGCGGGCTGTTCCGGGACACGCTGATCCACGACTTCGACGTGCTGCGCTGGGTGACGGACCGGCAGGTGTCCGAGGTGTACGCCACGGGTACGGACGGCGGCCTCCCGCTGTTCCGCGAGGCCGGTGACGTCGGTACGGGCGCGGCCCTGCTCACGCTGGACGACGGCACGCTCGCCACGGCGACGGCGACCCGGCTGAACGGCGCCGGCTACGACGTGCGCATGGAGCTGGCCGGCGAGCGGGACACGGTCGTGGTGGGCCTGGACGACCGCACGCCGCTCGCGTCCACCGAGCCGACCGGGCCGCCGCCCGCGGACAAGCCGTGGACGGGCTTCCTGGAGCGGTTCGGACCCGCGTACGAGGCGGAACTGAACGCCTTCGTGGACGTGATCCGCGGCGAGCGCCCCAACCCCTGCGACGGCCACGAGGCCCTGCAGGCCCTGCGGATCGCCGAGGCCTGCGAACTCTCCCGGCGCGAGCACCGCCCGGTCCCCCTCACCGACATCCCGGACCACCCGCGCCCGCCCGGTGGCTGACCCCGCCGCACTCGTCACGCCTGCGGCGGCCGCCTGTGCGGCGACCACCTCGGGTGGCCCCTACCAGTCGAAGCCGAAGCACGCTCCGCACACGTAGCTGGGGCCGCAGACGTCGACGGCCGACAGTGCGTTGGATCCTGGTGCGCGGGCTCGGGGTGTGTGCGGCTACCAGCGCACCGGCAGGCTGCGCATTCCTCTCATCAGCAGGCCGGGGAGCCACTCGCCCGGTGTGCCGTCGAGCGTGAGGCCGGGGGCGCGGCGCAGGAGGGTGCCGATGGCGGTGCGGCCCTCCAGCCGGGCCAGGGGGGCGCCGAGGCAGTGGTGGATGCCGTGGCCGAAGGCGAGATGGCCGCGGGTGTCGCGGCGGATGTCGAAACGGTCCGGGTCGTCGTAGCGCTCGCCGTCGCGCTGGGCGGCGGTGAGGCTGATCACCACATGGTCGCCCCGTTCGAGGGGCACACCGGCGATCTCCAGGGGCTCGGCGGCGAACCGGTAGGTGGCGCTCTGCACCGGTCCTTCGTAGCGCAGCATCTCCTCGACGGCGCCGTCCAGGAGGCCGATGTCGGCGCGCAGCGCGGCGAGTTGGGCGGGGTGGGTCAGCAGGGCGTGGACGCCGTTGCCGATGAGGTTGACGGTGGTCTCGTGGCCGGCGATCAGCAACAGGAAGGCCATGCCGCGCAGTTCCTGCGCGGAGAGCCGGTCGCCGTCCTCGGCGGTGGTGCGGATCAGATCGCTGAGCAGGTCGTCGGTGGGACCGGAGCCACGCTTGTCCTCGATCAGCTCGGTGAGGTACGCGCCGAGGCGGACGACCGCCTCGTATCCCGTCTGCTCGTTGGTCGGCGCGACCACCTCCGTGGACGTCTTGCGGAACTCCTCGCGGTCCATGTCCGGGACGCCGAGGAGTTCGCATATGACGGTGAGGGGGAGCGGGTAGGCGAGGGAGGCGATGAGGTCGGCGCGGCCGGCCGGGAGCATCTCGTCCAGCAGCTCGTCGGTGATCTGCTGGATCCGCGGGCGCAGCTGCTCCACCCGGCGCATCGTGAACGCGCGGGTGACGAGCGCGCGCAGGCGGGTGTGCTGGGGCGGATCGGTGGCCAGCAGATGCTCGCCGATCATCGCCTGGTCCATGACGGTCACACCGATCTTGCTGGTGTCCTTGGCCAGCCGCTGGTCGGCGAGGGCCGCACGCGCCTCCTCGTACCCGACGACCAGCCAGGCCGGGTCCTCCCAGTCCGGCAGCTGCACGCGGTGGACGGGGCCCTGCTCGCGCAGCCTGGCGTACACCGGATGGGGGTCGGTGCGCAGCGCGTCTCCGAACTCCCGCAGATCGACCACGTGTTGCCTGCCCATCGTTCCCCTTCCGGACTCCCCCGAGGCTCGCCGGGCACCTCCCGGTACCGGGACAACGCGCGGTGCACGGGCTTAGTGCCCGTCCCCGTCGACCAGTCCCGCGTCGTAGGCCAGCAGCGCGATCTGCACGCGGTTGCCGAGGCCGAGCTTGGCGAGGATGCGCGAGACGTGCGTCTTGACGGTGGCCACGCTCATGAACAGTTCCGCGGCGATCCGGGCGTTGGCGAGGCCGCGGCCGACGGCGACGGCGACCTCGCGTTCGCGGTCGTTGAGGACGGCGAGCCGCGCGCGGGCGCGTGCCTGGCGGGCGTCGGCGGCGCCGCCGGCCGCGTGCCGCATCAACTGCCGGGTGACGGCGGGCGACAGGACGGGGTCGCCGGCCGCGACCCGGCGCACGGCGTCGACGATCTCGGCGGGCGGGGTGTCCTTCAGCACGAATCCGGCGGCGCCCGCGCGCAGGGCGCGCAGCACCTGCTCGTCGGCGTGGAAGGTGGTGAGCACCACGACCTGCGGGGCGTCGGTCCGCGCGCGCAGCCGCTCGGTCGCGGTGAGTCCGTCCACCGAGGGCATCCGGAGGTCCATGAGGACGACGTCCGGCCGGGTGCGCGCGACGAGTTCCTCGGCCTGGGCGCCGTCGGCGGCCTCGCCGACGATCTCGATGTCCTCGGCCCCGCCCATCATCAGGGCCAGCCCTGCCCGTACGAGCGGGTCGTCGTCGACGAGGAGGAGTCTGATCGGAGTCATGGGCCTTACGTAACCACGGGGCGGGCGGGCCGCGGGGCCCGGCCGGCGTACGACGACGGCGTCAGCGCGTCGGTGCGGTCTGTGCCCACGGCAGCCACGCCCGCACCCTGAAGCCCCCGTCGGATGTGCGGCCGTGCTCCAGCCGGCCGCCGGTCAGGGTCGCGCGTTCGGTGAGGCCGATCAGGCCCTGGCCGGAGCCGGGGACGGGCGCCGGCTCCTGGGTGGGCGGCGGGTTGGTGACCGCGAGGGTGAGGCCGTCGCCGGGCGTGCCGGTGAGGCTGAGCGTGACCTCGGCGCCGGGGGCGTGTTTGCGGGCGTTGGTGAGGGCTTCCTGGGCGATGCGGTAGGCGGTGCGGCCGACGGAGGCGGGGACGGTGGCCGGGTCGGCGACGCGGTGGTCCAGCTCGACCTTCATGCCCGCCTCGCGGCACTCGGCGACCAGGGCGTCCAGCGCGGCCAGTGTCGGGCGCCGCTCGCCGGCCGACTCCTCGGACTCGCCGGCCCGCAGCACGCCGATGATCTCCCGCAGATCCTGCAGCGCCTCGTGTGCGCTCTCCCGGATCACCCCGGCGGCCCGGGCGATCTCCTCGCCCGGTGCGTCCGGCCGGAACTCCAGGGCGCCCGCGTGCACGCTGAGCAGGGTGAGCCGGTGGGCGAGGACGTCGTGCATCTCGCGGGCGATGGCTTCACGGGCCAGGCGCTGGGCCTGCTCGGCGCGCAGCCGTGCCTCGGTCTCCGCCCGGTGGGCCCGGTCCCTGAGGCTCAGCATCAGCATCCGCTTGGAGCGGACGAACATGCCCCAGCCGATGACGGAGACGGTGAGCAGGGTCGCGAAGGCGACGGCGGCCGCGTAGGGGACGTCGGGGTCCGGGCGCAGCCAGTAATAGAAGGGGAGCAGGGCGAGTTGGGCGCCGCCGATCCAGGCGATGTACCGGAACGGCCGGTGCACGGCGACCGTGAACAGGGCGACCATGGCGGCCCAGCCCGAACTGTCGGACACCAGGCCGACGAGGACCATCGCGACGGCGAGGCCGACCGGCCAGCGGCGGCGCAGCCAGACCGCGGGGCAGCACAGGGCGCCCAGGACCAGGTCGGCGGTCAGCAGGCCGTCGGGCACGCCCGGGTCGTCCACCATGGTGCCGGCGGTCACCGCGAACAGGAGGCCGACCAGCAGAAAGCAGCACACGTCGACGACCCAGTCCCGAGCCGTCCGGCGCGGCCGCCGGCCCTCGGACAGGGCGTTCGGGGCGAGTTCGTGGGCCAGGGCGGACGGGAGCAGCCACCGGCGGCCGTTGAACTCCCGCGAGGCCGACGCCGTCTCGTCACTCTTCACGGTCGGTCAATCTACGCGCGGTCGGTCCGGGCGGCCGCCCCGCACGCCCGATCGCCTACCAAAGTCGCACCGGCCATGGACCTTCGGTGCTGTCGCCCCGGTGGCGGAGCATTCCTGTGGCGGACAGCAAGCGCCCCGCGGGCGATGCGCGGGGGCACGCCGCGGGGCGAGAGCCGGAGCATGAAAAAGGTGCTGGAGCTGTTCGGGCTTGTCGCCCTGGTGCAGGGCCTGCTGGGCCTCGTGCACGAGTTCACCCACTGGCACGTGGGTGGACTCGTGCAGCGGATCGGTCTCCTCGACGGCTACGAGGTGTACACGAGCGTCGCCCTCGTGGTGCTGGGCGCCGCCGGCCTGTTCGCCGCGGAGAACCGGGACTCCGGGGTAGCGCGGCCCGGACGCCCGGCCCGGCGCACACCTCGACCGGGGAACGTTCGGTTCAGCAGCCGAAGTCGATCAGGTCGAACGTGGCGTAGTGGTCGGAGGTGTAGTAGTCCTCCTCGGACTCCTCGCCGGTGACGATGCGCCGGGCACCGCGCGTCGGGGAGCCGGGAGTGACCACCGTGTACTCGTGGTAGTAGCCGGACCGCTGGCTGGGCAGGACGCCTTCCTTGTTGGTGAAGACGGTGCCGTCCTGCGAGTAGGGGAAGGGCCCGCCCTGGTCGATCAGGTCCAGGGTGTGGTGGGCCTGCGAGGGCAGGTCGCCGTAGCAGATGCTGCCGACCGACGCGGCTGCGACGGCCGTCCTGGGGGCGGCGTCCGCCGTGGTGGCGGAGACGGTGCCGCCCACGAGGAGGGCGGACAGGAGTGCGGCTGCGGCGCCGGCACGAGTGGCGCGTGGGGGGAATCTCATGCCGCCATGATGACGCGCGTAGACGTTGTCATGTCAACGACAAAGTTGAAGATTTTCCTGTCAAGTCCGATGAGTTTTCGCGAAGTTAACCTGCCGCTCGGCGTCCCCACGCGGTCCCCACCAGCACCAGCGCGCCGCCCGCGAGCCCCAGCGCGCCGAGCCGTTCCCCGCCGAGGGCGATGCCGGCCGCGGCGGCCCACAGCGGCTCGGTGCCGAGCAGCAGACCGACCCGGGACGGCGAGGTGCGGCGGACCGCCCACATCTGCACGAAGAAGGCGAACACCGTGCACAGCGCCGACAGGAACAGCAGCCCTGCCCAGTCCCGCGCGCCGAACGCCGCCGCGGCCGTCCAGGGCGCGGGCCCACCGCGGACGGCGGCCAGGACGGCGAAGACGGCGACGGACGCGCCGAGCTGGACCGTGGTGAGCGGCAGCGCGTCGGCGCCCTGTACGGCCCTGATCCGGGACATGGCGAGGACGTGCAGCGTGCGGGCCAGCGCGGCGAGCAGCATCAGCAGGTCGCCGGCGCTCGGCCGGGTGAAGCCGCCGCCCTGGGTGAGCAGCACCACGCCGAGCAGGGAGAGCAGCGCCGCGCCGAGGAAGCCGGGGGTGGGCCGGGTCCGGGTGACGGCGGCCTCGGCGAGCGGGGTGAAGACCATGGTGAGGCTGATGATGAGCCCCGCGTTGGTCGCCGAGGTGTGCACCACGCCGTAGGTCTCCAGCAGGAAGATCCCGCTGAGGACCAGCCCGAGCAGGGCCGCGCCGCGCCACTGGGCGGCGGTCAGCGCGCGCAGGGCGCGGCGGGCGGTGACGGCCAGGACGGGCAGGGCGAGCGCGAAGCGCAGCACCAGGACGGCCAGCACCGTACGGGCGGTGGTGATGTCCTTGGCCGCGAGATAGCTGGCGCCCCAGCAGACCGCGACGAGCAGCACGGGCAGGTCGGTGTGCCAGGCGCGGCGGGGCGCGGCGGCGGCACCCGGTACGGCGATCGACGACATGGGGGCGGCTCTCCCGGTCTTCGGCGGGGGTGCGCAGACGTCGGCGGCTCGCACGGGGCGCGCTCACCGTACCGGCGGAGACGATCTCCGGCTAGGCGTTTTCCGGGAGCTCGTACGAGCCGTACCGCGGCCTTCCCGCCAGGTCGTAGGACTGGAGGGAGACACCGGCGGGGGTGACGCGGCCGGCGGTGTGCGTGAAGGCGGTCGGTACGGCGCCCTCGGCGAACAGGCGGAGGCCGGTGCCGAGCACCACCGGGAAGGTGGCCAGGTGGAGGGTGTCGACGAGGCCGAGGTCGAGCAGGGAGCGGACCAGGGCGCCGCTGCCGTGGATCTGGAGCTCGCCGTCGGTGCGCTCCTTGAGGGCGGTGACCTCCTTGGCGAGGTCGCCGCCGATGACGGTGGTGCCGGACCAGCCGGGGTCGGTCAGGGTGGACGAGGGGACGTACTTCGGCAGGGCGTTCAGCCTGGTGGCGATCAGGTCGGCGGGGTCGGTCATCTTCGGCCAGTACGACGCGAAGATCTCGTACGTACGGCGGCCGAGCAGGAACGCGCCCGCGCGCGCGAAGACCTCGGTGACGAACCGGCCGAAGTCGTCGTCACCGTAGGTGAAGCTCCAGCCGCCGTGCTCGAAGCCGCCCCGGGTGTCCTCCCGGGGGCCGCCGGGTGCCTGGTAGACGCCGTCGAGGGTGACGAAGACGGTGGAGACGAGCTTGCCCATGGCGGGTGCCTTCTTTCCGGGGGCGGGGTCTGTGTCATCAGCTCAGACCCCGCACGCACCCACAACTCATCGGTTCAGCCGGAGTGTGTCGAGAAGAGGCCTCCCGTCGGGCCCTGCTTGTCCCCGCCCTGGGCCTTCTTCAGGGCGTTGGCGAGGGACTCGATGGTGAGGGACTGCAGGATCACCCGGCCGTTGCCCTCCAGGGTGGCCAGGGACAGGCCCTCGCCGCCGAACACGGCGTTCATGATCCCCTGGCGGTTGAGGCCGCCGACCCGCTGGACGCCGTACTGGATGCCCTCCTCGAAGGCGACCACGCAGCCGGTGTCCACCTCGATGCGGCCGCCGAAGTCGGCCGGGTTGAGGTCGATGAAGTTGCCCGCGCCGGCGATGATCACCGTGCCGTACCCGGTGAACTTCTCCAGGATGAAGCCTTCGCCGCCGCTCATGCCGGTGCGGCCGCCGGCGAAGGCGATACCGAAGTCGACGGTGGACTCGGCGGCCACGAAGGCGTCCTTCTCGGCGAACCACGCGCGTGTGCCGTCGAGTTCCAGGGCGCGCATCTCGCCGGGGAGCACGCCGGCGAAGCCGACCGTGCCCTCGCCGCCCTGGGAGGTGAAGTACTGGAACGCCAGGGACTCACCCGCGAGCATCCGCTGGCCGACCTGCATGGCGGTGCCCATGGCCTGGCGCAGCAGCCCGCCCATGCCGCCCCCGCCGCCCTGCCCTTGCTGCCCGTTGCCGGAGGGGCCGGACAGGCGCGTCTCCATGGTGACGTTCGTTGTCTTGAACAGGAACTTTCCGGCCTCGCAGTACACGGTCTGGCCGGGCTGCAGGTTGACGACCGCCATCTGCATGGCGTTGCCGACGATCTCTTGCTGAAGGGTCACGTGAAGAAGAACGCGGGAGGCGGACCGGTAAGTTCCAGGGACCGTGAAGCCGGGTCGTCAGCCGGGTCCGTACGGGTGACACGCGGGGCGCCCCGGTGCTGTCCGGGCCGGGGCGCCCCACGCGCGCGGGGGTGGGTCAGCCGCCCAGTTCCTGGTGCCGGGCGGCGTGCTGCGCGGCACCCTGCTCGGTCAGCGAGCCGAACAGCCGCAGGCGGGAGATGCCGCCGTCGGGGAAGATGTCGATCCGCGCGTGCGTGCCGACGGCCGGCTCCGGGAGTACGAAGCGGTGGCTGGTGTCCGGCTGCAGGCGGGTGCGCGGCAGGACCTCGGTCCACTCGCCGTCCGCGCCGTCCTTGACGGAGACGGAGGCCCAGCCGGCGCTGTTGCCCTTCAGATAGGCCGTGTCGATCTCGATCGCGCGGATGTGCGACTGGGCGGCCAGCTGGTAGCGGATCCAGTCGTTGCCCTGGTCGCGGCGGCGGCGGGTCTCCCAGCCGTCGTCCATCTTGCGGGAGCGGCCCGGCTGGATGGTGTTGGTCGCCGGGGAGTAGAAGAGGTCGGAGGCGTCCTCGACCCGGCCGCCGTTCTCCAGGGCGACCACGTCGAAGGTGCCGAGGACCGCGAGCCACTCCGGGTCCGGGACGACCTCGCCGTACACCCGCAGCCGGGCGATGCCGCCGTCGGGGTGCTGGTTGACGCGCAGGTGCGTGAAGCGCTGCTCGACGGTGACCTCGAAGCCGTTGGCCGCGTGGCCGCCGACGGGCGTGCGCGGGACGAGCGTGGTCCATTTCACGTCGTCGCCCAGCAGCTCCTGGGGGGACGGGGAGCCGGGCACGGAGGTGGCCTCGACGGAGACCGCCTGGGGGTAGTTGCCCCGGAAGTGGGCGGTGTCGACGACGATCCCGCGGATCACACCGGGCGCGCCGAGCCGGACCAGCGCCCAGTCGTGGTCCTCGGCGGTGGGCCACGGGTGCGCGGCGGAGACGCCGCGCCGGCGGCGGGTCTCCCAGCCATCCATGATCTTGCCCTTGTGCCCGAAGTGCTCGGGGTCGAACTCGGCACGCTCGGGTACCAGGAGGTTCTCGCGCTGGGCGAAGAACTCGTCGTTGGCGGCGATGACCCCGGCGCCGAGCTGCCGGTCGGCGAGGTTGGCGTACCGGGTGAAGGGGAAGTCGGCGGTGCGGTAGTCCGCGTACGGGTCGCCGCCTCCGTAGGGGTTCGCGTCGCCGGTGAAGCGAGCCGGTGAAGATTGATGCAGCGCCGTCACGGTGATCAGGGGGTCCTTTCCGGAGTCGGCCGGGTGTGGATGCGGGAGTGGCTTACTGGGGGCGGGCGAGCAGCGCGCCCTTCGGCTCGGTGAACGCGCCGCCGTTGACGATGCGTTCGCCGCGCAGCCAGGTGGACTTCACGACGCCGTACAGGGTCTTGCCGGCGTACGCGGTGACCCGGTTGCGGTGCTGGAGACCGGCCGGGTCGACGGTGAAGGTCTCGTCGGGGGCGAGGACCGCGAAGTCGGCGTCACGGCCGGGAGCGATCGCGCCCTTGACGGCGTCGAGGCCGGCCAGGGCCGCGGTTCGGGCGGACATCCAGCGGACCACGTCCTCCAGGGTGTGGCCGCGCCTGCGGGCCTCGGTCCACACGGCGGAGAGGCTGAGCTGGAGGCCGGAGATGCCGCCCCAGGCGGTGGCGAAGTCGTCGGTCTTCAGGTCGGCGGTGGAGGGCGAGTGGTCGGTGACGACACAGTCGATGGTGCCGTCGGCCAGCGCCTCCCAGAGGAGGTCCTGGTTGGCGGCCTCACGGATGGGCGGGCAGCACTTGAACTCGCTGGCCCCGTCCGGGACTTCCTCGGCGGTCAGGGTGAGGTAGTGCGGGCAGGTCTCCACGGTGATCTGCACACCCTCGGCGCGGGCGGCGCGGATCAGCGGCAGCGCGTCGCCGGAGGACAGGTGCAGGACGTGCACGCGCGCGTGGAGGCGGCGGGCCTGCGCGATCAGGTTCGCGATGGCGGTGTCCTCGGCGTCGCGCGGGCGGGAGGCGAGGAAGTCGGCGTACCTGGGGCCGCCGTGCTGCGGGGCGGCGGCGAGGTGGTGCGGGTCCTCGGCGTGCACGATCAGCAGTCCGCCGAAGCCGGCGATCTCCGCCAGGGACTGGGCGAGCTGCTCCTGGCCGAGGTGCGGGAACTCGTCCACGCCGGACGGGGACAGGAAAGCCTTGAAGCCGAAGACACCGGCGTCGTGCAGCGGGCGCAGGTCCTTGACGTTGTCCGGCAGGGCGCCGCCCCAGAAGCCGACGTCGATGTGCGCCTTGTCGCGGGCCACGTCCTGCTTCACCCGCAGGTGCTCGGTGGTCGTGGTCGGCGGGAGGGAGTTGAGCGGCATGTCGATCAGGGTGGTGATGCCGCCTGCCGCCGCCGCCCGCGTGGCGGTCCAGAAGCCCTCCCACTCGGTGCGGCCGGGGTCGTTGACGTGCACGTGGGTGTCCACCAGGCCGGGCAGCAGGACCTGGTCGTCGAGCTCCTCCAGCCGCGCGCCGGCCGGGATCTCGGTGTCGTGCGGCAGGACGGCCGTGATCTTCCCGGCGGACACGGCGACCGCGGCGGCCCGTGTCCCCTCCGGAGTGATGACGCGCGTCGAGCGCAGGACCAGTTCAGCGTCGGACACCCGAACCCCTCTCTGTACCGCCGTTTTACGCCCAGGAAACGGGATTTACACTCACGTAACGGATTTCAACGTTCTGTTGAAGGAGTCTTCACTCCCGCTTCTCCGCCGTCAAGGGGCACACTTCTGGTCAGCACGCGGCCGCACACACTCTGGACGTTTCCACAAAGCGGAATTAGAATTCCAGCAAGCAGAACGTAGCTACGTACAAGCAGGGAGTCAACCGGCCGCCGGGTAGGCTTCTGCCCTCCTGCCAGCCCCGAAAGGAACGCGCCGTGCCGACGTCCAGCGCCAGCACCACCGACTCCGCCAAGCCCTCCGCCGGCGGCGGGGTCCAGTCCCTGGAGCGTGCCTTCGACCTGCTGGAGCGGATGGCGGACGCCGGCGGCGAGGTGGGCCTCAGCGAGCTGTCCGCCACCAGCGGCCTGCCGCTGCCGACCATCCACCGGCTGATGCGCACCCTGGTCGCCTGCGGATACGTCCGCCAGCAGCCGAACCGGCGGTACGCGCTCGGCCCCCGCCTCATCCGGCTCGGCGAGTCGGCGTCCCGGCTGCTCGGCACGTGGGCGCGGCCGTACCTCGCACGGCTGGTCGAGGAGACCGGTGAGACGGCGAACATGGCGCTGCTGGACGGCGACGAGATCGTGTACGTGGCCCAGGTGCCCTCGAAGCACTCGATGCGGATGTTCACCGAGGTGGGGCGCCGGGTGCTGCCGCACTCCACCGGGGTGGGCAAGGCCCTGCTCGCCGGGGTGCCGGACGACGAGGTGCGGGCGCTGTTGTCCCGCACGGGCATGCCGGCCGCCACGGAGAAGACCATCACCACGCCGGAGGGCTTCCTCGCGGCGCTGGAGGACGTGCGGCGGGCGGGGTACGCCGTCGACGACAACGAGCAGGAGATAGGGGTGCGGTGCCTGGCGGTGTCCGTGCCGGAGTCCCCGACGGCCGCGGCGATCTCGATCTCGGGGCCGGCCGGGCGGGTCACCGAGGCGGCCACGGACAAGATCGTGCCGGTGCTGCAGGAGATCGCCCTTGAGCTGTCCCAGGCGCTGGCGAGTTCGGGCGCCTGAGAGCCCGCAGGGGCGTTCACCGTCGGCGGGTGCGGCCGTGTCGTGCGTGGTCGTTCGCACGGTTCCCCGCGCCCCCGGGCCGGCACCTCCGGTGCTGTGGCCGGAAAGGTCGGCCGGAAAGCTCGCGGCGTCCGGTGCCAGGGGCACCTCCCACGCCTTTCGGGCTGTGGGGGAGCATCGCAGCACTAGCCCCGCTGCGTCGGCTCCCCGAAGAGATCCACGGCCTCCCGGACGCCGGTCAGACCCCTCGCCAGGGCACTGACCGAGCCGATGGCTCCGGCGATCAGTAACAGCGAGCTGCGCAGGCGGGGGATCTCCGGGCGGCCGCCCGTGGCCATCGCCGCCAGGGCCGCCAGCTCGTCCTCGGCTATGGCACGGTCGGGGAACTCGGACGGGAGCGCGGCGAGTTCGCGGCGCAGCCGGGACACCGCGGTCCGCAGCTCCGCCACCCTCGGGTCCTCGCCGCTGCCGGTCACTGGCCTCTGCCCCAAGCTCCGCAACACAGCCCTCCCCCTCTCACGCCGTCGTGCGCGGGCCAGTAAACGCCACCGCGTCCGGGAGCGCCACAGCGCGGACCGAAATTCAGCCCAAGGAAACGGGCCGCCGCCGGGCGCGTCAGGTATGCAGGACGCATGACGGACAAGCATCACGAGGAGGTCGCCGGGCTGCTGCTCGCCGCCGGCGGGGGCAGACGGCTCGGCGGGCGCCCCAAGGCGCTGCTGGAGCACCGGGGGCGCCCGCTGGTCGAGCACGCGGTCGGGCTGCTGCGCGCGGCCGGATGCGCGCGCGTACACGTCGTCCTGGGCGCCCGCGCCGGCGACGTGCGGGCGCGGGCCGACCTGACCGGCTGCGTGCTGGTGGACAACCCCGACTGGGCCGAGGGCATGGGCTCCTCGCTGCGGGCCGGACTGGCCTCGCTGGCCGGCACCGGGGCCCGCGCGGCGCTGGTCAGCCTCGTCGACCAGCCGGGTATCGGGGCGGCGGCCGTGGCGCGGGTGCTCGGCGCGTACGAGGACGAGAAATCGCTGGTCTCGGCCGCCTACGACGGCACGCGCGGGCATCCGGTGCTCTTCGGCGCGGCCCACTGGCCGGGCATCGCGGCGACGGCCACCGGGGACCGCGGGGCCCGCGCCTACCTGACGGAGCACGCCGGGCACATCCGGCTCGTGGAGTGCGCGGACGTGGCCGAGCCGTACGACATCGACACCGAGGCCGACCTGCGCCACCTTGAGTGAAGAGGGTGGCACTGGGCGCCACCTTGCCTCGACTCAGAGAATCTCGACATCAACAAACCATTGAAGTTCCACAATGAGGAAACTACTATCCACTGTTCAGAAGCGCCTGACCGCACAGCGGGCGCTGTTTGCCCTATTCGTGCCTCTTGGCACCCGGTGCCACCGCTGAAGGAAGTGACAGCTCATGTCCGCACCAGCGCCGTCTCCGCTGGCCATCGTCGACGCCGAGCCCCTGCCCCGGCAGGAAGAGGTCCTCACGGACGCGGCGCTCGCCTTCGTGGCGGAGCTGCACCGACGGTTCACCCCGCGCCGTGACGAACTCCTCGCCCGCCGGGCCGACCGCCGCGCCGAGATCGCCCGCACCTCCACGCTCGACTTCCTGCCCGAGACCGCCGCCATCCGCGCGGACGACTCCTGGAAGGTCGCCCCGGCTCCCGCCGCGCTGAACGACCGGCGCGTCGAGATCACCGGCCCCACCGACCGCAAGATGACCATCAACGCGCTCAACTCGGGCGCACGGGTGTGGCTCGCCGACTTCGAGGACGCCTCCGCGCCCACCTGGGAGAACGTGGTCCTCGGCCAGGTCAACCTGATCGACGCCTTCACCCGCCGCATCGACTTCACCGACCCGGCGTCCGGGAAGTCGTACGCCCTGCGGCCGAACGAGGAGCTGGCCACCGTCGTCATGCGCCCGCGCGGCTGGCACCTGGACGAGCGGCACCTGGCCGACGCCGACGGCCGTGCCGTCCCGGGCGCCTTGGTCGACTTCGGCCTGTACTTCTTCCACAACGCCCAGCGGCTGCTGGACCTCGGCAAGGGCCCGTACTTCTATCTGCCGAAGACCGAGTCGCACCTGGAAGCCCGCCTGTGGAACGACGTGTTCGTCTTCGCGCAGGACTACGTCGGCATCCCGCAGGGCACCGTCCGCGCCACCGTCCTGATCGAGACGATCACGGCCGCGTACGAGATGGAGGAGATCCTCTACGAACTGCGCGACCACGCCGCGGGGCTGAACGCCGGCCGCTGGGACTACCTGTTCTCGATCGTCAAGAACTTCCGTGACGGCGGCGCCAAGTTCGTCTTGCCGGACCGCAACGCGGTCACGATGACGGCCCCGTTCATGCGGGCGTACACCGAACTCCTGGTCCGCACCTGCCACAAGCGCGGCGCGCACGCGATCGGCGGCATGGCGGCCTTCATCCCCTCCCGGCGGGACGCCGAGGTCAACAAGGTGGCCTTCGAGAAGGTCCGTGCCGACAAGGACCGCGAGGCGAACGACGGTTTCGACGGCTCCTGGGTCGCCCACCCCGACCTCGTCCCGATCGCCATGGAGTCCTTCGACAAGGTCCTCGGCGACAGGCCGAACCAGAAGGACCGGCTGCGCGAGGACGTCCGCGTCGAGGCGGCCGACCTGATCGCCATCGACTCGCTGGACGCGAAGCCGACGTACGCCGGGCTGGTCAACGCCGTCCAGGTCGGCATCCGGTACATCGAGGCCTGGCTGCGCGGGCTCGGCGCGGTCGCCATCTTCAACCTCATGGAGGACGCGGCCACCGCCGAGATCTCCCGCTCCCAGATCTGGCAGTGGATCAACGCGGGCGTCGAGTTCGAGAACGGCGAGAAGGCCACGCCGGAGCTGGCCCGCAAGGTCGCCGCCGAGGAGCTGTCCGACATCCGCCAGGAGATCGGCGAGGAGGCCTTCGCGGCCGGCCACTGGCAGGAGGCCCACGACCTGCTGCTGCACATCTCCCTGGACGACGACTACGCCGACTTCCTGACCTTGCCGGCGTACGAGCAGCTCAAGGGCTGACACACCGGGCGCCACGGCGCGTCGAGCGGCTCCGGGCAGCGTCCCGGGGCCGCTCGCGCGCGCTCAGCCCAGGTGCGCCGACCAGTCCTGTTCCGCCGCCGGCTTGCCGTGCAGGTCGGGGACGCGCTTGAGCCAGTCCGGGCGGCCCGCCTGTGTCCTCGCCGCACGGGCGGCCTCCTCGGCCGCGAGTTGCTCGCGGCTCGGGAAGTCGGCGGGCAGCCACTGGTGCGACAGGCGGACGCGGGCCAGGAGGTAGTCGACGTAGGCGGCGCGCACGTCGTCCGGGGCCGCGAAGCCGGCGTCCTCGGCCAGCCAGGCGTCCGGGACCTCGGCGACGATCCCGCGCAGCAGCTCCTCGGTCACCCGTGGGGCGAGTTCGGCGTCGGCGGCGCGGACGTCGGGGCCGTAGTGACCGAGGGCGTGCCGGCGGAAGTCGTACCTCTTGCCCGGGGCCGTGGTGTCCCAGCGGTGGTGGAAGACGAGGGCGGCGCCGTGGTCGATGAGCCACAGGCGCGGCGGTGCGGTGCCCAACGTCGGCCAGACCATGAGGTTGGAGCTGTGGACCGTGCGGTCGACGTTGACGGTCAGCGCGTCCAGCCAGACGATCCGGCCGGCCTCCAGCGGGTCGACGGGAAAGGTCTGCGCGATCTCCGGGGTGAAGTCCCGGGCGCCCGGCAGATAGTCCATGCCGAGATTGACGCCCGCGCTCGCGCCGTGCAGCTCCCGCACCTCCTGGTGCGGTTCGCCGGCGGCGATGGCCGGATCGAAGTGGACGAGGACCAGCTCGGGGAAGCGCAGGCCGAGCGCGCGGGCGAGTTCGCCGACGATCACCTCGGCGACCAGCGCCTTGTGCCCCTGCGCCGAGCCGGTGAACTTCACGACGTACGTGCCGTCGTCGTCGGCCTCGACGACTCCGGGCACCGAGCCGCCGGAGCGCAGCGGGGTCACGTATCGAACAGCAGTCACGTCGCGCAGCACGTCGTTCAGGGTAGGCGCTGCACCTCTCAGGGGCGCCGAGGGTGAGGTCTGTCACACGAACCCGGGCTACTAACCATGCGGACTAGTAGAGACAGCCACGGTGACATATGGGATTTGTCCGGCTTGCCGTGGGCTTGGGGTGATCTACGGGCGACGGTTCGCCGCCCGCCCGCCGGTCTCCCGGATTCCTCTCCAGCAGAGCGGTTCTGACGCGCCGCCAGCAGTGAGCAAACATCGCGAACGCGAAGTCTGCATTCCTCGGCTCGCCTGGCAAGGGGCGGCCGGGCCTCCTAGCCGGCGTAGTAGCACGGCCCTTTGCGCTCCTTGTGCGGGCGTCCTGAGAATGAGCGCCCGGCGATCACCGAGTGAGGTTCACGCATGGGCAAGCACCGCAGGACACAGCATCTCCGGCGGATAGTCATCGCCGCCGTCGCCATCGGCGCGGTGGGGGTGCCGTCCGTCGCCCTGGCCTGTTCCGACTGGCCGTACGGCACGGCGGACCCGTCCGACGTCGCCGCGACGAGCACGCCGCAGCAGCGGTGGCAGCACGCCCACTGGCATCACCACCGCAATCACCACCACCACGCCGGCACACCGCGGACCACCGTGTCCCCCGAGCCCCGCGCCACCGCTCACCCGAGCACCGGCACGAAGGTCACGGTCCGCACGCCCGCGCGGACGCCTGCTCCCCGCCCGCCCAGGGCCACCACCGCCGTGCCCGCGGCCCCTGCCGCGCCGAGCACGCCGAAGGCCGCACCTAGCACCCCGAAAGCCACGCCGAGCACGCCGAAGGCCGCACCGAGCACCCCGAAGGCCGCACCGAGCACGCCGAAGGCCACCGCCACGGCGTCCGGGGTCGTCGCGCGGATCGTGCAGCTCGTCAACGCCGAGCGCGCCAAGGCCGGTTGCCAGGCCCTGACCCTCAACCCGGCGCTGACCAAGGCCGCGCAGGCCCACAGCGCGGACATGGCGGCCCACCAGAACATGTCGCACACCGGCTCCGACGGCTCCTCCCCGGGCGACCGCATCACGGGCGCCGGCTACGACTGGAGCGCCTACGGCGAGAACGTCGCCTATGGATACGGCACCGCCGACGAGGTCATGGCGGGCTGGATGTCCAGCCCCGGACACCGGGCCAACATCCTCAACTGCTCGTTCCAGGAGATCGGCGTCGGTCTCGCGCAGCCGGGCAGCTACTGGACCCAGGACTTCGGCACCGCCCGGTAGAAAGCGCGGGTCAGCGACCCGCCAGCGGGTTCGGCAGGGGCAGATAGCGGGCGTCCGCGCCGTCCGCGCCGGTCCAGCGCAGCAGCAGGTTGGTCTTGCCGGGCAGGGTGGGCGAGGCGAGCAGGGCGGGGACCTCGGGCAGCGGGTGCCGGGCGAGTTCGTCGCGGGCGGCGGGCCAGGGGTCGAATCCCGGGTGGTGTTCGCCGAGGGCGGCGGCGATCTCGGCGAGGTGGTTCACCACCAGGCAGTAGACCAGCCGCTCCCAGCCCGCGGCCCTGCTCACGTCCGGCAGCAGCTTGACGCCCTCGGCGTCCCGGAACAGCGCCTGGACGGGCGTGCCGGCCGCGTCCACGGCGACGAGGGTGTTCTGGAGGTGGGCCTCCAGGACGACGCCGTGCTCGTCGAAGGCCGCCAGGGCGGGCGGGACGACCTGGCGCAGATACGCCGCCCACCAGGCCGCCGGGTCGGCCGCACGGGCCAGCGGGCTGCCGTCGAAGCCCTCGGCGAGGGCGGCGGCGAGCAGCGGGGTGGCGCCCGGCAGCAGGCGCTCGCGCAGGCCGTCGCGGACGAGGACGGCCAGCTCCTCGAAGGCGAAGGCGGCCGTGCGGTAGCCGCGGTCGCTCAGCCAGGCCGCGGGCGGGGCCAGCGCCGTGAAGGCGTGCCCGGCCGCCGTGTCGGTGCGGCGCAGCCGGCGCAGGTCATGGCGCCACAGGCGGCGGATGTCGTTGGTGATGCGGACGTCCAGGCTGAACTTCAGGAACAGGTCACGCGGCGGCGCGTACACCGTGCGGACCGCCGCCGTGGGCCAGGCGTCGAAGGCGGTCTCGCCGAGGCGGAGCAGACGGCCGTCGGCGAAGGCCTCGGCCAGCTCCCGGCCCACCAGCTCCAGCTGCCAGGGATGGGCCGGCAGCAGCCGGTAGCCGGGCGGGGCGGTGCCGAGCGCGTCCAGGGCACCGGTGTCGCCCTCCTCGGCCACCTGGTCCTCGCGGACACCGAGCAGCACCAGCGGGAAACGGGCGTGCGCCTCGGGCGCGTACGGCAGCCAGGACGCGACCGGGCCGCCGCCGCGCGCCTTGGGGGCGGGGTGGCACGGGTGCCCGGTGATCAGTGACTGCTCGGACAGCAGATAGGGGTCCGCGGGGGGCGTCGCCCGGGCGCGGGCGGTGAGCAGCGCGGCGACCGCGTCCCGGCTGTCGACCATCTCGGCGGGCAGGTCGCCGCCCGGCAGCCCGGTGTGCCGGCGCAGCTCCTCGGCGACCAGCTTGACCAGTTCGGTGTGCCCGACGCGGTGCCAGCCCCCGGCCGCGCGCACCTCGGGGTCGGTGGGACGCCGGCCGGCGCGCACGCGCAGCAGCCGCCCGCTCGGCAACCGGTGCACCCACCGGCCACCGGGGGCCGGGAGCGGCTCGGCCACCTCGCGCAGCAGGCAGTTCAGCAGCGGCGCGGCCGCGTAGGCGTCGGCGCGGCGGCCGACGGCGTCGGTGGGGGGTGTGAGGTCCACGCGATCCGTTCGTTTCATCGGGGGTCGTCGCGCTCAGTATGTCTGTCGTCCCTGACAACCGTCCCGCGTGCAGCGGGCAACCGAGGAGCCGACCGTGCACCGTCCCCCCACGACCGAAGCCCAGGTCGCCGAGGAGCTGGCCGCCGTCCGGCCGGCGTTGCTGCCCCGGTACACGGCGGAACTGCCGGGCGCCCGTGCCGCCGTGCTGACCCGGCTGTGGCGGGCGCTGGCCCACGAGCCGCTGGCGTGGGTCACCGGCCGGGTGCACGGCGCGCACAGCCTGGCGCTGCGGCTCGCCGACGGCCGGACGCTGTACGGCCCGCACGCGGACCCGTACGCCACGAGCGCCTACGTCACCGGCGTCC
Source organism: Streptomyces durhamensis (assembly GCF_000725475.1). Lineage (NCBI taxonomy): Bacteria > Bacillati > Actinomycetota > Actinomycetes > Kitasatosporales > Streptomycetaceae > Streptomyces > Streptomyces durhamensis. The sequence goes on from NZ_JNXR01000015.1 coordinate 508,613, forward strand.
GCCTGGACCGGGAGCGCCATGTCGATCCGGCCGGTCTGATGACCGCCCTCGCGGTGCCGCACGGCGCCGCGTTCGCCGCCGAACTGGCGGGCAGCGTCGCCTCGTTGGCGCTGTCGCGGGCCGGTGCGGATCACTCGAAGGAGTGGCCGCTGGGGGTCCCCCCGGCCGAGGACTGGGAGTGGGAGCAGCGGGTGACCGACGGGCATCCGTACCACCCCGCCTGCCGCTCCCGGCCCGGTTTCTCGGTGGCCGACCAACTGGCGTACGGACCGGAGCACCGGCCGGTGGTGGAGCTGGGGACGGTGCCGGTGCCCGCGGCCGAGTGCCTGGTGAGCGGTGACTGGCCGGAGGAACTGCGCGACGGCGGACGGCTGCTGGTGCCCGTCCACCCGTGGCAGGCCGACCACGTCCTGGAGCGCTCGTACGACCCCTGGCGCCCCGGCCGTCCGCTGCTGTCCCTGCGCACCCTCGCGCTGCCGGGCCGCGTACACGTCAAGACCGCCCTGAGCGCCCGGCTGACGTCCTCGGTGCGGGACATCTCCCTGTACTCGGTCCAGGCCGCGGCGCCGTTGTCCGCCCTCGCCGCGCAGCTGGCGGCGCGCACCGACGGCCTGCTGCACATCACCCGCACGCTGGGCGCCGTCTCGGCGCACTCCCCCGACCTGGCCGCGCTGCTGCGCGAGTCGCCCGAGGCGTACGCGGGCCCCGGTGAACGGGTCCTGCCGGTGGCCGCGCTCCCCGCCACCGGCCTGCCGGACACCCCCGCCTGGACGGCCGCGTTCGCCCGCCTGGCGCTGACCGTGGGCCTGCGCCTGCTCGACCTCGGTGTGGCCCTGGAGGCGCACGGCCAGAACCTGCTGGTGGTGCTGGCCGCCGACGGCACCCCGCTGCGGCTGGTCTACCGCGATCTGGCCGACATCCGGATCAGCCCGGCCCGCCTGACCCGCCACGGCATCGTCCCGCCGGCGCTCACCGGGCGCCTGATCACCGACGACGAAACGGCCCTGCGCCGCAAGCTGTTCGGCTCCCTGGTGGCGGGCGCGCTGGCCGGTACGGCGGGGTCGGGCGCGGCGCTGGGCGCGGCCCTGTCCGCCGCCGTGGCGGACCTCCCGGACACCGCCGACGCGCGTTTCCTGCGCGAAGGCCCGCTGCCGGCCAAGGCGTTGACCCTGATGCGGCTGTCCCCGCGGATCCCGGGCGACCAGTGGACGTCCCTGCCGAACCCGCTCGTTTTGGAGCCCGGCCCGTCCGTTCCATAGGATCCGCCGATGATCACAAGACAACGGCTGGCGGCGGGCGTCTGTGCTCTGCTCGCCGCCCTGGCGGCCGGGGTCGCGTTCCCCGGCGGAGCCGTCGCCGACGAGACGCAGGCGGCCGCTCCGAAGGTCGAACTCGTGCTGGACGTCAGCGGTTCGATGCGCACGCGGGACATCGACGGCGACTCCCGGATGGCCGCGGCGAAGCAGGCGTTCAACGAGGTGCTGGACGCGACCCCCGAGGAGGTCCGGCTCGGCATCCGCACCCTGGGCGCCAACTACCGCGGCGACGACCGCAAGGAGGGCTGCAAGGACACCGCGCAGCTCTACCCGGTCGGGCCGCTGAACCGGACCGACGCCAAGACGGCGGTGGCCACGCTGCAGCCGACCGGCTGGACGCCGATCGGGCCCGCGCTGCTGAAGGCGGCGGACGACCTGAACGGCGGCGAAGGGACCCGCCGTATCGTCTTGATCAGCGACGGCGAGGACACCTGCCAGCCGCTCGACCCGTGCGAGGTGGCCCGCGAGATAGCCGCCAAGGGCATCGGACTGACCATCGACACCCTCGGGCTGGTGCCGGACGCCAAGACCCGCGACCAGCTCAGCTGCATCGCGGACGCCACCGGCGGCACCTACACCGACGTCCGGCACAGGGAGCAGCTGTCGGACCGCGTCGGGCAGCTGGTGGACCGGGCGGCCGATCCGGTGGTGACACCGGTGGCCACCGAGGGCGCCGCGAGCTGCGAGAAGGCGCCGACGCTGAAGTCCGGGCTGTACACGGACCGTCAGGAGTTCGGGCAGCAGCGCTGGTACAAGGTCGAGGTCGATCCCGGCAGGGAGCTGCGGGCCTCGGTGAGCGTGGCCGACGACCGCGCCGTGAACCCGGACTACGGGGTGCTGCTGCGGGCGGTGACCTCGCACGGACGGGAGATCGTGCGCGGCGAGGCCGCCGGCACGGGCCGTACGGACGTGATCTCCACCGGTCTGCGCTATCCGAAGGCGGACAGCGACGACGACACGGCGCCCGCGGAGACGGTGTGTCTCCAGGTCACCCACTCCTTCTCGGCCGCGGCGGGTGTGAAGACCACACCGGGTCTGCCGCTGGAGCTGACCGTCGACGTCGTGGACGGGCCGTCCGGGCACCATGACGTGGCCGCCTTCGGTCTCGGGCGCGGCTGGTGGCTGCTGGGCGCGCTGGTGCTGACCGGCTTCCTGGCGGGTCTGCTGTGGGGCTGGCTGTCGCGCTGGCGGGTCGCGGTCTGGAGGACGAACTGATGCGGATCACACGTGTGCTGAGTACGGCGCTGCTCGCGCTGGGCCTCGCGGCCGGACCGGCCGTGGCCGACTCCTCCCCGTCTCCCGGCGCCTCCGACGACGGCAAGGCGCCCACGCAGGCGGGCACCTCGTTCCGTACGGCGACGGAGCTGCGGCAGGGCCAGCAGGCCACGGCGTCCGGTTCGACGGGTGACTACCTGTACTGGTCGTTCCCCGCGGACACCGGGCAGCGGCCCACCGTCAAGGCGACGGTGAAGCTGCCGGCGACGCACGGGGCGCAGACCTGGCAGATCGACGTGTACGACGGGCTGCGGCGGCGCCAGGCCTGCCAGTACGGGGCGGCGTCCCGTACGGCCGGGCAGGACGCGTCCTCCGTGGACCTGGCCTGTGTGCTGCGGACCGTGCGCGGCTGGTCGGAGCCGTGGGCCGACGACCCGCTGCCGGGGACGTACTACATCCGGCTGACGGTCGTGGACCTGGGCTCCGCCGACCTGGGCAAGGCGGTGAGCGCCGACGTCCGCGTGGACTCCAAGGACATCGGCGGCGCGGCGGCGGTGGACGGCTCGCTGGGCAAGCCGCTGGTGCCCGGGATCGCCGTCAGGTCCGAGAAGGACGGGGACGGTTCGAAGACGGCGGTGCTGTCCAGCTTCGGCTCCGACGACGGCTGGTCCTCCGGCTGGTGGTCCGACCGCTGGGTGTGGACCGCGATCGGCGGCGTGCTCGCGGCGCTCGCCGGGATCGGCGGGTACGCGCTGACGCGGGGATCGGGACGGCCGTCCCGGGTGCCGCCGAGCGTCTGAGCAGACGCACCGGAAGGCCCGCCGCCGGCGGGCCTTCCGTTTGCGTGTCACACCTCCCGCAGCGCCTTGGCGAGCGTGCCCTCGCCGCTCACCGTCACCCGGCCGGACCGGACGGCGTCGGCCAGCGTCAACTCCCCGCGGGCCACGGCCTCGCAGACCGCCGCGTCCAGGGCCAGCCGGGCGTCGGCCGCGCCGGGCGCGGGGCCGTCGCCGTACACCGGGCCCTCCTGCGCGCCGACGCGCAGATGAAACTCCCCTTCCTCCAGCTGCACCGCCACGATCCCCTCCCCCTCCAGGGCGCGCAGCAGCGGCAGCGCGAACCAGTGGGCGCGGACCGCGTCGGTCGGCCGCCGCTCGCCCAGCTCGGCCTCGCCCCAGTTGCCCAGGGCCTGCAGCACGGGGAGCAACCCCCGCCCCCGCTCGCTGAGTTCGTAGACGTAGGCCGCACCCGGCGGCGGCAGCCGGCGGCGGGTGGCGAGGCCGTCGCGCTCCATGTCCTTCAGCCGCGAGGCGAGTACGTCCGTGCTCACGCCGGGCAGGTCCGCGTGCAGGTCCGTGTAGCGGCGCGGGCCGGCCAGCAGTTCGCGGACGATCAGCAGGGTCCAGCGGTCGCCGACGAGGTCGAGGGCGCGGGCTGCGGAGCAGTACTGGTCGTAGCTTCGGCGTGGTGACATGCGACGCAGTCTAGACACGTTGTTGGACTTTCCAAGCTCGAACTTGGTAAAACCAAGCAACACGAGTTTCCGGAGGGGTCCATGGAGTTCCGGCAGTCGAACAAGCTCAGCGGGGTCTGTTACGAGATCCGCGGCCCGGTGATCGAGCACGCCAACGCACTGGAGGAGGCCGGGCACAGCGTGCTGCGCCTGAACACCGGCAACCCCGCCGCCTTCGGTTTCGAGGCACCGGAGGAGATCCTCCAGGACATGATCCGGATGCTGCCGCAGGCGCACGGCTACACCGACTCCCGCGGCATCCTCTCCGCCCGCCGGGCGGTCGCCCAGCGCTACCAGAACCTCGGCCTGGAGGTCGGCGTGGACGACGTCTTCCTGGGCAACGGCGTCTCGGAGCTGGTCTCCATGGCAGTGACGGCCCTGGTCGAGGACGGCGACGAAATCCTCATCCCCGCCCCGGACTTCCCGCTCTGGACCGCCGCGACCACCCTGGCCGGCGGCAAGGCGGTCCACTACCTGTGCGACGAACAGGCCGACTGGAACCCGGACCTGGCCGACATGGCCTCGAAGATCACGGACCGGACGAAGGCCGTGGTCATCATCAACCCCAACAACCCGACGGGCGCGGTGTATCCGAAGGAGGTCGTCGAGGGCATCCTGGACCTGGCCCGCCGGCACGGCCTGATGGTGTTCGCCGACGAGATCTACGACCAGATCCTGTACGACGACGCGGTCCACCACTCGGCCGCCGCCCTCGCCCCCGACCTGGTCGTCCTCACCTTCTGCGGCCTGTCGAAGACCTACCGGGTGGCGGGCTTCCGCTCCGGCTGGCTGGTCGTGACCGGCCCCCGGCAGCACGCGAAGGACTATCTGGAGGGCCTGACCATGCTGGCCTCCATGCGCCTGTGCGCCAACGCGCCGGCCCAGTACGCCATCCAGGCCGCGCTCGGCGGCCGCCAGTCCATCCGCGAACTGACGCTTCCGGGCGGCCGGTTGCACGAGCAGCGGAACGTGGCCTGGGAGAAGCTCAACGAGATCCCCGGCGTGTCCTGCGTGAAGCCCAAGGGCGCGCTGTACGCGTTCCCGCGCATCGACCCGAAGGTGCACCGGATCCACGACGACGAGAAGTTCGTCCTCGACCTGCTGCTGCGCGAGAAGATCCAGGTGGTCCAGGGCACCGGCTTCAACTGGCCCTCCCCCGACCACTTCCGCGTCCTCATCCTGCCGCACGCGGAGGACCTGGAGGCGGCGATCGGCCGGATCGGACGGTTCCTCGGCGGGTACCGGCAGTAGCCCGTTTCACACATTCGCTCGCCTGTGCGAAGATCGCCCCGCACGAACCGGGGGATCTTCACGTCTGACCAGCGCCGCGCCGCCGTTCCCCCGGGTCCGGTTCCAGCAGACCCGCAGCAGACCAGGGGGAGCACCGTTGATCTCGTCCAGAAAACCGTCCTCGTCGCGCATACGCCGGACGACCGTCGCCGTGGTGTGCGGCGCCGCCCTCGGGGGCGGGATGGCGCCCGCGCAGGCCGCGACCGCCGCGCCGCCGGCGCCTTCGGCCGGGCAGGAGGCGCGGCAGGCCGCGCGGTTCTGGACCGCGCAGCGGATGGCGGACGCGGCGCCGCTGGACGGGCACCGGGCCCGGCCGGCGGGACCCGGTCCGTCGGCCGCGGCGGCGGGCCGCCCGCAGGGCACCCTGTTCCCGGGGACGCGGCTGGTGGGCACGTTCTTCGGGTCCGACGGGCCGGGAGGCACCACCTGGCACTGCACCGGCAGCGTGATCGACACCCCCGCGAGGAACATCGTCCTCACGGCCGCCCACTGCGCGCTGAACATGAAGGGCGACTACGTCTTCGTCCCCAAGTTCGTGAAGGGCGCGAGCCCCGACCGGCAGCCCTACGGCATCTTCCACATCCAGCGGATCTTCATCGACCCCCGGTACGTGCCCGACAGGGGATCGTCGACCACCAAGAAGCCCGCGTCCGACCTCGACACCGCGTTCGCCCGGGTCTCCGCCAACCAGCGCGGCCAGAGTCTCCAGGACGCGGTCGGCGGCGGGCTGACCTTCACCCGCGCGTCCGGATACACCCACAAGAACGTCACCGTCGTCGGCTACCCCGCCTACCGGCACAACGCCGCCGGACGCGCCGTCAAGTGCACCGTGCCGACCAAGCAGCTCCCCGGCTACCGGCAGATGTCGATGACCTGCGGCGGCTACTACGGCGGCGTGTCCGGCAGCCCGTGGATCACCGACTACAAGGACGACGCGGGCACCGGTCACGTCATCGGCGACCTCGGCGGCTACAACGGCGGCGGCAACGACGCGAACGTCGACTACATCAGCTACGCCCCCGCGTTCGGCACCGACGCCGCCAACCTCCTCGCCGCCGCGGTGGCGAACCAGAACCCGGCCGCCGGTCTGCCGCCCTACCAGGGGCTCCAGTTGCCCGGTGGGGCGGCCCGCTGGCAGAAGGCCGCGCTGATGGCCTCCGCGGACTACACCGGTGACGGCCACGGCGACCTGCTCGTCGTCTGGTCCGACGGCGGGGTCACGCTGTACCCGGGAGACGGCGACGGTGCGTTCGGTGCCGAGAAGCGGCTGCTGAAGGCCAACTCCACCTGGACGCACGCCCGGAACATCACCGCCGGGACGTTCACCGGCGGCCGCCCGGGCCTGCTGGTGCGCTGGTCGGACGGCGAGGCGACCCTCTACCCGGACCTCGGCGCCTCCGGGATCGGCAGGGAGGTGCAGATGGCCAAGCCCCGCTCCGACTGGAAGAACGTCGTACAGCTCACCGCCGGGCAGTTCCACGGGGCCGACGGTGCGACCGATGTGCTGGCGCGGCGGTCCGACGGCACGCTGCTGCTGTACACGGGGATCCGCTCCGGCTCCTTCGGCACCGGCAAGCGGCTCCTCGCGGCGAACGGCACCTGGACCAAGGCCGCGCTGCTGAGCGGCGGCGCCTTCAAGGGCACGGCCGGCTCGGACCTGCTCGTGCGCTGGTCCGACGGCTCCCTCGACAGCTACACCGGTGTCTCGGCCGCCGGGCCCGGCACCCGGTCCCGGCTGCTCGGCCCGAACGGCACCTGGCCGCACGCCCAGGTCATGACCACCGGCGACCTCACCTCCGACCACACCGGCAACGACCTGGTCGTGCGCTGGTCCGACGGCGAGACCACGCTGTACGCAGGTACCGGCGCCAAGGCCCTCGGCACCGAGAACACACTGGTCCTGCCGGGCACCTGAGCCGCCGGGAATGCCCCGCGGCCGGCCGCCGTTGACGATCCCTGTTGGTGATCAACGGACAGGGGGAGCGACACATGCCGATCGATGTGCACGGCACGGTGGCAGAGGGATTCGAGGGCGTACGTGAGGAGTTCGCGGCCGTGCTCGCCGGGGAACGGGACGACCCGGGCGCCCAGCTCGTGGTGTACCGGCACGGGCGGCGCGTGGTGGATCTGTGGGGCGGCGACGGCATCGACGGTGACTCGCTGACGACCCTGTACTCCATCGCCAAGGGAGCGGCGCACCTCGTCGTCGCCCTGCTCGTCCAGGACGGGGTGCTCGACCTCGACCGTGAAGTGGCCGCCTACTGGCCCGAGTTCGGCACGCACGGCAAGGCCCGGCTGACGCTGGGCGAGCTGCTGGAGCACCGGGCGGGACTCGTCAGCGACCCCGAACAGCCCTTCACCGTCGAGGAGCTGGCCGACGACCGGGTCGTCGCGGCCCGGCTGGCGACGCGCAGGCCGCTGTGGGAGCCGGGCAGCGCCTGGGGCTATCACGCCTTCGTCATCGGCGCCCTCACCGGCGAGGTGGTGCGCCGGGCGACCGGCCGGTCGATCCAGGAACTGTACGAGGAGCGCATCCGGGCGCCGTACGGGCTCGACCACCACCTGGGGCTGCCCGCCGCGGCGGAGCCGCGCTGGGTGGACGTCCAGCCGCTGGTGCCGACCCCCCAGGAGGCCGCGCTGCTGAAGGAGCGGGCGGCGGCTCCGGACAGCATCCGGGGCATCGCCTTCAACGCGCACGGCCCGGCCCCGACCGACCTGGTGGCCTTCGGCAACCACCCCCGGGTCAAGGCCCTCGGGCCGGCCTCCTCGGGCGGGGTGGGCAACGCGCGCGGCGTCGCCGGGATGTACGCGGCCGCCATCTCCACCGTGGACGGCCGGCCGCCGCTGCTCACGCCCGCGACCGCGGCCCTGTTCGGCGAGCTGCGCACCCCGGGCGGGCCGGACCTGGTCACCGGCAGCGAGAACCACTTCGCGCGCGGCTTCGAGCACACCCCCGCGCTCTACCCGTTCCTCGACCCCGGCACCTTCGGGCACAGCGGTGCGACCGGCTCGCTGGGCTTCGCCGACCCGGCGAACGGCATCGCGTACGCCTACACCCGGCGCCGGTTCTCCTTCCCCTCCGGGGTGGGCGCCGCTCCGGAGAACGGCCGTCTGGCGCAGTCCGTCCTGCGGGCCGCGGCCTCCCTGTGACACCGTGCTGACAGGCGAGCGGGAAGGGCGCTGACGTGGGTGACCTCTTTCTGGTCCGGCACGGTGAGACCGAGTGGTCGCGGTCCGGACGGCACACCGGCTGGACCGACGTACCTCTCACCGAGCACGGGCGTGAGGAGGCGCGCCGACTGGTGCCGCTGATCCGCTCGCACCGGATCGGGGCCGCGTTCGTCAGTCCCCTGCAGCGGGCCCGGGAGACCGCCGAACTCATCGGGGTCCACGACGCCCGGATCGACGCCGACCTGCGCGAATGGGACTACGGCGGCTACGAGGGCGTGACCACCGTGGAGATCCAGCGGGGCCGGCCCGGCTGGTTCCTGTTCACGGACGGGGTCCCCCCGGGGCCGCCGGAGCATCCGGGCGAGTCCCCGGAGCAGGTCGGCGAGCGCGCCGACCGGATGCTGGCCAAGGCCGACGCCGCCCTCGCGAACACCGAGGGCGTCGTCGTCCTGATCGCCCACGGTCACTTCCTGCGCGTCCTGACCGCCCGCCGCCTCGGCCTCCCGCCCGAGCACGGGGCCTTGTTCCAGCTGGCGACGGGGGCACTGTGCCGGCTGGGCACGGAGCACGGGCGGCCGGTGGTGGCGGGCTGGAACATCCGGCCGCAGGAGTAGGGCGCCGCGGGCCGTGGCACACCGGCGGCGGTAGACGGGCGACCGTGTACGGAAGCCTGTCCGCTGACGGTTGCGTACAGCCCTCTGTATACGCGGACTCCCCTCGTTGTCAGACCCGGACCGTACCCTGCGGAACGGGTCGTCCGGACGGGCGGCCCCGGACAGAGGACGGCACCGGGGGAGCACGCTGTGACACGACCGCCGACCGCCGCGCAGCGGCGTCTGATCGAGGCCGCCGATCCAGTGACCGGGCGGCTGCGCGGTACGCGGGCGCAGCTCGCGGCGCTGGTCGAGCGGGGGCTGGCCTTCCGTCACCCCCGGCCCCCGCACGCGTACTTCCTGACGCCCGCGGGGCACCGGACACGGGAGGCGGAGACCGCGGTGGCCGAGGAGACCGCGGTGGCCGAGGATCCCGCGCCCGCCGGGGGCGTGTTCGCGGCCCGGACCGGTGGCGAGCAGGGGCCGCCCGCGGCGGGGCCGGCACGCCTGCGGGAGGTGCGCAGTGCCTGGCAGGGGCTGCTGGAGCTGCGCCGGATGACCAACTCCGACGGCGCGGTGGACCGGCCGTGCGGATGGGAGCGCACGCATCTGGTGCGGGCGGTGGCGCTCGCCCTGGAGGCGGCCGGGCACCGTCCGGCGGGCGGGGACGCGGACGGCTACCGGGTCCGCGCGACCCCGCAGCCGGAGGCCGTCGCCGTGTACGCGCCGGACCCGGAGAGCCTGGCGGCCTGCGCGGTGACGCTCGCGGACGCGGGCTGGCAGGCCGGGGAGTACACCGAACCGCGGACGAGGGTGCGCTATCTGCTGGCCTCGCCGCGCCGGGTGTGAGCGGCATGCCAAGATCGATCGATCCCGGTTCCGAACACGAGAGGGACAAGCAGTGACCGAGGCCTTTTCCGTCCGTGTGACCGTCCGCGGTTACGAGACCGACACCCAGGGACACCTCAACCAGTCCGTGTACCTCAACTACGCGGAGCACGCCCGCTGGTCGTTACTGCAGGCGGCCGGCATAAGCCAGGCCCGCCTGATGGGCCGGGGGGTCGGTCCGGTGTCGCTGGAGACGACCATCCGCTTCCGGCGTGAACTGCTCGCCGGTGACGAGGTCGACGTGAGCTGCGGGTTCGAGTGGGACGGAGGGAAGACCTTCCGGATCGTCCAGGAGATCCGGAAGGCCGACGGCACCCTGGCGGCCGAGGTGAGCGCGGTGGGCGGCCTCCTGGACCTCAAGGAGCGCAAACTGGTGTCCGACCCTCGAAAGGTGTTCGAGGAACTGACCACGGACCTCGCCCTGTTCGGCCTGTAGTCCCCGGGCGTGCCCGTCAGGCGTCGCCGAAGGCGTCCCTGTGGTCCTGCGCCCACTCCCGGAACGACCGCGCCGGCCGGCCCAGGACCTCGGGTACATCCTCGGTGACCACCGCGTTGCCGCCGGCGCGGACGAACGCGAGGCCGGCCAGGACGCCGTCCGCCCGGGTCTCGTCGAAGCCCCAGGCGGTGCGCAGGAAGTCGCGGGTCTGCTCCGGCGACAGGTTCCGTGCCGCGACGGGGCGGCCCAGGACCTCGGCGAGCACGGCGGCCTGGCCGGGGACGTCGATCGCCTCGGGCCCGGTCAGGGTGTACGTGCGCCCCGCGTGCCGGCCCTCGACCAGGGCCCGCACGGCGACCGCGGCCACATCGCGCGGGTCGACCACGCCCGACGCGCCGGCCCCGGTCATGTTCGGCACCGGCTCGCCCGCCCGGAGTGCCTGGACCCAGCTCAGCGTGTTGGAGGCGAACGACGACGGCCGCAGCACCGTCCATGCGGCTCCGCTGTCCCGCACGGCCCGCTCGCCGTCCAGGTGCCAGAGCCCGGAGGGCCCGGAGGCGGCATCCCCGGTGCCGATCGCGGAGAGCTTCACCAGCCGGCCGACGCCCGCCGCGCGGGCCGCCGCGACCAGCGCCGCGTCCTGTCCCTCGTCGGGGCCGGGCGGCCGGAGCAGGAAGGCGGCCGTCACACCCGCCAGCGCGGCGTCCAGGGACGCCGGGTCGCGGTAGTCGCCGCGCGCCACCTCCACGCCGGCGGGTACCTGTGCCCGCGCCGGGTCGCGGGTGAGTGCGCGCACCTTCTCGCCGCGTGCGGCCAGCTGTCGTACGACGTCACCGCCGATGGTGCCCGTGGCACCCGTCACCAGAATCATGAGGACCACGATGGGCCCGTCGAGGGGCTCGGCTCTTGGAAATTCCGGCACGGCCGGCCCGCCCGGACGGCGTTCGGGGGCGCTTACGGTGGAGGGGTGCCGATGACCACCGCCGAGCAGGCTCCGACCACGCCCGAGGTGCTGCGCCCATGGATCGCCGGGCTGCGGACCCTGACCTTCGCCGAGCCGCCCGAGGAGACGTTCGTCCAGCTGCCCGACGCGGCGACCAAGGTGGTGCTGCGGATGACGGCCGACGGGCGGCGTGAGGTGCTGGCTGTCGGGCCGCGTGTGAGGGCCTCGTACCACGAGGGGAAGGCCCATGTCTCGTGTGTGGAGCTGCGCCTCGCACCGGGTACGGCCCGGCCCCTGCTGGGTGTTCCGGCCGCCGACCTGCTCGGCCGGGCCGTGGCACTGGACGAGTTGCCGGGCGCTGCGGGGCGCCGGCTCGCGCGTGAGCTGGGCCGGCTGGATCCGCGGGAGGCGGGGCCGCGTCTCGCCGAGGTGCTGCCCGGGCTGCTGTCCGCCGCCGTGGATCCGGCGCGGGCGGCGCTGCTGCGCGCGGGTGTGGAGGCGTTGTCCGTGCGGGCGGACCGGGAGCCCACGCGGGTGAGGGAGGTGGCCCGGGAACTGGCCGTCAGCGAACGCCAGTTGCGGAACCTGTTCACCGAGGGCGTCGGGGTGTCCCCGAAGCACTACGCCCGTATCGACCGTGTCCGTACGGTGGCCACCCGGGCGGGTAGTGCCCGCTGGGCCGAACTGGCGGCCGCGACCGGCTACTTCGACCAGGCACACATGTCGTCCGACTTCCGGTCCCTGATGGGGGTCCCGCCCCGCTCGTACGCCACGGGCCGGCTGCCGGCGCTGACCCCGTGTCAGGCCGGGTTCCGGCGGGCGGGCGGGGTGCCACCACAGGGCGCGGGAGGCGAGGGCAGGAAGCTCACCCCCTAGGCCGCGTACGACGGCCACCGTGCGCCGATCGCCTGCCACAGCGCGGCGCGGGGTACGGCGTCCTGCGTACCCCGCGCCGGTTCTCAGTGGGCGGTCGAGAGTTCCTGGCCCGCTTCCATGGGATGGGTGACGTCCTCGGCGTCACGGTTGCCGCCGATGTGGTTGAAGACGAGGTTGAGCAGGACGGCGGTGACGCAGCCGGTGGAGATGCCGGAGTCCAGGACGATCTTCGCGGTCTGCGGGAAGGCGTGGTAGAAGTCCGGCGCGGTGATCGGGATGAGGCCGACCGCGAGGGAGACGGCGACGATCAGGACGTTGTTGTCCTTCTCCAGTGCGGCCCGGACCAGGGTCTGGATGCCGCTCGCGGCGACCGAGCCGAACAGGACGACGCCGGCGCCGCCGAGGACGGGGCGGGGCACGACCGCGATGAGGGAGGCGGCCATCGGGCACAGGCCCATCAGGACGAGGAACCCGCCGCCCACGGCGACGACGTAGCGGCTGCGGATCTTCGTCATGGCGACGAGGCCGATGTTCTGGGCGAAGGCGCTGCACATGAAGCCGTTGAACAGGGGGCTGAGTGCGGAGCCGAGGGTGTCGGCGCGCAGGCCGGCGGCGATGGTCCTCTCGTCGGCGGGGCGTTCGACGACCTCGCCGAGCGCCAGCATGTCGGCCGTGGACTCCGTCATGGAGACGACCATCACCACGCACATCGACAGGATCGCCGCGATGTGGAACTGCGGGGTGCCGAAGTGGAACGGGGTCGGGAAGCCGACGACGTCGGCGTGGGCGACGGGACCGAAGTCCGTGACGCCGAAGGGTATCGCGATGAGCGTGCCGGTGATCAGGCCGAGCAGGACCGCGATCTGTTTGACGAAACCGCGGGTGAAGCGGCGCAGCAGCAGGACGACGGCGAGGGTGATGCCGGCGAGCGTGAGGTAGGTCGTCGAACCGTAGTCGCTCGCCCTGGGGTCGGGGCCCTGGGCCCAGCCGAAGGCGACGGGGAGCAGGGAGACCCCGATCAGGGTGATGACCGAGCCGGTGACGACGGGTGGGAAGAAGCGGATCGCCTTGCTGAAGAAGGGGGCGGCGAGGAAGCCGAGGAGGCCGGCGACGACGACCGCGCCGAAGATGACCGGCAGCGCGTCGGACTTGTCCTTGGTGGAGGCGGCGATCGCCGTCATGGGGGCGACGCCGGCGAAGGTGACGCCGTTGACGAACGGCAGCCGGGCTCCGATCTTCCAGAAGCCGAGCGTCTGCAGGAAGGTGGCGAGCCCGGCGGTGAACAGACAGGCTCCGGTGAGGAAGGTGAGGTCGGCGCCGGACAGGCCTACGGCCGCGCCGACGATCAGGGGTGGTGCGACGACCCCGGCGTACATGGCGGCCACGTGCTGCAGGCCGCTGGTCGCCATTTTGAGGGCGGGGAGTTTCTCGTCAACAGGATGGGCGGCCACGGCTGCTCCTCCGGGCGGGTAACACGTCGTCGACGTGGGTTTCATGGAGGTGGTGCGTGTGGTCGTGCGGGACCGGGACGGGGGTGGCACCTGAGCGGTTCGAGCGGTGACCGTTCCGGGGCGCGTGTGTCGACACGCGCCCCGGAGACGGCCTCCGTGGACCCCGCTCGGGTCCACGGGACCGGCTGGGAGCCGTCCCTCCCAGCCGGAGCCTTCCGGCAGGCCGACCGCGTCGGCCGGTCTGCCAAGTCCTGCGGCACCTCGGCCCGGCGAGCCGACCTGCCTGTCTCTTCCGGCGGGCCGCCCTGGGGAGGCGACCGGCGGAGTGGGTGGGGATCAGGCCTGGGCGGCGATCCGGGCGAGGCGCTGGGCCTCCTCGCGGGTGCTGCGGGCGATGGCGTCCTCGTCGACGGTGAGCAGGCGGCCGTTCTCCACGATCTGCTTGCCGTTGACGAAGGAGGCCGTGACCGGGGCCGCGGCGCCGAAGACCAGCGCGGTCACCGGGTCGGCGATGGAGGCGTGGGCCAGAGTGTCCATCTTCCACAGCACCACGTCCGCCAGCTTGCCCGGCTCCAGCGAGCCGATCTGCTCGGCCCGGCCGAGGACCTCGGCGCCGCCGTGGGTGCCGAGCCGCAGCGCCTGACGGGCGTTCAGCGCGGCCTCGCGGTGGGCGCCGAGACGGTTGATCAGCAGGGCGTTGCGCAGCTCGGTGTGGAGTTCGCCGGACTCGTTGGAGGCGGTGCCGTCGACGCCGAGGCCGACCGGGACGCCCGACTTCAGCATGTCGGGGACACGGGCGATGCCGGCCGCGAGGCGGGCGTTGGACGACGGGCAGTGGGCCACACCGGTCTTCGTGCGGGCGAACGCGGCGATGTCGGAGTCGGTCATGTGGACGCAGTGCGCCATCCACACGTCCGCACCGAGCCAGCCGGTGGACTCGAAGTAGTCGGTCGGGCCCATGCCGAACAGCTCGTGGCAGAACTTCTCCTCCTCCACGGTCTCCGAGCCGTGGGTGTGCAGCCGTACGCCCAGGCGGCGGGCCAGCTGGGCGCCCTCACGCATGAGTTCGGTGGAGACGGAGAACGGGGAGCAGGGGGCGACGGCCACCTGGGTCATGGCGTCGAAGGAGGCGTCGTGGTGCTCCTTGACGGTCGCCTCGGTCGCGGCCAGCGCGCCCTCCAGCGTCTCGACGGCGAAGTCCGGCGGCAGGCCGCCGTCCTTCTCGCTGCGGTCCATCGAGCCGCGGGCCAGCGTGAAGCGGACGCCCGTCTCGGCGGCGGCCCGGATGATCGAGCCGGACAGGTCGCCGGAGCCGTGCGGGTAGACGTAGTGGTGGTCCATGGCGGTGGTGACACCGCCGCGGGCCATCACGCCGAGGGACCCCTGCGCGGCCGCGTAGGTCATCCGCTCGTCGATGCGCGCCCAGGTGGGGTAGAGCGCGACGAGCCAGTTGAACAGGTTGTGGTCGGTGGCCAGGCCCCGGGTGATCCACTGGTAGAAGTGGTGGTGGGTGTTGACCAGCCCGGGCGTGGCCAGATGGCCGCTCGCGTCGATCCGGCGCACCACGTTCTGGAGGCCTTCGGGGGCCTGGCCCGCGCCGACCGACTCGATGCGGTTGCCGGCGAGGACGAGGTGTCCGCTGGCGTACTCCGTGTCGCCGGCGTCCACGGTCGCGATCGCACAGTTCTCGATGACGATGCGCTGGTCTGCCGATGGTGCCATCGTGCTTCCTTGTCTTTGAGTGGCGGGCCCGTGGACGGAGGGACCGAAGAGGTGTCCGCGGGAGGGCACGGCAGGACCCTAGGGGGATTTGAGTGCCGGGGCCGGTTGGCGGCTCCGGGTGCCGAGATGGTGGAAGAACAGGTTGAGCAGGACCGCGACGAGCGCGCCCGCGCTGATCCCGGAGCCGAGCACGGTCTGTGCCCAGGCCGGGAAGCCGGCGTGGAAGGTGGGTGCGGCCAGCGGGATCGCGGCGATCAGCCGGGTGCGGGCCGCGAGGCCGAGTCCGCAGGCCTGGCCGATGATGAGCGCAGGGGTGACCACGCCCGCGTACATCGCGGCGATGTGCCGGAGCGCGACGGGGGCGAGCCGCGAGAGGTGAAGCTTCTCGTCCACCGGGTGCACAGACGTGACGGCGTCATGGGCGTGCACCGGCGGGGTGGGACAAGGGGCTTCGACGGGCCCCTGCGCAGGCTGTGCCATGGTGTTCCCTCCGGTGTGGCGTGTCCCCGGCGCGGGTGGCCCGGCCGGGGGCGCGCGTCCCGCGTCAGAGGTTGGTCATGTCGACCGGGATCTTCGGCTCACAGCCGTCCCGGAGGATGGTCGCCTCGATCAGGCCGTAGGGCCGGTCGGCGGCGAAGTAGACCTCGTTGTCGTTCTTGAGCCCGAAGGGCTCCAGGTCGACCAGGAAGTGGTGCTTGTTCGGCAGCGAGAAGCGGACCTCGTCGATCTCGCTGCGGTTGTTGATGATGCGCGCACCCATCTGGTACAGCGTCTGCTGCAACGAGAGGGAGTACGTCTCGGCGAAGGCCTGGAGCATGTGCTTCTTGACCTGCTCGTAGGACTTCTCCCAGTTGGGCATCTTCTGCTCGTCGTCGGTCCAGTTGAACCGCCAGCGGCCGGAGACCTGGGTGGCCAGGATGCGGTCGTACGCCTCCTGCAGGGTCGTGTACTTGTCCTTGACGTAACCCCAGAACTCGGAGTTCGTCGAGTTCATCACGACCAGGTCCTTCAGGCCGGAGACGACCTCCCACTTCTCACCGTCGTAGGTGATCTGGGTGACGCGGGTCTCCTGGCCCTTGCGGACGAAGGAGTGCTTGACCTCGTCCGCGCCGATGAACTGGGAGTTGGCGTCGGAGGTCTCGATCCGCTCCCAGGCGTACTCCTCGATCCGGATGCGGGCGCGGTGGATCGGCTCCTGCGAGGTGACGAAGTGGCGGGCGAGGTGGATGCCGAACTGCTCGGCGGACTCGATGCCGTGTTCCTTGGCGAACGCGTACACCGTGTTCTTGGTGGTGTCGGTCGGCAGGACATTGGCGTTGGAGCCGGAGTAGTGGACCTCCTCCATGTCGCCGCTCAGCGCGACAGAGACGTTGAGGTCCTTGATGTGGTGGGTGGCGCCGTCCCGCGTGATCTTTACGACTCGGTTCTCGGCCTTGCCGTACTGGTTCTGTCCCAGGATGGTCGGCATTAGCTAGCTCCCTCGGTAAACGGAGTAGCCGAACGGGTTGAGCAGCAGCGGTACGTGGTAGTGCTCGCCCGGTACGACGGCGAACGTGATCGCCACCTCCGGGAAGAACACCGCCGGTCCGCTGTCCCGATTCGCGGGGGCGTCCTGCTGCGCATCGGCTTGCTTCTTCGCAGTTCTCTCTTCGAAATACGCCTCGACGGCGAAGTCGAGCCGTACGTGTGTGGTCCCCTCCGGCAGGGCCGGCAGGTCCTTGCACCGGCCGTCGGCGTCGGTCGCGGAGCCGCCGAGCGTCTGCCAGTCCGCTTCGCGCCCGCTGCGGGCGCTGAGCTCGACGGCGACGCCCTCGGCGGGGCGGCCGACGGAGGTGTCCAGGATGTGGGTGGACACGGAGGCGGTGGTGCTGGTGCTCATGGTGTCAGGCGTCCTCTTCGACGAGTCGGGCCAGTCGGATGCGGTTGATCTTGCCCAGCTCGGTGCGGACGATCTCCCGCTCCTGCTCCGGCGAGTTCCCGATCCGCTCCTTGACCGCGTCGCGCATCTGCTCCCCGGTCCGGCCGGTGGCGCAGATCAGGAACACATGGCCGAACTTCTCCTGGTAGGCCAGGTTCAGCTCGAGCATCTCGGTCTTCAGCACCTCGGAGGCGCCGGCCATGCCGCGCTGTTCACGCGCGGAGGTCGGGTCGCCGGGCTTGGGCCGTCCGATCGGCGGGTGCCCGGCCATCGCCTCCTCCAGGTCCGCGGTGCTCAGCTCGGCCATGGCGGCGTCGCCGGCGGCGTAGAGGTCCTCGGGGGTGGTGTACGGGCGGGCGGCGAGCAGTCGCCGGGCCCACGTGGTGGAGGCACACGCCTCGTGGAGGGCGGCGAGGGCCGCGCGCTCCTCCAGATCGTTGAACCGGGCCAGGCCCGGGGGCGTGGAAGTCGAAGTCACGGGAGCCTCCGTGGCCGGATTCGGCCTTCGTGCTGAACGGGCTGCCGATAGCTAACGCTCCCGGAAACGCCACGTCAACACTTTGTTGAAAAATCCGCGTAACAAGCCGAGTCCCTCACGGTGAACCGTGCGACCGGCCACGACGGCGCAGGCCGCCCGCGCCGCAAGCCGCCCGCTCCCGTGGTGCGCTACGCGCCCTTGTCCCGGTTGAGGTAGTTGTAGACCGTGAAGCGGCTGACGCCGAGCGCGCCGGCGACGGTCTCCACGCCGTGCCGCACGGCGAAGGCGCCCCGCGCCTCCAGCGTACGCACGATCTCCTGCTTGGTCCTGCGGTCCAGGTCGGCGAGCGGCTGACCGCGCCGGCGCTCCATGGCCGCCAGGATGTGATCGAGGGAGTCGGCCAGCTGGGGCAGGCGTACCGCGACGACGTCGACGCCCTCCCAGGAGAGGACGACGTCCTCGGTGCCGGCCTCGTCCGGCGGGAGCAGTTCCCCGCCCATGGCGTCGACCAGCGGCTTCACGGCCGCGATGAAGGGCTCGTCCGCGCTCACCTATCGCCCTCCCCGATCCCGTCGTCGATCACGTTGACCTGGAGCGAGATCCGGGTGGCGCCGGCTTCCAGGCTCTTGCGCAGCAGCGCGTCCACAGCGGTGAGCACCCGGTCCGCGGCGCCCTCGGCCGTGTTGCCGAACGGGCCGACGTCGACCGCGTCCAGCTCGGCCGTCTCGATGACCTCCCGCGCCACCAGGGCGTGCGCGGGCGCCTCGTCCAGGTCGAAGGGTTCGGTCGTGAACTCCACTCTCAATCGCACGCGCTCAACCTAGCGCCCGTCGGGGCTTTTCGGGCGGCCGGTGACCGACCCCCCTTGACAAGGGCCGACACACGACGGCAATCTTCCATTACGCAGAAACGAACTTCCGTATTACGGAATCTCGACCACGGAAGGGAGCGCGGCCCGAATGCCAGGTTTTGGATTGAGCACAGCCGCAGACCAGCGCTTCAACGTCAACCTGTCGATCCTCTTCACGGAACTCCCGCTCCTGGAGCGCCCCGCGGCCGCCGCCGCGGCGGGCTTCACGGCGGTCGAGCTGTGGTGGCCCTGGATCGACTCCCCCACCCCCGAGCAGTCCGAGCTCGACGCCCTGAAGAAGGCGATCGAGGACGCGGGCGTGACGCTCACGGGCCTGAACTTCTACGCCGGACAGCTGCCGGGCCCGGACCGCGGCGCCCTGTCGATCCCGGGCGAGGAGTCGGAGAGGTTCCGCGCCAACATCGACGTGGCCGCCGACTTCGCCGCCTCCCTCGGCTGCACAGCGCTCAACGCGCTCTACGGCAACCGCGTCGAGGGCGTCGACCCGGCCGAGCAGGACGCGCTCGCCCTGGAGAACCTCGTCCTGGCGGCCCGGGCGGCCGACCGCATCGGCGCGATCCTGCTGATCGAGGCGCTGAACCAGCCCGAGTCCCCGCTGTACCCGCTGGTGAGCGCGCCCGCCGCCATCGGGATCGTGGACCGGGTCAACGCGGCGACGGGGCTCGGCAACGCCAAGTTCCTGATGGACCTGTACCACCTGTCCATGAACGGCGAGGACCTGCCGTCGGTCATCGACCGCTACGCGGCGAAGACCGGCCATGTGCAGATCGCCGACAACCCCGGCCGCGGCGCCCCCGGGACGGGTTCGCTCCCGCTGGAGGAGCTGCTCGGCCGGCTGAGGAAGGCCGGTTACGACGGCTGGGTGGGCCTTGAGTACAAGCCGGGCGACCGCCCGAGCTCCGAGGCCTTCGACTGGCTCCCGAGCGAAGCCCGCGCGGCGCGCTGAACCCCCTGACTTTGCAGAGCAGTTGAGAGAGGCACCCCCACCCATGAGCAACCTTCCCAAGATCGCGTGGATCGGCCTCGGCATCATGGGCTCCCCCATGTCCGAGAACCTGATCAAGGCGGGTTACCAGGTCACCGGCTTCACGCTGGAGCAGGACAAGCTGGACCGGCTGGCCGCCGCCGGCGGTACGGCCGCCCCCTCGATCGCCGAGGCCGTGCGCGACGCCGACGTGGTCATCACGATGGTGCCCGCGTCCCCGCAGGTCGAGGCCATCGCCTACGGCCCGGACGGCATCCTGGAGAACGCCCGGCAGGGATCCCTGCTGATCGACATGTCCTCGATCACCCCGCAGACCTCCGTCGACCTGGCGAAGGCCGCGAAGGACAAGGGCATCCGCGTGCTGGACGCCCCCGTGTCCGGCGGTGAGGCCGGCGCGATCGAGGCCGTACTGTCGATCATGATCGGTGGCGAGCAGGCCGACTTCGACCAGGCCAAGCCGATCTTCGAGGCGCTGGGCAAGACCATCGTGCTGTGCGGCCCGCACGGCTCCGGCCAGACCGTGAAGGCGGCCAACCAGCTGATCGTCGCCGTGAACATCCAGGCCTGCGCCGAGGCCGTGGTCTTCCTGGAGAAGTCGGGCGTGGACCTGCAGGCCGCGCTGGACGTCCTCAACGGCGGCCTGGCCGGCTCCACCGTGCTGACGCGCAAGAAGGACAACTTCCTGAACCGCGACTTCAAGCCGGGCTTCCGCATCGACCTGCACCACAAGGACATGGGCATCGTCACCGACGCCGCCCGCAACGTCGGGGCCGCCCTGCCGGTCGGCGCCGTGGTCGCCCAGCTGGTCGCCTCGCTGCGCGCCCAGGGCGACGGCGGACTGGACCACTCGGCGCTGCTGCGCGCGGTCGAGCGCCTCTCGGGCGCTCAGCTCTAGAGACTTCCGGGCCGCGGCGCCGCTGACACCTGTCCTGTCGCGCCCAGGCGGCGCCGCGGTCCGGAATCAACTTCAACAAACTGTTGACGCTCCGTCCACCCACTTTTAGGCTCCACAAAGCGGAAACAGGTTTCCGCTGACACCCGCACGGAAGGTCCACGATGTCGAAGCGCGTGCTCACGACAGAGTCCGGCGCCCCGGTCGCCGACAACCAGAATTCCGCCTCCGCCGGCGTCGGCGGCCCGCTGCTGCTCCAGGACCAGCACCTCCTGGAAAAGCTCGCGCGCTTCAACCGCGAGCGGATCCCGGAGCGTGTGGTGCACGCCCGTGGGTCCGGCGCGTACGGTCACTTCGAGGTGACGGACGACGTCACCGGCTTCACCCACGCCGACTTCCTGAACACGATCGGCAAGCGCACCGAGGTGTTCCTGCGCTTCTCCACGGTCGCCGACTCCCTCGGCGGCGCCGACGCCGTCCGTGACCCGCGCGGCTTCGCGGTGAAGTTCTACACCGAGGAGGGCAACTACGACCTCGTCGGCAACAACACCCCGGTGTTCTTCATCAAGGACCCGATCAAATTCCCCGACTTCATCCACTCGCAGAAGCGCGACCCCTTCACGGGCCGCCAGGAGGCGGACAACGTCTGGGACTTCTGGGCGCACGCCCCCGAGGCCACGCACCAGGTGACCTGGCTGATGGGCGACCGCGGCATCCCGGCGTCGTACCGGCACATGAACGGCTACGGCTCGCACACCTACCAGTGGACGAACGCGGAGGGCGAGGCCTTCTTCGTCAAGTACCACTTCAAGACCAACCAGGGCATCCGCAGCCTCTCCAGCGACCAGGCCGCCGAGCTCGCGGGCAAGGACCCGAACTCGCACCAGACCGACCTGCTCCAGGCGATCGAGCGCGGGGTGCACCCGTCCTGGACCCTGTACGTCCAGCTCATGCCGGCGGCCGAGGCGGCGGACTACCGCTTCAACCCGTTCGACCTGACCAAGGTGTGGCCGCACAAGGACTACCCGCTGCAGCGCGTGGGCCGCCTGGTGCTGGACCGTAACCCGGACAACGTCTTCGCCGAGGTCGAACAGGCCGCGTTCTCCCCGAACAACTTCGTTCCGGGCATCGGCCCCTCCCCCGACAAGATGCTCCAGGGCCGGCTGTTCGCCTACGCGGACGCGCACCGCTACCGCCTGGGCGTGAACCACACCCAGCTGGCGGTCAACGCCCCGAAGGCGACGACCGCGCAGAACTACGGCCGGGACGGCTTCATGGCGTCCAACGCCCAGGGCCGCCAGGCCAAGAACTACGAGCCGAACTCCTACGACGGTCCGGTGGAGACCGGCCGCCCGCTGTCGGCCCCGCTCGCGGTGACGGGCCACACCGGCACCCACGAGGCGCCCCTGCACACCAAGGACGACGACTTCTTCCAGGCGGGCGAGCTGTACCGCCTGATGTCGGCCGAGGAGAAGTCGCGCCTGATCGCCAACATCGCCGGCAGCCTCTCGCAGGTCACCCGCGACGACGTGATCGAGAAGAACCTGGCCCACTTCCACGCCGCCGACCCGGAGTACGGCAAGCGCGTGGAGGAGGCGGTCCGCGCCCTGCGCGAGGACTGAGCCCGGTAACCCGCAAGCAGCGTACGGAACCCGACGGGAGGTCGGGATCTCCGCACGCGGCCCGCGCGTCACGCCGGACGACCCGGATGAGGGGTGGTCGTCCGGCGATGGGCGCGGGCAGGGCGAGGACCGTGGCGGCGTGCGAGCCAGTGCGGTGGTCAAGGACCGAGTCCCCTTCTCGACCAGAGGGAAGGGGTCCCGGCTCCGTCGCATCCGCCGCGGTCCCACCCAGCCCCCCGCTCCGGGGGCCACCCGCTCCGTCCGGCGGCGCGAACGACCTGTCGCGCCCAGCCTCGCGCCGTCGGACGGTCACCACCGAAGAACGCTCCCCACGCCGGCTCACCGCCGGCGGCGAGGGAGCGTTCGGCGTTGTCGGGCGGTTCCCCGCGGATGAGCGCCCCGCGCCGGCCGCACCCCGCACCACCGCGCCGGCCGCACCTCGGCACCGACCGTCACCGGCGTGCGTACCGGCGCCTTTCGTCGCACGCTGAATCCATGGGCAATCCGACGCACTACCCGCACATCGTGGTCCACTCCCCGGCTCTGGACGGGTCCCGGCGGGTCACCGAGGGGGAGGTGATCCTGGGGATCGCCTCGCATCTGGACGATGTCGTGGAGATCCTGCGACTGGCCGATCTGGACCGGATCGAGGTCGAGGAGAGCGATCTCATCGAGTGGCAGGGCGGCGGGCCCGACGAATGGCCGGGGCTGTCGGAGCACGAGCTCTAGCGGCTGGGCGTACGACAGCGGTCGTAGACGGGCTACGCCTTCCTCAAATGAAGCTCTGAAGACGGCGGCGGAGGCTTCAACCGCCCCCGCGGCGGGGCAGGTTACGCGCACCGGGGGCCCGCCGGCACGGGGGCGGCGGGCCCCGCGACGGGGGAGACGACGGGGGACGTCACGGGGGACGCGAAAGGGCGGCCCGTCCGAGTGGACGGGCCGCCCTTGGTGTGTCCGGCGGTGTCAGGCCTTCAGCGGTGTCAGACCTTCAGCGGCTTGATCGAGGTCGGTGCGTGGCCCGGCTCGGTGGCCAGCTCCTCGAACTCGGTGATGTTGCTGATGTCCATGGTGCCGCTCATCGAGATGTTGGTGATCCGCTCCAGGATCGCCTCGACGACGACCGGCACCTGGTACTCGGCGGCCAGCTTCTTGGCCTCCTCGAAGGCGGCGCCCAGCTGGTCCGGCTCGGTGACCCGGATCGCCTTGCAGCCCAGGCCCTCGGCGACCTTGACGTGGTCGACGCCGTAGACACCGATCTCCGGCGTGTTGATGTTCTCGAACTCCAGGTTGACCTGGAAGTTGATGTCCAGGCCCCGCTGCGCCTGACGGATCAGGCCCAGGTAGGCGTTGTTCACCAGCACGTGGACGTACGGGACCTTGTGCTGGGCGGCGACCGCCAGCTCCTCGATCATGAACTGGAAGTCGTAGTCGCCGGACAGGGCGACGACCGGGGAGTCCGGGTCGGCCGTGGCGACGCCGATCGCGGCCGGGATGGTCCAGCCGAGCGGGCCGGCCTGGCCGCAGTTGATCCAGTGGCGCGGCTTGTAGACGTGCAGCATCTGCGCGCCGGCGATCTGGGAGAGGCCGATGGTGGTGACGTACCGGGTGTCCGGGCCGAACGCCTTGTTCATCTCCTCGTACACGCGCTGCGGCTTCATCGGCACGTTGTCGAAGTGCGTACGGCGCAGCAGGGTGGCCTTGCGCTCCTGGGTGGAGGCGACCCAGTCGGCGCGGTCGGGCAGCCTGCCCGCGGCCTTCAGCTCCTTGGCCACCTCGACGAACAGCTCCAGGGCGGCCTTGGCGTCGGAGACGACACCGTAGTCCGGCGGGAAGATCTTGCCGATCTGGGTGGGCTCGATGTCGACGTGGACGAACTTGCGCTCACCGCGGTAGACGTCGAGCTTGTAGCCGGTGTGGCGGTTGGCCCAGCGGTTGCCGATGCCGAGGACGAAGTCGGACTCCAGGAAGTTGGCGTTGCCGTACCGGTGCGAGGTCTGGACGCCGACCATGCCGGCGTTCAGCTCGTGGTCGTCGGACAGCGCGCCCCAGCCCATCAGGGTCGGGATGACCGGGGTCTGGGTCAGCTCGGCGAACTCCACCAGCAGGTCGGCGGCGTCGGCGCCGATGACGCCGCCGCCGGCGACGATCACCGGGCGCTCGGAGGCCAGCAGGAAGGAGATCGCCTTCTCGATCTGGGCGCGGGTCGCGGCCGGCCTGTAGACGGGCAGCGGCTCGTACGTCTCCGGGTCGAACTCGATCTCGGTGAGCTGGACGTCGATCGGCAGGTCGATCAGGACCGGGCCGGGACGGCCGGAGCGCATCAGGTGGAAGGCCTGCTGGAAGACGCCCGGGACCTGCGCGGCCTCCAGGACGGTGACCGCCATTTTGGTGACCGGCTTGGCGATCGAGGCGATGTCGACGGCCTGGAAGTCCTCCTTGTGGATCACGCTGGTGGGCGCCTGGCCCGTGATGCACAGGATCGGGATGGAGTCGCCGATGGCCGAGTACAGGCCAGTGATCATGTCGGTGCCGGCCGGGCCGGAGGTACCGATGCAGACGCCGATGTTGCCCGGCTTGGTGCGGGTGTACCCCTCGGCCATGTGCGACGCGCCCTCCACATGGCGGGCGAGGGTGTGGCCGATGCCGCCACCCTCCTTGAGCGCCTTGTAGAAGGGGTTGATCGCCGCGCCCGGCACACCGAAGGCGTCGGTGACGCCCTCGCGCTTGAGGATCTCAACTGCCGCGCGGGCAGCGGTCATACGAGCCATCGAGTACTCCTGCTTCGGCTGTCGGATGCGTACTCCCGTCGCGCCCCGCGGTGAGCACAGTCTCCAGATTTTCAAACTTCCGCATTGCGGAACTTAACTTCTGCTATCTGGAATCAATGTAGAAGCGTGCGCCTCTGTCGTCAAGAGAGCTCCTCGGCCGTCAGGGGACGCCGGGACAGGGCAAGCGCCGGACAACGAGGCTGCGGAGGAGGACGATGGGATCCGCTGTCCCGACGCGACTGTTCCGAGGCGACGCCTGGGGGTGGGCCATGCCCGAGAGCGTGCCGGTGCGTTGCCCGGCCTGCCGGCGCGAGCACGTCTACACCGCGCCCGTGTATCCCTGCGCCTGCGGCGCGCCCACCGCCCCGCGGCTGGATCCCTCCACCGGGCCGGCCGTGTCCGCGCACCGGGCCTGGGACGACGAGTGGATCGCCGTGCCGTGCGCCGGCTGCGGGCGCAGTAACCAGTGGCCGCAGCCGGAGCTGGGCTGCGTGTGCGGCACGGTCCTGCGCATCCCGGTGACCCGGACGCCCCCGACGACGGCCCGTCCGCCGTCCGCCGTGCCGCCGCCCCTCGACGACACCGGGGCGTCGTCCGCGCCGGCCGGTCCAAAGTCCCCCGCCCGCCGTCGCGCCTTCCAGCCGCGCGCCATCCGCACCGCGCGCGACGCCGTCACGGTCGCCGCGCTCTACCTGCGCTGGCTCGGCTACCGGGACATCCGCCGCGCCGACCAGCGGCCCCCGAACGGCATCGGGCTCGCCGCCCGCGGACTCCTCGCACAGGTCGACCCGACCGTGCGCCCGGCGGCGCCGCGTGACGTGGAGTGCCTGTGGCTGACGGGGATGACGGAGTCCGCGGACTGCGTGTACTTCTCCCTCGCCGGCTACACCGAGGACGCCCGGACCCGCGCGGACCGGCTGGAGGTCCCGCTGTTCGTCCTGGACCTCGCGGGCGTCCCGCAGCCGCTGAACGACCCGGCCGACACACTCAACACCCTGGGCGCGCCGAAGCCGGAGACCCGCTCACACGACGGACAGGGCTGACGCCCGGCGCACACCCCGTCGCACCTGGTACGGGCGCCTCGCACGGGCGCGGCCGCCGGCGGGCACCCGACGGTCTCCGACGGACCCCGGCCAAGTGTGCCGCCGACAGCGCGCTCGGTCCGGGATCCGCCGTGGAGCACCAGACGGATGCTCGCTCGCGGCCGATTCACACCTGGTACTTCTCCCGCAGTTCGACCTTGCGCACCTTTCCGGACACCGTCATCGGGAAGGAGTCGAGGATCTGCAGGCGGCTGGGGATCTTGTAGTGCGCGAGCCGGCCCTGGCAGAAGGCGCGCAGCTCCTCCAGGCTGAGCGGGTCGGCCGCGTCGTGCGGGATGACACAGGCGAGCACCTCCTCGCCGTACGTCGCGTGCGGCACCCCGACGACCTGCACGTCCCTGATCTTCGGGTGGGCGTGGAGGAACTCCTCGATCTCGCGCGGGTAGATGTTCTCGCCGCCCCGGATGATCATGTCCTTGATCCGTCCGACGATCTCGACGTAACCGTCCTCGCGCATCACCGCCAGGTCCCCGGTGTGCATCCAGCGGCCCGCATCGACGGCCTCGGCGGTCTTCTCCGGCTCGTTCCAGTAGCCGAGCATCACGCTGTAGCCGCGGGTGCACAGCTCCCCCGCGCTGCCGCGGGGCCGGGTGACGCCGGTGGCCGGATCGACGATCTTGACCTCCAGGTGGGGCAGGACGCGGCCGACGGTGCCGGTGCGGTGCTCCAGGTCGTCGTCGGTCCGGGTCTGCAGCGACACCGGGGAGGTCTCGGTCATGCCGTAGCAGAT
The DNA here is from genome assembly GCF_000725475.1 of Streptomyces durhamensis. Classification (NCBI taxonomy): domain Bacteria; kingdom Bacillati; phylum Actinomycetota; class Actinomycetes; order Kitasatosporales; family Streptomycetaceae; genus Streptomyces; species Streptomyces durhamensis. The sequence goes on from NZ_JNXR01000015.1 coordinate 535,394, forward strand.
GGAGACCTCCTCCATGTGCATCTCGGCGACGACCCGCTTCATCACCTCCACCGGGCACGGCGAGCCCGCCATGATGCCGGTGCGCAGCGAGGAGAGGTCGTACGTCGTGAAGTCCGGGAGGTTCAGCTCGGCGATGAACATGGTCGGCACGCCGTACAGCGACGTACAGCGCTCCTGCCGCACCGCCTCCAGAGTGGCCCTGGGCTCGAAGGACGGGGCCGGGATGACCATGCACGCGCCGTGCGAGGTGGCGGCGAGGTTGCCCATGACCATGCCGAAGCAGTGGTAGAAGGGGACCGGGATGCAGATCCGGTCCTGCTCGGTGTAGTCGATCGACTCCCCCACGAAATAGCCGTTGTTGAGGATGTTGTGGTGGGAGAGGGTGGCACCCTTCGGGAATCCCGTCGTGCCCGAGGTGTACTGGATGTTGATCGGGTCGTCGCAGGACAGCTCCGCGTAGGGGGCGTCACCGGTGCCGCGCGCGAGCAGTTCCTCCCAGCCCGGGTCGCCGATGTACACGACCTCGCGCAGCTGCGGACACGAGCCGCGCACCTGCTCGACCATCGCGCGGTAGTCGCTGGTCTTGTGGCTCAGGGAGGCGAACAGCAGGCAGATCCCGGCCTGCTCGAGGACGTAGGCGACCTCGTGGGTGCGGTAGGCCGGGTTGACGTTCACCATGATCGCGCCGATGCGGGCCGTGGCGTACTGGACCAGGACCCACTCCGGGCAGTTGACCGCCCAGATGCCCACCCGGTCGCCCTTGGCGACGCCGCTCGCGACCAGAGCCTGCGCCAGCTCCTCGACCGCCGCGCCGAACGCGGCGTACGTCCAGCGCCGCCCGGACGGCACGTCGACCAGCGCGTCGCGGTCCGGCCAGGCGGCCACGGCCCGGTCGAGGTTGGCGCCGATGGTGTCCCCGAGCAGGGCGGCCGGGCTCGTCCCGTGCGTGTACGACAGCTCAGTGGTCACCGGGAGTCCTCCGCGCGGTACTTGTGGTCCGACCATGGCGTCCAGCATGCCCCGGGGGTCCCCGGGGCGCCTACCCGTGCGCGCGGCGAAGACGGGCTCGGCCGGGGCGGGGCCCGGCCGGCGGCCGCTCAGCCGACGGCCACCGGCGCCGGCGCGCTGAAGGCATCCGGGGCCGCGGGGGGCTCCGTGCCGCCCGCTCCCGCGTTCAGCGCCGCTCGGGGCGCCGGCCCGTCGAGCACGTGGTCCATGAGCGCCGCAGGGGCGAGGCCGGCCGCGCCCGCCCTCCCGAAGCCCGGAACGCGCGCAGCAGCACCGGACCGACCAGCAGGTCGTTCCCGATGTGGTCGGCGCAGCCCTGCGCCGATCCGTGCTCGGCCTCCACCCGCCGGAGGAGGAGCAGGAGGCGTCCCACCGGGCGGTCGCCTCGTCGCTGAGCGCGTGGTCGTCGGCGATCGCCCCGGCCGGTACGTTCGGCAGCCGCAGCACCAGGGCCGCCGGCACCTCCGTACGGCCCTTCCCCGCGGCGCAGTGGAACACCGCGGGCAGCCCGCCCGGTCGCAGTCGGCCGGCGATCAGTTGACGTCCCGGTTCAGGCCGGACCAGTACGGCTCGCGCAGCTTGAACTTCTGGATCTTGCCGGTGGCCGTACGGGGGATGGAGTCGCGGAACTCGACGCTGGTGGGCGCCTTGTATCCGGCCATCCGCTGCTTGCAGTGGGCGATGATGTCGGCCTCCTGCGCCGTCGCGCCCTCGGCCAGCACGACGATGGCCTTGATCGTCTCGCCCCACTTCTCGTGCGGCACCCCGATCACGGCCACCTCGGCGACCGCCGGGTGACTGAAGATCGTGTCCTCCACCTCGATCGACGACACGTTCTCACCACCCGTGATGATCACGTCCTTCTTCCGGTCCGAGATCGTCAGATGGCCGTCGGACCCGTCGATGGTGCCGCCGTCGCCGGTGTGGAACCAGCCGCCCTCCAACGCCTCCGCGGTCTCCTCCGGCTTCTCCCAGTAGCCGTCGAGCACGACGTTCGAGCGGGCCAGAACCTCACCCGAATCCGAGACCTTCAGCTTGACGCCCAGCGCGGGCAGCCCCGCACGGGACAGCTTCCGCGCCCGCTCCCCCGCCGGCGCCCCCTCGTCCTCGGGACGCGCGCGGTTGAAGGTCAGCAGCGGGGATGTCTCGGTCAGACCGTAGATCTGGGTGAACTCCCAGCCCAGTTCCTCGCCCACCCGCTGGATCGTCCTGCTCGGCGGCGGCGCCCCGGCACACACGATCCGCACCCGGTCACGCCCCGGGATCTCGCCCTTCCAGGCCCTGGCCGCGTCCAGCACCGCGTTCCACACCGCGGGCGCGCCGCACATCAGCGTGACGCCGTGCTCCTCGACCCGACGCAGGATCTCCGTGCCGTCGACCTTGCGCAGCACCACCTGCTTCACGCCGAGTCCGGCCATCACGTACGGCATGCCCCAGCCGTTGCAGTGGAACATCGGCAGCGTGTGCATGTAGACGTCCCGCTCCCAGGCGCGGGTGTGCAGTCCGAAGGTCAGGCCATTGACCCAGATGTTGCGGTGGGTCAGCTGTACGCCCTTGGGCCTGGCCGTGGTCCCGGACGTGTAGTTGATCGTCGCGGTCGCGTCCTCGTCCGGGTTCGACCACGGGCGCGGCTCGGTCCCGAACCGCATCAGCTCGCTCTCCGTCTGCTCGCCGAGAACGAAGCGGTGCCGTCCCTTGACGCCGGACAGCGCCTCATCCAGTTCCGGGTCGACGAGCAGGACCGAGGACCCGCTCTGCTCCACCAGGTACTCGACCTCGTCGGGCTTGAGGCGGAAGTTGACCGGCACACAGATCCGGCCGCTCATCGGGACCGCGAACAGCAGCTCCAGCAGCCGCGCGGAGTTGTGGCTGATCACCGCCACCCGCTCGCCCTCGCCGACGCCGAGCGCGTCGAAACCCGCCTGCCAGGCTCTCACCCGCTCCCCGAACCGCCCGTACGTCGACTCCGGCACCGGCACGGCCGGCTGGACCGGCTCGTCGACCACCCCCGGGCTGGAGGAGAACCCCAGTTCAGCCCGTTCGAGGAAGTCCGTGATGGTCATCGGAACCCGCATAGCTCTCTCCCCTGCCCACAACGTCGAAGAACACCAACCAGGGACTACCAACCGCCACGGGCGCTCAAGCACCCCACCGCCATGGAAATGGAAGGCCCCCGGAACCGGACGTCTCGGGGAGACCGTCCGCGCGGGGCTCCGGGAGGAAGTCCCGCGGGCTCAGGAACGACTCCGTCGCCGTCGTCATCGTGTCCTCCTCGCCGTGTCGGACCATTGCCGGGCGGCTCTCTGGCATCGTCTAATCCGTGATGCAGGTCTCACCACCCCCGAACGGGGGGGAGGGGACGGCAGAAGGAGTGCAGAGGTGACGGCAGTCGCGGCGGGCACGGTGGGGATCGGCGGTGCGCCGGCCCGGCTGCGGCGGGTGACGGGGCTGCCGGTGGCCTTCGGCGGGCTGGTCGAGTCCGGCCGGCCGCAGATCCGGATCAGTGAGCTGAGCGGCACCACGACGACCGCGCTGCGCTCGCTCGCGGTGACCTCCGGCAACGGGCTCGGCGGCAAGGCGGTGGCGCTCGCCCGGCCGTGCGCGGTGACGGACTACTCCAGCTCCCGGCAGATCAGCCACGAGTACGACATCCCGGTGGCCGCCGAGGGCATCCGCTCGGTCCTCGCCGTGCCGGTGGTGGTACGGCGCCGGGTGCGCGGGGTGCTCTACGGCGCGCTGCGCTCGCCCCAGCCGCTCGGCGACCGCACACTGGGCGCGGCGATGGCCGTGGCGCGGGACGTGGAGCAGGCGCTGGTGGTACGGGACGAGGCGCGGGGGCTGCTGGCGGCGGCCCGGACGCAGCAGGCCGGCACCGAGCGGGGCGCCTCCCGGGAGCAGGTGCGCGAGGCGCACGCGGCGCTGCGCGCGCTCGCGCCCCGGATCGCCGATCCGGAGCTGCGGGCGGAACTGCTGGCCGCGTGCGGCCTGCTGACCGCGCCGTGCCCGGCCGGGAGCACGACACTGGCGCCGCGCGAACTGGACGTGCTGTCCTGGGTGGCGACGGGGGCGACCAACGCCGCCGTGGCCGAGCGGCTGGGCCTGCGCCCGGAGACGGTCAAGGGCTATCTGCGCGCGGCGATGCGGAAGCTGGGCGCCCACACCCGAGGGGAGGCGGTGACCGCGGCGCGCAGGGCGGGGCTGCTGCCGTGAAACGAGGTGGTAAGGAAACCTGTCCATTCAAGCGCAGACGCCTTGAATTTCCCTGTGCTTGACCGTTTGTTATTTCCCTCACCACGGCTTCCGTCCGAATTTCAAGGATCGTTGCCTAGAATTTGGCCCGGACACGACACACGAGGGGAGCGGTGACCGTGCGACGGGACTTCCAGGAGCCTGCCAGGTGCCGCCCCGACCTGGTCATCGGCCGCGAGGAGTTGTTCGCCGGCGCCCGCGACCAGCTCGCCTCGGGCGGCAGTGTGCTGCTCCACGGCCCCGCCGGAATTGGGAAATCCACCGTCCTGCGGGCATTGGCCGAGGAATACGGCGCCACCGCGCGCACCGTGTTGCGCTGCTCGGCCACCGAGTCCGAATCCCACCTCCCCTTCCTCGCCCTCGCCGACCTCCTCGGCCTGGTCCTCGACGACGTCTCCCCCCGGCTGCCCCTGGCCCAGCGCACCGCCCTGGAGTCGGCGCTCACCGGCCGCGGCGAGTCCAGCCTGCAGCGCGACGGCCTCGCCCTGCGCCTCGCGGTGCTGTCCGCGCTGCGCGCGCTGGCCGCGCGGGGCGGGGTCCTCGTCGTCGCCGACGACCTGCAGTGGCTGGACCCGGCCAGCGCCGAGCTGCTCGGCTTCGCCGCCCGGCGCCTGGAGGGCACCCCGGTGCAGCTGCTGTGCGCGGTGCGCACCGAGGGCCAGGAGAGCCGGGAGTACGACGCACACCTGCGCTCGTGCCCGCCGGGCACCCTGGCGGTCCGGCTCGGCCCGCTCTCCCGCGCCCAGATCGCCCAGCTGCTGGACCACCGCGGCCACGGCGGCCTGCCCCGCTCCACGGTCCGCGAGATCCACCGCACCAGCGGCGGCAACCCGCTGTTCGCCCTGGAACTCGGCCGCGCCCTCGCCGACAGCCCCACCCCGCCCCGGCCGGGCGAGCCGCTGCCGGTGCCGACCAGCCTGCGCGCCCTGGTGCTCAGCCGCCTGGACATGCTCTCCGTCGAGGCCCGCCGCACCCTGCTGGTGGCCAGCGCCGGTGCCCGGCCCACCCCGGCACTGCTGCACGCGGCCGGCCGGGAGAACGCCGAGGCCGAGTGCGCCCAGGCCGCCGAACTCGGGCTGCTGGCCACCGAGCCCGACGCCCCGGCCGTACGGTTCGCGCACCCGCTGATCTCCGCCGCGCTGTACGCGGAGGCGCCCGCGCACGAGCGGCGCGCCGCCCACGCGGCCCTGTCCACGGCGGCCTCCGACCCGATCGAACGGGCCCGGCACCTGGCCCTCGCCACCACCGGCACCGACCCGGACGTCGCCGCCCGGCTCGCCGAGGCCGCCACCCTCGCCCGGGACCGCGGCGCCCCCTCGGTCGCCGCCCACCTGGGGCTGCTCGCCGCCCGGCACACGCCCTCCGACGGGGCGCCCAGCCAGGAGGAGCGCCGGCTGCAGGCCGCCGAGGACGCGATCACCGCGGGGGAGATCGACCTGGCCCGGGACATCGCCCGCGAGGTGCTGGCCCGGGCGACCGTGCCCGCCGACCGGGTGCGGGCCTGGATCACCGTCATCGACAGCGCGGGCCACACCATGGCCGAGGTCGACGCCGTCTTCCCGCAGGCCCTCGCGGACGCCGGCGACGATCCGCGGCTGCTGGCCCTGGTGCACTACCAGCTGGCCTGGCGGGCGCTGATCGTGGAGGGCGACTTCACCGAGGCCCGTCAGGCCGCCGCGCACGCCGCCGAGCTGGCCGCGCGCGGCAAGGACCGGCGCACCGAACTGCTCTCCCTCGCCTTCCAGGCACAGACGGAGACCCTGATGGGCCACCCGGAGGCGCCCCGGACCATCAAACGCGCCCTGCGGGAGCCGCAGGACCCGAGGGTGGCCTGGCACCACAACGGGGCGGGCAGCGCCCGGTTCCGCTGGCTGGTCATGGGCGACCAGCTGGCCGAGGCCCGGGCGACGGTCACCGCGCTGCTGCGCGAGGTGCGCCGGCGCGGCTCGGTGGAGTCCGAGGTGCACTTCCTGCGCGGGCTCGCCGAGACCGAACTGCGCGCCGGGCACTGCGGGCGTGCCCTGGAGCTGGCCCGCGAGAGCCTGCGGCTGGCCCGGGACTCGGGGATCGGCGAGACCGCCTCGGCGATGCTCACCTCGCTCGCGGAGGCCTCCGGCGGTGATGTGGACCGGGCCCTCGCCCTCGCCCGGGAGGCGGTGGAGCACGCCGAGGAGGACGGCGACCAGATGTACCTGTCCCGGGCGCTGGGCGCGCTCGGGTACGCCCAGTTGGTGGCCGGGGACCCGGCGGGCACGGTCCGCTCGCTGCGCCGGGTACGCGCCCTGGAGCTGGGGCTCGGCATCACCGACCCGGCACGCGGCCGCTGGCAGGGGGATCTCGCCGAGGCACTGGTCCGGATCGGTGAACCGGCCGAGGCGCAGGACGTCATCGACGCGGTCCGCGAGCACGCCCTCCGGCTCGGCCGGGAGAGCGTCCTCGCCGTCCTGGACCGCTCCGAGGCCCTGGTGCGGGCCGCCCGGGGCGACCTGGAGGCGGCCGTGGCCCAGCTGACGTCCGCTCAGGACCGGCTCGGCAAGCTCGGCTACGGCCTGGAGGAGGCGCGGGCCGCGCTCGCGCTGGCCCGGCTGCGCGGCCGGCGCCCCGGTGCGTACGACGCGGCCACCCGGATGTTCCGCCGCTGCCGGGCGCTGCCCTGGCTGCGCCAGGTGGACGAATCCCTCGCCGCCCCCGAGCCGGAACCGGCGCTGGCCGCTCCGGACGCCCTGGACGCGCTGGCGGTGCTGGCCGCGATGGAGCGTCAGGTGGCCGCGCTGGTGATGGAGGGCGCCACCAACCGGGAGATCGCCGCCCGGCTGTTCATCAGCGTGAAGACGGTGGAGGCGACCCTGACCCGGGTCTACCGCAAGCTGGGAATCCGCTCGCGCGTCGACATCGTCCGATTGGCGGCGGCTCGCGGGCGCGCCGAGCACGGCCCTAGTTAACTGGACCGGACCGAGGGTTTTCCCTCATCCAACCCCCTAGGGGGTTCCCTCATTGGGAGCCGAGGGTTCCGGTCCTAGCGTAATGGGCGTGCCGCTCGCCCGGGCACACGGGGTAGGTCCTCCCCCAGCTCTCGGCCTCGTCCGAGGCAGGGGGCGCCCCCGCCCCGTGCTTCACCCACCCGTGCGACCCCCCACCGGTGCAACCCCCACTGAGGAGACTCATGTTCGGGCTCAGACGTGCCAGAAAGACCGCCGCGACCCTGGTGGCCACCGCCGCGACCCTGGTGGCCACCGCCGCCGCCGCGGCGACCGCGCTGCTCGCCTCCCCCACGGCGAGCGCCGCCCCGCAGCCCGTCGTCGGCGGTACGACCACCACGACGACGGCGTACCCGTACGTCATGCAGATCACCGACGCGTCCGGCAACCAGTTCTGCGGCGGCACGCTCGTGGCCGCCACGAAGGTCGTCACGGCCGCGCACTGCATGGCCGGCGAGTCCGCCGGCAACGTTCGCGTGGTGGGCGGCCGGACCTATCTGAACGGCACCGACGGCACGGTCGCAAAGGTCAGCAGGATCTGGGTCGACCCGGGCTACACGGACGCCACCAACGGCGACGACGTGGCGGTCCTGACCCTGGCGACGTCGATGCCGTACACCCCGGCGTCGTACGTCTCCTCCTCCCAGACGGGCGTGTACGCGGCCGGCACCACGGCCCGGATCCTCGGCTGGGGCACCACCTCGGAGAACGGCAGCTCCTCCAACCAGCTGCGGACCGCGACCGTGCCGGTCGTGTCCGACTCCAGCTGCCGTTCCTCCTACGGTTCGGACTACGTCCAGTCCGACATGGTTTGCGCCGGATACAGCTCCGGCGGCGTAGACACCTGCCAGGGCGACAGCGGCGGTCCCCTGCTCATCGGGGGCGTCCTGGCAGGGATCACTTCTTGGGGCGAGGGGTGCGCGGAGGCGGGTCACCCGGGTGTGTACACCCGGCTGACCGCCTTCTCGGACCTGGTGACCACGCAGGTCAACTCGTAACCCGGAAGACCTCCCGAGCACCCCTCGGGCAGATGCCAGGGGGGCGTTGCGAGCCACCACGAGCGGCCCGCAACGCCCCCCTCTCCACGTTCACCCCCGTGGGACGCGGTGGCTACCTGTCGGCCGTGAGCTTCCCGGCCGCGCCCCAGCTGTCCGCCGGGACCTCGTGGATCCACACCTGGACGGTCTCCGCCGGGATCCGGTACGCGTCGACGAAGGCGTCGGTGACCCGCTTGACCAGGTCCCGCTTGAGTTCGGCATCGCGGGGACCCTGCTGGATGGTGACGATCGGCATGACTGAACTCCCTTGAGCGGTGTTCCTGTTCGGTGGGTCCAGTCCATCGCGAAGCGCCCGCGCGACCAAGGGCCAGTCCGCGACCGCAGCGATCAGCTCTCGTGATCGCCGCAGGCCAACAGCAGTTTCTCCAGGTGCGGGGAGGGGGCGGCGGCGGGCACGGCGAGACCGGTGGCCAGGGCCAGTCCGGGCGCCCGGAAGGGGACGTACGCCACCCGGGGCGTGGCCAGCACGCGCGCGTGGGAGGCGTAGACGACCGTCCACAGGGGGCGGGCCCCGATGGTGGCGAGGGTGTCGTGCAGGGTGCCGCCGGCCGGTCCGGGCTCCGGTTCGAACCCGGCCGCGTGACAGGCGCCGACGACCAGGTCGACCAGGGCGGGGTTGTTCCGGCGCGGGGTGAGGGCCAGGGGCAGCCCGGCGAGGTCCGCGAGGTCGATCTCGGGCCGCCGCGCGAGGGGATGCGTGGCCGGCAGGGCGGCGACCAGCGGATCGGGCCACAGCGGCACCACGCGTACCCCGGCCGGGGGTTCGGCCGAGCGCACGAACGCGGCGTCCAGGCGCCCCGCCGCGACCCGGGCGAACCGTTCGCCGGCCGGCAGCGAGAACAGCTCCACCGGCACCTCGGGCGCCCGCTCGGCGAACGCGGCCAGCACCCGGTCCAGATGCGCGCCGAGCCCGGTGCTGGTGCCCAGGCGCAGCCCGGCGGGCGCCGCCACGGCGGCCCGCGCCCGCTCGGCCGCCGCGAGCACCGCCCGAGCCTCGGGCAGCAGCCGCTCCCCCGCACCGGTCAGCCGCACCCGGCGCGGCGAGCGGTCGAACAGCTCGGCGCCCAGCTCCCGCTCCAGCCGCTGTATCTGCTGGCTGACGGCCGACTGCACGATGTGCAGCCGCTCCGCGGCCCGGCCGAAGTGCAGCTCCTCGGCGACGGCGACGAAATAGCTGAGCTGGCGGAGTTCCATGGGCTCGACTGTAGAGGGGCCGGAACCGGCCCCGTGTCCCGGCGCCCGGCGGTCCGGCGGGTCGCTCGTGGATATTCTTCTTCTCCTGCCCCTGCGGGCTGTTCCGGCCCTGGCCCCGGTGCGTGATCAGGCGTACGCAGGCTCGACGGAGAGGCGTCCGATGTCCGAGCGAGACAACGGCAGGAACGGCGGGCGCAGGTCCGTCTGGCGCCGCACCCCCGCCCCGGCCCCGCCCCCGCTCGCCCAGGCGCCCGAGCCCGCCGTGGCGGACGGCGCGGAGCCGGCGAGCGTCGTCCAGGCGGCGCTGTACCGCGACGGCGTCCGCGTCTCCTCCCCCGCCACGCTCGCCGAGACCTACCGCGAACTGCGGGAGCGGCCCCGCGGCATGGCATGGATCGGCCTGGCCCGGCCCACCGCGACCGATCTGCGCTCGCTGGCCGCCGAGTTCGGGCTGCACCAGCTCGCCGTGGAGGACGCGATGGAGGCGCACCAGCGGCCCAAGCTGGAGCGGTACGGCGACACCCTGTTCGTCGTCCTGCGCGCCGCCCGCTACCTGGACGCGCCGGAGGAGGTCGACTTCGGCGAGCTGCACGTGTTCGTCGGCCCGGACTTCGTCATCACGGTCCGGCACGGCGCGGCCCCGGACCTGTCGGCGGTCCGCCGCCGGATGGAGGACTCCCCCGATCTGCTCGGACTCGGCCCGGAGGCGGTGCTGTACGCGATCCTCGACGCGGTCGTCGACGGTTACGCCCCGGTGGTCTGCGGTGTCCAGAACGACATCGACGAGATCGAGACCGAGGTGTTCCGCGGCGACCCCGAGGTGTCCCGCCGCATCTACGAACTGTCCCGCGAGATGGTGGAGTTCCAGCGCGCCACCCGCCCGCTCGTCGGCATGCTCCACGGGCTGATGGCCGGCTTCGCCAAGTACGAGACGGACGAGGAACTCCAGCGCTACCTGCGGGACGTCGCCGACCACGTCACGCACATCAGCGAACGCGTCGACGGCTTCCGCCAGGCCCTCACCGAGATCCTCACGGTGAACGCGACCCTGGTCTCGCAGCAGCAGAACGCGGAGATGCGGGCGCTGGCCGAGGCGGGCTTCGAGCAGAACGAGGAGGTCAAGAAGATCTCCTCGTGGGCGGCCATCCTCTTCGCCCCGACCCTGGTCGGCACGATCTACGGCATGAACTTCACGCACATGCCCGAACTGAGCTGGAGTTTCGGATATCCCTTCGCCATCGGGCTGATGGGCGTCGTCTGTCTGACACTGTATGTGATCTTCAAGAAACGGGACTGGCTGTAGAGGAGCCGACATGACCGAGGCGCTGGTGCTGGGCGGTGGCGGCGTGGGCGGGATCGCCTGGATGACCGGGCTGCTCGCGGGACTGGCCGATGCCGGGCAGGACGTCAGCGGTGCCGATCTGCTCGTGGGGACGTCCGCCGGGTCCACCGTGGCCGCGCAACTGGGCAGCGGGCTGGGCCTGGAGGCGCTGTACGCCCGGCAGGTGGACCCCGCGCTGCAGGCCGCCGAGATCATGGCCGAGATGGATCTGGAGTCGTTCGCGGCGGAGATCGGCGCCGCGACCGGCTCCGCCGCCGGTGTGCCGGAACTGCGGCGCGCGGTCGGGCGGGTGGCTCTCGGCGCGCGGACCGTGCCCGAGGCCGAGCGGCGTGCCGTGATCGAGTCGCGGCTGCCGGGGCACGAGTGGCCCGGACGTCCGCTCAAGGTCGTCGCCGTGGACGCCAGGACCGGCGAGCCGGTCGTGTTCGACCGCGCCTCGGGCGTCCCCCTGGTGGACGCCGTCGCGGCGAGCTGTGCCGTGCCGGGCGTATGGCCACCGGTGACGATCGGTGAACGCCGGTACGTCGACGGCGGGGTGCATTCCATCGCCAACGCCGACCTGGCCGCCGGCGCGGACCGGGTGCTGGTGGTCGTGCCGCTGGGCACCGCCGAGCCGTTCCCCAGCGAGCGGCCGCTGGAGCGGTCGGTGCGGGAACTGCGCGCCCGGGGCGCGCAGGTGGCGGTCGTCGCCCCCGACGAGGCGTCGGCCGCGGCGATCGGCGACAACCCGCTGGACCCGGCCACCCGCGCCCCGGCCGCCGGGGCGGGCCGGGCCCAGGGCAGGACGCTGACCCTGCCGTGGGCCCGCACCGCGAACTGACCGACGCCGGGGCCGACTTCGGCGCACGTCACGGACCGCACGGCGCGCTGCCCGGCGGGGCCCCTTTCGAAGGGGACGGCGCGCCGCACCCGAAGGGGCGCGGGGAACTGCGCGCGGCCAGGACGCCTCCGCTCCCGGCGACGGCGCGCCGCGGGCGGGGCCGGCCCCGCGTCAGGACCGGTGCAGCTGCAGCGCGGCCAGCACCTCCGCGTCCGTGAGCTGCTCGAAGTCCTCGTACCACTGGCCGACGGCGGAGAAGGCGGCCGGCCGGTGCGGGCACAGGATCGTGTCGGCCTCGGCGGCGAGCAGGTCCAGGGAGTCCGGGGCGCCGACGGGGACGGCCAACACGAGGTGCGCGGGCCGCCGGCGGCGGACGTGGCGCAGGGCCGCGCGGGCGGTGGCGCCGGTGGCGAGGCCGTCGTCGATCACGATCACCGTGCGGCCCGCCGGGTCCGGCGCCGGACGGCCGGCACGGTAGCGCTCCTCGCGGCGGCGCAGTTCCTTCCGCTCGCGCTCCACCACCGGGGCCATGGATTCCTCGGTCAGGCCGAGCCGGTCCAGGGTGCCGGCGTTGTAGAGGGGCGGGTCGTCCCCGACGAGCGCGCCGACGGCGAACTCCTGGTGGTGCGGGGCGCCGATCTTGCGCACGATGAGCACGTCGAGCGGGGCACCGAGCGCGCGGGCGACGGGCTCGGCGACGGCGATGCCGCCGCGCGGCAGGGCGAGGACGAGGGGGTCGGTGAGGGCGCCCTGGTCCTGCAGGTCACTCAGCAGTCCGGCGAGTTCCCGCCCGGCTTCGGCACGGTCCCGGAAGCGCATGGCTCGTCCTCCTCCGCGGAGCCTCTCCTTCCATGGTGCTCCTGGTCGGGCGTCCCGGTCTGGTCGCTTCCCCGGATTTCCGGGAGGGGTATTCGCACACCAGCTCTATACACTGCGTGTATAGTCCCCGCATGCCTCAAGCCCACAAGATCCCGACGCCGAAGCCCGCGAACCGGAAGACGCGCGAAACCGCCCGGAGGTTGCGTCCGGCCGCGCTCGCCTCGGCCGCCCTCGGGCTGGCGCTCACGCTGTCCGGCTGCGCCCAGGTCGACACCACCGCACCGAGCGCCGTGCGGGCCGAGGCGGCACACGGGGCGCCGGCGAAGTTCGGGACCGTGGACTGCCGCGAGGCCAAGTGCATCGCGCTCACCTTCGACGCGGGGCCCAGCGAGAACTCGGCGCGGCTGCTCGACATCCTCAAGGAGAAGAAGGTCCAGGCCACCTTCTTCCTGCTCGGCAAGAACCACATCGAGAAGTACCCGCAGCTGGTCAAGCGGATGGCAGCCGAGGGCCACGAGGTCGCGAGCCACACCTGGGACCACAAGATCCTCACGGAGATATCGGACGCGCAGATACGCGAGGAACTGAAGCGGCCCGACGACGCGATCGAGCGGCTGACCGGGCACAAGCCCACCCTGATGCGCCCGCCGCAGGGCCGTACGGACAGCAACGTGCACCAGATCGCCAAGGAGCTGGGCCTGGCGGAGGTGCTGTGGAGCGTGACCGCCAAGGACTACACGACCAACGACTCGGCGCTCATCACCAAGCGCGTCCTGGACCAGTCCTCCCGCGACGGGATCATCCTGCTGCACGACATCTACCCGGGCACCGTGCCCGCCGTGCCGGGCATCATCGACGCGCTGAAGAAGCGCGGCTACGTCTTCGTGACGGTCCCCCAGCTGCTGGCGCCCGGCAAGGCGGAACCGGGCAAGGTCTACCGGCCCTGACCGCCCGGCCGCCCGGCCGAGGCGGGGCCGAACGCGCCGGTGACCGGCGGCCATTGCCTACGATCGTGCCGTGCCGACCTTCTCTTTCGCCCGCACGGCCCCGCTTCCGCTCGACGAGGCGTGGCGCCGGCTCACCACCTGGTCCCGCCACGCCGACGCGGTCCCGCTGACCCGGGTCCGGGTGCTCACACCGGAGCCCACCAGCGTGGGCACACGGTTCGTGGCCCGTTCCGGCCTCGGTCCGCTGGCCGTCGACGACGTCATGGAGGTGACGGTCTGGCGGCCGCCCGCCGACGGCGAGGGCGGCCTGTGCCGCCTGGAGAAACGCGGCCGGGTGGTGCGGGGCTGGGCGGAGATCGAGGTCCTCGCGGGACCCGGGGGCCGCAGCCGGGTGGTGTGGCGGGAGGAGCTGCGGGTGCGGTTCCTGCCGCACGCCTTCGACGGCGTACTGGAACGCACCGCACGCGTGATGTTCGGCCGGGCGGCGAACCGGCTCCTCAGGCGGGCGTGAACCGGGCGGCCGGCGATGGCTCCTCAGGCGGGCGTGGGCCGGGCGGCCGGCGATGGCTCCTCAGGCGGGCGTGGGCCGGGCCCTCAGGCCACCGACCCGATCCGCACGGGCCGCCGGGACGCCGTGTCGTGGTGGATGGGGGTGTGTGCCCCGGTGAGCGAGACGCCACTGCCGCCGCGCCGGCTGGCGACGATCTCGGCGCCGATGGACAGGGCCGTCTCCTCCGGCGTACGGGCGCCGAGGTCGAGCCCGATCGGGGAGCGCAGCCGGGCCAGCTCCAGTTCGGTGACGCCGACCTCGCGGAGCCGTTCGTTGCGCTCCAGGTGCGTGCGGCGGGAGCCCATCGCGCCGACGTAGGCGACCGGCAGGCGCAGGGCCAGGCGCAGCAGGGGGACGTCGAACTTGGCATCGTGGGTGAGGACGCACAGGACCGTACGGCCGTCGGTCTCGGTGCGCTCCAGGTACGTGTGGGGCCACTCGACGACGATCTCGTCGGCCTCGGGGAAGCGGGTGCGCGTGGCGAACACCGGGCGGGCGTCGCACACGGTGACGCGGTAGCCGAGGAACTTGCCGACGCGGACCAGTGCGGAGGCGAAGTCGATGGCGCCGAAGACGATCATGCGGGGGGCGGGGACGGAGGACTCGACCAGGACCGTGAGCGGCGCGCCGCAGCGTGAGCCCTGCTCGCCGATCTCCAGCGTGCCGGTGCGGCCGGCGTCCAGGAACGCGCCGGCCTCGGCGGCGACGGTGCGGTCCAGTTCCGGATGGGCACCGAACCCGCCGTCGTACGAACCGTCGGGGCGGACGAGGAGGGCCCGGCCCCGCAGCTGAGCCGGTCCCTCCACGATCCGCGCGACCGCCGCCGCCTCCCCACGGGCGGCGGCGGCCAGCGCGGATGCGACCACCGGCCGGGCGGGACCGTCCGCCCGGACCGGTGTGACGAGGATGTCGATGATGCCGCCACAGGTCAGGCCGACGGCGAAGGCGTCCTCGTCGCTGTACCCGAAGCGCTCCAGGACGGTCTCGCCGTCCTCCAGCGCCTGTCGGCACAGCTCGTACACGGCCCCTTCCACGCATCCGCCGGAGACCGAACCGATGGCCGTGCCCGCACTGTCGACGGCGAGCGCGGCGCCCGGTTGCCGGGGCGCGCTCCCGCCGACGGCCACCACGGTGGCGACGGCGAAGTCACGTCCCTGCTCGACCCACCGGTTCAGCTCGTCGGCGATGTCCAGCATGTTCGGCCTCCTGATCAGGTCAAGGGATGCGTGCCGGGTCCGGGCGTCAGTGCACGCCCAGGGCCGCCCGGATGGGATGGAGTGAGAAGTAGATGAGGAAGAGGACCGTCAGACCCCACATGAAGGGGCCGATCTCCCGCCACTTGCCCTGGGCGATCTTGATGACGACGTAGGAGATGACACCGGCGGCGACACCGGGGGTGATCGAGTACGTGAACGGCATGGTGACGACGGTCAGGAAGACCGGGATCGCGACGGAGCGGTCTCCCCAGTCCACGTGGCGGGCGTTCATCATCATCATCGCGCCGATGGTGACGAGGGCGGCCGAGGCCACCTCGCGCGGCACGATCGCCGTGATCGGCGTGAAGAAGAGACAGAGGGCGAAGAACCCACCGGTGACGACCGAGGCCAGCCCCGTCCGGGCGCCCTCTCCGACGCCGGTCGCGGACTCGACGAACACGGTCTGGCCGGAGCCGCCGACGACACCGCCGATGGCGCCGCCGGCACCGTCGATGAACAGCGCCTTGGACAGGCCGGGCATCCGCCCCTGGGAGTCGGCGAGGTTGGCCTCGGTGCCGATGCCGATGATGGTGGCCATGGCGTCGAAGAAGCCGGCGAGCACGAGCGTGAACACGATGAAGGTGACCGTCATGTAGCCGACGTCGCCGAGGCCGCCGAAGGACACCTTGCCGATGAGCGAGAAGTCCGGCATCGACACGGCGCTGCCGTGCAGTGCGGGGCCTTCGCCGTTGGCCCAGGACTTGTCGTCGACGAGGCCGGCCGCGTTGACGACCAGCGCGAGCACGGTGCCGGTGACGATGCCGATGAGGATCGCGCCCGGAACGTTCCTGGACTGCAGGGCGAAGATGAGCAGCAGCGTGACGGCGAAGAGCAGGACGGGCCAGCCGACCAGCTCACCGTTGGCGCCCAGGGTGACCGGGGTCGCCGTGCCGGCGTGCACGAACCCGGCCTTGACCAGACCGATGAACGCGATGAACAGGCCGATGCCGATCGTGATGCCGTGCTTGAGCGGCAACGGGATCGCGTTCATGATCATCTCGCGGAGACCCGTGACCACCAGGAGCATGATCACGACGCCGTACGCGACGCACATGCCCAGGCCCTGGGCCCACGTCAGGTCCTTGGTCCCCATGACCAGTCCGGCCAGCACACCGGAGACGGAGAGCCCGGCGGCCATGGCGAGCGGCACCTTGCCCGCCCAGCCCATGAGGAGGGTGGTGGCCGCGGCGCCTAGCGCGGTGGCCGTGATGAGCGCCTTCTGCCCCAGAGAGTCGCCGGACTTGTCCGCGCCACTGAGGATCACCGGGTTGAGCAGGAGGATGTACGCCATCGCCATGAAGGTGGTGACGCCACCGCGGACCTCGGTCGCGACGGTGGATCCTCTTTCGGATATGTGGAAGTACCGGTCGAGCCACGACCTGCCGGCCGGCGGACGCGAACCCGCGCCCGCGTCTTCGGCGGTGTTCGTGGGCTCCACTGACTGCTGGGTCATGGGCCATCTCCCAAGGTTCACAGGGGCACCCGTGCAACCGCCCTGGCGGTCACGGGATTTGGGGAATGGACGACCCGGGGGACGGCCCGAGACGAACGAATTTCCGGGGACTTCAAGGACCGCGAGCGGTGCGGAACTCGAAGGGGGGTTCCTCCGGGCGGCGCGGCGGAGTGTGTGACGTTCCCTGCGCCGCCCGGAGAGCTGTGGGGTTGTTACGCGGTCCCCGTGAGGTGCTCGGGCCGTACCGGAGTGCGGTTGAGCTCCAGCCCGGTCGCGTTCCGGATCGCCGCGAGGACGGCCGGGGTGGACGACAGGGTCGGGGCCTCGCCGATGCCGCGCAGCCCGTAAGGGGCGTGGTCGTCGGCGAGTTCGAGCACGTCGACCGGGATGGTCGGCGTGTCGAGGATCGTGGGGATCAGGTAGTCCGTGAAGGAGGGGTTCCTGACCTTGGCGGTCTTCGGGTCGACGATGATCTCCTCCATCACCGCGACGCCCAGGCCCTGGGTCGTACCGCCCTGGATCTGGCCGACGACGGAGAGCGGGTTGAGCGCCTTGCCGACGTCCTGGGCGCAGGCCAGCTCGATGACCTTGACCAGGCCGAGCTCGGTGTCGACCTCGACGACCGCGCGGTGCGCCGCGAAGGAGTACTGGACGTGTCCGTTGCCCTGACCGGTGCGCAGGTCGAAGGCCTCGGTCGGCCGGTGCCGCCACTCCTCCTCGATCTCCACGACCTCGCCCTCCAGGACATCGGCCAGGTCGCCGAGGACCTCGCCGCCGTCGGTGACGACCTTGCCGCCCTCCAGCAGGAGTTCGGCGGTCGCCCAGGCCGGATGGTAGGAGCCGAACTTGCGGCGCCCGATCTCCAGGACCTTCTCGCGGACCAGCTCACAGGCGTTCTTCACGGCGCCGCCGGTGACGTACGTCTGCCGGGAGGCCGAGGTGGAGCCGGCGGAGCCGACCTGGGTGTCGGCCGGGTGGATGGTCACCTGGGTGACGCCCAGCTCCGTGCGGGCGATCTGGGCGTGGACGGTGACACCGCCCTGGCCGACCTCCGCCATCGCGGTGTGCACGGTCACGACCGGCTCACCGCCGATGACCTCCATGCGCACCTTGGCGGTGGAGTAGTCGTCGAAGCCCTCGGAGAAGCCGACGTTCTTGATGCCCACGGCGATGCCGACGCCGCGTACGACGTTCTCGCCGTGCGTGGTGTTGGACAGACCGCCGGGCAGCTGCCGTACGTCGGCGCCCTCGCTGGACTCCCACTGGCGCTCCGGCGGCAGCGGCATCGCCTTGACGCGGCGCAGCAGTTCGGCGACCGGGGCCGGGGAGTCGACCGGCTGCCCGGTCGGCATGATCGTGCCCTGCTCCATCGCGTTCAGCTGCCGGAACTCCACCGGGTCCATGCCCAGCTTCTTCGCCAGCTTGTCCATCTGCGCCTCGTAGGCGAAGCACGCCTGGACCGCGCCGAAGCCGCGCATGGCACCGCAGGGCGGGTTGTTGCTGTAGAGGGCGATGGCCTCGATGTCGACGTCGTCGACGACGTACGGGCCGACGCTCAGCGAGGAGGCGTTGCCCACGACCGCCGGGGAGGCGGAGGCGTAGGCGCCGCCGTCCAGGACGATCTTGCACTTCATGTGCGTGAGCTTGCCGTCCTTGGTGGCGCCGTGCTCGTAGTAGAGCTTGGCCGGGTGCCGGTGGACGTGTCCGAAGAAGGACTCGAACCGGTTGTAGACGATCTTGACGGGCTTGCCGGTGCGCAGCGCGAGCAGGCAGGCGTGGATCTGCATCGACAGGTCCTCGCGGCCGCCGAACGCGCCGCCGACGCCGGAGAGCGTCATGCGCACCTTCTCCTCGGGCAGGCCGAGGACCGGGGCGATCTGCTTGAGGTCCGAGTGCAGCCACTGGGTGGCGACGTAGAGGTGGACGCCGCCGTCCTCCTCGGGCACGGCGAGGCCGGACTCGGGGCCGAGGAAGGCCTGGTCCTGCATGCCGAAGGTGTACTCGCCCTCGACGATCACGTCGGCCCGCTTGCGGGCCTCCTCCACGTTGCCGCGGATGATCGGCTGGCGGTGCACGATGTTGGGGTGCGGGACGTGCCCGGCGTGGTGGTCGTCGCGGTTCTCGTGGACGAGGATCGCGTCCGGCGCGGTCGCGGAGGCCTCGTCGGTGATGACCGGGAGTTCCCGGTAGTCGACCTTGATCTTCGCGGCGGCGCGGCGGGCCGTCTCCGGGTGGTCGGCGGCGACGAGCGCGACCGGCTCGCCGTGGTGGCGTACCTTGCCGTGCGCGAGGACCGGGGTGTCCTGGATCTCCAGGCCGTAGTTCTTCACCTCGGTGGGCAGGTCGTCGTAGGTCAGGACGGCGTACACGCCCGCCATGGCGAGGGCCTCGGAGATGTCGATCGAGACGATCTCGGCGTGCGCGACGGTGGAGCGCAGGATCTGGCCCCACAGCATGTCCTCGTGCCACATGTCGGACGAGTACGCGAACTCACCGGTGACCTTGAGGGTGCCGTCCGGGCGCAGCGTGGACTCGCCGATGCCGCCCTTGGTCTGGGAGCCCTGCGTGATCTTCGTAGGGGCGCCGTTGGTGGGCATCGTCAGACCTCCTCGGACTGGCGGGCGGCCGCGAGGCGGACCGCGTCCATGATCTTCTCGTAGCCCGTGCAGCGGCACAGGTTGCCCGACAGCGCCTCACGGATGTCCGCGTCGGACGGGTTCGGGTTGCGCTCCAGGAGCTCGTCGGAGGCGACGAGCAGGCCCGGCGTGCAGAAGCCGCACTGGACGGCGCCGGCGTCGATGAACGCCTGCTGGATCGGCGAGAGTTCGGTGCCCTCACCGGTCTGGGAGTCGGTGCCCTTGGCCTTCCACTGCTTGGCCTCGTCGAGGGCGGTGCCGTTCGAGCCGCAGGCGCCGGTCGCGCAGCCGCCCTCGGCGCGCTGCTTGGCGAAGTCCGCCAGGCCCTCGACGGTCACGACGTCGCGGCCCTCGACCTGACCGGCGGCGACCAGGCAGGAGCAGACGGGCACGCCGTCGAGCCGCACGGTGCAGGAGCCGCACTCGCCCTGCTCACAGGCGTTCTTCGAACCCGGCAGACCGAGCCGCTCACGCAGGACGTACAGCAGGGACTCGCCCTCCCAGACGTCGTCGGCCTCCTGCGGACGTCCGTTGACGGTGAAGTTGACGCGCATTACGCAGCTCCCTCAGATGCGCGGCGGGCGCCGCGATACGACTCCCAGGTCCAGGTGAGCGTCCGGCGGGCCATCACGCCGACCGCGTGGCGGCGGTAGCTCGCGGTGCCCCGGACGTCGTCGATCGGGTTGCAGCCGCCGGAGCACAGCTCCGCGAACTGCTTGGCGACCGACGGGGTGATGATCTTTCCGTTGTCCCAGAAGCCGCCCTCCTCCAGGGCCGCGTTCAGGAACTCCTCGGCGGCCTTGGCCCGGACGGGCGTGGGCGCGGCCGAGCCGATGCCGGTCCGCACGGTCCGGGTCTCGGGGTGCAGGGCGAGACCGAAGGCGCACACGGCGATGACCATGGCGTTGCGGGTGCCGACCTTGGAGTACTGCTGCGGGCCGTCGGCCTTCTTGACGTGCACGGCGCGGATCAGCTCGTCGGGCTGGAGCGCGTTGCGCTTGACGCCGGTGTAGAACTCGTCGATCGGGATGAGGCGGGTGCCGCGGGCCGCCGACTCCGCCTCGACCTCGGCGCCGGCCGCGAGGAGTGCGGGGTGGGCGTCACCGGCGGGCGAGGCCGTGCCGAGGTTGCCGCCGACGCCGCCGCGGTTGCGGATCTGCGGGGAGGCGACCGTGTGCGAGGCGAGCGCGAGGCCCGGCAGCTCGGCACGGAGATTCTCCATGATCCTGGTGTACGGGACGGAGGCACCCAGCCGTACGCTCTCCTCGCCGACCTCCCACTCGGTGAGGTCGCCGATGCGGTTGAGGTCGAGCAGGTACTCGGGCCGGCGGTGGTCGAAGTTGATCTCGACCATCACGTCGGTGCCACCCGCAATCGGCACAGCGGTGGGGTGCTCGGCCTTCGCGGCGAGCGCCTCCTCCCAGCTGGCGGGGCGAAGGAAGTCCATGACCGGCTCTCTTCTTCTTCGTCTCGTGGGTCGTGCAGATTGAGCCAATCCGTGTGCGGCGGGCCCGGCTCGTTCATGTGCTGTTAACGCGGAGTGGACTCAGTACACCGCCCCTTACTCCAGTGCGGTCAGTCACCGAAACCATGAAGGAGTTGGCTGGCCACGGTGGGCATCTTGTAGATTCGTATGAACGGAGGTCATCGGTAACCTCTCCGATTTCCTGGGGAAACGCAGGAAACAGCGTGAAGACCCCGGAGAGTGCCCTGTACGGCCCGTGCCGGGCCCTTCTCCCGTCACCCTCCAAGATCCATCGTAGGTTTCGAGACAAAGAACGGCGGCGACGAGATGCGGCTGCGCGCACTTCTGGACACCGATGTGCTGGGCCTGCGGCTGCTCGGCGGCGAGGAGGAGCTGGACCGTTCGGTGCGCGGGGTGATGACCACCGACCTGCGCGATCCGAGCCGGTACCTCTCCGGGGGCGAGCTGGTGCTGACCGGCCTGGCCTGGCGCCGGGACGCGGAGGACTCCGAGCCGTTCGTACGGATCCTGGTGCAGGCCGGGGTGGCGGCGCTCGCGGCCGGTGAGGCCGAGCTGGGCGACATCCCGGACGACCTGGTGCTGGCCTGCGTGAAGCACCGGCTGCCCCTGTTCGCGGTGCACGAGTCGGTGGCCTTCGCCACGATCACCGAGCACGTCGTACGGCAGGTCTCCAGCGAGCGTGCCGGGGACCTTGCGGCCGTCGTGGACCGGCACCGGCGGATGATGACCTCGGGCCCGGCGGGCGGCGGCCCGGACGTGGTCCTGGACCTGCTCGGCACCGACCTGGACCTGCGCGCCTGGGTGCTCTCCCCCACCGGCCGGCTGATCGCCGGCTCCAAGGTGACGGGCCCGGCGCTGGCCGCGGAGATCTGCGCGAGGCTGGCCGCCGAGCACCTCGCGGCCACCCGCACCGGCCGGCGCGGCCCGCACCGGCTCCTGCTGGGCGGCGCCACGTACTCGCTGTTCCCGATCCGCTCCTCCGGCCGCTCCCCGCAGGCCGCCCGCGACGTGCGCGAGTCGGTGCTGTCGGACTGGCTGCTGGCCGTCGAGGCGGACGCCGGTGACTGGCCCGAGGAGCGGCTGGACCTGCTGCAGGGCGTGACCCAGCTGATCGCGGTCGAGCGCGACAGACGGGACGCGGCGCGCACGGTACGGCGCCGACTCGCCCAGGAGGTGCTGGAGCTGGTGCAGACGGGTGCCGCGCCCGCCGAGATCGCCGCGCGCCTGCGGGTGGCCGCTCCCGTGCTGCTGCCCGGGCTCGGCGCGGCCCCGCACTGGCAGGTGGTCGTGGCCCGCGTGGAGTGGGAGGGCGGGGAGGTCGAGGGCGGCCCCGTCGCCCAGTCGCTGCTGGAGGAGGTGCTGGTCGACCCGCTGGCCACCGGTCCCGAGCCCTCGGACCGGATCGCCGTCGCGCACACCGGCGACGAGGCCATCGCGCTCGTCCCGCTCCCGGCGGTCTCCTCCGAGCACGACGGCTCGGAGACCGGCCTGCTGGCCGATTCCCTGCTGCAGTCGGTGCGCGAGACGCTGTCGGCGGGCCTGAACGACGACGGGCGGCTCACCCTCGGCGTCAGCGCGGCCGTGCACTCGGCGGAGGGCCTGCGCGGCGCCCTGGAGGAGGCCCGGCACGCCCGCCGGGTGGCGGCGGCCCGCCCCGGCCGGGTCTGCGCCGCCGGCCACCAGGAACTGGCCAGCCACGTCCTGCTGCTCCCGTTCGTCCCGGACGACGTCCGCCG
The DNA here is from genome assembly GCF_000725475.1 of Streptomyces durhamensis. NCBI lineage: Bacteria > Bacillati > Actinomycetota > Actinomycetes > Kitasatosporales > Streptomycetaceae > Streptomyces > Streptomyces durhamensis. The sequence goes on from NZ_JNXR01000015.1 coordinate 557,926, forward strand.
CGCGTTCACGGCCCGTCTGCTGGACCCGCTGAAGGACTACGACCGCCGCCACCGGGCCGAGCTGATCCCGACCCTGGAGGCGTTCCTGGACTGCGACGGCTCCTGGACCCGCTGCGCCACCCGGCTCCACCTGCACGTCAACACGCTGCGCTACCGGGTCGGCCGTATCGAGCAGTTGACGGGACGGGACCTCTCGCGCCTGGAGGACAAGCTGGACTTCTTCCTGGCCCTGCGGATGAGCTGAGGCCGGCGGGGGCGCGTCGCGGCCGAACCCGGTCACGCCCGCGCCCCACGACTTTGTGAAAATTTTCACCCACCCTCTTGGCCCGGTGCCGCGATTGGTGCTGGAATGCGGCCACCACTCAACAGCTCGATGGCGTGCTCGGGGAGGGCAACGTGGCGCATACCGCCATGTCTGGTAACGGAACGACCCCCGGTGACGATCCGCTCCAGACCGCGGTATGGCGGCTGCGTTCGCGGGCCTGCTGGGCGGACGCGGCGGCCCTGTTGCCGACCGACTCCCCCGGCACGGCCCTGCAGCGGGCCGCGCTGCTGGTCGAACGGTGTCTGTACACCGAGCGGGGCTGGGAGCAGGCGGAGGACGCCCTGCGGACGGCGGAGGCGCTGGCCCACACCGACGACGAGCGGGGGGCCGCCGCCTGCGAACGCGGCCAACTCGCCTACACGGCCACCCTGCACGGCGTCCGGGACCGCGCGGACGAGGCGCGGGCCGCGCTGGGGCGGGCGGCGGCGCTGGTCCCTCCGGGGGCGCCCGGCCGGGCCCTGCTGGACTTCCGCCGGGGCCTGGTCGCCGAGAACCTGACCCGCTCCCCGCAGGCGGCTCGCGCCGCGTACCGCCGGGCGCACGCGGGCGCCGCCGCGCACACCGACCCGCTGCTGCTGTCCTTCACCTGGCGCCATCTCGCCGGACTCGCTCTGCGGGACGGGGAGTTGACGGAGGCGCGGCACGGCTTCGCCGAATCACTGCGGATCCGCGAGGAGTTGGGCTACCTGGTGGGTACGGCCCCCGCGCTGGCCTCGCTGGCCGACGCGGAGTCCGAGCCGGAGGCGTCCCGCCTGCGCGAGGAGGCCCGGCGGTTGTTCCGGTTGCTGGGCGGTGTACCGACGTGGCTGGCCCGCCAGTTGGCTCCGCCGGCTCCGGGGGTGGCCACGGCGTAGGGACGCGCGGATACCACCTCACCGCCGGGGCACGGCCCCGCCGGCCCCGCCCCTCTCGGCGAGCCTCAGCAGTGCAGCGGCGCGGGCCCGCGGACGAGCTACGGCTCCCACCCCGCGGGCCCAAACGCCCACGACGGACCCACGCACCCCACGACACGGACCCGCGCACCCGACCACGCCCACCGCACCAGCTCAGCCCGCACCCGACCCCGGCGCCGGCCGAGCGCACGCCGCACCCCTGGGCAGCCTCAACGGTGCAGCGGCGCGGGCCCGCGGACGAGCTACGGCTCCCACCCCGCGGGCCCAAACGCCCACGACGGACCCACGCCCACCGCACCAGCTCAGCCCGCACCCGACCCCGGCGCCGGCCGAGCGCACGCCGCACCCCTGGGCAGCCTCAGCAGTGCAGCGGCGCGGGCCCGCGGCGGAGCTACGGCTCCCACGCTGCGGGCGCGAACACCCACGCACCGCGACGCCTGACGCACCAGCTCAGGCCGCGCCCGAGCCCCGGGGGGCGGACGCACCCACCCGGCCGAGCCGCATACCGACAGAGCCCCCTGGGGAGCCGCACGGCGCGAGGCCACAGGCGAGCTGCCGCTCCCACCGGGGGCGCGAACGACGACGGTGGACCCACGCCGCCCACGACACAGACCCTCGCACCCGACCACACCCACCCACCGCACCGGCTCAGCCCGCGCCCGAGCCCCGGAGCCGGCCGCGCCCACGCCGCCCCTCCCGGCGAGGCCCAGCGGTGAAGCGGCGCGGGGCCACAGGCGAGCCGTGGCTCCGCCCGGCGGGCGCGTGCGACCACGACGGAGTCGCACCCCGCCCGAGCCCACCGCACCGGCTCGGCTCGCACCCGAGACCGGGAGCCGGTCCGCACCCACGCCGCACCCCCTGGGGAGCCTCAGCAGAGGCGTCCTGAAGCGGCGCGAGGCCGCAGACGAGCCGCTGCTCCCACCGGGTGGGTGTGAACGACCACGACGGACCCCCGCACCCGGGGCCACGCCCGTCGTACCGGCTCAGGTCGCGCCCGCGAAGTGTTCTTCCACCAGCTCCCGGACGACGTCCAGGTCGCGGTCGGTCAGCGCGTCCAGGAGGGCCATGTGCTCCGCCGCGTCCGCCACCAGGCCGGCCCTGCCGCGCCGTACCGGCGGCCACTGCGACCGCCGGTGCAGGTCCGACGCGATCCGCACCAGCTGCTCGTTCCCGGACAGGGCGAGCAGCGCCCGGTGGAAGGCCCGGTCGGACTCCGCGTACGTCGCGGGGCAGCCGGCGGCGGCCGCGCGCACCGTCTCCTCCGCCAGCGGCCGCAGCTCGGCCCAGCGCTCGCCCGGCACCGTCCGGGCGAGCCGCAGCATCACCGGCACCTCGATGAGCCCGCGCACCTCCGCCAGCTCGGCCAGCTCGCGCGTCCCCCGCTCGACGACCCGGAAGCCTCGGTTGGGCACGACCTCGACGGCGCCCTCCAGGGCGAGCTGCTGCATGGCCTCGCGCACCGGCGTGGCCGAGACCCCGAACCGTTCGCCGAGCACCGGCGCCGAGTGGACCTCGCCCGGCTTCAGCTCCCCGGTCACCAGCGCCGTCCGCAGCGCGTCCAGGACCTGCGCGCGTACCGAGGAACGCCGCACCGGCCGCGGGCCGGGAATCGGCCGCTCACCGTGCGTGTGCTCGCCGCGTGCGGCGGGCAGGGCGGTGTCGCGCTCCCGGAAGCCGTCCGGGGCGTCGGCCGGTCGCGCCTGGGCCGGGACCCGGGCGTCTTCGGGCGTCTTCGGTCTCCCCGCCTCTGCGGAGCCCTGTGCGCGCTGCTTCACGGCTCCTCCTGGCGGGCTTGTCGGCACTTGGGTCATTAACGACGGGTTGTCACTGGTCCGTCAAGCACCTTAGGCGCCCGAAGCGGCAGTGCAAATTCACCCAGCATCGATAAGGCCAGCCTTACCTTCGCGCACGGGGGCCGGCCGCCGCCGATCACCCGCCCCGGGCCGGGTTGCGACGCGGCCACCACTACGATCAACGTCAGTAAGATCATCACCGGCCGTGATTCACAACTCCCCCAGCCGTCACGGGAACTATCCGCGGAACCATCCGTACGGGTAGTCTTATTCGAACTCAACTCCCGCCCCTCACGCGGCAGTTCGAGCAGAACGCCGCCCTGGGCATCCCCTTGCACTTCCTTGGCGGCCTCTTGCCCCGAAACCCCCTGAGGGCCCTCGGGAGTGGGCCACTATGGCGGGCGTTACGCCCTATCCCAATGCAAGGGACCCCTGATGAGACTGACCGACATATCGCTGAACTGGCTGCTTCCGGGCGCCGTACTGCTCCTGGGGATGCTGGCGGCGGTGGCGGTGCTCGCGCGCGGCAAGCGCTCCTCCGGGGAGAACGCGAGCGCGGACGACTCCTGGGAGCGCAGCGAGGAACGCCGCAGACGCAAGGAGGCCATCTACGGCACGGCCTCGTATGTGCTCCTGTTCTGCTGTGCGGCGGTCGCCGCCGCCCTCTCCTTCCACGGCCTCGTCGGCTTCGGCGAACAGAATCTGGGACTGACCGATGGCTGGCAGTACCTGGTGCCGTTCGGCCTGGACGGCGCGGCGATGTTCTGCTCCGTCCTCGCGGTGCGCGAGGCCAGCCACGGTGACGCGGCCCTCGGCTCCCGGATCCTCGTGTGGCTGTTCGCCGCCGCCGCGGCGTGGTTCAACTGGGTGCACGCCCCCCGGGGCATCGGCCACGCGGGAGCTCCGCAGTTCTTCTCCGGCATGTCCCTGTCGGCGGCCGTCCTGTTCGACCGGGCGCTGAAGCAGACCCGACGGGCCGCGCTGCGCGAGCAGGGCCTGGTGCCGCGCCCGCTGCCGCAGATCCGCATCGTCCGCTGGCTGCGGGCCCCCCGCGAGACCTACAGGGCCTGGTCGCTGATGCTCCTGGAGGGCGTGCGCAGCCTGGACGAGGCCGTCGAGGAGGTCCGCGAGGACAGGCGGCAGAAGGAGGAGACGCGGCAGCGCCGGCGCGACCAGCAGCGGATCGAGCGGGCCCAGCTGAAGGCCATCAGCCGGGGCCACCGGGGCTTCGTCGGCCGCGGCGGACGGCAGGTCGAGGTACAGGCGGTGGAGCGTGGCCCCGCCCCGGCGACCGCGGAGCCTGCCATATCCGGCGCGGAACAGCTGCCCGTACGCGCCCGCCCCTCCCTGCAGCCGGTCCGCGCCGGATCCGCTGAGCAGGTGACCGTCGACCTCACCGCCGAGGACGACACCATGGCCCTGCCGCGCCTGGACTCCCTGGAGCGCAAGCTGAAGGACCTGGAGCAGCAGTTCGGCTAGCACCCCCGCTTCGAGGGGCCGGGGGCGTGACCGCACGGGTCGCGCCCCCGGTCCGTCTCCGGGCGGCGGAAGCGCACCACCCCCAGGGACACGGGGTTCTGCTGCCGGTACGCGACTCCCCCGCGTGGGCGCGACCGGCCACCACGCACCCGCACCCGTGAGCCCGCCTCCGGCGGAAGGCTCACGCGGCCTCGGCGCCCAGCTCGAACCACACCGACTTGCCCACCCCGTGCGGCCGTACACCCCAGGCGTCCGCGAGGGACTGCACCAGCACCAGGCCGCGCCCATGGGTGTCGTCGTCCGAGTCCGGGCCTCTCAGGTCCGGTCTGCGGGACACGAAGTCCCGTACCTCCACCCGCAGTCCGCCCGCCTCCACGACGGCCGTGAGGACGGCGTCGTCGTCGGTGTGGACGAGCGCGTTGGTGACCAGTTCGCTGGTGAGCAGTTCGGCGATCTCCGAGCGGCCCGGTTTGCCCCAGTGCCGCAACAGCTCGCGCAACTCCCGGCGGGCCTCGGGCACCGCCCTGAGATCCGCCCGGCCCAGCCTGCGCCGGAGCCGGTGCGCGTGTTCCGTGGTGGTGTCGGCCTCTTCCCCCGTCGTCGCCGAGGAGCCCCCGACGACCGCGGGACCGCCCCCTCGTGCCTGACTCTTCATGACCCCCGCCCGCACGCCGCTGGACCCTGCCCCTCCTGGTCGAACACGTTCACGGGGGATGCTTGCCCAGCACGAACCCGGGCAGTCCTGGCACATGCCCGATGACCGGCGGTTCGGCCACGGCCGTACGGCGCCCGGACCGTCCGCCGGGCCGCGCCGCGCTCCGTCCGCCGGCCTCCCGTACGGCGCTGGGCGCCACGGATGTCCCGGGACGGCAAGGCAGATGCGTCCGGCACCGGCCGTCGGCGGACCGTCACACGCCGTGAAAGTGGCCGAAATCCGCTCCTTCGCCGGTGGCTCCAGGGCCGGGACCCGTTGCGCAGATCGGCGCGGGCCCTCGGAAACATGGGGCGGCCCCCGCCGTCCAGCACGATCATGAGGCCGGCAGGGGGAAGCCGGTGACCATCCCGGCGTCGATCTTCGGCGGGACGGAGGGCGTCGGGACCGGTGACGATGCCCACCAGGGCCGGTGGTCACTCCTCCCAGACGGCCGCCGCCGTACGGTCGTCGGCGTAGCCCTTCACCCGTACCTGGGCGTCGGCGAGGAACGCGGCGAGGCCCGGCGGGGTGCGGCCGGACCAGCGGCGGGCCAGGTAGGCGGGGAGAGCGGCCTCGCCGCGCAGCGGATCGGCCAGGCCCGCGGTGCACATCACCAGCGCATCACCCGGGCGGGCCACCGAGGCGCGGAACCGGAACGGCTCGCGGGGCGGCTCGGGCGCCGGCTCGTACGGGCTCGGCGGGGTCGGGATGCCGAGGTCCATGGTGAGCCGGTCGCCCTCGGGGGTCTCGGCGGGCGCGCCCCCGGGACGGGAGCCGAAGCCGACGACGGGTGCGCCGCCGGTCTCGTGGGGCGCGAGGCGCGGCTCGATGTCCTGCCACTCGCCGTTCCGCAGCCGGAACAGGCCGCCGTCGCCGACGCCGAAGAACACGCGCGTACGGCAGTCGGGGTCGGCGGGCAGCAGCAGACAGCGCAGGCTCGCCGCGTACTCCTCCGGGTCGACGCCCTGCTCGGCGGCGCTCGCCCGGAGCCTGCCGAGGCTGCGGTCGGTCAGCCGGTGCAGTCCGGACTTCAGGTCGCCGCGGCGGGCGGCCCGGATGTCCTCCGCGAGCCGGTGATGGCTGCGGCCCACGGCCCGCCCGATCCACCGGCACGCCTCGGCCGCCGCCAGATGCGCGCCCGGCGTGCCCCGGACCCCGGTCGCCATCGCGACCAGCACCAGCGCCTGCTCCCCCGTGCCGAACCGGGCGGTCAGCAGCGAGTCCCGGCGCGGCTCGCCGCGGTAGCGCGCCGAGTCCCCGCGCAGCGACACGGCCCGCAGCGTGCACGCCCCGTACCGGGCGCCGTCCAGCACGGTGTCCGCCACCAGCTCCGCCAGCCCCTCCGGATCGGCACCCGGCAGGGCGGTGGGCTCGGGATCGTAGGTGGGCGGCCCGGAGCCGACGTAGTCGAGGGCGGAGGGAGGCGGTGCCACAGCCGACAGCAGCGGGAGGGAGGCGGGGGCGGGCGGGGGCACGGAGGCGACGGCC